>NZ_JBHSCW010000024.1:0-1124 GCF_042651425.1 Fodinicurvata halophila | reverse complement strand
ATGGCGAAGGCGAAATACGAGCGGACGAAGCCGCACTGCAACATTGGGACGGTTGGTCACGTTGACCATGGAAAGACGACGCTGACGGCTGCGATTACGAAGGTCATGGCGGAGTCTGGGACGGGCCAGGTCATGGCGTACGACGCGATTGACAAGGCGCCTGAGGAGAAGGCGCGGGGGATCACGATTTCGACGGCGCATGTTGAGTACGAGACGGCGAACCGTCACTACGCGCACGTGGACTGCCCGGGTCACGCGGACTATGTGAAGAACATGATCACGGGTGCTGCGCAGATGGACGGCGCGGTTCTGGTTGTGTCCGCGGCGGACGGTCCGATGCCGCAGACGCGCGAGCACATACTCCTGGCGCGCCAGGTTGGTGTTCCGGCGCTGGTTGTCTATCTGAACAAGTGCGACATGGTTGACGACGAGGAGCTTCTCGAGCTTGTTGAGCTTGAGGTGCGCGAGCTTCTGTCGAGCTATGACTTCCCGGGCGACGACATTCCGATCGTCAAGGGGTCTGCACTGGCGGCGATCGAGGACACGGACACGAAGCTGGGCCATGATTCGATCCTTGAGCTGATGCAGGCTGTGGACGACTACATTCCCACGCCGGAGCGTCCGAAGGACCAGCCGTTCCTGATGCCGATCGAGGACGTGTTCTCGATTTCGGGCCGCGGGACGGTTGTCACGGGTCGTGTTGAGCGCGGTGTCGTGAAGGTTGGCGAGGAGGTCGAGGTTGTCGGCCTGCACGCCACGCGCAAGACGACGGTGACCGGTGTTGAGATGTTCCGCAAGCTGCTTGACCAGGGCGAGGCGGGCGACAACATTGGTGCGCTTCTGCGCGGCATTGGCCGCGACGACGTTGAGCGCGGCCAGGTTCTTGCGAAGCCGGGGACGATTACGCCGCACACGAAGTTCAAGGCGGAGGCCTACATTCTGACGAAGGACGAGGGTGGCCGTCACACGCCGTTCTTCACGAACTACCGTCCGCAGTTCTATTTCCGCACGACGGACGTCACGGGCATTGTGACGCTGCCGGAGGGTACGGAGATGGTGATGCCGGGCGACAACGTCTCGATGGACGTGGAGCTGATTGCGCCGATTGCCATGGACGAGGGCCT
>NZ_JBHSCW010000023.1:0-1235 GCF_042651425.1 Fodinicurvata halophila | reverse complement strand
GCTGATGCTGGTTTTGGCGAGTATGATGGAGATTGCCTGCCGGTTTACGGTGCGGGCTCGGAGTCCGTTGTTTCTGATCTGAGCGATGATGGGTCTCAGACGGGAGTGAAGCTGACGGGTCTGGCCTTTGGCGCCTACACGGCCGGTGAGTCCCTGGATCTGGAGAGCCTGGCTGCGGGTGAGAATGTGACCTTTGACCCGAACGGTGCGGGTGTCCTGGTTGATGGTGAGGACCGCGGTCTGGAGGTTCCGGACCAGGTTGGCCATGACCCTGAGGCGGACGCGAGCGAGGCTTTGGTTGCCACGCTTGATGATCCGGCGAGTTCGGTGACGGTTACGGTTTCGAATCTGTTCAGCAATGAGGACCAGGGCGAGTACGGCGAGGTGACGCTGTACAACCCGGATGGCGAGGCGCTCGGGACGGTTCTGTTCGGTTCGTCGTCGGATGCGCCTGCGGGTTACGATGGTGTCTACCAGCAGGTTGCCTTTAATGAGGGCAGCAACAACGTCGGCACGATCACGCTGGAGGCCTCGGAACTCTGCGAGGGCGATGCGATCGGTGCGCTTGCGTTCCAGGCGGCGCCGTATGGCGGTGCTGTCTCGGAAGGTGACGCCCAGGCGAGCGACAGCTCGGACTACTTTGTGCGCGAGCTCGACTACACGAAGGCGGTTGTTGAGGAGTACCGCTTTGCCGAGGACGGCGAGACCTCGTCCGCGGCGCATGGCGGGGACTCGGAGACGGCCCGCCTGATTGACGTGAAGTACGCGGCGACGACGCAGGACGACGACGGGTCCGAGGGCATCACGCAGATTGTCCTGAACAAGGGCGAGAGCGACGGGTCCTGGGTGGACACGACCGGTGAGACGCAGGCGCTTGGTGACGAGCTTGTGCTTGGCGACGGTTCGGTCTGGAGCGTCTCTGAGGACGGCAGCGAGCTGACGCTGACGTTTGAGCGCTACGAGGGTCAGTCCGAGGACGGCGAGTATGCCGGTCCGACGTCTGTAGACCTGGCTGGCAAGCTTGGCATTGAGCTGCCGGTTGACGACAGCACGGACTTCACGCTGACGGGCAAGGCGAAGACGCAGGAATACGACGACGACGGCTTTGCCGGGGATGGCGCGTATCGCGAGCTGATTGATGGCTGGCAGGAGTGCAACGGCTGCGGCGACAAGACCGAGTGGACGGACACCTCCAGTGTGTCGTTCAAGGTCGAGGGCGTTGTGGCCGAGGCGGC
>NZ_JBHSCW010000022.1:0-6899 GCF_042651425.1 Fodinicurvata halophila | reverse complement strand
CCATTCGTAATCCGTCAGTTCGTAACGCCGCCGGCTCATCTGTCCTCCGTAGCTTGCTCTACAGAGGACAAAGGGGAATCATAAATCACCCAATTTGGGAATCCCGTTTATGAGTATGCAGCCTAGGTCCGAGCCTGCCTGTTTCAAGAGCTGCGGTCTGTGACAAATGTTTCCTCACAGAAACGTGATGCCTCATTTATGCTCAATAGTTTATTCCAGATCACAAATCCTTTGCGCAAACGGCGTCTAATCTAACGGCGTGGAACGCTTAAATCCTTCATCAACAGCCAATGACAGGCTTGGAGACAAAAGCGGATCACAGCCTGTGATCCGGTGCTTTCAAGAACGAAGGAGACAGAAGATGAACAAGACAGTGATTCCCGCCATCGGATTTGCCCTGACCACGGCCCTGGCCCTGCCGGCCATGGCCCAGAACAACCCCAGCATCGAAGGCTACGAGGGCGGTCATGTTGCTGCCCAGCAGACCGCGTTCGACACGGCCCAGGTTACGCCGTCCTTCGATGCCAATGGCAACCAGTTGGCCAGCAACCAGAGCCTCGAGGGCTACAACGGCAATGGCCCGATCAATGCCAACGCCCGTTTCGACACGATCGTCGTGGATCGCTCGCAGTACGCGTCCAACCCCGCGATCCGGGACGACGCCAATGTCCAGGCCATCCGCGAGGCACGCGGGGATTTTTCCCAGATCCATGATGGTGCCCCCGCCGGCGGCCGCTGAGGACCGCCTCTAAGAGACGACTTCATTCGAGTCCTCTTATCCAGGCCGCGCCAAGCCCCAAGCTTGGCGCGGCTTTTTTTTGCGCTCCGGGAGTGTCTGGCGGGAATTACCCTTCCACCCCGGCCGTGCGCAGGATTTCGGCGGCCAGCAGGTCCAGGGTGTCGGCCAGGGGGATGTTCTCCGTGGCCGGCAGTTCGATGACCGAGAGTTCGGTGCAGGCGATCAGGAAGGCGTCCGCGCCGCGTTCGCGCAGGCCGTCGGTGACGGCCTGGTAGGCGTCCTGCTCCAGCTGGCCGCAGGTCTTGGCCTTCACCGCACGGATGACCTGCAGAATGGCCTCTTCTTCCCGGCCGTCGGCATAGACCGGCGTGAAGCCGGCGGCTTTCAGGCGCTGGTCGAACAGCCCGACCTTGCGCACGGCGGGCGAGGCCAGCAGGGCGACCGTCTTCGGCTGAGGGGTGCTGTTCTGCAGGTAGCGGACCGACAGGTCGATCATGTCCAGGAACAGCAGGTCCACGGCCTCGCGCACGGCCGGCAGATACCAGTGGGCGGTGTTGCAGGGCATGGCCAGGAAGTCGGCGCCGGCCTGCTTCAGCCCTTCCGCCATTCCCACCAGCACCGCTGTCGGATCTTCGCCCGTGCCCTCGATGAGATGCTTGATGCGCGAGGGCACCTGCGGGTTGTTGTCCACCAGCATGCGGATGTGGTCGGCGTCGTCGCGCGCCGGAGTGGCGGCGACGACGCGGCGCATCAGCTCCACGGTGGCCTCCGGGCCCATGCCGCCCAGCAGGCCGAGCGTCTTCCTGGCCCCGGAAGGCGACTGGCCCGTCGTCATGCTTGGTAGCCGGGTAGCCCGAAGATGTCGGGATAACCGAACAGGGCGACGGCGCCGCCGGTGTGAAGGAAGACTACGTTGTCGTCCTTGTCGAAGCGCCCCTTGCGGACAAGGTCGATCAGGCCCGCCATGCCCTTGCCGGAATAGACCGGGTCCAGAAGGATGCCCTCCAGCTCGGCCAGCATCTTCACGGCCTCGACCATGCCGTCGGTGGGAATGCCGTAGCCCTCGCCCACATAGTCGCAGTTGGCGACGACGTCACTGCGCTTGACCACGCCGTCGAGACCCAGGTGGGTCGATGTCCGCTCGGCCAGGATGAAGACGTTCTCCTCCTGCTGTTCCTTGGGCGCGCGCACGCCGATGCCCAGCAGGGGAATGCGGCTGTTCAGTGCCTTCAGGCCGGTGACCAGGCCGGCCTGGGTGCCGGCGCTGCCGGTGGCGTGGACCAGGTGGTCGATGCGCAGGTCTCTCTCCACCGCCTGGTTCAGCAGCTCCAGGCTGGCGTTCACATAGCCCAGAGCGCCCACGGGGTTGGAGCCGCCGCCGGGAATGACATAGGGCGTGCGGCCCTGGCCGCGCAGGTCTTCGGCCAGGCTTTCCATCTCGGCCTGCATGTCGGCGCCGGTCGGGCGCTTGGCGATGATGGCGCCGTGCAGCTGGTCGAGCAGGACGTTGCCGTTGTGGACGTAGTTGGGATCGTCGCTGCCGGTACGGTTCTCCAGCAGGATGTGGCAGGCGAGGCCCAGCTTCGCCGCGGCCGCCGCGCTCTGGCGGGCATGGTTCGACTGGGTGGCGCCCTGGGTGATCACCGTGTCGGCACCCTGTTCCAGGGCGTCGGCCATCAGGAATTCCAGCTTGCGGGTCTTGTTGCCGCCGGTGGCCAGTCCGGTGCAATCGTCGCGCTTGATCCAGAGCTTCGGCCCGCCGAGGTGCTTCGACAGGCGCTCCATGGGCTCCAGCGGGGTGGGCAGGTGGCCGAGGCGGACGCGGGGAAAGCGGGCAAGATTCATCGCTGTCGTCTCCGTGATCGGGCGTTCATCTTA
Source organism: Fodinicurvata halophila (assembly GCF_042651425.1). Taxonomy (NCBI): domain Bacteria; kingdom Pseudomonadati; phylum Pseudomonadota; class Alphaproteobacteria; order Rhodospirillales; family Rhodovibrionaceae; genus Fodinicurvata; species Fodinicurvata halophila. The sequence continues at coordinate 4,282 of NZ_JBHSCW010000022.1, read as the reverse complement.
TTGAAGCACGGGAATTGAATACCCCCGTTTGGATTTCGCCAGGAACGGTAACATCCTCGTCTGGCGAAGACACGTCACTTCCAACGACTTGCCGGGGCTGAGAGTGAAGGTGGCTGGACCTGCGGCATGGCTTGTGCGACACATCGGGCGCGTCGGCGACAGGCCGGATTGCAGCATTCCGACAGCAGTGAAGGTAGGGGCAAGATGGCGAGCTATCAGTACATCTACACGTTACAGGGACTGAGCAAGACCTATCCGGGAGGACGGCAGGTCCTGAAGGATGTCCATCTGCATTTCCTGCCCGGCGCCAAGATCGGCGTGCTGGGTCTGAACGGCGCCGGCAAGTCGACCCTGCTGCGCATCATGGCCGGCGAGGACAAGGAATACAACGGCGAGGCCTGGGCCGCCAAGGGCGCCAAGGTCGGCTATCTGCCGCAGGAGCCGCGCCTGGACGAGAGCAAGGATGTCGCCGGCAACGTCATGCAGGGCCTGGCCGACCTGAAGGCGCTGGTGGATCGCTACAACGAGGTGAGCGCGCTCTTCGCCGAGGAGGATGCCGACTTCGACGCCCTGCTGGCCGAGCAGGCCGAACTGCAGGAGAAGATCGACGCCGCCGACGCCTGGGACCTGGAGCGCCGGATCGAGGTGGCCATGGACGCCCTGCGCTGCCCGTCGGGGGAGACGCCTGTCGACAACCTGTCCGGCGGCGAGCGGCGCCGCGTGGCGCTCTGCCGCTTGCTGCTGCAGAAGCCGGACGTGCTGCTGCTGGACGAGCCCACCAATCACCTGGACGCCGAGTCCGTGGCCTGGCTGGAGCGCTATCTGGAGGAATACAAGGGCACCGTCGTGGCCGTGACCCACGACCGCTATTTTCTGGATAATGTGGCGGGGTGGATCCTGGAGATCGACCGCGGCCAGTGCATCCCCTTCGAGGGCAACTACTCCGGCTGGCTGGAGCAGAAGCGCAAGCGCCTGGCGCAGGAAGCGCGCGAAGAGGCGGCGCGCGAGCGCACCCTGTCGCACGAGATGGAGTGGATTCAGCAGAGCCCCAAGGCGCGCCAGGCCAAGTCCAAGGCGCGCATCAATGCCTATGATGAGCTGCTGCGCGCCGGGCAGGAGAAGGCGCCCGAGCCCGGTCAGATCACCATCCCTGCCGGCCCGCGCCTGGGCGACCTGGTGGTCGAGGCCAACGACCTGCGCAAGGGCTTCGGCAACCAGCTCTTGATCGAGGACCTGTCCTTCAAGGTGCCGGCGGGGGCGCTGGTGGGCATCATCGGGCCCAACGGGGCCGGCAAGACCACCCTGTTTCGCATGATCACCGGCCAGGAACAGCCCGATGGCGGCGAGCTGCGTGTGGGCGATACCGTGGAGCTGGGCTACGTGGACCAGAGCCGCGATTCCCTCAATCCCGACAAGACGGTCTGGGAAGAGGTCTCGGACGGGCTGGACATGATCCAGATCGGCAAGAAACAGACCCCTTCGCGCGCCTATGTGGGCGCCTTCAACTTCAAGGGACCGGACCAGCAGAAGCGTGTCGGCCAGCTGTCGGGCGGCGAGCGCAACCGCGTTCACCTGGCCAAGATGCTGAAGTCGGGTGCCAACTTCCTGCTGCTCGACGAGCCGACCAACGACCTGGACGTGGACACCCTGCGCTCCCTGGAAGAGGCGCTGCTGGAGTTCGCAGGCTGCGCCATGGTGATCAGCCACGATCGCTGGTTCCTGGACCGCATCGCCACGCACATCCTGGCCTTCGAGGGCGACAGCCAGGTGGTCTGGCTGGAGGGCAACTACCAGGATTACGAGGCCGACCGCCGGCGTCGCCTGGGCGCCGAGGCCGACCAGCCGCACCGCATCAAGTACAAACCGCTGGAACGCTGAGAAGGCAGGCGCCTGTCCTCGGGCCGGATGGCATGGAGGGGCCGTCGGGGTTCATTATTCAGGAAGGCACCCCATATTAAGGGACCTATCACAGAACAAGGACAAGCAGTTCCCTTCATGCTCATGGTTCAGGACGCGAACCGCATCACATCCGAGCGCCTGCTCAGCTTTCACGATCACTGGAAACGCCTCTGCAAGGGTGCGGCCATGGCCGAGCGCAGCGCCTTCGACATCGTCGAGGCACCGCGCGCGTTGGTGGGCCACCTGATCCTGCTGGACGTCCTGGAGGGCGGGCAGGATTTCCGCTACCGCGTCGTGGGAACCCACATCGCCGAGGAGATCGGCCGCGATTTCACCGGCGAGACGGTCCTAGAATACCACGCCCGCCACGAGAGTCGGGAGGTCATCGACGGCTACGCCGAGATCGTGAAGACCGGCCAACCCCACCTCTATCACGGCAGCCTCTACGACCTGGGTCGTGACTACGTGACCTACGAACGCCTGGCCGTTCCCCTGACGGGCCCCGGCGGGGACATTGCCTTCATCCTGGCCTGTTTCCAGTTCACGCGGAAAAGTATGTACCGGGTTGCCGCGGACTGATCCGGCCTGCCGGGAGTCCTGCCTCGGGCTCTCCCATCAAGGCGCGATTGTTTTGTTGGCGCAAGCCGGGGTATGCAGGACGGCTCATGGCCATGGGGCAGCTTAATAACTGTCGCCGCAGGTTTCCGTGCCACCGCTGGTCTCGATGGTGAAGCCAGGGCCTGTGTAGGTGCCTGCAATATCTGCGCACACATCTCCGCCGAGCTCTTCGGTGGCATCGACGTTGTCCGTTCCTATGTAATGGCCAGAGCCGAGCCAGAAGAGATCGGTGCCAATCTTCCCTTCGAAACGATTGCTGTCAATTTGGGCATCATGGTCGATGCCAGTCAGGTATATGCCACTTTCGTCGATTGCGGAAATGAGATTCCCCTCGAGAACAAGACCATCTGCCCCGGTCACAAGGGATATGCCCGATCCTTCTGCATTAAAGATCGAGTTGTTCTTCACGGTTGTGTCTTTGAGGCTAGACGTGAAGAAGATGCCATCGCTTCCTGTCCCGGAGATCGAATTGTCATCCACCATCAGGTCTTCATATTCGTCGCCGGTTAAAAACATTCCCGATGAATCAAAATCGCTGATGGAGTTTCCGGTTAGGCGCATTTCGGACCCACCCTCGTAGATGGAGATGCCGCTATTGCTGCCCTCCTGACCGGAAATGAGATTGCCCTCGACTGTCAGTTTTGTGACTTGTCCATATGAAAAGATGCCCGTGCTGCCGATATCGGACAGGATGTTGTCCGATATCGTGACGTTCGATATATCATCTGCATTCATGTCGATGCCATCGCCGTCAATGTCGGCAAGGCTGTTTCCGGACAGTTGAATGTCGGAAATGCTCTCGCCATCCGTGAAGAAAATACCGTCACCACTGGTTTCAGAGATAGTGTTTCTTTTCACTTTGATGTCATTCGCACCATCCACAAAGGCAAGGCCAGAACCGTCGACGTTCCCATCAAAGGGCACGCCGGTCCGAGATATGTCGTTGCTTGCCAAGGTGACATTGGACGCACTGCCTTCGAAATAGACGCCATTGCGGCCGGTCTCGGAGACGCGATTGCCAGTCAAGGTGATATTCTCGGAACGTCCCTCAAAGTGAATGCCATGCTCTCCTGCGTCCATGATTTTATTGCCGCTCAGTCTTATATCTGAGGCGCCGTCTAGGAAGCCAACCCCGCTTCCCTGCGTGCCAGAGACATGATTTCTTGTCAGTTCGACGTTTGAAACATCTTCACCGAAAGCGATGTTTCCGTTTTCCGTATTGGATATGCGGTTTTCGTGCAGGGTGATGTCCGATGAATTCTTCATAAATCCAGCCCCATATCCTCCGGTTCTGCTTATATCATTGCGGATAATATGAAGATTCTCGGTATTCTCCGGTGCGCCGACGAGAGCACTGTCGCGCCCCATGGAACTATCTCCTTGGATGCTCAGTCCTCCGACATAGGTGTTGTTTGCGAGTTCAACCACGGGCGCCTCGCCGCCATTAATAATCACCGTCCCCCGGCTGCCAGGCGCGGTATAGGTCATGGTCTGGCCCGAGTCGACGCCGCGCACGGCAAGGTTATGCCCGCCGCCGATGAGCGTCTGGCCGTCCTCCAGTTCGACGCCGCCGTCCAGGTCGCCGTCGCCGCCCTTGGCAACGACCAAACCGTTCTCCTCGGCCGCGGCCAGGGCGTCGGCCAGGTTGCCGCCGCCGCCGGCCACCTCGACCACCTCGCCGATGGTCACGCCGGTGGCGACGTTTTCAACATCCTCCGTCGTTTCCGGCCGCTGCGAGGGACCGGCCTCGGTGACGATGTCCACG
>NZ_JBHSCW010000021.1:0-6899 GCF_042651425.1 Fodinicurvata halophila | reverse complement strand
CCATTCGTAATCCGTCAGTTCGTAACGCCGCCGGCTCATCTGTCCTCCGTAGCTTGCTCTACAGAGGACAAAGGGGAATCATAAATCACCCAATTTGGGAATCCCGTTTATGAGTATGCAGCCTAGAGGCACGCGGGGAGATCCGCTGGCTGCGCCCCGCCTACCAGAACCCCGAGGGGCAGGCGACAATCACCGCAGCCCGCGCCGCCAGGCGGTCAGTGCGTTGTTGCAAACCCTCTGCGAGCTCAACCACCTGCTGAAGTCGGAGGCGGGCTAGAGACTGTAGGCAACCGACCGATTGAGACGACATCCTATGGAGTGCGAACCGTGTATTGGCCTGTGTTCAAAAGTTTTTTGATAAATTTCTTATGGATGCCAGGGATTGCTTGAAGCACTGCTTTTGGACCTTTGTTGTCCTTGAATGACAAGTGAACGACAGTACGTTCATTCTGGTTTTTACGCCGGTTGCGAGGGGACTTGTAAGTAAGTGGAACATTTTCTTCTTCTGCGGCTTCTTTCCACGACGATGAAAGGTGCTCCAGTCGCCCATCTCTCTTGGTAGTGTGGTCTTGGGAATTATACTGTCGAATGGCGAGATAGTATCCGTTCCGGTCGTGATCCAAACGATAGAAAAGGCAGTCTTTCGGCGCGCTTATGGCATCAGCAAAGTGAATTTGGGTCCAGGGAGCGCCACTATTATTGGTGCCTCTTACAATCTGTGAGGAATCTTGGCCTATGCCCTTACATAACTGATGCATCCATAGCCATTGCCCCGACGGTTCCTCGAAAGCTTTATAGGTTTCATTGGCATCATTCGAACTGATGGCACTTGAAATCCAGTAGCGGTAATCTCGCTCCCTCTTTAGGAAAGCAAGATATTCATCGCTGATATCATGGGTGCCCTCAGCGCGTTCCAGCCATATAATCATTTCATCCAGTCCGAAATAGGGCCAGGAAAGATCAGCTCGCACATCTTGGTCGAACGCTAGGGAAAACAGGACACCTGAAGTGGTCTTATTGTTATTGCCGTGATCTGAGTATAACTGTAGCTGTTTGTTGCTTGGAGTTGATTTTACCTTGTTTTCTATAATAATTTTTTCATTATCTGATTCTATGGTGATATCATAGCGGCTTCCTTTACTTGATTTTACCTCAGTTCTAATGGTTATTTCTGCTTCTGTGTTCTGTAAACCGAGCTCGTTGAGAGTCTTTTTCGCATGCGGAGCCAATGCGGTGCGTTTCCCAGATGTCGCATTCAGAGAATCGAAAAACCACGCCCAAAATGCAGAATGAGACATTTCGCTGGGAGCTCGGTTGAATAACGTTTCCGGCATTGTTGACTATCCATTTTAGGGTTGTATCAAATTTATAAAAATACAACATATAAGGGCGCGCTTAAACCCTGCTGAATCAAAAACCGAACTAGAGTTGGTGGTGGAGTTTACTATCGTTACTTCCGGCAACCAACGTTTGCATCAGCTTGCGGTGGTTGGGTTTCCTCTTCAGGCGCACCACTCGCCTTGGCAGCAGCGGCAACAACCACTTCCAGCGCGGTCTGCCACAATCAAAGCGTTTACGAGGCTCTTGCGATCGCAAAGGGGGAGGCTGAGCCAACCGGTGTCTATGTGCCTGAGGCCGGTGATGTGGCAGAGTCAGGGAATGGTGGCCGATACCCTGTCCGAACTGCAAGGCGCTTCCTGATATCGTCTCATTCTAGGTTGCTCCTTGCCTGGATGTGATGCCCTTCCGGCTTGGTGGAGGAGATTCCAATGGGCTTCCGCACTACGCAAAAAGCGCGGTATCATTCTGTACTATGTTGGGGATCGCCTGGGCCTGTAATACAAAACCCCGCAGAAGCGGGGTTTTGAAAACTCGGCAATGGCTTAAAGCTTGCCTTCGCTCGTTTAGCCAGCGGCCCTTGATAGGATCTTAGACGCGGATGCCATGCGCAGAGCCGCTGACGATAATATGTACTTCTAGAGGTGTTTTGCCAATTTTGAAAGGCAAAGCCTATGAAGGAGGACGCAATTCTTCGCCATGAGGGTTGGTGGGTGAAATCTTAGAGATTTGAAACAATATAATAAATCGCATCTTGAAGCGCCTGACGCAAGGCAGGGCTTCGGAAAGCCTGTCGTCCTAAGCTTGTCCAAGGAAGCGGTGGCCTGTGAGGGCGGTGCTGTAAGCATTTTTCCCGAGCCTACCGTCTGTGCCGGCATGCTTCGAGGGGCCGCTGCGCGGCCCACCTCAGCATGAGGGCGTTATGGTGTTGATTTTAATATAAAGTTTTCCTCGCCTTGAGGTGCCCGCGACAGCGGGCCTCGAAAGGCCCTGGCCTTGGCCGTGCCTTGGGCACGATCCACGCCTTACAGGCTGTTGCCGTGGAGGCTGCAGTGGCTTTCCAGGGGGCTTTCTGTTAGGTAACGCCGGTCAGTGAGACGAGAGACAGAGGCAAGGGCCAGATGCGCGCGTTCGACAGCGCTTACACACTGCGGGGATTCCTGATGGGGCTGGTGGCCATGACGCTGCTGGTCACGGCATCGAACATCCTGGTGCAGTACCCCATCAACGACTTCCTGACCTTCGGGGCGCTGACCTATCCGGCCTGTTTCCTGGTGACGGACCTTTGCACGCGGGCCCTTGGCGCGCAGCAGGCGCGCCGGGTGGTCCTGGCCGGCTTCGCGGTGGCCGTGCTGCTGTCGCTGGTGCTGGCCACGCCGCGCATCGCGCTGGCCTCGGGGGCGGCCTTCCTGACGGCGCAGCTGCTGGACGTCTTCATCTTCGACCGCCTGCGCCGGGCCGCCTGGTGGCAGGCGCCGCTGCTCTCGTCCTTCCTCGCTTCGGCCATCGACACGGCGCTGTTCTTCGGCCTTGCCTTCTGGGGAACCACGGTTCCCTGGGTGACGCTGGGGCTGGGCGACTACGGCGTGAAGGTGGCCCTCGCGCTGGTCATGCTGATCCCCTTCCGGGCGCTCATCGCGCTGATTCCCGACCGGCAGGCCGTGCGCTCCTGATCCCCTATGAGCCCGTGGCGGGCAGCGGGCATTCCGGCGAGAGGCCATGAAAGCCCGTGTTTCACGGCCCAATGGTGAAAGATTTGGCGCCGATGGTCGCAGCGGTTAGACTGCCGTCCCAGAAAAGCAGCGCGTGGGCTGTATAAAAGCGCGCTTTCGAAACCATTGTCCGGGGAGCCTTCATGAATCCGTCGATCCTGCTGGTCGATGACGAGCCCAATATCGTGCTGTCTCTCGAGGTGCTGCTGCGCGGGGCCGGCTATCACGTGCGTGTGGCACCGGATGGCGAAGCCGCCCTGCAGGCCTGCCGGGACTATGTGCCCGACCTGATCATCCTGGACGTGATGCTGCCACGGCGCGACGGCTACGAGGTCTGTCGCCTGTTGCGGGAGACGGCCGCCTGGCGGAACGTGCCCATCATCATGCTGACCGCCAAGGGCCGCGAGACCGAGCGCGAGACAGGCCTGGCCATGGGCGCCGACGCCTACATCACCAAGCCCTTTTCCAACCGCGCCATCCTGGAGTGGGTGGACACGCTGCTGGCCACGGCCCAGGCCTGACGCGGACAGCCGGAGGGCGGGATGAAAGAGCCGGTGCGACAGCAGGGAGAGGGACGGGGGCTGCAGGGCCTGCGCATCACGCCGGCGCGCTCCGTGGCGTTCTTCCTGCTGGCGGTACTGCTGTTCAATCCGCCGTTGCTGCTGGTGTTCGACCAGGCGGTCCAGCTGTTCGGCCTGCCGCTGCTGTTCGTCTATCTCTTCGCCAGCTGGGGACTGATCATCGTCCTGATCGCGCTGGGCACGCGACAGGCGATCGATTCCGACAGGGAAGAGGACGCTGCTGACTCGGCGGTGTCCGAGAGGCCGCAGGCAGGGCCCGTCGACACGGCGGGGAAGGACAGCTGAATGCAGGGCTACGGCGTCATCCTGCTGGTGGCGGTGGGCTATCTCAGCCTGCTGTTCGCCGTGGCCTATTTTGCCGACAAGCGGGCCGAGCAGGGGCGCAGCCTGCTGAACCCCTATATCTACACCCTGTCGATCGCGGTCTTCTGCACCTCCTGGACCTTCTACGGCTCTGTGGGGCAGGCGGCGACCACGGGCTTCAGCTTCCTGCCCACCTACCTGGGGCCGACGCTGGTCTTCACCCTGTGGTGGGTTCTGCTGCGCAAGATGGTGCGCATCGGCAAGGCCGAGCGCATCACCTCGATCGCCGACTTCATCTCCTCGCGCTACGGCAAGAGCACGGTGACCAGCGGCGTCGTCACGGTGATCGCCGTGGTGGCGATACTGCCCTATATCGCGCTGCAGCTGAAGGCGGTCTACGGCAGCTTCATCGTCATGCTGCAGGGCGCCCAGCATGCCGACCTGCAGATGCCGCTGGACGGCCTGGCCTGGATCGACAACGCGCTGCTGATCACCCTGCTGATGGCGGGCTTCGCCATCCTGTTCGGCACGCGGCACATCGATGCCAGCGAGCATCACGAGGGTATGGTGACGGCGGTCGCCTTCGAGTCCGTGGTCAAGCTGGTGGCTTTCCTGGCCGTGGGTATCTTCGTCACCTTCGGGCTGTTCAACGGCTTCGGGGACCTGTTCCGCCAGGCGCAGGCGGTGCCGGAGATCGCGTCGGTCCTGTCGCTGGACGCCATGGGCACGCCCTTCCAGTGGATCACGCTGATGCTGCTGTCCATGGCGGCGATCATCTGCCTGCCGCGCCAGTTCCAGGTGATGGTGGTTGAGAACGTGGACGAGCGGCACCTGAAGAAGGCGGTCTGGCTGTTCCCGCTCTACCTGCTGGCCATCAACCTCTTCGTGCTGCCCATTGCGCTCACCGGCCTGTTGATGTTTCCCGAGGGCGGGGTCAATCCCGACACCTTCGTGCTGGCGGTGCCGCTGGCCGAGGGGCAGACGATCCTGGCCTTCCTGGCCTTCGTCGGCGGCCTGTCGGCGGCGACCGCCATGATCATCGTCGAGACGGTCGCGCTGAGCACCATGATCTGCAACGACCTGATCATGCCGGTGCTGCTGCGCTGGCGGGCACTGCGCCTCAACGAGCGCGGAGACCTGACGCGCCTGCTGCTGGGCATCCGGCGGGGCAGCATCCTGGTGATCCTGCTGATGTCCTATATCTATGTGCGCAACCTGGGCGGCTCCTACACCCTGGTCACCATCGGCCTGATGTCGTTCGCCGCCGCCGCCCAGTTCGCTCCGGCCATCGTCGGCGGCCTGTTCTGGAAGGGCGGGACGCGCAACGGTGCATTGACCGGCCTGATCCTGGGCTTCTTCCTGTGGGCCTACACCCTGCTGCTGCCCTCCTTCGCGCGCTCGGGCTGGCTGCCCGGGGAGTTCATCGAGGCCGGGCCTTTCGGCATCGAGCTGCTGAAACCCTATGCGCTGTTCGGGCTGACGGGCCTGAACGAACTGACCCATTCCCTGATCTGGAGCATGATCGGCAACATCCTGGGCTATGTCGTGGTCTCGGCCTATGGCCGTCCGGGGGCCCTGGAGCGTATCCAGGCGGTACGCTTCGTCGATGCCTTTGCCGGGCCGGGGGGCGAGTTGACCTGGCGCGGCACGGCGACCCAGGGCGACCTGCAGGACCTGCTGGCGCGCTTCCTGGGGCCGGCCCAGGCGCAGCGGGTTCTGTCCCAGCCGGAGACCCGCAGGCCCGGCGTGCCGGCGGCCAACGCCGATGCCGATCCGGCCATGCTGGTGCGCGCCGAACGGGCGCTGGCCGGCGTGATCGGGGGCGCCTCGGCGCGCGTGATGGTGGGCAGCATCATGAAGGGCGAGCGGGTCGGCTTCGACGAGGTCATGCAGATCCTGGACGAGACCTCGCATGTCATCTCCTACAGCCGGCAGCTGGAGCAGAAGTCGCAGGAGCTGCAGGACCTGACGGCCGAGCTGCGCGCCGCCAACGAGCGCCTGAAGGAACTCGATCGCCTGAAGGACGACTTCTTGGCCACGGTCAGCCACGAGCTGCGCACGCCGCTGACGGCCATCCGCTCGTTTGGCGAACTGCTGGCCGACAATCCCGATACCGATGAAGAGCAGCGCGCGCGCTTCCTGGACATCATCGTCAAGGAGAGCGAGCGCCTGACCCGCCTGATCAACCAGATCCTGGACCTGGCGCGCATGGAGGCCGGCCGCATGGACTGGGAGATGAGCGAGGTCGAGCCGCGCGCCGTGGTCATGGATGCCCTAGCGGCCACCGCCGGCCTGTTCGACGACCGCGAGGTCACGCTGGAGGTGGAGGTGCCCGAGGGGCTGCCGCTGCTGCGTGTGGATCGGGACCGCCTGATGCAGGTGATCGTCAACCTGCTGTCCAATGCCGCCAAGTTCTGTCAACGGCCCGAGGGCAAGGTGACGGTACAAGCAGCGTTGGCGGACGGGCAGGTCACGGTTTCGGTCCGCGACAACGGCCCCGGCATCACCGCCGAGGATCACGAGCGCATCTTCGAGCGCTTCCAGCAGGCCGGCAGCACGCTGTCCGACAAGCCCAAGGGCACCGGTCTGGGCCTGCCCATCAGCCGCCAGATCATCGAGAGCTTCGGCGGGCGTATTTGGGTGGAAAGCACGCCCGGCGCGGGCGCCTGCTTCCGTTTCGCCCTGCCCACCCAGGCGGCGGAGGAGAGCCGAGAGAGTTCGGCCGCCGAGTAGAGGCCCGGCTTCCGACGTCTGTGCCCACGATCTGCCTGCAAGAGAGCCATGGAACGGTAACGGAGCCAGCCAGGCCGGCCTAAAACGCCGTGCACACTGGGATTTCACTAGGCCGCAGACTCATAAGACTTCAACCAGATGCGGAGTGAAGCCAGCTTGAGCGCGGCGAGGTAGTTTTCCGGTTTGCGGTCATAACGTGTTGCGATGCCTCTGAACTGCTTGATTTTCCCGA
>NZ_JBHSCW010000020.1:0-15735 GCF_042651425.1 Fodinicurvata halophila | reverse complement strand
GCCCGTCCCAGACTCCGCCATGACCTTCGTAATCGCAGCCGTCAGCGTCGTCTTTCCATGGTCAACGTGACCAACCGTCCCAATGTTGCAGTGCGGCTTCGTCCGCTCGTATTTCGCCTTCGCCATGGCTCTTTCTTCTCCGTATCGAAAGGTGTCTCTCGTGTTTCGTTATATGTCGTCAGGCCATCTTTGCCTTGACCTCGTCGGCCACGGCCTGCGGAACCCGGTCGTAGTGGTCGAAGTACATGGTGTACTGCGCCCGTCCCTGGCTCATGGAACGCAGGGTATTGACGTAGCCGAACATGTTGGCCAGCGGCACCATGGCCGAAATCACGCGCGCGTTGCCACGACTGTCCATGCCGCTGACGTTGCCGCGACGACTGTTCAGATCGCCGATGATGTCGCCCATGTACTCTTCTGGCGTCACCACCTCAACACTCATCATCGGCTCCAGCAGCACCGGAGCCGCCTTTGGCACGCCTTCGCGGAAAGCGGCACGGGTGGCAATCTCGAAGGCCATCACACTGGAGTCCACGTCATGGTAGGCGCCGTCCACCAGCGTCACCTTGAAATCGATCATCGGGAAACCTGCGATCACCCCGGAGTCCATGGAATTCTCGATGCCCTTCTGAACGCCAGGCACGTATTCCTTGGGCACCGAACCGCCAACGATGGCGTTCTCGAAGGTGAAGCCAGCCCCGATTTCCTGGGGCTCGAACACCAGCTTGACGCGGGCGAACTGTCCCGAACCGCCGGTCTGCTTCTTGTGGGTGTAGTCCACTTCGGCCTGGCGCGTGATGCTTTCGCGATAGGCCACCTGAGGCGCCCCAACGTTGGCATCCACCTTGAACTCACGGCGCAGCCGGTCGACGATGATGTCCAGGTGCAGCTCGCCCATGCCCTTGATGACGGTCTGGCCGCTCTCGGTGTCCGTGGAGACGCGGAAGGAGGGATCCTCCTGTGCCAGACGCCCCAGCGCCAGGCCCATCTTCTCCTGGTCGGTCTTGGTCTTGGGCTCGACGGCAACCTCGATCACGGGATCGGGGAATTCCATCTTCTCCAGGACGACCGGCTTGGCCGGATCGCAGAGCGTTTCACCCGTGGTGGTGTCCTTGAGACCGGCCAGCGCCACAATGTCACCGGCCAGCGCCTCATCGATATCCTCGCGGTGATTGGCGTGCATCAGCAGCATGCGGCCGACACGCTCGCGCTTGTTCTTCACCGAGTTGAGGATATGCGACCCCTTCTTCAGCGAGCCGGAATAGACGCGCACGAAGGTGAGCGACCCCACGAAGGGATCGGACATGACCTTGAAGGCCAGCCCGGCCATCGGCTCGTCATCCCCGGTCTTGCGCACCACAGGCTCATCGGAATCGGGCTTGACGCCGCGAATGTCCGGAACGTCCACCGGACTCGGCAGATAGGCGACCACGGCATCCAGCAGCGGCTGGACACCCTTGTTCTTGAACGCCGACCCACACATCACGGGCACGAACTTGAAGCCACAGGCGCCCTTGCGAATGCAACGCTGCAGAGTCGCCTCGTCAGGCTCCGTACCGTCGAGATAGGCCTCCATGGCCTCATCGTCCTGCTCGACAGCCAGTTCGATCAGCTTCTCGCGGTACTCCGCCGCCTGGCCCTGCAGTTCCTCGGGAATGTCCCGGTACTCCCACTCGGCACCCAGCGTCTCGTCCTTCCAGACCTGCGCCTTCATCTTGACCAGGTCGACAACGCCGACGAAGTCGCTCTCGGCACCGATCGGCAACTGCATCACCAGCGGAGTCGCGCCCAGGCGATCGACGATCATGTCCACGCAGCGGAAAAAGTCCGATCCCATGCGGTCCATCTTGTTGACGAAGCACAGGCGCGGAACCTTGTACTTGTCCGCCTGGCGCCAGACCGTCTCGGACTGCGGCTCGACACCGGAAACCGCATCGAAGACGGCGATGGCGCCGTCAAGCACACGCAGGGCGCGCTCCACCTCAATGGTGAAGTCGACGTGGCCCGGGGTATCGATGATGTTGATTCGATGATCGTTCCAGAAAGCGGTGGTTGCAGCGGACGTAATGGTGATTCCGCGCTCCTGCTCCTGCTCCATCCAGTCCATGGTGGCCGCGCCGTCATGGACTTCGCCGATCTTGTGGCTGCGGCCGGTGTAATAGAGAACCCGCTCTGTGGTGGTCGTCTTGCCCGCATCAATATGGGCCATAATGCCAATATTGCGGTAGCGATCCAGCGGTGTAACTCGGGACGACATAACTTTGCCTCTCTTGCCTGCGGGCTTACCAGCGATAATGCGCGAATGCGCGGTTGGATTCGGCCATCTTGTGCGTATCTTCGCGCTTCTTGACAGCGGAGCCGCGATTGTTGGCGGCGTCCATAAGCTCACCCGCGAGCCGGGCGGTCATGGTCATCTCGGACCGCTTGCGCGCCGCGGCGATCAGCCAGCGCATGGCGAGCGCCTGGCCGCGCTGGGCGCGCACCTCGACCGGAACCTGATAGGTGGCGCCGCCAACCCGGCGTGAGCGCACCTCGATTTCCGGGCGAATGTTGTTCAGCGCCTCATGAAAAACGCTCAGCGGCTCACCGGCGCCCTTGGATCCGACGATATCCAGCGCCCCATAGACGATGCCCTCGGCAACCGACTTCTTGCCGTCGAGCATGAGGTTGTTCATGAACTTGCTGACCACGTGATCGCCGAACTTGGCGTCAGGCAACACTTCACGTTTTTCGGCGCGGTGACGACGCGACATCTTGCGCTCTCCTTACTTCGGACGCTTGGCGCCGTATTTCGAGCGGCGCTGACGGCGCTTGGAAATACCCTGGGTATCCAGCGTTCCGCGAATTATGTGATAGCGAACACCCGGCAGGTCCTTCACGCGACCCCCCCGGATCATCACGACTGAGTGCTCTTGCAGATTGTGCCCCTCACCAGGAATGTAGGCGGTTACCTCATACCCATTGGTCAGACGCACACGCGCAACCTTACGCAACGCGGAGTTCGGCTTCTTCGGCGTCGTCGTGTAGACGCGCGTGCACACCCCGCGTTTCTGGGGGCAAGCCTCCATCGCGGGAACTTTGTTTCGCGAAGCCTCGGGTTGGCGCGGCTTGCGAATGAGCTGGTTGATCGTCGGCATGCGATCGCTTTCCTAAATAGCCATATGTAGTGCGAAACAAACGCCAGCGCTGGAACAAGACCATTGTTCCCGCCGGCGTTTACGCTGTTCGTCGGGCCAACAGAGCCCTATGTGATTTCGTGCTTCCTCCGGAACTGCGTCTGACCCGCATGGATGGGATCACCACCAGCTCCCTATCTGGAACAGGCGCGCATAGTATTTAGGCGCCCCCGCCTCGTCAACCCTGCTTCGCGGGCTTTTGCAGAAGTTTTCAGAGACTTGTCGGAAACACCGATTACGCACGAAAGTTACGGGAATACCCGTTATTGAATCATATTTATGCGCGACTGAAAAAGGGCGGCCACAAGGGACCGCCCCTTTCCATCAAAAACCGTCGAGAACCGGTCAGGCGACGGAACTGGCCTGTCCGTCGTCCCCTCCGGAACCGCTCTCGTCCACCAGGGCAGCCGAGTCGCCACCTTGCTGCTCCATGGCCTCGCGATCACGATCGGCTGCAATGCGCCGCATGCGGTTCATGAGCGCACCCGTTCCGGCCGGGATCAGACGCCCGACAATCACGTTCTCCTTGAGTCCGACGAGATCGTCCGTCCGCCCGTTGACAGCCGCTTCCGTCAGCACCCGGGTCGTCTCCTGGAAGGAGGCCGCCGAGATGAAGGAGCGGGTGTGCAGGCTGGCCTTCGTGATGCCCTGCAGCACGGGCCGCGACGTGGCCAGACGGCCACCCTCGGCAAGGGCCTTGTCGTTGGCCTCGCTGAACTCGTCGCGATCCACCTGCTCGCCGGCCAGGAAGGTGGTATCACCCGGATCGATGACCTCGACCTTCTGCAGCATCTGGCGGACCACCACCTCGATGTGCTTGTCGTCGATCTTCACGCCCTGCAGGCGATAGACGCTCTGCACCTCGTTGATGAGGTATTCGGCCAGGGCTTCGACGCCAAGGACTTCCAGGATATCGTGCGGCACGGGATTGCCGTCCATCAGCATGTCGCCCACGCGCACATAGTCCCCTTCCTGGACGGCAAGGTGCTTGCCCTTGGGGATCATGTACTCGCTGTGCTTCTGCTCCGTATCGTCCGGACGCACGATGATGCGACGCTTGGTCTTGTAGTCGCGGCCGAATTCCACACGCCCCTCGGTATCGCTGATGATCGCGTAGTCCTTGGGCTTGCGGGCCTCGAACAGCTCGGCCACCCGTGGCAGACCACCCGTGATGTCGCGGGTCTTGGTGGATTCACGCGGGATACGCGCCAGCACGTCACCGGCCTTCACATGCGCGCCGTTCTCCACCGACAGGATGGCATCGACGGACATGTAATAGCGCGCCTCCAGGCCGTTCGCCAGCTTGACCACCTCGCCGTTCTCGTCACGCAGGGTAACGCGCGGACGCAGGTCGCTGCCACGCGGCTGCTGCTTCCAGTCAATCACCACACGGTTGGAGATGCCGGTGGTCTCGTCCATGACCTCGCGCATGGACAGGCCATCCACCAGGTCGACGTAGTTCGCCGTTCCTTCCCGCTCGGTAATGATCGGGATGGTGTAGGGATCCCACTCGGCCAGCTTCTGGCCCTGCTGCACGCTGTCGCCTTCCTGCACGAGCAGGCGCGCACCGTAGGGAATGCGGTGACGAGCCCGTTCACGCCCCTGCTCATCCTGCAGGATGAGTTCGAGGTTGCGGCTCATCACCACGTTGATGCCCTCGGAGTCGGCCACGACGTTGAAGTTGCGGATGGTGACCTGGGCATCCTGCGAGGCTTCGACGCTGGACTGCTCCGCACCACCCTGGGCGGCACCTCCGATATGGAAGGTGCGCATGGTCAGCTGCGTGCCCGGTTCACCGATGGACTGTGCCGCGATGACACCCACGGCCTCGCCGATGTTGACCTCGGTACCGCGGGCCAGATCGCGGCCGTAGCAGTTGGCACAGATACCGCCGTGGCTCTCGCAGGTCAGGGCTGAGCGGATACGCACCATGTCGATTCCGGCACGATCGATGTGATCCACAGCCTCTTCATCGATGATATGGTTCTTGGTGACGAGCACCTCGCCGCTCTGCGGGTCGATGACATCCTCCAGGGCTGTACGGCCGAGAACCCGTTCACTCAATGGAGCCACGATTTCGCCGCCCTCGACCACGGCCCGGACATTCAGGCCGCGCTCGGTCCCGCAGTCGGTCTCGATGACGATGGCGTCCTGCGCCACGTCAACGAGCCGCCGTGTGAGGTAGCCCGAGTTTGCGGTCTTGAGCGCCGTATCCGCCAGGCCCTTGCGGGCGCCGTGGGTGGAGTTGAAGTACTCGAGAACCGTCAGACCCTCCTTGAAGTTGGAGATGATCGGGGTCTCGATGATCTCGCCCGACGGCTTGGCCATCAGGCCGCGCATGCCGGCCAGCTGCTTGATCTGGGCCGCTGAACCACGTGCCCCGGAGTGGGCCATCATGTACACGGAGTTGATGTCGCGTCCCGTGTTGACCTGCATCACCTTCATCATCTCGTCGGCCACCTTGTCGGTGGTCTCCGACCAGACGTCGACGACCTTGTTGTACTTCTCGCCGCGCGTGATCAGGCCTTCCTGATACTGGGTCTCGAACTCCTTGACCTGATCCTGGGCTTCCTCGACCAGCCTGTCCTTGGACTCCGGAATGATCAGGTCGTCCTTGCCGAAGGAAATGCCCGCACGGCAGGCATAGCCGAAGCCCAGCGTCATCACCTGGTCACAGAAGATGACGGTCTCCTTCTGGCCGCAGTGGCGATAGACGATGTCGATCACCTCCTGCACGTCCTTCTTGGTAAGCAGGCGGTTGACGAGGCTGTGCGGCAAGCTCGGATGCTTCGGCATCACCTGGCCGAGCAACATGCGGCCCGGCGTGGTCTCGATGCGCTGCCAGGCCAGCTCGCCCTCGTCGTTGATCGCCTGGATGCGGGCGTTGATCTTGCTGTGCAGTGTCAGCGCCCCATGGGCCAGGGCGTGCTCGACCTCGCCGATATCCCCGAAGGACATGCCCTCGCCGGGCTCGCCGTCGGAATCCATGGAAAGGTAGTAAAGTCCCAGGACGATATCCTGCGAGGGAACGATGATCGGCTTGCCGTTCGCCGGGCTGAGGATGTTGTTGGTGGACATCATCAGCACGCGGGACTCGAGCTGGGCTTCCAGAGACAGCGGCACGTGAACCGCCATCTGGTCGCCGTCGAAGTCCGCGTTGAAGGCGGTGCAGACCAGCGGATGCAGCTGGATCGCCTTACCCTCGATCAGAACCGGTTCGAAGGCCTGGATCCCGAGACGGTGCAGCGTCGGCGCCCGGTTCAGCAGAACCGGATGCTCGCGGATCACCTCTTCCAGGATGTCCCAGACCTCGGGACGCTCCTTCTCCACCATGCGCTTGGCCGCCTTGATGGTGGACGCCATGCCATAGAGCTCGAGCTTCGAATAGATGAAGGGCTTGAAGAGCTCGAGCGCCATCTTCTTCGGCAGGCCGCACTGGTGCAGCTTGAGCTCCGGGCCCACCACGATCACCGACCGGCCCGAATAGTCGACGCGCTTGCCCAGCAGGTTCTGACGGAACCGCCCCTGCTTGCCCTTAAGCATGTCGGACATGGACTTGAGCGGGCGCTTGTTGGCGCCGGTGATGACGCGACCGCGACGGCCGTTGTCGAACAGGGCGTCCACGGACTCCTGCAGCATGCGCTTCTCGTTGCGCACGATGATATCCGGTGCCCGCAGCTCGATCAGGCGCTTCAGGCGGTTGTTGCGGTTGATGACGCGACGATAGAGATCGTTCAGGTCGGAGGTCGCGAACCGGCCACCGTCCAGCGGCACCAGCGGACGCAGTTCGGGCGGGATGACCGGCACGACGTCCAGAATCATCCATTCCGGACGCGACCCGGACTCCTGGAAGGCCTCGACCAGCTTCAGGCGCTTGACGAGCTTCTTGCGCTTGGCCTCGGAGTTGGTCTCCCTCAGCTCCTCGCGCATGTCCTGGCGTTCCTGTTCCAGGTCCAGGGCCGTGAGCATGTCCTTGAGGGCCTCGGCACCGATCTTGGCGGTGAAGGCATCTTCACCGTACTCTTCCTGTGCGTCGAGGAATTCCTCCTCGCTGAGCAGCTGGTTCACCTTCAGCGGCGTCAGCCCCGGCTCGATCACGATGAAATTCTCGAAGTAGAGCACGCGCTCCAACTCCTTCAGCGTGATGTCGAGCAGCAGGCCGATACGGCTCGGCAGAGACTTCATGAACCAGATGTGCGCGACCGGACTCGCCAGCTCGATGTGCCCCATGCGCTCGCGGCGCACCTTGGACAGGGTGACCTCCACCCCGCACTTCTCGCAGATGATGCCCTTGTACTTCATGCGCTTGTACTTGCCGCACAGGCACTCGTAGTCCTTGATAGGACCGAAGATTCGCGCACAGAACAGGCCGTCACGCTCGGGTTTGAAGGTTCGGTAGTTGATGGTCTCCGGCTTCTTGATCTCGCCAAAGGACCAGGAGCGGATCTGCTCCGGGCTGGCGATCGAGATACGGATCTGGTCGAAGCTCTGCGGTCCACTGGGTTGACCGAAGATGTTCATCAACTCGTTCATGGCTGTCTCCAGCTAGCGGTTACGTCCTGCGAAGGGTGGCTATTACCGGGCATCCTCAGTAATCACTCTGTCGCAGGTCAACATTGAGCCCGAGGGATTTCAGTTCCTTCACGAGCACATTAAAGGATTCCGGCACGCCGGCTTCGAAGCTGTCCTCGCCCTTCACGATGGCCTCGTAGACCTTCGTGCGGCCGGCAACGTCGTCCGACTTGACGGTCAGCATCTCCTGCAGCGTATAGGCGGCGCCGTAGGCCTCGAGGGCCCAGACCTCCATCTCGCCGAAGCGCTGGCCGCCGAACTGGGCCTTGCCGCCCAGCGGCTGCTGCGTGACCAGGCTGTAGGGCCCGATAGAGCGGGCGTGGATCTTGTCGTCCACCAGGTGGTGCAGCTTCAGCATGTAGATGTAGCCGACCGTGACCTTGCGCTCGAACGTCTCGCCGGTGCGTCCATCGATCAGGTTGACCTGACCGGAGGCATCGAGTCCAGCCTTGTTCAACATGTTCACGATATCGGGTTCCCGGGCCCCGTCGAACACCGGCGTGGCGATGGGAATACCGTTCTCCAGGTTGCCGGCGAGCTCCAGGAGCCCTTCGTTGTCGAGGGCGGAGATCTCCTCCTTGTACTTATCGTCGTCGTAGATATCGATAAGCTTGGCCCGCAGGTCATCCAGGTTGCTGTTCTCCCGGATCTCATGGAGCATGTCGCCGACCTGCCGGCCGAGCGCCGCACAGGCCCACCCCAGGTGGGTCTCCAGGATCTGCCCCACGTTCATGCGACTGGGCACGCCCAGGGGATTGAGAACGATATCGACCGGGGTGCCATCCTCCAGATGCGGCATGTCCTCCATGGGAATGATCTTGGAGATCACGCCCTTGTTGCCGTGCCGGCCGGCCATCTTGTCGCCGGACTGCAGCTTGCGCTTCACGGCAATGAAGACCTTGACCATCTTCATGACGCCCGGGGGCAGCTCGTCGCCGCGCTGGAGCTTTTCGACCTTGTTCTCGAAACGCTTCTCCAGCTCCTTCACCGATTCATCGAACTTCTTGACCAGGGTTTCGACTTCGCCCTGCCGGGTGTCGTTCTTGACGGCAATGGACCGCCACTGGCCTGGCGTGTAATCCGAAAGCACCGTTTCCGTGATCTTGGTCCCGGCCTTCAGTCCCTTGGGTCCGCTCTGAACCTCTTCGTTCAGCAGCAGGTCCTTCAGGCGGTTGTAGAAGCTGCGCTCCAGGATCGCCTTCTCGTCGTCGCGGTCCTTGGCCAGACGCTCGATCTCGCCCTTCTCGATGGCCAGCGCGCGTTCGTCCTTGTCCACACCGCGGCGGGAGAAGACGCGAACCTCGACGACGGTGCCGCTGACACCCGGGGGCAGGCGCAGGGAGGTGTCCCGCACATCCGAGGCCTTCTCGCCGAAGATCGCCCGCAGGAGCTTCTCCTCCGGAGTCATCGGCGATTCGCCCTTGGGCGTCACCTTGCCGACCAGGATGTCACCGGCATTCACCTCGGCCCCGATGTAGACCATGCCCGCCTCGTCGAGGTTGCGCAGGGCATCCTCGCCGACGTTGGGGATGTCCCGGGTGATCTCCTCCTGACCCAGCTTGGTATCGCGGGCCATGACCTCGAACTCCTCGATGTGGATCGAGGTGAAGACGTCATCGCGCACGATGCGCTCGGAGATCAGGATGGAGTCCTCGAAGTTGTAGCCGTTCCAGGGCATGAAGGCGCAGAGCACGTTGCGGCCCAGAGCCAGCTCGCCCAGGTTCGTCGACGGACCGTCGGCGACGATATCGCCCTTCTGGACCACGTCGCCCATCTTCACCAGCGGACGCTGCGTGATGCAGGAGTTCTGGTTGGAGCGCTGGAACTTCAGCAGGTTGTAGATGTCGACGCCGGACTCCTCGTGATCGGTCTCGTCGGTCACGCGGATCACGATGCGGGTCGCATCCACCTGGTCGACGATGCCGCCGCGACGGGCACCGATGGCAACGCCGGAGTCCCGGGCCACCGTATCCTCCATGCCGGTCCCGACCAGCGGGGCCTCACTACGGATCAGCGGCGTCGCCTGCCGCTGCATGTTCGAGCCCATGAGCGCACGGTTGGCGTCGTCGTTTTCCAGGAAGGGAATCAGCGCGGCCGCCACCGACACCAGCTGCTTCGGCGACACGTCGATGTAGTCGATCTCCTCCGGACGGGCCATCAGGTAGTCCGCGCCCCGGCGGCAGGAGATCAGGTCATCGACGAACTTGCCGTTGTCATCCAGCGTGGAGTTGGCCTGTGCCACGGTGTAGCGGACCTCTTCCATGGCCGACAGATAGACGACCTCGTCGCCGACCACGCCGTTCTCGACCTTGCGATAGGGGCTCTCGATGAAGCCGTACTGGTTGATCCGCGCATAGGTGGCCAGCGAGTTGATCAGGCCGATGTTTGGACCTTCCGGCGTTTCGATCGGGCAGATGCGACCGTAGTGCGTCGGGTGCACGTCGCGCACCTCGAAACCGGCACGTTCGCGCGTCAGGCCGCCCGGACCCAGGGCCGAGAGGCGCCGCTTGTGCGTAACCTCGGACAGCGGGTTGGTCTGGTCCATGAACTGGGAGAGCTGCGAGGACCCGAAGAATTCGCGCACGGCGGCCGCGGCCGGCTTGGCGTTGATCAGGTCGTGCGGCATGACGCTGTCGATCTCGACCGACGACATGCGCTCACGAATGGCGCGCTCCATGCGCACCAGCCCGACACGATACTGGTTTTCCAGCAGTTCGCCCACAGAGCGCACACGGCGGTTGCCCAGGTGGTCGATATCGTCGATTTCACCGCGGCCATCCTTGAGATCGTGCAGCACCCGCAGGATCTCCATGATGTCTTCCTTGCGCAGCACCCGCAGCTGGTCATCGGTCTCGAAGCCCAGGCGCGCATTCATCTTCACGCGCCCGACCGGGGAAAGGTCGTAGCGTTCGGGATCGAAGAACAGGCTGTTGAACATAGCCTCGGCCTGCTCCAGCGTAGGTGGCTCGCCGGGGCGCATCACACGGTAGATGTCGATCAGGGCATCCTCGCGTGTGGCGTTCTTGTCATTGGCCAGGGTGTTGCGCAGATAGGCGCCGACGTTCACGTGATCGATGGCCAGCAGTTGCAGGCTGTCGATCTTGTGCTCTTCCAGCTTCGTCATAAGATCGGCGGTCAGCTCGTCGCCCGCCTCAACCAGAACCTCGCCGGTCTCTTCGTTGATACAGTCGAGCGCCGCGTAACGGCCCAGCAGGTCGTCATTGGAGATCAGGACCTCCTTCAGGCCGCCCTCGGTCAGCTTCTTGGCCACGCGTGGCGTGATCTTGCTGCCGGCCTCGGCAACCACCTGTCCGCTGTCGGCATCCACCAGGTCACTGACCAGCTTGACGCCCTTGAGCTTCTCTGAGTCGAAAGGCGTGCGCCAGCCGTCCTTGGAGCGGCGGTAGGTTTCCTGGCCATAGAACGCGGCCAGCATCTCTTCCGCCGACATGCCATGGACTTCGTGCGGCTCCAGCGTCTTGCCGTCCTTCGCCCGTTCGGCCCGCAGTTTTGCGGTTTCTTCGCTGTCCATGGCGAGCAGCAGCGTGGTCACGGGCAGCTTGCGGCGTCGGTCGATGCGCACCTGCACAATGTCCTTGGCGTCGAACTCGAAGTCCAGCCAGGAGCCGCGGTAGGGGATGACCCGCGCGGCAAAGAGATACTTGCCCGACGAGTGGGTCTTGCCACGATCGTGATCGAAGAAGACACCCGGACTGCGGTGCATCTGCGAGACGATGACGCGTTCCGTGCCGTTCACGATGAAGGTGCCGTTCGCCGTCATGAGCGGCATGTCGCCCATGTAAACATCCTGCTCCTTGATGTCGCGGATGGACTTGGACCCGCTGTCCTCGTCCACATCCCAGACAACAAGGCGCAGGGTCACCTTCAACGGTGCGGCATAGGTCATGCCCCGCTGCTGGCATTCCTCCACATCGTATTTGGGTTCTTCAAGCTCGTAGCGCACGAACTGGAGGTCGGCGCGAGCAGAAAAATCCTGGATCGGAAAGACCGACTTCAGAACTTCCTGAAGACCGGTGTCGGTTCGCTGTTCCGGATTGATCCCCACCTGTAGAAACTGATCGTAGGAGCTTTTCTGCACCTCGATCAGGTTCGGCATCTGGGTAACTTCCGGAATCCGTCCGAAAGATTTGCGAATCCGCTTACGACCGGTGAACGACATCGCCATGTCAGACCCTCGTTCCCACTTCTAGGCCATCCTCAGTCGGGGATGGCACGTTTCCAAAATCCGGAAGCCAATCCGGGCTTCCGTGTGAACCCGTCTTTAACGCCTTGGTTCGCGAGGGGCGTTCCCCGAAGGGAAGACTTTCTATAGACGCAAAAAGCCGGTCCGGTGCGCCATCCCGTGACGCACCGGCCGGGTATCCTCCAACCGCCTGAAAAGGCGGGCTACTGTCACTTGATTTCGACAGTCGCACCAGCCTCCTCGAGCTTCTTCTTCATCTCGTCGGCCTCGTCCTTGGTGGCGCCTTCCTTGATGGCCTTCGGCGCACCTTCCACCAAGTCCTTGGCCTCCTTCAGGCCCAGGCCGGTAATGCCGCGGACTTCCTTGATGACGTTGATCTTCTTGTCTCCGGCGCTGGCCAGAATGACGTCGAACTCCGTCTGCTCCTCCTCGGCAGCGGCGGCTTCACCACCGCCCGCACCCGGTGCGGCAGCGACAGCGACCGGGGCTGCTGCACTGACTCCCCAGTGCTCCTCGAGCTTCTTGGAAAGTTCAGATGCCTCAAGAACGGTGAGCTGCGAGAGCTCCTCTACCAATTTGTCTAAATCAGCCATTTTTCAATTCCTCGTTAGGCTTGAGCTTGTAAAAACTTCGCGTGCCGTCTCAAGCGGCCTCGTCCGTGGCGCCGTAAGCCCCGAAAACCCGGGCAAGCTGGCCGGCTGGTGCCTGCAGAACACCCGCCACATTCGTGGCCGGAGTCTGAAGCAGACCGACGATATTGCCGCGCAGTTCGTCGAGGGACGGAAGGGCGGCGAGCGCCTTGACACCGTCTTCATCGAGCAGCTCGCCATTCAGCGAACCACCGATAATGGTCAGTTTCTCGTTCTTCTTGGCGAACTCGACACAGACCTTTGCCGCAGCAACCGCATCATCCGAAGCCGCGAGTGCGGTCGGACCGGTCATCAGCGGCGACAGCGCCTGGAACTTCGTGCCGTCGAGAGCGAGCTTTGCGAGACGATTTTTCGCGACCTTGTAAGTAGCTCCTGCATCACGCGCCTTTCGACGCAACTCCATCGACTGCGCCACCGACAGACCTTTCTGCTGGGTGACGACAACCGATGTTGCCTCGTCAAAACGCTCGCGCAGGGAGGCTACCAACGCTTCTTTTTCTCTGCGGTCCACGTCTTTGCTCCCTCTGGAAAGCCAGAGCCGAAACCCTGGCATCCGGTTGCACGAGAACGATTGCACTCCGCAATCGTCCGGTTCGCCTGTCCTGGAAGCTCAAGCCCGTTCCGGAACCGTTTCAGGTACCGGAAAAATCACTTTCGCTTCCTGTCTATGCAGGCCGTTCAAGCTTAAGATCCCGAAGGATCACCTGCAGTCTCGGACAGGTCGGGGCCACCGAGGCAGCCCCTGCGCTCCGGACCCGAAGGTCCGGAGAATTCCTTATGCGGCCTTCGCTGCACTGGAGGTGAGGCTGCTCACATCCAGCCGTACACCCGGGCCCATCGTCGAAGACAGCGCGGACTTCTTCAGATAGGTCCCCTTGGCACCGCTCGGCTTCGCGCGAACGATCGCATCGACGAACGCGCGAATGTTCTCGACCAGCTTGTCGGCATCGAAGCTGGCCTTGCCCACGCCGGCATGCACGACACCATTCTTGTCGGCACGGAACTGGACCTGTCCGGCCTTTGCCTCGGCAATGGCGGAGGCCACGTCATTGGTCACGGTGCCGAGCTTGGGGTTCGGCATCAGGCCACGCGGGCCGAGCACTCGGCCCAGCTTGCCAACCACCGGCATCATGTCCGGGGTGGCGATCACCCGCTCAAAGTTCATCTGGCCGTTCTGGATCTGCTCGGCAAGGTCATCCGCGCCAACCACATCGGCACCGGCCTGCTCGGCCTCCTCGGCCTTGGCACCGCGGGCGAAGACCGCCACGCGGATGGTCTTGCCGGTCCCATGGGGCAGATTGGCCGCGCCCCGAAGGTTCTGATCCGCGTGACGAGGATCGATGCCGAGCCCCAGGGACAGCTCGATTGTCTCGTCGAACTTCACGTTGGCACGCTCCTTGACCAGCTTCACGGCCTCCTCGAGGTCGTAATGCTTGTCCCGATCCAGGCCCTCACGCGCAGAGACGATTCTCTTTCCTGCTTTGGCCATCATCTTACTCCTTCACCTCGAGGCCCATGGACCGTGCGGTCCCGGCGATGATGTGGCAGGCGGAGTCCACATCGTATGCGTTCAGATCCACCATCTTCGCCTCGGCAATCTCGCGGATCTGGTCCATGGAAACCGAGCCGATGGTCGTCTTGCCGGCCGTGGCCGAGCCTTTCTGAAGCTTCGCGGCCTGCTTTAGGTAATAGGCGGCCGGGGCGGTCTTCGTTTCGAAGGTAAAGGACCGGTCCGCATAGGCGGTGATGATCACCGGCGTCGGCGTACCCGGTTCGATATTCTGCGTCTCGGCATTGAAGGCCTTGCAGAACTCCATGATGTTCAGCCCGCGCTGACCCAGCGCAGGCCCCACCGGCGGCGAGGGATTGGCCTTGCCGGCCGGTATTTCCAGCTTGATGTAACCAACTATCTTCTTTGCCATTCTCTCTTACCCTTCATGTCAGGTAGCGCGGTACGGCCATGGCGGGCCTCCCGCACGAATAAAGATCAAAAAAGTCGGGGATCAGACTTTCTCAACCTGTGTGTATTCGAGCTCGACCGGGGTCGAACGCCCGAAAATGGAAACCAGGACCTTCAGGCGCGCACGCTCCTCGTCGACCTCTTCCACTGTGCCGTTGAAGGACATGAAAGGGCCGTCGGACACGCGCACCTGCTCGCCGATCTCGAAAGTGACCGAAGGCTTGGGACGCTCCACGCCCTCCTGCACCTGACGGAGCATATCCTCGGCTTCCTTATTGGAGATCGGGACCGGCCGGCCGCGCGCACCCAGGAATCCGGTCACCTTGGGAACGCTCTTGACCAGATGCCAGGTTTCGTCGGTCAGCTCCATCTTGACCAGCACATATCCCGGAAAGAACTTTCGTTCGGTATTCACCTTCTGTCCGCGGCGCACCTCGACGACCTCTTCCATGGGCACCAGGACCTCGGTGATCAGGTCTTCCATGCCCTGGGTCGCGATCTGCTCGCGAATGCCATCGGCAACGCGGCGCTCGAAACCGGAATAGGCGTGAACGACATACCAGCGCTGTGCCATCCTCAGCCTCCCAGTCCGAGTATCAGGCGCACGCCGAAAGACAGCGCCTGGTCGACAAAGAAGAAGAAGACCGCCGCCAGGAACACCATGATCAGCACCATGATCGTGGTCACCGTGGTTTCCTTGCGCGTCGGCCAGGTCACCTTGCGGATTTCCTGGCGAACCTCACGCACGAACTGGCCGGGATTGGTCTTAACCATATAAATTCGATCCTCGCACGCCCTGACCTCTCAGTCGGACGGGTAACGGGAAGGCCTCAGCCTTCCCGGAAAAAGCGCGTGGCAGGAGTGGAGGGACTCGAACCCCCAGCCGCCGGTTTTGGAGACCGGTGCTCTGCCAGTTGAGCTACACTCCTATTCAGCGTCAAACGCGCCTCCGCACCCGCGTTTCCGCTATACCTCGCCGGTCACTCGATGATGGAGGCGACGACGCCTGCTCCGACGGTGCGCCCGCCTTCGCGAATGGCGAAGCGGAGGCCCTCGTCCATGGCAATCGGCGCAATCAGCTCCACGTCCATCGAGACGTTGTCGCCCGGCATCACCATCTCCGTACCCTCCGGCAGCGTCACAATGCCCGTGACGTCCGTCGTGCGGAAATAG
>NZ_JBHSCW010000019.1:0-513 GCF_042651425.1 Fodinicurvata halophila | reverse complement strand
GCCAGGTTGCCGCCGCCGCCGGCCACCTCGACCACCTCGCCGATGGTCACGCCGGTGGCGACGTTTTCAACATCCTCCGTCGTTTCCGGCCGCTGCGAGGGACCGGCCTCGGTGACGATGTCCACGTCGCGCACCACCGGCGCCATCATGCGCCGCTCCTGGCGCGTCAGCGGGCGTGCGTCGGAACCGCCCATGTCGCCCTGCAGCGGGATCGACAGGCTGAGCCCCAGGAAGCCCTGGCTGCCCCGCGGCTCGTCCCACTGCGCCTCGGCACTGGCCGTCACCCGGGCGTTGGGCGAGAGCCCCGGCAGCTCGAAGATGTCCAGCTCCACGCGCCCGCGCGGGCCGGTCACGCTCTCCGCATCGGCGCCGTCGAAGTGATAGCCCCCGGCATAGACCCGAAGGTCCAGCGGCCCCTCGCGCTCGAAAACCGGCACACGCGCGCCCACCTCGGCATCGACGCCGTAGAGTGCGCGCTCCTCGCCGGCGAGGAGCTGCAGCTCGCCGCCCTGG
>NZ_JBHSCW010000018.1:0-1289 GCF_042651425.1 Fodinicurvata halophila | reverse complement strand
GGCCTCAGTACCGATATGTATCGTTTTTGAACGGTCCGTTCTGGGGCACGCCGATGTAGTCGGCCTGCTCCTTGGAGAGCTCGGAGAGATGGGCGCCGATCTTGTCGAGATGCAGCTTGGCGACCTTCTCGTCCAGGTGCTTGGGCAGCACGTAGACCTGGCGCTCGTAGTTGGCGTGGTTCTTCCACAGCTCGATCTGGGCCAGCACCTGGTTGGTGAACGACGCGCTCATCACGAAGCTGGGATGGCCCGTGCCGCAGCCCAGGTTCACCAGACGGCCCTCGGCCAGCAGGATGATCTTGTGCCCGTCCGGGAACTCGATCTGGTCCACCTGCGGCTTGATCGACTGCCACTTCAGGTTCTTCAGCCCCTCGACCTGGATCTCGTTGTCGAAGTGCCCGATGTTGCACACGATCGCCCGGTCCTTCATGGCCCGCATGTGGTCCACCGTGATCACGTCGGCGTTGCCCGTGGCGGTGACGAAGACGTCCGCCTTGGGCGCCGCCTCGTCCATGGTCACCACCTCGAAGCCCTCCATGGCCGCCTGCAGGGCGCAGATCGGGTCGATCTCGGTGACCATCACGCGCGCCCCGGCATGGCGCAGGGACTCGGCCGAGCCCTTGCCCACGTCGCCGAAGCCGGCGACCACCGCCGTCTTGCCCGCCATCATTACGTCGGTCGCCCGCCGGATGCCGTCCACCAGGCTCTCCCGGCAGCCATACTTGTTGTCGAACTTCGACTTGGTCACCGAGTCGTTCACGTTGATCGCCGGCGCCAGCAGCGTGCCCGCCTTGGCCATCTCATACAGCCGCAGCACACCCGTGGTGGTCTCCTCCGAAATGCCCTTCACGTCCTTCATGATCTCGGCGTACTCGGGCTTGTGCAGCATCGCCGTCAGGTCGCCGCCGTCGTCCAGCACCATGTTCGGGCGCCAGCCGTTCGGCCCCTCGATGGTCTGCTCGATGCACCACTCGTACTCCTCTTCGCTCTCGCCCTTCCAGGCAAAGACCGGAACGCCGGACGCCGCAATCGCCGCCGCCGCCTGGTCCTGCGTCGAGAAGATGTTGCACGACGACCAGCGCACCTCGGCGCCCAGCGCCGTCAGCGTCTCGATCAGAACACCCGTCTGGATCGTCATGTGAAGGCAGCCGGCAATCCGAGCCCCCTTCAGCGGCTGCGACGAAGCATACTCCTCGCGCGTCGCCATCAGACCCGGCATCTCCGTCTCAGCTATCTCAAGCTCAAGACGGCCCCAGTCCGCCAAACCAATGTCCTTAACCTTGTAGTCG
>NZ_JBHSCW010000017.1:0-1550 GCF_042651425.1 Fodinicurvata halophila | reverse complement strand
TTCGTAATCCGTCAGTTCGTAACGCCGCCGGCTCATCTGTCCTCCGTAGCTTGCTCTACAGAGGACAAAGGGGAATCATAAATCACCCAATTTGGGAATCCCGTTTATGAGTATGCAGCCTAATGCGCGTTTGACCGTATCATGTCCCGTAATTCCTTTCCGCTCGATGATGTCAGAGCAGAAATCTAGGAATTGGTTCTCACGGATACAGAAGTGATCGAATGCTTCAGCAGGCGTCAGAATTCTTGTTTTGCTTGAATTAAGCCGCAATTGTCTGGACTGCAGGGTCAGGTCAATATCACGGATCGACTCCTTTGCCTTGGAAATCGAGTCCACCCCAACATCTATGTCGTCCATATAGCGAACGTATTCTCCGAACGCTTTCTCTTCAGCGACCCGGTCAAGTTCATAGAGCATAGCATTTGCCAGTACCCTTGGTGCATTCGATTCCATTTGCGGCAAACCAACTTCGGATCGTGGCATGTAGTCAGGCGTCCATGCCATCTCGTTAAGAACAAAGATCAGAAGGTCGAGAAGTGGCTCACGAACTTGGCATATAGAGGAAATAATATTGCGGAGATGTTTAAAGCTTATAAAGTCGTAGAAGTTTGCAACGTCTGTGACGACGATGAATTTCCGCTCTTTCGAAAAAGCGAATATCGCTTGTTGGAAATCTTTCCATGGTTTTATTGAAGAATATTCATCGATTCCAAGTCTTCTCTCCCTTCTTGTGAACCGTTGTTGATCTGGCTCGAAGAAAGAGCGTTTTGAAGGTCGACTTTCCACAAGCTCGTGCTTCAGTGAGTTGGTAAGGGTCTCTAGGACAAGAAGGTCCCGAGGCTCACTCTGGGTCATCTGACGACAGAGACCACGTGACTTCTCAACAAGGTAATGTGTAGGCTTGGCAGGCTGGTAAGAGCCGTTGCGAATCTGCTGTTCGATGTTTTCAGCTATTTCATTGATTTGGGCGTCGATATCCTTGAACTCCACAACATCGAGAAACAGCTGATTTCTTAGCTGACGTCCAAGACTCTTCCATCGTCTCTTCAGGATCGGCTTGGTAACAACCGTCTCGATGACTGATCGATTATGATGGAACTTCGGAGAACGCATTTTAAATCCAAGTAACTGCTATCAAAAAGATACTGTACTCATTGTTGCGCCATATAAAGGCGAGTCCAAAATTCTTCATTAGATTTTTCTGAATATCCTATCCCCAAACTTTGGTGGTTACTCCTACCTTCATTTCATCTCAGGATGAAACAGCGAGCAGGTAATCTACGAAAAGGGTCTGGTCTGGGTGTTGCGCGACCTGCACGAGCAGTTGGATGCGGCGGTGGCCGCCGCCTATGGTTGGCCCCAGGAGCTGTCGGACGAGGCGATCCTGGAACGCCTGTTGGCAGCTCAACCGGGCGCGCGCCGAAGACTAGGCCGCAGACTCATAAGACTTCAACCAGATGCGGAGTGAAGCCAGCTTGAGCGCGGCGAGGTAGTTTTCCGGTTTGCGGTCATAACGTGTTGCGATGCCTCTGAACTGCTTGATTTTCCCG
>NZ_JBHSCW010000016.1:0-31012 GCF_042651425.1 Fodinicurvata halophila | reverse complement strand
GCGCGACAAGCGGTGCCATCAGCTTCACCTATCATGACGACTGGCTGGCCTGGGACCACGCGCTGCCCGTCTCGCTCTCGCTGCCCCTGCGCGAAACCCCCTATCGCGGCGAGCCGGTCACGGCCGTCTTCGAGAACCTGCTGCCGGATTCGGACAGTCTGCGCCGCCGGGTGGCCGAGAAAGTTGGCGCGCGCGGCATCGATGCCTACAGCCTGCTCTCGGTAATCGGACATGACTGCGTCGGTGCCTTGCAGTTCATTGCCGGAGACAACGACCTCGTCGACAATACGGCCGCACTTTACGGGGAAGCCGTCGATGAGGAGACCATCGAGAAGCTGTTGACGGGACTGGCTCAGGCGCCGCTGGGCCTGTCCCGAGACAATGCTTTCCGGATTTCCGTGGCCGGCGCGAAGGAAAAGACCGCCCTGCTCCATCACGAGGGCAGATGGATCAAGCCCCATGGCACGACCCCGACCACGCATATCCTGAAGAGCCGGATCGGGCAGCTGCCCGGCGGGATCAATCTGTCCGACAGCGTCGAGAACGAGTTCTACGGACTCAAACTGGCCGAGGCCTTTGGCCTGCCCGTCAACACAGCCACAATCGAAACCTTCGGCGAAACCAGGGCGCTTGTCATCACGCGCTTTGATCGGCGATGGACCGGCGACGGCCGCCTGCTGCGCCTGCCGCAGGAGGATTGCTGCCAGGCGCTGTCCGTGCCCCCGACCCTGAAGTACCAGAACGAGGGCGGGCCGGGCGTGGGAGATGTGCTGAACCTGTTCAAGGGCAGCGACACGCCGATCGAGGACCAGGAGACAGTCCTCAAGGCGCAGATTATTTTCTGGCTGATCGGAGCGACGGACGGCCACGCCAAGAACTTCAGCCTGTTCCTGGGGCCGGGCGGCAGCTATCGCATGACGCCGCTCTATGACATCCTGACAGCACAGCCCGCCGTGAGCGCCCGCCAGATCGCGCGCAAGCAGATGAAGATGGCGATGTCCGTCGGTGACAAAAGGCATTACCGCTTCGACGAGATCCACGGGCGGCATTTTGTCCAGACGGCCATGCGGGCGGGACTATCGAGGAAGCGCTCGATCGCTATCCTCGACGAGATGGCGGAGCGGGCACCACAGGCGCTGGATGTAGCCATGGCAGCACTGCCGAAGGATTTCCCGCCAGAGGTCCCTGAGGCCGTTCACCAGGAGGTGATGGAGCGCGTCAGCGGGTTACGGGTTGAGCGGTAAGCTTGACCGTACGCTATCCAAGATAAACAAGGCTGCTTCCCGTCTCACCCTTTTATCCTGCCACAACGAGCACTTGTCCGACCCCTGAAACCCGCTGATCACCTCAGAGTGTAGCGATGTTCACGGGAAATCATTTACCGCTTATTTCGCTCTCAATCGCCTCTTCTCAATATAACCAGCTATCTCCCCAACCACTCCCTTCCTGAACATCATCACGCAGATCACGAAGATGACGCCCTGGATAATGGTCACCATCGACCCCATTCCGGCGAGATAATTCTGCATGCTGACAACGATAGATGCCCCAACTATTGGGCCCAGCATGGTTCCCATGCCGCCCAAAAGGGTCATGAGAATCACCTCCCCGGACATCTGCCACTGTACATCCGTAAGGGAGGCAAGCTGGAAGATGAAGATCTTGGTACTACCCGCCAAACCGGAAAGGGCGGCGGAAATGACAAAAGCCAGGAGTTTGTAGCGATCCGTATCGTAGCCAAGGGATATTGCCCGGTCTTCGTTTTCTCTTATGGCGTCCAGGACCTGGCCAAAGGGGGAATAGATCGTGCGGTAGATGATGCCCATCCCGATCAGGAAGATCACCAGAACAAAGTAGTAGATTGCAAGGCTTGAGCTGATATCGATAAACCCGAATACAGGGGCACGGGAGATTCCCTGAAGGCCATCCTCTCCTCCAGTGAAAGGCGATTGCAAACAGAAGAAGTAGACCATCTGCGCAAGCGCCAAGGTAATCATGGCAAAGTAGATTCCCTTGCGCCGAATCGCGAGGAATCCGAAGACAAGCCCGAGCATGGCGCCAACGGCTGTACCTAGCAGGATCGCAACCTCCGGCGTCGTGCCCCATGTGGTCATCGTATATCCCGACACATAGGCAGCCATTCCAAAGAAGGCCGCGTGCCCGAACGACAGGAGGCCGACATAACCGAGCAACAGATTGAAGGCTGCCGCAAACAGGGCGAAGCAAAGCACCTTGGCAAGGAACACCGGATAGAGCAGCGTGGGCCCGATCAATAGGAATGCCAGCAGGGCCAAAAGCAGCAGAGTTTTCTTCTTAGCAAGACTGGTCATGTTAAGCGGCCTTTCCAAAGAGGCCACTGGGCCGAATTATCAGGACGATGGCCATGATGACGAAGATTACGACATTGGATGCCTCCGGCCAGAAGACCTTGGTCAGGCCCTCACAAAGCCCGAGCATGAAGCCCGTCAGAACAGCCCCCATGATGGACCCCATGCCACCAATCACGACGACAGCGAAAACGATAATAATCAGATGAGACCCCATGAGTGGGCTGACCGAGTACATCGGTGCAGCCAGAACCCCGGCAAAGGCTGAAAGAGCCACGCCCAGACCATATGTCAGGGTTATCAGCACCGGCACGTTCACCCCAAAGGCGAGTACCAGATCCGGATTCTCCGTAGCTCCCCGCATCAAGGCGCCCAGCTTCGTTTTTTCGACCAGCAACCACGTAGCCAGGCACATCAGAAAGGCCGCACCGAGCACCCAAGCGCGGTAAACCGGCAAGAAAATGAACCCCAAGTTGATGCCGCCACTCAAGGCCTCCGGGATATCAAACGACTGGCCTGAAACACCGTAGATCTGTCGGAAAGATCCCTCGAGTATCAGGGCCAAGCCGAATGTGAACAGCAATCCGTAAAGATGGTTAAGGTTATACAGGTGGCGCAAGAACACCCGCTCGACTGCCATTCCAACCGCACCTACGATCAGCGGTGAGAGGATAAGGGAGGGCCAATAGCCAATGCCCAGGTACTGCAAGGACATCCATGCCACAAAAGCCCCCAGCATGTAGAAGGCACCATGGGCGAAATTGATGATGTTCAGCAGTCCGAAAATCAGAGCCAGCCCCAGGCTGAGCATTGCATAAAATGCGCCGTTGATTAGCCCCAGAAGCAACTGCCCCATTAGCGCGGGCATTGGGATACCAAGAATATCAATCATCACAAGAGGGCCCTTCCATGACCACGCTCAAACACCGAGATACGCCTTGAGCTTGTCCTGGTTCGTTCGAACTTCCGAAGCGTGCAGTTCATCGATAACTACGCCATGCTCAACAACGTAATGACGGTCGGCCATACGCGCTGCGAACCGAAAGTTCTGCTCGACCAGAAGAATGGTCAGGCCCCGCTCCCGAAGACTGGCAATAACCCTGCCAATCTGTTTCACAATTACAGGCGCAAGTCCTTCGGTGGGCTCGTCTAGGAGCAATGTCGTCGCGCCAGTCCGAAGGATCCGTGCGATAGCAAGCATTTGCTGCTCGCCACCGGAAAGAGTTGTGCCCGGGCTTCCGCCTCGCTCCTTCAGGATTGGAAACTGGTTGTGAAGCTCATCGAGCGACATGCCACCCTTATCAATGATGGGCGGAAGAGTAAGATTCTCGGAAACACTGAGCGTTCTGAATATGCCGCGCTCCTCGGGACAGAAAGCCAGACCCAGGCGCGCCACATGATTGGCCGGCAAGGAAATCGTTTCCGTGCCGTTGAAAACGACCTCCCCCTGACGTTTGGCAACCATCCCCATGATCGAGCGCAGTGTTGTGGTCTTCCCAACACCATTGCGACCTATAAGGGTTACGACCTCTCCTTTCCTAACCTCGAAGTTCATGCCCTGGAGAATATGACTCTCTCCGTACCAGGCGTTGAGCCCCTTTACGGAAAGCAAGGGATCACTCGTCATCTTCATCTCCCATGTAGGCCGTGATCACTTCCGGGTTTTGGGAGACCTCCCTGTAAGAACCTTCCGCAAGTACCTGGCCAAGCTGGAGCACAGTAATTGTATCGGAGAGATCGGCGACAACATTGAGGT
Organism: Fodinicurvata halophila; assembly: GCF_042651425.1. Classification (NCBI taxonomy): domain Bacteria; kingdom Pseudomonadati; phylum Pseudomonadota; class Alphaproteobacteria; order Rhodospirillales; family Rhodovibrionaceae; genus Fodinicurvata; species Fodinicurvata halophila. The sequence goes on along the minus strand of NZ_JBHSCW010000016.1, from coordinate 26,929 downwards.
TGTGCTCTACCATCAACACCGTTCGACCTTGCGAAACACGGCGGATCAGATCGACCATCTTGTGGATGTCACCGCTGGCCATGCCGGCCATCGGCTCATCCAGAAGCAGGATTTCCGGATCCAATGCAATTGTCGTTGCGAGTTCCAGGGTGCGTTTGCCCCCATAGGAGAGCTCGGAGGCAGGACGATGCTTGAAAGCCTCCAGTCCCACTTCCGCAATCAATTCATTTGCACGCTCGTTGACACTGTCTAGCGCACTTCTTGAACGCCAGAAGTGATAGCTGATTCCAAGCTTTCGCTGCAGGGCAACACGTAGATTTTCAAGCACTGTCATCCCTGGAAAAACAGACGAAATTTGGAAGCTGCGGACCATTCCCATGCGCGTCACCGCAGAGGGTTTCGTGCGGGTGATATCCTCGCCATTCAGCAGAATACGCCCCGACGTAGGCTGCATGAACTTGGTCATGAGGTTGAAGCAGGTCGTCTTCCCGGCACCATTCGGGCCGATGAGCGCGTGTATGGTATGCCGTCGAACCTTCAGATCCACATCGGAGACTGCCTTAAACCCTCCGAACGACTTGGAAAGCTTTTCCGCCACCAGGATATTCTCACCACCGGTCACATGAACCTCCCGTGAGCCACCACCGACTGCATCGTCACGGCTGCCCGCCCTGCGAAGCCTTGATCGCTTTTAGGACAGGCAGGAGATATTCTCGGAACTTCTCCGGATTCTCGCTCATGGGGAAATGCCCCATATCGCGCATGGTGGTAACTTCGACGCCTCCAATCAGGCGAGCGACTTCCTCGGTATCCTCTGGCGATGCAGAGTAATCGTACTCTCCGGTCAGCAGATAGAGAGGACAAAGCTCCGGATCGATCTCATGCAAACGATCTCGAATATCGCCGTCGATCTTGTAGAAATGTAAGTCACCTCGGAAAATTCCCGGGCCACCCTGCATGTAGTGCCAGAGAGTTTCCCAACGGTGATCCTGAGGACTGGTGGGTGCCACCAGCCCCGACACCACAGCAGCACAGACTTCACCGTGCACATCCTGTCTGTAGAGCCAGGAGAGGTCATAGTAGGAATCCACATGCCCTGATGACTGCAACCCAATCAATGCCCGGAAGCGGTCGGGATGCTCGTGTGCCAGGTGCAGGACGATACGACCGCCGATCGAACAACCCATTACCACCGGAGAATGCAGCTCAAGCGCCTCGGAAACCTTGAGCACCAGATCAACATAGGCCTGTGTGGTGAGCCTGTAATCTTCATCTTGCCAGCCGGTCGGTGGAGAGGATTTGCCATGCCATGGCATGTCAAACACGATCACCCGATAATCACTGGTAATATCGGGATCATTCAGCAAGGCCCTGTATTGTCGACCGTCGGCTCCTGCAGTATGCAAGCACAGCAAGGGAATGCCATTTCCAGCTTCCTCGAAGTAGATGCGGTTTGTTCGCCCCGCGATCTCGACGTGTACATAACGTCCGACGATCGGCTCGATATAGCCAGCCATCTCAGACCTCCCGTTCCCGAAGAGAGGCAAAGACCTCCTTGAAGTAGAACAGGTTCACCATGAAGCAGTGAAGGTCGCCCTCAAGGCGCAGCTTGCGGCGCTTCAGGAGTGCGAAGAGATCGTGAGAACCTGGCGGCGGTGTCGGACTCCAGAACAGCTCCCATTCTTCCTTTGGCGCAAAAATGCCGAAGGTATAGCTGGGCATCACGAAGGGCCCCTTTTCCACGGAGTCGATTGCCCCTCTTCTTATGGTGACACGGTAGGTTTCGTTACCGATTCCGACGAGAAGAACCTCGTCAATACGGTTCCCTTTCTGCACCAGGCGCTCGTTCTGATTGACTAGCTCTTTCAGGCGCTCAATCATTTCTTGCCCTCCCCTTTTGAAGCATTTCCTTACGTCTCGTGTCTCACCTGTCGCTTGCCAGGACTGCAAGCGCATCCAGGGGAATGACACCGGCTCCCTCCGCCTGGATACTCAGGGGATTAATTTCAGCTTCAAGAATGGCGCGCTTCGGGTGTTCCGCGATCCGGGAAAAGGCAATGATCGTGCGCACCAAGGCCTTAATATCGGCGGGCGCCCCCCCGCGATAGCCCTTGAGCGTCGGTGCAATGGTCAAGGAGTCGATCATCTCAAGAGCCGTTGCCTCGTCGACTGGAGCCAAACGGATGATTCGCTCCTTGCTCAGCTCGGCCAGGACACCACCCTGGGAAAGAATGACCACCGGACCGACCTGCGGATCATCTGCATAGCCCAGCAGAAGGTCCGCCATGCCCTTGACCTGAGGCGCAATCAGCACCTGCTCGACATCAATCCCCGCCCGTTCACGCACGTTCAGTGAGATGTTCTCAATCGCGGCCCGCAGCTCTTCCGGACCCTCGATATTCAGAACAACACCACCTGCTTCCGTCTTGTGGCTGAGCTCATCCGACAAGGCTTTAGCAACAACCGGATAGGGAAAGGGCAGATTCTCTGGCACAGCCGCAGTTACGGCCAACTCCAAGCTCTGTGTCGCAGGCACACCCAGGCTGGCAAAAAGATCCATGGCTGCTTTCTCGGACAGCGAATTGCGCGCGCCTTCATACCGGTTAACCGTTCGCGCAGGCAGGCGTGGAGCACGCACATCCAGAAAGGCACCGACAGCATCGGCGCAGGCTTCAGGTGTACGAAAGGCAGGTATACCGGCATCGGCCATAAGCCGCAGGGCATGCGGTGCCTCGGGAACAACGAAGGCGGCAAGCGGCTTGCCGTTGTCCTCACCGTCCAGGATCGGCTGAATGGTTTGCTGTGGCATGGTCCGTGCTGATGAACCGATAACGACGATCAGAACATCGAATTCCTGGGCATTCCTGAGAACCTTCAGGGCCGCTGTCATGGCGTCGTAGTTCGCACCCGCCAGGGTAAGGTCGATGATTCGGCCTGGACCGACCTCCAAGCCGGCCTCGGCCAGTTTCGATAAGGTGCCTTCTGTGGGACCAACTACAGAGATACCTTCGACCCCAAGTTGATCCACCACCATGGCAGCGCCGCCCCCAGTGGTTGTAACCACACCGACGGTTCCGCGCCTGCGTGGTGCCTTCGACCAGCCGGCGAAAAGCGGCGCAGATTCGAACAGACTTTCCAGGTGTGTGACACGAGCAACCCCGTTGTCGCGAAGAAAGGTATCGGCAACGTTGTCATCAGAGAGCATGGCACCCGTGTGCGACACTGCCAGTTCCTGTCCTTCCGAGGACCGGCCGAGCTTGTAGGCCAACACGGGTTTACCTGCAGCGTGTGCGGCAGCGGCGAACTGGGTTAGGGATTCTGCATGCCGGATGGTTTCCAGGAAGAGAAGAAAGCCTTCGACTTCAGGGTCATCAACACTCCCCATGGAGAGCGTGCCGATGTCCATATCGACTTCGTTGCCAACCGAAACAATGCGGGAAAAGCCCAATCCACGGTCTTGAGCGCGCGAAAGCAGCGAGCCCAGCATACTGCCGCTCTGGGAAACCAACATGAAACGACCGGGATCCAGCCTTGGTTCGAAGAAGGCCGCATTCGCGGTCAAGCTCATGCCATTGTGCGTATTAACCACACCCAGGCAATTGGGACCGATGATCCTCGTTCCTGTCTCCCTGACCAGAGCACGCAACTCCTGCTCCCGTGCAAGCCCTTCAGCACCTGATTCGGAAAACCCACTGGCCAGGATTGACACAACGGGCACCCCACGTTCGGCGCAATACCGCGCAGCCTCCATGGCCCCGTCTGTGTTCAGTAGAATATATGCGTGGTCCGGCGTTTCCGGCAGATCCTCTATACTGGGAACCGTAGGATGCCCAAATACTTCTTTCTGACGCGGGTTCACCACATGGATCCGACCCTGAAAACCATGTTTCTGAAGGAACTGGAACGGCCGTGCCGTTGTTTTATTGGGATCTCCGGAAGCCCCGACCAAGGCAACAGAGGCAGGCTTGAACACACAATCGGATAGACGGGTGGCGCGCATGGAAGCAATGGACCTCACTTGTTTGGACGCTGCGGGAAGCGTTCTCCGAAGACGGACTCGGCAATGCGGTTCTTCAGTATCTCAGTAGAACCACCCGCAATCATCCAGCCGCGCGTACGCCGCATGCAGTATTCCACCAAGCACTCGTCGCTATAGCCGGTTGCGCCCATAACCTGCATCGCTTCATTGGAAACCTCGAAGCCCGCCTGATTGCAGGTCAGTTTGGCAACCGCAGTGTCGAATGCAGAAGGCAAGTCGTTGTCTGCAGCTGAGGCTGCCTTGTAGAGCAGCAACTGCGCTGCTTCGAGCTTCACGGCCATGTCCGCGAACTTCCATTGGAGTCCTTGGAATTCGCAGAGCCGACGATCGAACTGCTTGCGCGTCTGGGCATGTTCCCGAGCAATGTTGTAGGCGTGTCGCCCCACAGCCAGAGAACGAGCCGCATTGCCAATACGCTCCACATTGAAACCCGACATCTGCTTTTTGAACCCCCCGGGTCCGAGCAGGACATTCTCGGGTGGGATGTAGCACTGGTCGAAATAAAGCTGGCACCATTCCTCACCGCCCATGAACTGAGAGGGCTGGCCAACCTCGAACCCCGCCACACCACGCTCGACCAGGACAGAGCCGATCCCCGAAACACCAGGCCCGAAACGGCAATAGATCAGGTAGACATCCGCTTCACCGCTGTGAGTCCCGAATATCTTGCTTCCGCTCAGGCGATAACCCTCGCCATCCGGCTCTGCAGTGGTTTTGAGATCCGTGACCGCAGAACCGGCATCCGGCTCGCTCATACCCAGGGAAATGACTTTCTCACCCTCCAGAAGCGGCTTCAGGTAACGCTTTTTCTGATCTTCGCTACCATATTCGGCAAAGGTTCGGATCGGGCCGAAGTTGCCGGCCTGCACGACGTCAGCAGAGCGCGGGCAGACCAGGGCCACCTGTTCGATGGCGATCACCGCATCCATAAGTGTACCGCCAAGTCCACCTTCTGAGTCCGGCACGGTGATACCCAGCAGGCCATTTTCGGCCATCAGACGCGCAACATCACGTGGGAAAGCCGGATTGTGCGCACGCTCAAGGGCACCTTCGGCTAAGTGTCGTTGCGCAAACCCGCGCACAGAATCCTGGAAGATTCTCTGCTCTTCGGTAAGTACAAAATCCATGTCGTGACAGACCCCAAGTCCAGCGGCTCAACTCGTTCAGAGGATCCGCGTTATGTACCGGCCGGGACAGCCGATCAGTAAATTGCTCTGAGTTGCACTCGTTCAGAAGGAAAGCCCGCTGCCCCAGAACCTACCGGAACAGCGGGCCAGTTTCCTGTGTTACTCGACCAACTCACAACCACCTTCGGAAAGGGGGCGATAGGCCTCCTCACCTGGAACGGTAGCTGCGATTTCATAGAAGTCCCATTCTTCGGTTGATTCTTCAGGTGTCTTGACCTGCATGAGGTACATGTCCCGAATCACGCGGCCATCTTCACGGATATAAGCCTCATCCGTAGTCATGTCGTTGATTGGCAATTCGCGCATCTTGCTCATGACCGCATCGGCCTCATCCGTGCCAGCAGCTTCAATGGCCTCGAGATAGTGCATCACACCAGTATAGACGGCGATCTGCAGGCTGGACGGTGCCCGCCCATCAAAACGCTCCATGAAGCGACGGCTCCATTCCTCCGTCTCATCATTCATCTTCCAATAGGCGTTTTCTGCAAGAAGCAAGCCCTGAGTATCCTCAAGCCCAAGCGCATGGATATCGGGAAGGTTTACCAGCAGGCCAGCCATGTCCTGACCGCCTTGAATGATACCGAATTCACGCGCCTGCTTCATGGAATTGATCATATCCGAACCGGCATTGGCCAACCCGATCACCTTCGCCCCAGAAGACTGCGCCTGTAGCAGGTACGACGAGAAGTCAGAAGTGCCGAGTGGATGACGACTGGTTCCCAGAACCTCGCCGCCGTTGGCCTCCACGAATTGTGCGGCGACTTCCTCAAGGCTATGGCCAAAACTGTAATCGGCTGTCAGGAAATACCAGCTGTCCTTGCCCTCAGCGACCAACGCACTGGCTACCACGTTGCCATAGGCATAGTTGTCGTAAGCCCAGTGGATGCCATTTGGTGAACAGTGCTCACCGGTCAGGGCTGGCGACCCGGCACCTGTGATCAGTGCGATCTTGTCTTCCTGCTCAGCCAGGTCTTGCGCTGCCACCGCTACGGCGGATGACCCAAGTTCAGTCACCATGTCGACTTCCTCGACATCAAACCAGCGGCGTACGAGACTGGAGCCCACATCAGCCTTGTTCTGGTGGTCGGCCGAGATAATCTCGATAGGAGCGCCATTCACGGAGCCACCGAAATCCTCCGCTGCCATTTCGGCTGCCAGTACGGTTCCGGCACCCAGGTTATCGGAATAGGGACCCGCCATATCCGTCAGCACACCGATCTTGACTACATCGTCCGAGGTCTGTGCCAGCCCTGCCGCCGGCAGACCACAAACCATTAAGGCCGCCAAGGCCGTATGGACTTTCCTCATCGTTTCCTCCTCTGAATATATGTGCAGTCAGTTCTGCACACTTCGTATCCGGTCTTCTGCCGGAATCCTGATGCTGAAGGTTGGCAGCCCGATAGCGGGAAAACCACTTCACATCGCTCATGGCCCCATTACTATTTGGAAGGCAAATCACCCTTCGGAGGCACAATTCGACCGCAGGAACCCTTCAGTAAGGATCCGCAAGTGGCATCTCGTGCAGCAAAGCGATATCCATTTCCGAGAGATCCAACGCAGGATAGAGTCTGCGCACTTCGGGGTCGTGGCCTGGAATGATGTGTCGGGAAGACTCCGCCAACTCATCGATCAGCCGCCAGCCCTCCAGCATGTCGCCGACATTGAATATGGCCGGAAATGGCGAGGATTCCATCTTGTTGCGGTAATAATGCGCCGCATCCGATGCCAGCACGATCCACCCACGCTTGGTGTGTACACGCACGACCTGCAGGCCATCCGTATGCCCGCCGACGCGATGGAGACTCACCCCTTCGGCTACTTGTCCCGTTCCGTTATGGAACCGCACACGCCCGTCGAAAACATGCCTGACCAGGTCCTGAACATCCGCGACAGCATAGAAGTGATTCAAACCAGGGTGCGCCATATAGCGCCCCGTCGCAAAACACATCTCGGACTCTTGAACGTGAAAGCAGGCCCGAGGGAAACTGTCCGTATTGCCTGCATGGTCATAGTGAAAATGTGTAAGCACCACATGGTCGACAGCCTCCGGATCAACACCCAGAAGCCTCAACCCCTCGACGGGCGAACACAGATAATCGCGCTTCCGGGAGGCTGCTGAAGCTGGGCTGAATCCCGTATCCACCAGAATGTTCACTTCGGCGCCCCGGATCAGCCAGACGTAGAAATCCAGCGGCATCTCGCTGTCATGCAGATCGGCGGCCGGCCGGTTTAGGAAGTTGTCCCTGGCCGCACGGTTCACCGTGGCATAACGCAGCGCGTAAACCTCGTACTCACAGATAGCCATGCCCAACTACTTCGCTGCGCCAAGATTTACGAATATCGAAGTCATGTCCTCGATGTCCTCCAGCCGCCAAAGTTCTTCCAGTAGGTTGCCCGCACGAGCACTCCCCAGAACAGGGCCGACAAGATCGAGGAACTTTACCGCAATCTCGTTGTCATCGAGCGGATAGCGCGGATCACCACGAGCCTCACCCCTCTCCTCACTCCAACTGCCTTTCGAGCTGTGCAGTGTCACTCGTGCCGGCCGTTCCGCGGGATAGCGCGCATCCATTTCATCTGTCGCGCGCACATCCACCTTGCGGCAAAGCATAGTCAGTTCGGCATCCGTTCTATGGACCTCTTCAAAAGCCCTCACCCCAAGTGTCTCGAACTTGATGGCCGCAGCCAGGACATAGGGGAAACTCAACTGGGCCTCAGCCAAGCTGTTCCAGGGCACTTTGCCGTGATCCGCAGCTATGGAATAGGTTTCCACCTCAATCGCTTCGATCTCGTGACTCTGCACCGCATGTTGTTCGCAAAGTGCGCGCAAAGCATCTACGGCGGGATGGATATGACGACAACAGGCATAGGGCTTGATGTAGCAATCGGTAATCGGGGGCTTCTGCGGAAAGGATACACTCACCAAGTCCGAAGCTGTTATCCCGGCAAGCGCCTGGAAAAACCCATCCGAGCACTCCAGGACTGCTGATGGGCCTTCACAGCCTTCCTCCGCCAACAAAGCTGCCAGCAACCCGTCACGTGCTGCCTGACCGGGATGCAGGCGCTTCACGTCTGCTCCCCCACCCTTGAATGCAAAGAGCCCAGACGCTGAACTCGCCGCAATACCCAATGCGAAAAGACGTTTTGTGCGATCCAGTTTTAGTAACGAAGTGGCCGCCATGGCCGCGCCGAGAGGGCCAACTGCAGCGGTGGGATGAAATCCCTGACGGCGCAGCTTCGGATGCGCCAGCGCAGCGATGACTGCCATGCTGTGATAGCCCGCCACTATCCCGCTCAGAAGGACGTGGCCACTGGACTTTCGTCCCACGGCAAGAGGCAGTATGGACGGAACCACGACTGTTCCCGGATGCACTGAGCCCTGGCGATAGCCATCGTCGGTTTCCGTTCCGTGTGCAGCCACACCGGATAGATAGGCCGCATCCAACAGGCCAAAGCTTCCGCCCAGCCCTGGAACACGAAATGGCCCCGGCCCCTGCACCTTGGTAATAACGGAAGCGGCACGTCTCGTAACTTCCTGGGGCGTGCCCGCAATGATAGCCCCCAGTGTATCAACGAAGTGGCGCTTTGCGTAATGCAACATTTCGCCATCCAGCGCCTCTTCCCGAAGCAAAACGTCAACCAGACGTGCCGTCAGACCTTCTGAGTCAACCTTTTCGAGTGTGTCTGTCATGGCTCACCCCGCAATCCCATCCTCCACGGACCCAATTATGTGTCGCGCTCCTCGATCAGTCGGATCATGGCCGGGTAATAATTCTTTGCGTAACCGGCCTCACTTGTACGAACCAGTAGCTCGTGCGTAGCTTTGGCCTGGCGAGCATCCACTCCGCCTTCTTCAGCTAGTCCTAGTGCAAGCCGAATGTCCTTCAGGGCATAATCCGTCGGAAAGGCCTGTTCGGGAAACTCGTCCGGCACCAAGGCCTTCATACCTGGATTCCTCAGTGCAAAGCTGTCCGCGGAGCCCATGGACATCGCCTCGAACAGCATCGCCGGGTCGACACCATTGGCCCGCCCGATAGCCAAGGCCTCAGCCAAGGCGTGCACATTCATGAAGACGATCATGTTGTTCAGCGCCTTCACGACCTGACCAGCCCCGATATCTCCGCAATGAATGATATCCGTGCCCATGCAACTCAAATACGGACGCACTGCCTCCAGGATCTTGCCATCACCGCCGACCATAATGGCCAGGGTGCCGTCGTGTGCAGCCTTCCTCATACGTGCTACGGGCGCATCAATGAAGGAAATACCCTTTTCCTTGAGACCCTTTTCAAGATTGCGCGCCAAGCTTGCAGGACAGGTGCTCAAATCGACAATGGTTTGCAAACGCCCTGGCTCGGCAAGCAGGCCTTCCGCCCCCAGGCACACTTCCTCCACCTGCTTTCCACTCGGCAACGAGAGGAAGACCACATCGCACTCGGCCGCAATCCTTTTCAGGTTGTCGACCGGCTTCAGTCCGAGTTCGGACAGTCTTTGAAGAGGGGCCTCCATCACGTCGAAACCGTGAACTATCTTGCCGGACTTTCGCAGAAGGTTGGCACACATGGGTTCTCCCATGACTCCCAGACCTACAAAACCTAGGGCTTCACTGACGGCCATCGTTATCCTCCTGCACTTTAATTCTTTTTGCCCGGCGCTGTCGGGACATGGAAACTGCTGCAGAATGCTCTCCTCCCAGAGGAAGCACAAATTCGCTTGCCTCATACCGTTATAAGTTTTGATCATCCATGATAGGCACCGCTCAGCCTTTGGAAGGGTAGGAACCGATATAACGAGACCCAGGACGCAGCATGCGGCCCGTCAATTGCTGTTCGCGGGCATGAGCCATCCAACCGGCCGTTCGTGACGCAGCAAACAAGGGGGTGAAGCCCTGCCTTGGCACCCCGATCGCATCAAGAAGCAGCGCTGCATAGTATTCGACGTTGGTCTGGATGACGTGCCCGGCTTTTCGTTCTGCCATCAGCCGTATCGCTGTCGTTTCCACCTGCTCCGCAAGCGGCAGACGGGCCCTGCAGGCTTCGGGCAGTTTCCACAGAGACGCCTTGAAAAGCGCGGCGCGAGGATCAGGAACCCGGTAGGCGCGGGAACCAAACCCCATGAGCCTATCCCCGCGGTCCAGTGCAGCCGTCAGCCAGGGAACGATGCCTTCTCCCGAACCGATTTCGTCCAGCATATCAAGTACCAATCCAGGTGCTCCGCCGTGCAAGGGGCCCTGAAGCACGGAAAGTGCAGCAATAGCAGCCGCCACGTATCCGGCCCTGGTCGAGGCAGCTACCCTAGCCGCCAGCGTGGACGCACTGATGCCGTGATCGATCATGGCGATCAGGTAGGTTTCCAGTGCTGCGATACTTTGCTGATCACTCTCGGCACCCCGGATCATCATCAGAAGATCGTCCGCGTGACTACGTGATGGATCCGGCTCACAGTTCGATATGTTCTCCTGCATGGCCAGGACCGCGGAAACACCTGCTGCCGCAAGGATTAATACTGGGTCCGTCGAAGTCTCGGAGAGTGAAGACAACAGGAATCTCTGCCGCTCGACAGGCCTCATCCCCTTCAGGTGATCCTGGAGTGGACGGAACTGCTGCCAGACCTGCATCCGTGCCTGGCCCAGGCTTGCCATCGATAACTCTGCTGAGAGGACATCCTGCCAGAGAGTAATGACACTCTCTTCGAAGGAATTCTCTTGTACGAGGCTCTCGAGAGAATACCCACGAATGAGCAACTGGCCGCTTTCCGGGTCGCTATGACTCAGGACAGTTTCGGCTGCGATGGCTCGATCCAGCCCGATGGGATCGTCTTGCTTGCTCATCACATTGCACTTGAACCAGAAGGACCAGTCAGAGCCGTTCCAGCACCATAGCCACGCCCTGTCCGACACCAACGCACATTGTGCAGAGCGCATAACGGCCCTTTCGGAGCGTCAGTTCGTGACTGGCGGTCGTTACCAGTCGCGCGCCAGACATTCCCAGCGGATGCCCCAGCGCAATTGCACCACCGTTAGGATTAACGTGCTTCGCGTCATCAGGAAGCCCGAGTTCCCGCAGGCAGGCAAGCGCCTGCGCGGCGAAGGCCTCGTTGACCTCTATCACATCCATGTCCTGGATGGTCAGCCCCAGACGCGCCAACAGTCGCTGGGAAGCGCCCACGGGTCCAATGCCCATCAATCGCGGTTCAACGCCGACAGACTGGAAGCCGAGGATGCGTGCCAGTGGCCGCAAGCCGGCCCGTGCCGCGTTTTCCTCGTCGGCCACGATCATGGCACAGGCGCCATCATTGATTCCTGAGGCATTACCGGCAGTGACCGTACCATTCTGCCGAAAGGGAGTAGGCAACTTGGCCAGGCGCTCCAGACTGGTATCCGCACGCGGGTGCTCATCCTGTGCCACCTCTGTTACCGCTCCCTTGCGCCCTTCGATCTGCACCGGAATGATCTCCCGGTCAAATCGACCTGAATCACGCGCGCCAACGGCACGCTGCTGGGAACGCAAGGCATAGAGATCCTGGTCCTCGCGCGAGATGCTCCAGGTCGCGGCCACATTTTCCGCCGTTTCGGGCATGGACTCGGTTCCGTAGGCCTCATCCATTCTAGGATTGATGAAGCGCCAGCCCATGGTGGTGTCTTCCAGCGCCATCGTACGAGAGAAGCCAAGCTCCGCCTTGCCCATCACAAAAGGCGCCCGCGACATGCTCTCGACACCTCCAGCCACGAACATGCTGCCATCGCCCGCACGAATGGCACGCGCAGCGGAACCAATCGCTTCAAGCCCGGAGCCGCAGAGACGATTAACGGTGCTGCCAGACACCGAAACGGGGTAGCCCGCCAGCAGCAGGGCCATACGCGCTACATTCCGATTGTCTTCACCGGCTTGGTTGGCACAGCCAAGAATAACGTCGTCCAGGTGCTCGGGATCCAGATCCCTGTTGCGTTCCAACAGAACCTTGAGGGGGTGGGCCGCCAAATCATCCGCCCTGACCACGGAGAGGACGCCAGCATAGCGACCTATAGCAGTGCGCAAGGGATCACAAACCAGAGCTTCGGACATCACGCTGACCTTTCAAACACGCAGCAGAACTGTAGTTGAGCAAAAGACATTGCCTATCTCTCGAAGAGCGATGCCGGATCAGCGGCCCTGAAGCCGTGTTCCGAAAGACGGGCCAGTTCCTCGAACTCTCTAGCAAGATCTTCCGGTTCCTTTTGGCGCGCCTGAAAGACCGGCCCTCCTTTCCACTTTGGAAAGCCGTAGCCATTGACCAGGACCAGGTCCACGTCCGCAGGCCGGTCAGCCACACCTTCAGCCAGAAGCAAAGCAGCCTCGTTGGCCATGGCCAACAGTGCCCGCCTCTGGATTTCTTCCTCGTTAAAGTTGTGGCGTGTATAGCCCTTGCGTTCGGATTCCGAACGGATGATCTCGGCCACCTCTGGATCCGGCTTACCCTTCTTTGGATCTTCGCGGTAGTCGTAGTAGCCAGCACCGCTCTTGCGCCCGAAGCGCCCCATCTCGCAAAGGATGTCCGGGATGCTCACGTATCGGGCATCCGGATCGCGTTGAGCGGCACGCTGCTTGCGCATCTGCCAAGCAATATCCAATCCGGACATGTCGCCCACGGCGAAGGGACCCATGGCAAATCCGTAAGCTTCCAGTGCCTGATCGATCTCTTCAGGAAAGGCACCTTCCTCCAGCATATACTCGCACTGTGCACGATAGGCCGCGTAGATACGATTACCTATGAATCCGAAGGAGTCCTGGACCAGAACAGGCAGCTTCTTAAGCTTGCGGCCAAATGCCATACCAGTAGCCAAGGCCTCCAAGCCTGTGTGTTGGGCCTGGACAACCTCCAACAATCGCATGATCTGGGCCGGGCTGAAGAAATGCAGCCCCAACACGGACTCGGGTCGGCGCGTTACCTCGGCAATCCTGCTCACTTCCAGGTAGGAGGTATTGGTTGCCAAGATCGCGTTCGGGTGAGCCACCTGATCCAGAGCACGGAAGACCTTCTGCTTGACCTCCAGGTCCTCAAAGACAGCCTCGATGAAAAGATCTGTAGTGCCCAGAACCTCGTAATCCGTGGCTATGGAAAGGCGATTCAAGCAGGCTGAAACCTCCTCCTGACTAAGCTTGCCGCGAGCAATACTGCCCTCATAATGCTCTCGCAATCTTTCCCGACCACGTTCCAACGCCTGGGAATCCATATCCAACAGCGTTACGGGAAACCCGGCATTGAGTGCGGCCACTGCAATTCCCACCCCCATCGTGCCCGAACCGATCACCGCGACACTTTCGATATTGTGCGGTTCAACCTCCTTGAGGCTTGCCGGCTTGGTAGCCTGGCGCTCAGCAAAGAAATGATGGCGCAAAGCAAAGGCCTCCTCGGACACACGTAGACGCTGAAAGACCTCTCTTTCAGTTGTCAAAGCCTCCAAAGGGGTGACTTCGGTGGCCAGACGTATGACGCGAATGGCCTCGAGAACAGGCGGGCGCTCACGACCGGCCTTGCGCGCTTTCTCTTCTGCCGCCTTGATCGTCGCTTCTGGTTCACGCGGCACCGAACGCTGAATCACAGGCTTCTTCTGCCCGGCAAGTGAACTGGCGTAGGCGATGGCTCCAGCCTTGAGATCCATATCGAAGGTGGCATCGATCAGCCCGAGCATGGAGGCTTCCGGTGCCGAAACTCTGCGTCCCGTACAAATCAGCTCGATGGCCTTGGACAAACCGACAAGACGTGGCAGACGCTGCGTACCCCCTGCGCCCGGAATAATCCCAAGCGTAACCTCCGGCAATCCGACCACTGCATCCTCGGCCGCCACGCGAGCATCACACCCTAACGCCAGCTCGAAGCCACCGCCCAAGGCGGCACCATGAATAGCCGCAACAAAAGGTTTGGGAGAAACCTCAACCGCCTGGATTACAGTCGGCAATTGAGGATCTTCCAGCGGCTGTCCGAATTCTCTCAGATCCGAGCCGGCAATGAAGGTTGTACCCTCACCTATCAGAACAGCCCCCGTTACCTCGGTGTTTTCCGTGACAGCCTGTACTGCATCCAGCAATCCACGGCGCACCTCGAGAGATCCGGCATTGATGGGAGGATTGTCTATGGCAATCACGGCAATGGATCCCGCGCGTTCCATCCTGACCTGTGGCCCGAACGACCGCGCCTCAGATGCTGTCATTGTCATACTTCCTGTCTTACCGCTTCTGAAAAGGGAGTCGGATTCTGGTCGGATACGTAACTTGATCTCACCCAAATTGGCTTGTGGGAGCAACTTCGGATAAATCATTCTGCCATGCGGAGGGGTCATAGCCGACAATACCCCCTCCTTGGAGGCGAACTTCAAATTGGGCTCAACCGATTATCGATCAGCGGCCAAGGCCGGGGGCAACAGCTAAGCTAACGAAAAGATGGGAAGATACTGCTCGCCGTACGAGCCATCGGCACAGCCAGTCATCAGAGCGCTTGCCAGGACGCTTCCAACGTGAAAGTTAGAGAGCTGCTCACCGTACGGCTTCTTTGTCCATTCCCACTTTGTCATAGGTTCAATAGCGCCCGTCATCGGTTTTCGAAGGCGAGGCTTTCCGAGGAGTTTGCCCATGACCGTAACCTGCAAGGCAGCCGTACTACGCAGTATTGGCCTTCCGGAGCCCTATGCAGAAAGCCGCCCGCTTGCAATCGAGGAGATCACTCTGGATCCACCTGGCCCAACTGAGGTGCTGGTGAAAGTAATGGGGGCCGGCCTTTGCCACTCCGATCTTTCCGTGATCAATGGCAAGCGCGGGCGGGATGTCCCAATGGTCATGGGGCATGAAGGCGCCGGTGAGGTTGTTGAGGTCGGCTCAGCTGTGACTGACATTGGAACCGGCGACCATGTAGCCTTCCAGTTCTCGGTTTCATGCGGACGTTGCCGTTCCTGCCTCAGTGGGCGCCCCAATATTTGTGATGCCGCTCCGGCTGCGCGCTCCAAGGGTGAGCTGATCTCGGGTGGACGTCGCATCCGCGATGCGGAAGGCAATCGACTGCGCCACCAAGCTGGTGTTTCCTGTTTTGCGGAATACGCTGTAGTCCATCGCGGGTCCGTCGTGGTCATTGATGATGATCTGCCGATGACTGAAGCAGCAGTTTTCGGTTGCGCAGTCATGACCGGTGTCGGTGCCGTGATTAACACGGCACGCGTCTCCCCCGGAGAAAGTGTCGCAATCTTCGGTCTGGGGGGCGTCGGTCTAAGTGGTGTCATGGGAGCGAAGGTCTCTGGGGCCGAGACCATCATCGCGGTCGACCTCGAAGCCACCAAGCTGGAACGGGCCAGAATTCTCGGTGCCACGCACTGCTTTGACGCCCGCGACCCTGAACTGGTGGAGAAGATCAAGGAATTGACCAGTGGAGGCGTTGACCACGCCATCGAGCTTGCCGGAGCGGTCCCGGCCATGAAATCAGCCTATGCAGTCACCGCCCGGGGCGGACGCGTGGTCACGGCTGGACTTTCGCCGATCGGTGCCGAATTCGCTTTCGAACATGGAGAACTGGTATCAAACGAGAAGTCCATCTGTGGCAGCTACATGGGCTCCTGCGTCCCGGTGCGCGATATTCCCCGTTTCATAAAGCTATACCGTAGTGGTGCCTTGCCAGTTGACCAGTTACTCGATGGCGTAATCGGTCTTGAGGATATCAATGAAGGGTTTGATCGCCTGGCTTCCGGACACGCTCTTAGACAAATCCTTGCCCCTAACGGATAAACGGCTGAGTCGCCCGAAAGCCATAACAATTCGTAATGGCCATAAAAGTACACGGCAGAGGCGTGTTTCGCCTGAATGGGCCAGAATGTGGCTAAGCTTAGAAAAATAAGAAAATCCGGGAGGAGGATGTATGGCTGCCACTCGGCCGCTTCTGTTTACGCCGCTGGAAATCCGCGGAGTCACACTTCGAAATCGCATTGCTGTTTCTCCCATGGCAATGTACTGCGCCGAGAACGGCTATCCGATCCCCTTCCATCTTGTTCACTATGGCAAGTTCGGTATGGGAGGTGCCGGCCTAGTCTTTGTCGAGGAAACTGCCGTTACCCGGACTGGGCGTATCACCAATGGCTGCCTGGGCCTTTGGGAGGACGCACAGACCGAAGCCATTGCCCCGATCGCCGAATTCCTGAAATCCCAAGGTTCCGTCCCGGCAATCCAGATCGCCCACGGCGGACGCAAGGCCAGCACCCAGCGGGCATGGGAGGGAAATGGCCCCCTAACGAGCGAGAATCTCGCGAACGGGGACGAAAGCTGGCAACCCCTTGCACCATCTGCCACCCCCTTTGCCGAGAACTGGGCCATGCCTCGCGCGCTTGATCGACGGGACATGGACGAGATCCGGGATGCTTTCGTGGCCACGACTCAACGTGCCCTGAAAGCTGGTTTCCAGGTCATAGAAATTCACATGGCTCACGGCTACTTGCTACAAAGCTTTCTTTCGCCGCTTGCCAATAAGCGAACCGATGAATATGGCGGCAGCTTGGAGAACCGCTTGCGCTTTCCTCTCGAGGTTGCCAAGGCCGTACGCGCTTCCCTCCCTGACGACGTTCCTCTGTTCACTCGCATTTCCTCTGTCGACTGGATCGAAGGGGGTTGGGAATTGGAAGACAGTGTGGCCCTAGCGAAAGCCCTCAAGAGTGCCGGTGTGGATCTCGTCGATTGTTCCTCCGGAGGCAACTTGGTCAAGGGCGCAACGAACTCGAATCTGACACGTTCACCCGGCTATCAGGCACCGTTTGCCCGTCGGATACGCGAAGAGGCCAAACTGATGAGTCAGGCCGTTGGTCTGATCCGGACGCCGAAGATGGCGGAAGAGCTGCTGCAGGATGAATTTTCCGACATCATCGCCCTGGGGCGCCAGATGCTCTACGACCCCTTCTGGCCGCGCCATGCCGCCGAAGAGTTCGGTCTGACGGGTGCATTCGAGGATTGGCCCACACCATACGCCTGGTGGCTGGAGAAATGGGCCAAGGGCCTGCGTTCCATGGGCGAACAGCCGGAGATACGATGAAAACCCTACAGATCGGCGAGCTCAGGATCGATGTTCTGTCGGAGACTGAACATTGCTACATGCCAGTGTCTTTCCTGTTCAACGATCTGACACGCGAAGACATGGCGCGCAACTCTGATTGGCTCGACAGCGCCTTCCTGGATCCCAGCGGTTGGCAGATTGGCATCGCCTTCCAAGCCTACGTGATCCGCACCGGGGGGCTGACGATCCTAGTGGACAGCTGCAACGGCAATCACAAGCAGCGCCCGACGGCTCTCTGGCAGGACAACCTGCGTTCGACGGCCTTCCTGGAAAATCTTTCGGGCCTTGGCCTTCAGCCTGAGGACATCGACATCGTTCTCTGCACGCACCTCCACTGCGATCACGTTGGCTGGAACACGCGTCTCGAAAACGGCCGCTGGATTCCGACCTTCCCCAATGCGCGTCACATCTTCAATCGCGATGAGTACGACCACTACTTTTCGCGCTATGAGAAAGAGGGAAGCAGCGTGAATCACGGTGCCTTCGCAGACAGTGTGCTACCTGTCGTCGAGGCCGGCATGGCCGATTTCGTGGCGAAGGATCACACTGTTCTTTCTGGTACAGGTGGAGAAGTGTCGCTGTCACCTTCGCCAGGACACTCCTACGGCCATGTCTGCATCCATGCCAGGGCTGACAACGAAGAAGCATTGGTTGTTGGCGACGCACTGCATCACCCCATTCAACTCGATATGCCAAAACTGAGAATGCGCGCGGACCTCAATCCCGAGCAGGCCATCGAAACTCGGAGCCGCTTGATGGCGCATTGCGCCGACCAGGGTGCATGGCTATTGGCGGGTCATATCCCACATCACTCTATCGCACAGTTGGTACGGTACGAAGACCGTTTCCGACTGGCCCATCAGAACTAAGGAAAGGGGCTACTTTGGCTGCTGTACGCTCCTGCCCGCAGTACGCACCCTTACTGGCTCTGGTTCTGGGAGGTGTGCGTGATAGCTATTGAGCACCTACTGGAACGCCTGTCACGTCTACTGACCCTTGCGGCCTCGCTTTGTCTTGTCGCCATGATGATCCAGGTCTGTGCCGACGTAATCGCCTACAACCTTCTGCGCGCGCCCATTCCCGGGACGGCCGAGATCGTGGCTTACTACTACATGGTCGGAGCTTGTTTCCTACCGCTGCCTCTGGCGGAACTGCGCAATTCAAACATCCATGTGGACCTTTTTTACAACATGGCCAGTTGGCTGGGCCGGCGAAGCATGCTGCTTCTTGCCTACACAGCCCAGATCGCCTTCTTCTCAATACTCGCCTATCAAAGCGGCATCGATGCTCTCGAAGCTATAGCTAAGGGCGAAGTGGTCTTCGGCCGTATTGCCGTTCCGATCTGGCCAGGCCGCTTCTTCCTGCCGTTCGGGTTTGGATTGGCTGCAGTCGTAAGCCTGCTTTTGCTGACCAAGATATGCCTGCAGCGTGACTGGGAGCCCGGCATGGAAGACAATGAAGGTGACTCGCCAATCTCCAAGGAGACCCGGTAATGGATCGCCTTGAAATTGGCCTGCTTGGAATTGTCGTCTCCCTCTTCTTAATTGCTTTGCGCATTCCCGTTGGAGTTGTTCTTGGTATCGTTGCTTTTGTCGGCATTTCCTCGATTACAAGTCTAAAGGCGGCTTGGGGTATTCTGACCGCAATTCCGCACAATTTCGTTGCTCAGTGGACTCTGAGTGCAATCCCAATGTTCCTCTTGATGGGGTATATTGCGGCCCGGACCGGCCTGACCGTGGGAATCTTTTCCAGTGCGCGGATCCTGTTCGGCAAGGTTCCGGGGGGCTTGGCATCTGCTACAGTCATGGCCTCTTCAATCTTTGCCGCAGCATCGGGGTCCAGCGTAGCAACTGCCGCTGCCTTTTCGCGTATTGCCGTTCCGGAGATGCTCAAGGCCAAGTACGACCCAGGTCTGGCAACAGGTTCCGTTGCTGCCGCCGGCACTCTTGGTTCCCTGATTCCCCCAAGCGTCCTGCTGATTCTCTACGGGATCTTCACAGAGACCTCCATCGGTGCTCTCTTCTTAGCTGGCGTCATTCCGGGCGTACTCTCGGCCGCGATCTATATATCCATGATCATGGTGCGTTCCTACAGAACGCCAGAAATCGCCCCACCCGATCTGACAACCTATTCCGCCGAAGAGAAGAAAGCAGCTTTTCGTGATATTTGGCCCTTGCCAACCCTGATCCTGGGTGTGCTTGGCGGTATTCTGCTGGGCGTTTTCTCCCCAACCGAAGCCGGAGCCATCGGTGCCGCTGCCGCCACAATTATTGCTTTGATGCGCGGGGCGTTGACCAAGGATGCCCTTTCCCAGGCCCTGACGGACACCGCGATTGGAACGGCCACCATCTTCGTGATCGCCATATCCGCTTCGATGTTTGCCTCCTTCATGGGGCTTTCGACCGTCCCAACGCAGTTTGCAGGACAGATCCTTTCCGTTGTGGAGAGCCCGATCGCCATCATCATCGCGCTTTCGATCATCTTTATTGTCCTGGGCATGTTCCTGGATGGAATATCCCTACTGCTTCTGACCACGCCTATCATGCTGCCGATACTGAAATCGGCCGGAATTGACATGGTCTGGTTTGGGATCATTGCCATCAAGCTGATCGAGATCGGCCTGATCACGCCACCCGTCGGTATCAACATCTACGTCATAAAGAGCGTGATGGGGCGTGCCGTACCATTGGGCGCCATTTTCCGCGGTGCCTTCTGGTTCATTGCCATGGACATTCTGACCTTGGGAATCCTGATTGCCTTTCCCGTGGTCACCCTCTTTCTGCCGGGCCTAATGAGATAAAGCCGGTGGGGAGCCCGTCGTTAACAGAGGAGGATAGACGACATGAGAAGATATATCGCCCTTACGACTGCCGCTGCATGTATGAGTTTTTCCATCCCCGCAGCGGCCGAAACCTATTCGGCCGCTGCTTCCTGGGTAGAAACACATGGGATCACAGTCAACAAACTGCGAAATTACGCAGAATACGTCTCAGAGGACACTGACGGAAACATTGAGTTTGAGGTTTTTTCCGGTGGCTCGCTTGCCCCAGCTGCCAGCATGGCCTCGGCACTTAGGGATGAGGTCGCCATGTACGGGCATATTACCTCAGCCTACATGCCGGCCGACTTACCGCTCGACAATGTTTTGAACGATTTGGTCTTTATCGCCGATGATCCGATGGCAGCCGCTTTCGCTTCGACGGAGGTTAAGCTAAACAGCGATGCCCTTCAGCAGGAGTACGCCGATTACAACCTGGTCTTCGGCACCGGCTATTCCATGACCACTTATTACTTGATCTGCAATACGCCTATCAGTTCCGTCGAGGACTTGGAGGGCAAACGTATTCGCACGGGCTCCAGCTCACAGATCAAGTGGGCCGAACACGTGAACGCCATTTCGGTCAGCGTTCCTGCTACAGAAATTTACACTGGGCTCGAACGTGGCACCATTGACTGCTCTACAGGAGATGCGAGCTTCCTGACCTCCAGCTTCCAGCTCCAGGACGTTGCCAAGCACACCACCCTGGTCTCCCTTGGCACCCACAATTCCGGGGGTGAGTTTTTCAACGGCGATTTCTGGCAAGCCCGGACACCAGAAGAGCGCCGTATCTTGCTCGATAATCTGGCCCGCGCGGAAGCAGAGCTTCAGGTCGACTGGGCGCGCCAAGCCGAAACTGCCTTGGAGGAAGCCAAGTCCAATGGCGTCGAACTGATCGAACCCTCTGAGGATCTCAAGCAATCCATGGAGGAATTTACGGAACAGTTCCTCGAGAACCTGCCTGAAACCTCTATGGAGGAACGCGGTGTTTCGGATCCCTCGGAACTTATCGATGCATACATTGAGGCGGAAGCACGCTGGAAGGACCTCCTGTCCGATGTCGATCGCACCGATAGCGAAGCCCTGACGGAACTCCTGATCAACGAGATTTACGCGGATATTGATGTCGAGACTTACGGCGTCAACTGAGCTTATGGGAGGGCGATCTATGGAAGGACGCCCTCCCTTTTGTCTTCCGATAGGTACGCCGTCGAACATACTCCATGATCCATTTCAAGCGGCTCCGGCTGCAGATTCGTTTTTGAATAATTGAACGTCTTTAATAGACAGAGGACTGAGCCCATGCCCACACGCAGCGAGGCAATCGCACAATATCCCGAGATCGGCCAACTCATTGGCGGCCAGTTTGAAGTCGGAAATGGTCGAAGCGAGGCCGATGTACTCGATCCCACCACCGGAGAGGCGCTGGGCCAATATCCGATTGCCACCGAAGAGGATATCTCGCGTAGCCTTAAAGCAGCCGAAGAAGGCTTCCATATCTGGCGCAAAACCTCAGCATTTGAACGCGCCAAAGTGCTCCGCAAAGTGGCGGACACCATGCGCGTTCGAAAAGAAGATCTGGCCCGTCTCGTGGTGCTGGAGCTTGGGAAGCCCTGGAAGGAGGCCCTTGCCGAAGTTGAGCAGGCAGCGGGTATGTGGGAATGGGCAGCCGAGGAAGGTCGTCGTGCCTATGGCCGCATCATTCCCTCACGCGAACAAGACGGGCGCCAGTTGGTCCTGCGCGAGCCCATCGGACCTATAGCAGCCTTCGGATCCTGGAATGCGCCTCTGATCACGCCATCTCGCAAGATGGCCGGCGCTATGGGTGCCGGCTGCTCCATAATCATGAAAGCTTCTGAAGAGGTGCCTAACTGTGCACTTGCCATCGGCAAGATTGCCTATGAATGCGGGCTACCTGAGGGAGTGCTGTCGATTCTGGTTGGCGATGCGGTCATGATTTCCGAAAGACTGCTTGATAGTCCGATCACCCAAGGCGTCACTTTCACCGGTTCGACGCGGGTCGGTAAGCTCCTCTCAGAGCGGGCCGTCCGGCAAATGAAGCGCCCAATCATGGAGCTTGGCGGTCATGCTCCGGTCCTCGTGTTCGACGATGTGGACGTCGAGGCCACCGCAAAGGCCGCCGCAACCGCTAAGTTCCGCAACTCCGGCCAGGTTTGCATCTCACCAACCCGCTTCTTCGTTCAGCGAGGTGTATACGAGGATTTCACCCAAGCCTTAGCGGAGGCGGCAGATCGTCTGGTGCTAGGTTGCGGTTTCGAAGACGCCACGACCATGGGGCCGCTGATCGACAGCCGACGCGTGAATGCCATCTCCGAACTGGTGGAGGATGCCCGTGAGCGGGGGCTAAGAATTCCAGCAGGTGGAAAGGCAGCTCAACGTGAAGGTTATTTCTATGAACCCACAGTGATTGCCGACGCAACGACCGATGCCAAGGTCTCCAACATTGAACCCTTTGGGCCGATCGCTGTGACCTCTCCTTTCGACAGCTACGAGGATGCCATCATCCTAGCCAACCGTTTGCCTGTTGCCTTGGCCTCTTATGTGCATTCCGAGAATGTCCATACCGTGAACCGCGCGATCGACGACATCCAGGCGGGCAACGTCATCTGTAACGCTTGGCGGGTTTCCCTGCCAGAGACACCGTTTGGCGGACATAAGGACAGCGGGTTTGCATCCGAAGGCGGTATCGAAGGACTACAAGCCTTTCAGAACGTTAAGTATGCCTACATGAGGTAAAACTTGCTGTTCTACCCGCTGCTACGCCCTTTCCTGAAGAATTCCGGCTTCTCTCCGGAAAGCTCGAGCAACCAGTCAATAAAACGACGGGTCTTGGTCGAAACCGAAGTCATGGTCGGCCAGATCACGTAGAAGGCCGAGCGCGTCGTAACAGGGCGCATGAAGGGACGCACGAGTTCGCCTGTCTCCAGTTCGGGCTGCAGCAAGGCCAGTTGCCCGATGGCCAACCCGAACCCTTGCTTGGTTGCACTGTAGACCAGAAGGGAAGAATCAAACTCCATGCCCTCGCGGTGATTGATTTCAACACCGGCTTCTGCAGCCCAGATCTCCCATTCACGCCGCCGGTACTTGGCATGAAGCAATTCAGCAGCATCCAGGCTCTCGGATGTTCTGAACCAGTCGAAGCGTTCCGCATAATCTGGGCTGCAGACTACGTCCACTTCTTCCTCGAATAGTCTACGGCATTTAGCGTCCCGCCAGGTACCGTGCCCAAGTTGCAGGGCCGCATCGAGGTGCGTCCCCCTGAAGTCCAGCGGCTCCACGACGGTATCCAGGCGTACCCGGTATTCGGGGTAACGCTCCGTGAATTCCGTCAGCTTCGGCAAGAGCCAGTGATGAGCAAAGGTCGGATAGATGCGCAGGTTGATAGTGCTTTCGTTCTCATTGGACAGGATGCGCTGAGTTGCCCTGTCTAGGTCATCGAACAAACCGGCGATCTCGTGTCCGAAAGAACGTCCTACCTCCGTCAGCTTGACCGAACGCGAACTTCGTTCGAACAGCTTGACGCCCAGATAGTTCTCAAGAAGCGCGATTTGGCGGCTGATCGCTACCTGGGTGATTCCCATGTGCTTGGCTGCCGCCGTAAAGCTGCGATGTCGGGAAGCAATGGCAAAGGCCCGCAAAGGGTTCAACGGTACATTGCGGTACTTTTCATTCATAAGTTTTGATTTTCCCTGTCTGACGAGAAGCGCGGTTTAATGTCAGCACCTTTTCTCTAATCTAGGACTTCCGAGTTAATGGAAGAGACGGCGCAACATGGATTTCAAGTTAACCCAAGAACAGCAGATGTTCTATGACACCGTCCGTAGGTTTGCCCTTAAGGAATTGGCAGAAGGTGCTGCGGAGCGCGCAAATGCAACGGAATTCCCATGGAGCGTGGCCCATAAGTTCTCTGAAATGGGCCTCCTGGGAATCACCGTACCTGAAGAGGACGGCGGGGTTGGTGGGACGCTGATCGATGCTATCCTGGCTATTCGTGCCATCGCCGAAGTCTGCCCGCGCTCGGGCGACGTTGTCCAAGCCGGAAACTTTGGACCGATCCGCACGTTCGCCGAGTATGCAAGCGCCGAACAGAAGGCCCGCTTTCTTCCCGACTTGCTTGGGGGAAAAGCCGTTATCTCCTTGGGTATGACAGAACCCGGGGCAGGATCGGCTTTGACTGAACTGGTTACCTCGGCAACGCCTGACGGAGATGACTACCTGGTCAACGGCACCAAGATCTTTGGCACGCACAGTGCCGAGGCCAACGTCTTCCTGGTGTATGTTCGTTTTGGCCCCGGCGTCAGTGGTATCGGTTCGGTCCTCCTAGAACGGGGTATGCCCGGTTTCGATATCGGACAGCCCTCCGCTTTCATGAATGGTGAAGAATGGGCCCAGCTCTACTTCGACAATGTCCGTGTGCCGAAGGAGAACGTCCTCCTGGGTGCCGGGGGCTTCAAGAAGCAGATCTCGGGCTTCAACGTCGAACGTCTGGGAAATTCCGCCCGTGCGGTCGCCGTTGGTCGTCATGCCTTTAATGTCGCTCGCGAACACGCCCAGATCCGCAAGCAGTTCGGGCGACCACTGTGTGAATTCCAGGGACTGCAGTGGAAGTTTGCGGAGATGGCCATGCGCCTGGAAGCTGCCGAACTCCTACTGATGCGGGCGGCCGTAGACGCCCAAGAGAACCTCCCGTCCGCGCAGGATACGGCTTTGGCCAAGCTGGCCTGCAACGAGGCCGGCCATTTCGCCTCCAATGAGGCGTTGCAGGTCATGGGCGGTATCGGCTTCTCTGAGGAAAGTACCGTGCAATACTGCCTGCGACGAACACGTGGCTGGATGATCGCCGGCGGTTCGACGGAGATACTGAAGAACCGTATTGCAGAGGGTATCTTCGAGCGACGCTTTTCGCAGCGCGCAGAGAAGCAGTTGGCCGCGGAATAGCTCTGACATGGATTTTTCGGAGATTACTGCTCATAACGTGAACAAGTTGTCGGCTGAGGATGGAAGATAAGAGCCACCCGCATCGCCGGAGGTGGGCGTCCAATGATTCGACAGTTTGCCTCCGTGACGGTGCCAGGATATGGAATCCCTGACAGGATCAAGATGTCACGCACAGTTCCGCCGCTAAATCCACTCTACGTGTTCGAGGCTGTAACACGGCTGGGCAGTTTTACGCGTGCGGCAGAAGAACTTAATGTTACGCAATCAGCGGTCAGCCGCCAGATTGCAGCCCTCGAAGGTTATCTGAATGTGCGCCTCTTCCACCGCGAGCGCCATGGCATCACGTTGACCCCGCCGGGAGAGGTTTACAAGCAAGAGATAGGCCCTGCCTTTGCTGCCATTTCCAGTGCGACGGAACGTATCCTCAACGACGAGCGTTCACAGCCGCTTTTCCTCCGGCTCTACCCAACCTTTGCCGTCAAGTGGCTGATCCCGCGTCTCCCCCTTTTCCACGCCGAACATCCGAACATCGAGGTCCGGCTCAACACGACAATTTCCCCGGTTGACTTCACACGCGAAGATCTGGACTTGGCAATCCAACTGACTACCGGGGACATGAAGGGCTGCGAATCCCTGCTGCTGTTTCCAGATGTCATCCAACCGGTCTGTGCGCCTTCGTTACTCAAGCCAGACTCATCGCTGAAAGACCTTGACGACCTGAAGGATCACCGTCTGCTGCATTCCCATTATCGCAAGAGCGATTGGAAGGACTGGCTGACTGCCGTGGACAGGCCGGACCTCCAAAGCGAAGGCATGACCTTTCCAAGCTCGATCCTAACCTATCAAGCAGCCACAGAAGGTCTCGGCATCGCAATCGGGCAGACGAAGCTCCTCGAACAGGACTTTGCTGCCGGA
This sequence comes from Fodinicurvata halophila, assembly GCF_042651425.1. Taxonomy (NCBI): domain Bacteria; kingdom Pseudomonadati; phylum Pseudomonadota; class Alphaproteobacteria; order Rhodospirillales; family Rhodovibrionaceae; genus Fodinicurvata; species Fodinicurvata halophila. The sequence goes on along the minus strand of NZ_JBHSCW010000016.1, from coordinate 951 downwards.
AATCTAGTGCCACTTTTCCAGCCAATCGAACGAGAACTTGGATACTACGCCCTTTGGATAAAGGGCCGGGAACCCGACCTCAAGACGCGTAAGTTCCTCTCCTGGCTAAAACGCCAGATTGCGCAACAGGAAGAGACAAACAAGTAGGTGGGATTTGCTCATTCTGAGCGCTTTTTGTTTGCGGTGAGAATCCTGCGGTGAGATTCCGCCATGTAATAAGCTCGCGGCAGCTTAAGCTTCAGTTTTTCCTGCGAAATCGGCTTCCTGCTTCTAGTTGACATCGTAGGGGTCGCTGGTTCAATCCCAGCCGCGCCCACCATTATTTCGATAAATCAATTATTTAGGCTCTTCCCCATGAACGGGGGATGGGCAGTCATCAAACCCGGTTTATCACACCCTTACAACCGCAGAGGGCGAGAATTCTAATGCGGTAAGCCGCATAAGATACTTTTATGCGCTGTAGAGGTTATTTACTATATACCCGGTATAGCGTATAATTCCTGCATGGCTGAACTCGCGCGCACACCCCGACAGATCGGTACCCTCATCCAGCGCGCCCGTAAAAAACGGGGCTGGACCCAGTCGCAACTGGCCGAGCGCGCCGGGCTGCGCCAGGCCACCATCTCGGTGATCGAGACAGGCGAGACCTCCGCCAGGCTCGAGTCCATCCTGGCCGTCCTGGCCGCACTCGACCTGGAGTTTCGGGTCGATGAGCGCTCCAAGGGACGCGGAGAGGACATCGAGGCGCTGTTCTGATGGGACGACGCCCGGCCTACGCACCGCTGCGCGTATACCTGAACAACCGGCGCGTCGGCACACTGAACCGCGCGACAAGCGGTGCCATCAGCTTCACCTATCATGACGACTGGCTGGCCTGGGACCACGCGCTGCCCGTCTCGCTCTCGCTGCCCCTGCGCGAAACCCCCTATCGCGGCGAGCCGGTCACGGCCG
>NZ_JBHSCW010000015.1:0-27774 GCF_042651425.1 Fodinicurvata halophila | reverse complement strand
CGGGGATGGCGCGTATCGCGAGCTGATTGATGGCTGGCAGGAGTGCAACGGCTGCGGCGACAAGACCGAGTGGACGGACACCTCCAGTGTGTCGTTCAAGGTCGAGGGCGTTGTGGCCGAGGCGGCGGAGACGGGCTTTGGCTCGTATGCCGGTGCCTGTGCGCCGATCATCGTTGGCGGCGAGGCGGTGTCTGCGGGCGCCTCTGAGTGGCTGGGGACCCAGGCGGCTTATCGCGACAGCTGGCAGGATGTTGACGGGATCAGTCTGTCCGCGAAGGATGGCAATGGCGAGGTTGTGTTCCGTGGTCCCGGCGAGGGCCCGAACGCCCAGGTGAGTGCGCCTGGGGCCTTTGGTGTCGGCATTGACGGCGGCAGCATCGACGAGGTTGATGGTCCTGAGATACTGCGGGTTGATTTTGACGGCCCTGGTGCTGCGAGCGTGGATGTCGGTCTGTCGATGTTCTACGGCGGCGAGATTGGCACCGAGCAGGGCACGATCACGGTTTACGGCGAGAACGACGAGGTTCTTGGCACGATTGAGATCAGCGGCGAGCAGGATTCCTATCCGAACTCTGCGGGTCTGCTGGATCTGTCGATTGGCCAGAAGGACCTGGACACGAAGGGTGCGATCAAGGCGCTTGAGTTCGAAGCCGGAGAGCCGGGTGACAACAACGACCAGAGCGACCTGTTCCTGCAGTCTCTGAGTTACGAGAAGGCGGAGCTTGATGGCTGGGTGTTCTCGGAGGATGGCGAGAAGTCCTCGTCCGAGCATGGCTACAAGGTTGACGAGAGCAGCCTTGTCATTCCTGTGAAGTATTCGGCCTCGGCCGAGGACGACGACGGCTCCGAGGGGATATTCAAGATAGCTCTCGGCAAGGGCGAGAGTGACGGTGACTGGATTGACCAGTCGAGCGGCGAGAAGCTTGAGGCTGGTGACGAGGTCACGATTGCCGGCCAGACCTGGACGGTTGGCGAGGAGGACGGCCAGCTGGTCCTGACCTACGACGAGGGAGAGAATGCGGACGGTAGCCATGATGTTGCGGCGCCGACGTCGGTTGATCTTTCGGGCGTGATCGGGATCAAGCTGCCGATCGACGACAGCACGGACTTCACGCTTGAGGGCCAGGCCTGGACGCGGGAGTACGACGACGACGCCTTTGAGGACCTTGATGCCCGCACCCTGAAGGGTGACTGGGAAGAGATCTGTGCCGAGTGTGCCGACCAGGAGGCCGAGAGCAGCCGGGATTCGATCGAGATCAAGGTCGAGGGTGTTGCCGGTGCGGCGAAAACTTGGTTCGCCGGAGATACGGATTATCAATCCCCATCCGGTGGGGACAATGCTCTCCAGATTCCTCTGAACCACGTCGCCAAGACGAAGGATGATGATGGCTCTGAGGGTATTACCAGATTAAGCCTGAGTCTTGGTGCCGGCCTGAGTGGGGCGACTTGGCTCAAGGATGGTCAGGAAGTCCTGGCAGATACATCTGTTGAGCTAACCGACCAGAAAACCGACAAGGAATACACCTTCAACGTTAAGGAAATTAGTGGCGACCAGCTTGTTCTGGAACTGGATAGCAGTGACTATCCCGGGCCGGAGAAAGTGGATCTGGCCGATGATGGGTTTAAGTTTGAACTGCCCGAAGGGTATAGCGGTGACTTCACTTTAAATATCGATACAACCACGACCGAATTCGATGATGACGCCTTCGATGATCTGAGTGAGCGAAAACTCGCTTCGGATTGGCAGGAGATCTGTGGCGATTGCGGCGACAAGACCGCGACCGTTTCGGATAAGATCGGGTTCCAGATTGAAGAGCCTGCCAATACCCCGCCGCAGGCGGACCGGGTGGACACCCAGGCTTTGGCGGTTTGCGAGATCGATGGGTCTCAGGCCAATCAGTTGGAGGGGATCATCAATCACTTGGGTGATGGCTATGACGTCGTGGCTGCACGTCCTCTCTCCATCAACGACGTGATCGATGGTGAGGACTCGGGTAATGACGACGTCACTCTGGGCGGACTGGACTCGGAGTCCGACCTGGCCGATCTCACCTTCCGCATCACGGAAGCCCCCGACCGCGGTTTCCTGGTGATCGAAGATGAGAGTGGCAATTACACCATCATCGATGACTCTACTGACCTCACGGATGACAACAATTCCACCTTCTCTTCAACTGCCAAGATCTGGTGGCTGGGCGAAAAGGATGATGTCTATGAGGAAGGTGCAGAGGCTTCTACCGACGGAAATCCGACGCTGAGCGGCAATACTGGTACCTGGGAGCTCGATGGTTCGGGAAAAGTCGACCTGCGTGGCCTCAAGAAGGCTGGGAGTGACTGGGTCGAGTCTGGATTAACTCATAACCCAGGAAATGGCCTTGCTGTAAGTACCGGCTCCGCGGCACAGGTCGATGACGATGAGCGTGTGGAGATCAGCTTCAATCAAGCAGTGAACCAGGCCCAGTTTACGCTGAAGCCCTTCAATGGGGTGCCAGAAGAAAACGGCATCGCATGGAGCATCTTCGATGAAGATGGCACCAAGATTGATAGTGGTGTCGACAATCCATCTGATGGGCCGAATGGCAGTACAGCCATCTTCAATTTCCAATCAGACCAGCCATTCCACAAGATCTGGATCGGTCCGGCTGAGGGCGATAACGGCGAATCTGCCAAGTTCGGTATCAAGGACTTCAGTTTCGTTCCTGTTGAGGAGAAGTCAGCCAGCTTCAAGTACGAAGTCGAGGATGAAGGTGGCCTGACCAGTGATCCTGCGACGGTCACAATCGATCCGGCTGATGGCAGCTGCAAGATCGATCTTGGCACTCCGGAAGATGCCACGGTTTTCGAGAAAGGCCTTCCGGACGGCAGTGAGAACGGTTCGGCTGCGATCATGGCTGCCGACAAAGATCTGGGCATTGATGATCCTGTGGAAACCGTCCTCTCGTTTACCGAGAACCAGCCTTGGCTTGATGGCCTGCAGTCCAGCGACGTGCCTGTTGATATAGAGGTCTCCGGTGACGGCAAGACATTGACGGGTAAAGCCAATGGAGGTGACGTCTTCACGGTTACGTTGAACGATGACGGCACCTATACCTTCGACCTCCATGAGGATCTCGATCACGACTATGGAGATGATGGCCACGATAATCTCGACCTGAAGTTCAACTTCAAGGCCGAGAAGGATGGCAACAGCCAGATCGGTGAGTTCAAGGTCACCGTTGAGGACGACGTGCCAAACGCTGTGGACGACTCTGCCAGTACCGAGACGGGTCTGCCCAAGCCGGTCAATCTGACTCTCGTGCTCGACCGTTCGAACTCCATGAATGAAACGGCCAATGGCGGCTCGAAGACACGTCTGGAGCAGATGCAGTCGGCGGCACAGTCCCTCATAAGCAGCTTTGCGGCGGCTGGCGTGGCCTTGAAGCTGAACATCATCGGCTTCAATACCGAAGCGGATACACTCTATGACGGCACCGACATTTCACAGGCTAATGACATCATCGGCAACATGCAGGCCGATGGCGGCACGCATTACGCGAATGCCCTGAACCTGGCCAAGGAGCAGATTGAGCTCGACATCAACGATCCGGCTTTCGAGGGCTACGAACAGAAGGTCTACTTCATTTCCGATGCGGATGAGAGCCAGGGATCTCAGAGTAGTACCTATCTGGACCTTCCGGATGACGATGCCTGGCAGGACTTCGTTGCCGAGCACGGACTGGATGTCACCGCGGCCGGAATCGGCACGGAAAGCGTGCAGGAGCAACTGAAGAAGATCGCCAGCGAGGACGACAAGGCTCTCGAGAACATCGATCCCGACAATCTGGAGGCGACGTTGCTCGCCACCATCGGCGGGGAGCCGGTTCAGGGTGACCTGCTGGCGAATGATGTCTTCGGCGCGGACGGCCCGAAGGATGGTGATATCGAGGTTTCTGGCGTCCAGATAGTGGGGGACGCCACAGAGCCTGATGACGACAGTTGGGTCACGTACACGACTGATGGAGATAGCGACGATGACACCATTATCATCACAACCGATAAGGGCGAACTGAAGGTATACCAGGACGGCAGTTACGAATTCACTGCCAGCGACAACGCCCCGGTTGGCTCAACGGAAAGCTTCTTTTATCAGATAAAAGATGGCGACGGGGACACGGCCTGGGCCAAGCTGGACATTAACATCCAGGCGCCGGCTCCGGTGGCCCACGACAACCAGAACTCGCTCGTGCAGTCGCTCCCCGGCACAGAGGAGTGGACGTTCGACGACGACCTGGACGGCTGGGAGTCCAAGGGCAATGCCAAGGAAAAGTCCAACGAAGCTTGGATGAGTACCGACAGTACCGAGAAAAGCGATGGCAAGATCGAGGATTTCCTGGGGCTGACCAATAATAGTCTGACCCATGCGCTGGATGATTATCTTGGTTATGAGGATACGCCCAATGAAGCGATTGAAGGCTCAGCCATCAGCAAGGGTGAGGTTCATTTAAAGGGCGGAGATCAGGTAGCCTTCGATTGGAGGTTCGAATCTGAGGATACCAATTTCGACTATGTTGATGACTTCGGTGTGTTCACGATTTCAGGAAACGACGAAAGTCATATAGAGGTTCTGAGTTCTGCTGATGACGGTTCCAACCAGTCTGGATCCCGTACATTCACGGTTCCCGAAGACTGGAAGGCGGGAAAATACACTCTGGGTTTTGCGGTGATGGATGATGTTGATGATATCGGAAAATCCGAACTGTTCATTGACCGCGTAGAGGTGACCCGAACCCCCGCAGCTGTTTCCGGCAATGTCATCGAGGATCCGAACAACGACTACGACGACGCGGATTATGGCAAGCAGGATCGGCCGGCCGATGGCGAGCTCAGCAAGGTCGTTTATGACGATGGCTCGCCGGATGGTGTTGAACACTTATTCGGCGGGAACGATTTCGTTGAAATCACCACCAATGAAGGTGGTCTCCTCAATATCTGGAAAGACGGCGATTACACCTATGAAGCGCCGTCCGGCCTGAGCGAGGACCTGGAGGAGAAGTTCACCTACACGCTTGAGACTGAAAATGGTCAGAAAACTACGGCTAACCTGACTATCAATGTCTCGGCTGGTGGGCCGCAGGCCTACAACAATGCCGCAGTCGTGGGGCAGTCGAGCAATTCGACCCAGGTGATCTATGAATCGGATTTCAGTAATGGATATGAGCACTATGTCGATGGCTGGACAGAGGAAGGAAATGCTTACGAGTATGACTACAAAGCCGTCATGCGGACCGATGACTACCCTCAAAACGCTGAGGGTCATTTGGAAGATATCGAAGATGGTCTTCTAGGCCTTCCAGAAGGCACTCTGCAAAGTGAGACAAAAGAAGATAAGATTGAGGAAGGTTCAGGTATACGGCGTGATTTCGAGGACGTCAAAATTGGAGATACCGTTAGCTTCGACTGGTATTTTGAGACAGACGAAAATGACAAAGGTAATGAGGATGACGTTGCAGTTTTCACTGTCGTGGATGAAAGTGGGAATCTCGAACATTTTGAAGTCCTGACTTCAGCGCACTCAGACCTGAACGATGGCGACGATAAGCATGACCCTCGTTGGGCGGAAGGTAGCTTCACGCATACCTTCCAGGGCGACGGAGATTACAAGGTCGGCTTCGCCGTTCTCGATGTCCAAAACAGGAATGGAAATTCTCGCCTGGAGATCGACAATGTCGAATGGGAGCGCCCTGATATCAATACGGTTTCGGGTAATGTCATCGATGATCCGAACCATGATCCAGGAGATATTGCCAACTATGGCAAGGAGGATACCCCTTCTGATGGGGTGATTACGGAAATTGGCTATAAAGACGAGACATTACAGTCGGTTAATGGAACCACGACCCTTACGAGCAAACTGGGCGAGAAGGATGGTTATCTCGAGATCGATGAGAACGGCAGTTATACATATGTCGCTTCGTCGGGCTTGAGTGAGGACCAGACTGAGACCTTTACCTACACCCTCCGGGACGAGGAAACGGGCCAGACTTCGACCGCAGACCTGACCATTGACGTCAGGAAAGATGGTGTTGATGGCGACTACCAGGGTGGCTTCAATTTGGTCGATGAGATTTCGTCAGGTAATGATCTGATCGGTGAAACAGGTGAGAACAACCTGATTGATGCTTCAAGTATAGGTCAGGATGTCGATTTGATCGGCCAGGAGAAGGATGATGTCCTGATCGGAGGGCTTGGAAAGAACGACATGACCGGTAATGGGGGCGCCGATACCTTCGTTTTCACCGAGGATGAGGTGATGGCTCTCCTGGATAATCCTGACGATTTCAACACCATCACGGACTTCAACAATGGTAATGACTCCATAGATCTGTCGTCCCTCTCTGATGTTCTCTATGACCAGGAGAACCTGATTGGGAATGTCCACATGGACGATGACGGCAATCTCTCGGTGGACGTCAAGGGCGATGATGGCAACAAGGAGACCGTGAAGGTGGCCGAAGTCACCGATAGCAGTAGCAGTGATGGTTCTATCTCTAGCGCCCAGGTCTACGTCGATGACAACAACAGCGAGAACATCGCCTGAGGTTCCCTGAGCTTCGGGACCTGACAAGGGCCGTCCTTCGGGGCGGCCCTTTTTCTTCGCTCGGCTATGGAATGCCGAGCCCGTGGCGGCCGACGCCAGCTCTCACCAAATGCCTTGCAGGGGGGCTTGGCCGACGGCTAGGGTTCCGGGTCACGCGGCAGGCGCGCCGCTATCGTTTTGTTCCGTTCCAGACTCAATCGAGGCAAGCACGCACCCCATGGACAGCACCGCCGACCGAGCACCATCACACCTCTTCTACCAGACGCGCCAGCGGCGGCCGCTGCTGGAGCGGGCCGAGGGCGTCTATATGTGGGACGCTTCGGGCAAGCGCTATCTGGACGGCTCCAGCGGGGCGATGGTGGTCAACATCGGGCACGGCAACCCCAACGTGCTGGCGGCCATGCGCGCGCAGATGGACAAGGCGACCTTCGGCTATCGCCTGCATTTCGAGACCGAGGCGGCCGAGGAGCTGGCGCGGCGCACGGCGCTGCGCATGCCGGAGGGACTGGACCGCATCTTCTTCGTCTCCGGCGGGTCCGAGGCGGTGGAGTCCTGCATCAAGCTGGCGCGCCAGTACGCGCTGGCCACGGGGCAGGAACAGCGCTGGAAGGTGATCTCGCGCTTTCCCTCCTACCACGGCTCCACCCTGGGGGCGCTGGCGCTGACCGGCACGGCCACCATGACCCAGCCGTTCGCGCCGATGATGCAGGAGATGCCCAAGATCCCGGCGCCCACCTGCTATCTGGACCGGGACAATTTCAGCGACGAGGAGCGCGGCCGGCGCTACGCCGAGCTGCTGCGTGAGGAGATCCTGCGCCAGGGGCCGGAGAGCGTGCTGGCCTTCATCGTCGAGCCGGTGGGCGGCGCCTCGACGGGCGCGCTGGTGCCGCCGGACAGCTACCTGCCGCGCATCCGCGAGATCTGCGATGAATTCGGCATCCTCTTGATCTATGACGAGGTGATGACCGGGGCCGGGCGCACGGGGCGCTTCCTGGGCGTCGATCACTGGCCGGCGGCGCGGCCCGACATCATGGCGCTGTCCAAGGGCTTCGCCGCCGGCTATGCCCCGCTGGGCGCCATGGCGGCCGACGGGCGGATCGTCGAGGCGGTGCTTGACGCCGGCGGCTTCGTCCACGGCTATACCTATGCCGGCAATCCGCTGGCCTGCGCCGCCGGCCTGGCGGTGCTGGACGAGCTGGAGCGCCTGGACCTGCCGGCCAACGCGGCGCGCCGGGGCGAGAGCCTGCGGACCGCGCTGGAGGGCCTGATGGACCGCTTCCCCTTCATCGGCGACGTGCGCGGGCTGGGCCTGCTGCAGGCCTTCGAGCTGGTGAGCGACCGAGACACCATGGAGCCGCTGCCGAAGGAGCTGAACGCCCATGCGCGCCTGGTGGACATCGCCTTCGACAAGGGCCTGATCATCTATTCCCGGCGCACGCGGGGCGGCCACAAGGGCGATCACTTCATGGTCTGCCCGCCGCTGATCGTCGAGGAGGCGCAGATCGACGAGCTGATCGGCCTGCTGGGCGACAGCCTGGAGGCCTTCGCGCGGGAGGCCGGCCTGCCCCTGGGAACCTCGGCCGGAAACTGAATGAGACACTGGCCCCACGGCGGCCCGGAGGACAATCTCTGCATTGCGCCGCGCGCGCTGGCCGTCGACAATGCCCGGCAGGTTCGCAAGAGTCGCCGCATCGTCGAGGCGCGCGCCCGCCCGGAGCTGACGGGCGGCGACCGGGTCGCCTGCTGACACACCCTCCCGATTTTCCGCACAGGAGAAAGGGCCGAGCATGAAAGTCGTCTTCAACGAAGCCCAGAAGCGCCACTATCCCAAAAACTTCCTGGTCAGCGGCGCGCAGAAGCCCAATCCGGAGGTGCCGGAACGCGCCGACCGCCTGCTGGCCGCGGCCCTGGACAGCGGGCTGGAGCAGGTGACGCCGCCGGACTACGGCCTGTCCGCCGTGTCGGCCGTGCACACGCCGGAATACCTGGATTTCCTGGAGCACGTCCATGCGCGCTGGCAGCGCATCGAGGGGGCGTCGGAGGAGGTGGTGCCCAACGTCCACCCCAACTACCGGGACGGCCGCTATCCGCACTCGGTGGTGGGCCAGGCGGGCTATCACATGGCGGACACCGCCTGTCCCATCTCGGGCGAAACCTGGCAGGCGGCGCTGTGGAGCGCGCACGCCGCCACCCATGCCGCGTGGCTGGTGCTGGAGGGCGACCCGGCGGCCTATGCGCTGAGCCGCCCGCCGGGCCACCATGCCTATGCCGACATAGCCGGCGGCTTCTGCTTCCTCAACAATTCGGGCGTGGCCGCTGCCAAGCTGCGCCGGCGGCATGCGCGCGTCGCCATCATCGACGTGGACGTCCACCACGGCAACGGCACCCAGGGCATGTTCTACCGGCGCGACGACGTGCTGACCGTCTCGATCCATGCCGATCCCGTGCGCTTCTATCCCTTCTTCTGGGGCCATGCCGACGAGCGCGGGGAGGGCCCGGGCCTAGGCTACAACTTCAACCTGCCGGTCCCCCGCGGCACGGCGGACGACGACTATATGCCGATCCTGGACCGGGCCCTGCAGCGGGTGCAGGCCTTCGCCCCCCAGGCCATCGTGGTGGCGCTGGGCCTGGATGCCTACGAGGGCGATCCCCTGCAGGGGCTCAGCATCTCCACGCCCGGCTTCGCGCGCATCGGCGAGCGGCTGGCGAAGCTGGGGCTGCCCAGCGTGATCGTGCAGGAGGGCGGCTATCTCTGCGACGAGCTGGGGCTCAACCTCAGCAGTTTCCTGGACGGCTTCACCAACGCGCACAAAATCTGAACTGACCTTGAAAACGGGAGCAGACGCATGACGATCGAACGCAAGCACGTGGGCCAGCGCATGAGCCAGGCCGTGATCCACAACGGCACGGTCTACCTGGCCGGCCAGGTGGGCGAGACCAATGCCTCGGTCACCAAGCAGACCCAGGACATCCTGCAGAAGATCGAGAAGCTGCTGGCCGAGGCCGGCAGCGACAAGACGAAGATCCTGCAGGCGGTCATCTGGCTGGACGACATGACGCACTTCGCCGAGATGAACGCCGTCTGGGACGCCTGGGTTCCCGAAGGCCACGCCCCGGCCCGCGCCTGCGGTGAGGCCACACTGGCGAGCCCCGAACTGCAGGTGGAAATCATCGTCACGGCCGCGGTATAAGGGCAGCATCACACGCGCAGCAATCTTGGGAGACCTCGAGGATGGAGCTGTTCTGGGCACCGCGGACGCGGTCTTTCTATGCGCTCTGGGCGCTGGAGGAGACGGGCCTGCCGCACGAGAAGATTCCGATCGACATCTGGTCAGGCCAGCAGGACGGGGCCGACTATCGGGCCATCAATCCCATGGACAAGGTGCCGGCCTTGCGCGACGAGGGCGTGGTGGTGACCGAGGCGCCCGCCATCTGCGCCTACCTGGCCGACAAGGCCCCGGACAGCGGGCTGGCGCCGCCGCTGGAGGATCCGCGACGGGGCGCCTATTACCGCTGGCTGTTCTTCGCCGCCGGCTGTATCGAGGCGGCCTATTTCGAGAAGATGTCGGGCCTGGAGGTGGACCCGCGCCGCGCCGGCTGGGGCAGCTTCGAACAGGTCTTCGAGACACTTGCCGGTGAGCTTGAGAGCCGGGAGTGGATCGCCACGGAGCGCTTCACCATGGCCGACCTGATGGTCGCCGGCGGCCTGAAGTACGGCATGATGCTGGGCCTCCTGGAGCCGCGGCCGGTGTTCGACGCCTATGTGGCGCGCTGCACGGAGCGCCCCGCCTATCGCCGGGCCGAGGAGATCAACGAGGCGGCGCTGGCGGAGCAGGGCTGAACCTTCGCTCTCAGCTCGAGGGCGGCGCGTCCGGCTTGCCGCCCGAGCCCCGGATGTTGGAGATGCGCTGCAGCGTGCCGAACCAGAAGGGCGCGCCCAGCATGATCGCCAGGGCCGAGATGCCCCAGCCCAGCAGGCTGACGGCCAGGGCGTCGGCGCGAAACCCGCAGGCAAGGTCCGGAATGCCGGAAAAGGCGATGGCCGGCGCACAGTCCCAGCCGATGGGTAGGCTCGAGAGGAGGGCGTCATCCAGGCCCGCCGCGAGCTCGTCCGGCGTGCCTGAGGTTTCGCCCAGGCTGTCCGCCCGCTCGACCAGCAGGCGGCGCAGGGAGGCATCGGCCAGCAGCAGGTTGACGATGCGCAGGCTGTCCACGTTGGCGCCGACGACCAGGACGGCGGAGATGACCGCCGAGAACAGCTTGATCCGGCGGGCGTAGACGCCGCTGAGCCGGCTGGCGATCTCGTCGAAGTGGCGGGTGGCCAGCCGCTCGATCTCGCTGCCGATGTCACTGGCCGTCTCGCTGACCCGCTCCAGCAGGCTCTCGGCATAGTCCTGTATCGGCGCCGGCAGGTCGGCCAGGGACTGGGCGGCCGCCTCCTTCAGGGCCTGCACCTGCTCGGCCTCCGTCGCCACCGCCTTGCGCAGCTCGCGGATCCTGTCCAGGTAGTCCCGCAGCCGGACGGCCACCGTCTCTCCGAACAGGGCGGGCGGGATGTAGGACGGCCGGCCGTTGGCCGAGAGACTGCGCAGCAGGGGGTCGTTCAGGATGAACTCCGCCTCGCCGGCGAAGATCTCCTGCAGGCGCCGGTAGAGGACGCGGCCCCGCAGCTGCAGCAGCGAGGCGATGGCCTCGTTGAGGCTGGTCACGGACAGGCTGAAGACCAGGTACACGAGCACCAGTCCGATCGCCGCCTCGATCAGTGCCGAGTCCATGAGTCACCTCGCTGCTGCCCTCTGCCTGTGGCAGGGGGTCGGGTCACGGCCTCAGTTGAAATCGTCGCCGGCCACCGGCAGGCCGGACAGGCGGATGATCGCGGAAACCTCCCAGTCGTCGGAGTCCCGCTTGTCGTTCGCCTGCAGCAGGGGGTCCTTGTCGGGCGTCCAGCGGGGGTCGATGTTCATCCAGCACTGCGGATCGCCTTTCAGCAGGCCGGCGAAGGTGGCGCAGAGGATGACCGAGCCCACCTGGCCCAGCCGATTGCCGCCGCCGTCTTCCGCCTCGGAGAGGATGTAGAACCACAGGGCATCCCGCTCGGGCGGAATGTCGAGCGGCGTGAAGCCGAGCGCCGTGGCCACCGCGGTGCCCGAGGGCAGATCGAAGCGCCAGCCGCGCAGCAGGTTGCGGAAGCCCAGGATGTTGAGGTTCGAGCCGGCCTCGGCCTCGTGCAGGGCCGTCAGCGCATTGGCCAGCTTGGTGTCGATCTTGCGGGCCAGCTGCGGGAAGGGGCCGGTGGAGCTCTCCATGTCCAGGAACCAGTCCCACTGGATGGAGTTGCCGGGCTTCATGGGCCGGAAGCCGCGCAGGTCGTCGGGATCGGCCGCACCGGTGTTGTCGAACAGCGGGGCGAAGTTGCCGAAGCCGCGATGCGGCTGGTTGGTCTGGTAGGCGTTGCGGACCATGGAGTGACCGAAGCGATAGGCGGCCACCGAGAATTCGACCGGCATGAAGGGCTGGTGTTTCCAGTTGTAGATGCTGCCCAGGCCGATGCTCCATTCGCTGCGTCCGTCGGGACAGTCCTCGTGCCGCAGCGCGTCCTGCCAGATCTTGGGCTGGGTGATCCGCTTGATGAAGTCGTGCCAGACGACGTACTGGTAGAGCCAGCGCAGGGTGCGGGCGGCCGCTTCGAAAGGGTCCGGCAGGCCGGCACTGCGGGCCCGGTCGACCAGGGTGTTGTGCGCCAGCAGGAAGGCCAGCTGCAGCTGGCAGACGATCGCATTCTCGTCGTTGCGCATGTCGCCGATCATGGCGCGTCCCTGGCTGTTCAGGGGATGGGTGCGCGGCAGGTCGGGAAGGTTGGAGCCCTCGATGCTGCCGATAAGCATCTTGTCGGGATCCTGCTGGTCGAACAGATAGGGGCTGTTGGCCCGGCCGTGACCGTAGATGTTGTCCAGGTCCAGCCGGGGCGTGCGATGGTTCAGCAGCCCCTCGGGGTCGTTGCGCCGCATGAGCGAGGAGGCCGGGTCGAAGGTGATGTCGTGATCGACGAACTGGCCGAAATAGGTGTAGCCGGCGGGGATCTCGGAGTCGAACTCGGCGTCCAGCTGGTTGCTCAGGTCGCTGTCCGCGATGACCTCTGAGGGCGTCTTGCCGGGGGCCTCCACCATCTGCGTCCGCGCCAGTTCCAGCAGGTGTTCGGTGATGTTCGCCTCGCTGAGGCCCGGCGGGGCCCAGGGCGGCAGTTGCGGAAAAAGGCGGCCGAACGGCCCCTGGTACAGGCGCGAGCGGGGCGCCAGGACGCCGCCCCTGCCGGTGGATCCATGTGACATGAGAACTCTCCCTCGGTGTGAATGAAGCCATTGACCAGGAGGGGAAGGGTCGGTTCCTGTTCTCGGGAGACTGCTGGACGCGTCCGGTCGTGAACGCAGAACAAGACGGCCCGGCATTTTCTCGCGCAGGACTTGGAACGGCCTGTAAACCCCGAACCTGAATCTTCAGTCTAGGCTGCAGTTATTGTCGTTTTGCTATTGGTACGCGCAGACGCTATCGAGATTCGGGAGGGTCTGTGTATTGAGAAATCGTGTTAACTCAAAGGTGGTAATCTTGTGTATTTCTCTATTCTTGTCGCGCTCTTCCGGCAAAATCTTCACCGTTTCTCACAAGGTACGCCATATCTTTGACCAACGCTTTACAGACTTTTGTTCTGGAGCGTGTCGACCCAGTATAGACACTCCTGCGCTGTGGTGCGCTTTCATGGGACTATAATAAGAAGGGATAAGGAGTCCGGATATGGCAAAGAGACATGAGGGCAAGATGGTCAGGCGTTTGAACACGACTCTACCTGATCCACTGGCGCGCTATGTTGGCGAGATCACGGGCAAAGATGCGCCATACGAGACTCCGAGCGAATTCATCTGCGATCTGGTGCGTCGCCATATGGAACGGTCGCTGGAACAGGAGCGCGGCGATGTCCGTGCAGTGCTCGCCCACTCCTTGCGCGAGAACGACTATGCCGACTGGACGGACGGCGATCTGGCGAAAGCCCGCGAGGCTGCCTCTGAATAGGGGCCAAGTCTCGCATTGTCCGCAGCGCGCTCTGCAAACGACAGTTTCTCGACATCCCCGCCAGTTACCGAGAGTGCGCGGTACGCTACACCCTGCCGGAGAACCGGCGACCAGACATCTCTCAACTCCGCAGGTTGCGGGAGGCGCGGTCGGGAGAGAGGCCGTTCTTGTCGGCGCAGGCGATGATTTCCTGCATGACGGCCTGTTCGAAGGGGCAGACCTTGGGGCCCGAGAGGTCCACCGACAGGCAGAGCACTTCCATCTCGGCGGCCAGGACGTTCTGGTCATCGCGATAGAGCTGGTGATGCAGGGTCACCCGCTTTTCGTCGTAGTGACCGACATAGGTCTCGATCCTGAGCGCGTCCTGCAGTTTCACCTCCGCCAGGTAGCGCAGCTTGATCTCGCCGGTATAGACGCTGCGCCCGGTGCGGGCCGGGTAGTCAGGTGTTACGCCGAAGCAGGCCAGGGCCTTCTCCGTGGACTCAATCATGACAACGGCATAGTAGCCATCGCTGAGATGCCCATTCCAGTCGATCCAACTCTCTTCAAGCTTCGGATGAACGATACAGAGCGGTGCCGTGTCGATCATATCTGCCTGTCCCCCCATTTCATTCCGTCTTCAGTTGGCCGAGAGACCACGTCTTCCTGCGTTTACGGCAGTCTATCGGATTCTTGGCACGACGGAATACACCATCTTGGCAGGTGCAGCTTAGCAGGTGCCGGGCGCTGTCTGCCAGAACCACGGTTTTCTTCTTTGAGGATGAAAAAAGCTGAGTTATTTTCATTTGTCACAAAGATAGACAATAATTCTTCAAGCCGGGAACACCATGAACGGTCAGGACAACAGGGATCCGGTGCAAGTCGCGGTGGGGGCGGAAATCCGGGCTCTGCGCAAGACCCGCGGCCTCACGCTGCCGGACATGGGCAAGCGCATGGGGCGCTCCGTCGGGTTCCTCAGCCAGGTGGAGCGCGGCCTGTCCCGGCTGACCCTGCACGACCTGCGGGATCTGGCGGAGGTGCTCGAGGTGCCGCTCAGCTGGTTCTTCCAGCACGAGGACATCCCCGAGCACGAGCGCGGCCACGTCGTGCGCCGCAGCTATCGCCGCACCCTGGGCGTCGAGGAGCGGGGCCTGGTGGAACAGCTGCTCTCGCCCGATCTCTCGGGCAGCTTCGAGGTGATCCTCAGCACCATGAATCCTGGCGCGGAACTGGAACAGCCGACCCTGCGCAAGACCGAGGAGGTGGGCTATGTGGTCTCGGGCCAGATCGAGCTCTGGATCGGCGAGAAACACTTCAGGCTGGCCTCGGGGGATTCCTTCCAGATCCGCATGGAACCCTTTCGCTGGCGCAACACGGCCCGCGAGCCGGCCGTCATCGTCTGGGTGATTTCTCCACCCATTTACTGAACGTTTCCATACAACTTCTTGTGATTCAAGGACCTTATTCCCATGGCAGATCTTCCCAAGCAGGCACGCGCAGTGATCATCGGGGGCGGTGTCATCGGCTGTTCGGTGGCCTATCACCTGGCGAAACAGGGCTGGACGGACGTGGTCCTTCTGGAGCGCAAGCAGCTGACCTCGGGCACCACCTGGCACGCCGCCGGCCTGATCGGACAGTTGCGCGCGACGCCGAACCTGATCCGTCTGGCACACTACTCCTGTGAGCTCTACGCCAACCTGGAGGCGGAAACCGAAGTGGCCACCGGTTTCGTCCGGCATGGTTCGCTTGGCGTGGCGCTGAGCGAGGAGCGCATGGAGGAGTTCGCCCGTGGTGCCGCCATGGGGCGCATGTGGGGCGTGGACGCCGAGATGCTGTCGCCCGAGCAGTGCAGGGAGCTCTATCCGCTGCTGGACCTGAAGGACGACGTGAAGGGTGGCATCCTGATTCCGGGCGATGGCCAGGCCGATCCGGCGAACATCGCCCACGCCCTGGCCAAGGGCGCGCGCAATAACGGCGCCAAGGTCATCGAGGGCGTGAAGGTCACCGGCATCGACAAGGCCGATGGCCGGGTCACCGGCGTCACCACGGACCAGGGTCACATCCAGGCCGAGGTGGTGGTCAACTGCGCCGGCATGTGGGGCCGCGAGGTGGGCCGCATGGCCGGGGTGTCGGTGCCCCTGCAGGCCTGCGAGCATTTCTATATCGTCACCGAGCAGATGCCCGGCCTGGACGGCAAGCTGCCGGTCCTGCGGGTGCCGGACGAATGCACCTATTACAAGGAGGATGCGGGCCGGCTGCTGCTGGGCTGCTTCGAGCCCAACGCCAAGCCCTGGGGCCTGGAGGGCATTCCCGAGGATTTCTGTTTCGATGCCCTGCCGGAGGACTTCGAGCACTTCGAGCCGATCCTGTCACAGGCGCTGGAGCGCGTGCCGGCTTTGCAGGAGGTGGGCATCCACACCTTCTTCAACGGGCCGGAGTCCTTCACCCCCGACGACCGCTACATCCTGGGCGAAGCGCCGGAACTGCAGAACTTCTACCTGGCCTGCGGCTTCAACTCCATCGGCATCCAGTCGGCGGGCGGCGTCGGCAAGGCGCTGGCCGAATGGATCGAGGCCGGCGAGCCGCCCTTCGACCTGAGCGACGTGGACATCCGGCGCCTGCAGCCTTTCCAGGCCAATCGGACCTATCTGGAGGCCCGGGTCAGCGAGACCCTGGGCCTGCTCTACGACGACCACTTTCCCTTCCGGCAGTACGAGACGGCGCGCCAGGTCCGGCGCACGCCGCTCCATGACGCCCTGCGCCAGCGCGGCGCCTGCTTCGGCGAGCTGGCCGGGTGGGAGCGGCCCAACTGGTTCGCGCCCGAGGGCGTCGCGCCGGTCTATGACTACAGCTGGGGGCGCCAGAACTGGTTCGATCATTCCGCCGCCGAGCATCGCGCCGTGCGCCACGACTGCGGCCTGTTCGACCTGTCCACCTTTGCCAAGTTCCTGGTACAAGGCCCTGATGCAGCTCAATTCCTCAACCGTGTTTCGGCCGCGCAGATGGACGTGGCGCCCGGCCGGGTGGTCTATACCCAGTGGCTGAACGCGCGCGGCGGCATCGAGGCCGACCTGACGGTGACGCGCCTGGCCGAAGACCGCTACATGGTGGTGACGGCCGCCGGCAGCCAGCGCCACGACTTCGTCTGGCTGCAGCGCAACCTGCCCGAGGGCGAACGGGTTTATCTGACCGACGTGACCTCCGGCATGGCGGTCATCGGTGTGATGGGCCCCAGGGCCCGCGACCTGCTGCAGCCGCTGACCACGGCCGACCTATCGGATGCGGCCTTTCCCTTCGGAGCCTCGCGGCAGATCGAGCTGGGTTCGGCCCTGGTCCAGGCCTTGCGCATCACCTACGTCGGCGAACTGGGCTGGGAGCTCTATATCCCAACCGAGTTCACGGGCCACGTCTTCGAGACGATCATGGCGGCCTCCAAGCCGCCGGCGCTGGCCGGCCTGCATGCGCTCAACTCCCTGCGCATGGAATGCGGCTATCGCCACTGGGGCGATGACCTGACGGACGAGGACACGCCGCTCGAGGCCGGGCTGTCCTTCGCCGTCGACTGGACCAAGGCCGACTTCAACGGCCAGGAAGTACTGCTGAAGCAGAAGCAGGCCGGGGTCGGCCGGCGCCTGGTCCAGTTCCGCCTGGCCGATCCCGCACCGCTGCTCTATCACGACGAGCCGGTCTGGCTGGACGGTCAGCGGGTCGGGCACCTGACCTCGGGTGCCTACGGGCACGAGATCGGGACGGCGCTCGGCATGGGCTACGTCACCCTGCCGGGCGGCCGCGCACCCAGGGCGGCGGACCTGGAGGGCGCGGACTTCGAACTTGAGATCGGCCGCCAGCACTGCCGCGCCCGGGCTTCGCTCAAGCCCTTCTTCGATCCGAAGCGCGAACGCATCCGGATGTAGAACTTAAAGTTCCTCCCAGAAACGCCTCATCCGGCTCAATTCTTCCTCGTCGGGCAAACGGCCGAAGCCGGCGGCGGCGTTGTCATCCATGTGCTCCGGATCGCTGGTGCCGGGGATGACGCAAGTGACCGCCGGATGGGCCAGGATGTACTTCAGGAAAAACTGCCCCCAGCTGTCGCAGAAGGCGCGCGCCCACTCGGGCAACTCGCGCTCACCGACGCGGCGGAAGGTCCCGCCGCCTTCGTAGGGCCGGTTGACCATGATCGCAACGCCGTGGTCCCGGGCCAGCGGCAACACGCGCTCCTCGGCTTCGGGCACGCCGATGGAATAGGCCAGCTGCACGAAATCGGGCTGGTCGCGTTCGATGATATCCGCCAGCTGGTCCAGGGCGCTTGTGGTGTAGTGGGTGACACCCAGGTAGCGGATGCGGCCTTCAGCCTTCCAGTCGCGCAGGGTGGCCATGTGGGTTTCCAGGTCGACCAGGTTGTGGACCTGCATGAGATCGATGGTCGAGGCCTCCAGCAGGATCTCCGAACGCCTCATCTGGTCGATGCCGTCCTGGCGGCCCCGGGTCCAGACCTTGGTGGCCAGGAAGCTCTCGTCATGGGCGTCGAGTGCGGTGAGGATCTCACCGACCCGGGCCTCGGCGGCGCCGTACATGGGCGAGGAATCGATCACGCTGCCGCCGTTGTCGAACAGGCGCCGGACCACTTCGGTCAGCGCCTCCATCTTTTGCGCATCCTCGGCGACATCGAACTGCTGCCAGGTGCCCAGTCCGATGACCGGCAGGGATTCGCCGCTGGCGGGAATCTCCCGCGTGCGCATGGTCTCCGCAGTCTCCGATGCGGCCGCGGATGGCAGGTCCGCCCCGCCGACCCCCAGAGCCGTGACGGCCAGGCCGGCGGCCGAGAGCTTCAGGAAGTCCTTGCGCGAGAGGGCGCCTTCGCCTGTGCGACCTTTACGGAGAGCTTTCTGCTGTTCGGCTTTGTCTGTCGGTCTGTCTGTCATGGCGTTGTCCTATCCAGAGTCCAATGAAAAGCCAGATGAGGGCGACAGGCACCGCCAGCAGGGCCGTTCCGGACAGCCCCAGGCCCAGAGCGCCCACGCCCGCGTAGAGCCACCCGGTGACGGCATCGCCGCCACGGTAGACCACGGTATCAATGAAGTTCTTGGCCTTGTAGCGCTGCTCCGTCGGCACGGCGGTGAACAGGACCTCGCGCGACGGGCGCGTGATGGCGTAGTTGCTGGCCCGGCGCAGGCTCTGGAAGCCGACTAGGACGATCAGGCCAGGACTGAGCGCCAGGCCCAGGAACCCGACGGCCGACAGGACGGGCAGCAGGACCAGGCCGAAAGTCGCCCCCGCCCATTGCAGCAGACGGCCGGTGACGAAGAGCTGCAGGCCCAGGGTCAACAGGTTGACGGTCAGATCGATGATGGCGAAGACCTGCGTGCGCCGGTCCGGGTCGTCGAAGGCGCTCTCGATGATCTCCGCCTGCTGGAAATAGAGGAAGGTCGAGGTGAAGGTGTAGAGCAGGATGAAGGCGCCGATGCCCAGCAGGTGCGGCGAGCGGAAGAAGGCCGTCGCGCCCGCCAGGATGTTGCCGCCGATGGGCGGGCTCTCCGTCTCGCCGTCTTCACTGTCGCCCTCCTGTCTTTCTGCGGCGCTGCGGAAATCGAAGCGCGCCAGCCGCCGGATGCAGAAGACCGCCACTTCCAGCAGCACGGCGGTGATCAGCAGCAGGTTGACCGTGCCGAGGCTGTCCGCCAGCAGCGCCGTCAGGCCCGGTCCCGTCAGTGCGCCCATGGTACCGCCGGCAGCGATGGCGCCGAACAGGCGCGCGCCCTGCTGCCGGGTGAAGATGTCGGCCATGTAGGACCAGAAGACCGAGATCACGAACAGGTTGTAGACGCTGACCCAGATGAAGAAGGCGCGCGCCGTGTGCACCTCGGCCTCGGGCCACTGGAACAGCAGCCAGAACAGCGCCAGGTTGGCGATGAAGAAGCGATAGACCGTGGGCATGAACCGTCGCCGGGGAAAGCGCGCCACCAGCCAGCCGAAGGCCGGCACGGCACAGAGCATGGCGATGAAGGTCCCCGTGAACAGCCATTGCAGGTTATCGACTCCGCCGGCGATGCCCATCTGGTCGCGTACCGGCCGCAGGATGTAGTAGCCGCCCAGCAGGCAGAAAAAATAGACGAACGCCAGGGCCAGGGCCGGGAATTCGCGGTCCTGCAGGTTCAGGGCCTGATCGATGCGTGTCTTGATACCCTGTAGGACAGGCATGGCCTTCCTTCCGCTCAATGGCCGGGCAACATCACCAACCTAGAGCCATAGGCATGCCGCGCCAAGTCGTGCCTGTCATCGGCAGGCGGAGTAGGTCCCCATGTCCAGGTGGAAATGGTTGGCGTGGGCCTGATTGTGCGCGGGGCCCAGGGTGACGCGGAAGACATCGCAGGCCCCGTCGTGGGCGCGTGTCAGGAAACGCGCTGCGGCGTTGTCCTCCGCGTCGTCCTCATGGGGCCAGTCCGCCTCCACCTCGATGTGCCGGCCGTCGGCTAGGGTGAAGGCTGCAATATCCAGCGCATTGGCGCTGGCGTGCTCGCTGCGCCGGCCGTCTTCGCGATTGTTGATGTTGCGGCAGGCATAGCTGCCCAGATGCGTGATCTGCGAAACCTCCTGTCCGAATGTCTCGCGGGCGGCGGGTTGCAGGCTGTGGCGTTCGTAAAGTGCCAGAGCAACTGCAAGCGGGCAGGTAGCGACAAAGGAACTGTTGAAGTCCGTCTCGCCGGCCGCACTGATCCGCAGGCTGTCGTTCAGGGGACAGCCCGGCTGCGGCTCGCTGTCGGCCACGGGCGTATAAGCCAGTTGCGAGGTTTCCAGGGCCTGCCGGCAGAGGGTATCGTCGGCGCGCAGGCGGTCGAGTTTCCAGCCCGTAACCAGCGGGACGGGATCTTCCCGCACATCCAGCGGAGCCCAGGGATTCCACCTTTCGGGGATTTCGATCGCGCCCTGCCAGAGGGCGTAGGTGCCCAGCAGGAGCAGGAGGAGCAGCAGGGACCTGAATAAGCGCATGAAGTCTGCGGATTTCTCTCAAAGGCCGGTGGCACGTGCGATAAAGCCGTGATATAGGCTGTGCCGTCTGTTGGAAAGATGACTTGAAACGATATCATAAGCGAGGGGGCATGATTTCTCAGCTGATCGAGAACAACAGGCGCTGGGCCGAGCAGCGGTCCCGTCAGGATCCGGAGTATTTTCCGCGCCTCTCTCGACAGCAGGCTCCCGAATATCTCTGGATTGGCTGTGCCGACAGCCGCGTGCCGGCCAACGAGATCGTTGACCTCGATCCGGGTGAGCTCTTCGTTCATCGCAATGTGGCCAACCTGGTGGTGTCCAGTGATCTCAACTGCCTGTCGGTCCTGCAGTTCGCCGTCGAGGTGCTTAAGGTGCGCCATGTAATCGTCTGCGGCCACTATGGATGCGGCGGGGTGCGCAAAGCGATGGAGACGAAGCAGTTAGGACTGATCGACAACTGGCTGGGGCCGCTGCGCCGCCTGCACGGGCAGCATCAGGAGGAACTGCAGGAATTCAACAATCTTGAAGCCCGCGTAGACCGATTGTGCGAACTCAACGTCATGTCCCAGGCCCTCAACGTGGCGCGCACGCCGATCATCCAGAATGCGTGGCATCGTCGTCAGCCGGTCACCGTGCACAGCTGGATCTACGGCTTGAAGAACGGTCTGATCACCGACCTCGGGGGCAACTTCGACGGGCTGCAGTGTTTGCCGCCGGCAGACCGCCTGGACGCCCCGTAGGACGGCTCGAGACAGGCCCCTCAAAAACTTGTCGAAGCGGCCATGAAACTCTCGACAAGCACCGGAGAACTTGCTATCAGGCCCACCCTAGCCGAAACGACCCGTGGGCGCATAGCTCAGTTGGTAGAGCAGCTGACTCTTAATCAGCGGGTCCAAGGTTCGAGTCCTTGTGCGCCCACCATTTTTCTCTTGGGATATCAGGCAGTTACACGGAAGCATCTAAGGGCTTTTGTATGCTCTGCACTGCTGCGTGCCTACAGCGTGCCAAAAAAGTCTTAACTGTTGGCTTTGCTCGGGCTTAACTCGTAGGCAGGCGAGTACTGTTTGATGCACAGCGATGCGCGGGCAGGGCTGGTTCTTGTTTAAACGCATGCCATGGGGCACCTCCACCCCAGGGCCACCCCAGGGCCACCCCTGGGCACCCCCTCTCTCGGAGCCTCTCGCCATCGCGCGCTTTGCGTGGGGCCCCGTCCAGCTCCCACGCAAGCCCACAAAATCACAAAAAAATATAGAAGAATCAGCTATTTGGAGTCCGGCACTCCGTCTGTTGTTTCGACGGTAACCTCGTAGGGGCCACCGTGTACTGGACCGGAACTCTCCGCGCCCAGCGAGGTATTGACAACGACCTGCGTTTGCGGGGCTGGCTTTTCGCCAAACTCACTGGGAGCCCAGCGCGAGAGGAACCAGCGGAGAGTGTTGGAGTGCTCGCGAACGGCGGCTACTTCTCCGGGCTGTAGCTTGCCGTCACGGGCGCGATCCACGAGTTCATGAGTCATGGCAACGAGCTGGTCGGCTTGAGCGCCCGCTCCCACGCGCCGGGCTTCCTTCACCGCTTCGGCAAACTCCGGGTTCTCACGTATCCATCGGGAGACGCTTGCCGGGTGCGGCATGCCTTTCTGTCGGCCAAGCTCTGCCAGCGTCTTGCCAGCAGCCAGACCGTCCAGCAGCTTGAGAGCGGTGCGCTCCGAGAATTTAGCAGGCTTTCTGCGCTTGGGGTCTAGGGGGCGCTTGGTCAATTAAATAGCAACGACAAGTGAACGCTCGCCTTTTCGCCTGACTCAAGCCGGGGGCGCACCCAAGCGGGCAGGGCCGGGAGCCCTTGAACTCCCGGCGCTTCGATACGCATTAGCTCACTGTAGGTTACGGCATCATTTGAGCCTTCAAGAACAACGGTAGCCTGTCCGCTGTCGCTCGTTGCTTGGATTGCAGCCTGGGCCGCGCGTGTGCTCTTGTATCCCACGGCCTCAGTGTCCGGAGTCAAACCATGCCAGGAGACAACTTTCGCGTTTGGCTCTTGCTGCGTCTGATAACTGAGTCTCAAGCTACGTCCTCCCCGGCCTCTTCGAGCAGGGCTTGGTTCCGCTCGTTTTCTGCGCGCGTTAGAACCTCGCTCGCCCGTTTGTACAGGCTTTCGTCTTCGCCATCCCACTGGTATTCAGGATCGACAATCGCCAGCGCTTCGCGGAGCTTTTCGCTTCGGCCCGTGGCCTCCATGCGTGCAATGCTCGACTGATGCAGCCCTAGGCGCTCGCCCAAGTCGCGCTGGTTGATACCGGCTTCCTTGCGCATATGCTTGAGATACTCCCCGACCGTCGGCTGGTCGGGCTCCGGCTCTGGACGAACTAACATATCGCCGCTGATACCGTGCTTGACCATTTCGTTCACTTTGGTAATTGCCGCCTCCGTGGCAGCATCCCATCCCTGTTGGATGCGTTCTTCGGCGTCGCGCTCAATTTCAGCAATACGCTCTTCCGCATCCTGAACCATGCTCAGAACATGCCCAATCGTATCGACATGGGGTGCAACGGAGCCTCCGAGCAACTGGACAAACACGGTCACGCCGCGCGCCATAAGTGCCAGCACTGCTCTGTGTGCGTCGTGGGGGTTTTCGGAGAACGTCGCCAGGGAGCGCACAATGAGCGTATCGCCGGATTCTAGCTGGCGCAGTGCGCCTTCAAGGATCAGCTCGCCGTCTTCCACATGCGCGAGGCTGAGCCGCGTTCCGTGGTCGATAATCTCGGGGTCTCCCCGACCTAAACTGAGGGCGAACGTCTTCAAGGGTTCCAGCTTGGTTTGGCTGGCGTGGTAGCCAGCATAGTCCGCATTTGCGCGTACAGCTATCAGGGTTCTATTCATTACCTATATCCTGTTACTGTCTGGCGAAAATCTATGAGGTCCTTGAGGCCGGACTTCGGCCCCTCGTTCGACTCCTGTTGCTGCCGGGCCTGCTGGTCCGCTTCTGCCTTCTCGACTGCATCCCGCAGGTCGAGCGCCACGTCCATCACGAAGTCTTCTCGGTCAGTACGCCGCGACAGGTCGTACTCGACCTCTCTACTCTGAGCCCGCCGTTTGGCTGCGGCCTCGATGGCCTCGGGAGGAAGTGAGCGGGCGAGGTCGGGAGCTTCCTTCCCGAACTCCTGCCAAAGTTCATCAACTACTTTCTGTTTCTGTTCGTCCTGCTCTCGGAAAGCGCGGAAATCCCTTGCGGTTAAATCGCGCACCTTGCGCTCGGCTTCGCGGTGGTATCTGGCTGCCTCATGTGTCGGCAGCCCTGCGCGCGGCTCAAAGAACTCGTCTGTCTCAGCATCCCGGAACCACTCCCGGACAGGCTGGCCGTTGCTGTTTGCGGGGTCGTTAAGGGCCTGGGCAGCAGCATCATCCAGCGCTTTGTGTGCTTCGGCCTGTTCGGCGTAATTGGGCGCGTCGGGGTCACGGAAGTTCTCCGGCAGAATGCCCGACTCCACTTGTAGTTCTGTCAGCTCGTCTAGGAGCCCTGTCGGTCGGCGGCTCATTCAAGCCCTCCAACTTTCAGGTTAATAGCATAATCATTGTTGCCGGCAGGCTCGTCTTCGTCTTCCTGCCGTACCTTGATCCCGGCGCGCTTGGCGATGCGCTTAAGTTTCTTCTCAGCGCGCTGCGTGGCCTTAAGCGCGTCCTCGATCTCGTCCTCGAACTCTTCGATCTTTGGCATGTGTCCTGCCCGTTTCGTCTCCAAAATTCAGAAGGTGCCAGCAGGAGATTGGAGGTTCAGCGAGAGTTCCCGCCAGCACCTATATGCGCATTCTACGAAAGCCGTTACAGGCGACGCAAAAACCGGGTTTTTGAAGTCCTCGCGCATACTTTCGTAAACTGTGTGCATGGCTAAGAAAGACTACGTTTCCGTATCTGAGTTCTGCGCCGAAGCAGGTATGACGCCACAGCGGCTCTACCAGTTATGGGCAGCGAGCAAAGGTCCTCCACGCGAACGCTTCAAGCTACCGGGTGAGGGCTGGCGCGTGAAACTGCCCAAGGCTGAGGCGCTTGATTGGTTGGAGCAACACAGAGCCTCAATTCAGGAGATGCACAAGAAACGCGCTGAACTGTACCGGGCTGCATGGCGTGAAGCCCATGCCTGAGCAAGAGAAGAAAGAGCAGGCTCCCGGCCTGTTCGATATCATCGGGGAAGGTATCGCGCTTGCGCGCGAGGACGCACTCGGCGAGGGCGTATCGGATGAGCGCATACGCAACTGGACCCGCCGCATGGTTGATTGGGGCGACCACAAAGGTATCTACGGACAGCGCGAGAGCAAGTTTCTCCGCGACGTGCTGGACGACCCGTCGCGGCTGGAAAATCTGAGCATGGACGACCTGAACGAAGCGGCCCCGTTCCTGAACCGGGGACTCTCCCGACTGTTGGCAACGCCTGCTCAGGTCGGGAACGAGTTCATGAGCACTCTCGGTTTGGCAGAGCGCGATCCGCACCAAGGAGCGCGGATCATTGAAGAGGGGTTCCGGCGCGTCGGCATCCCGGTCCCCGAACCAAAGCAGAAGCCTCAGAATGTATTGGAACTCGGGGCGCAGGTAGCCGCTCCGTTTGTCAGTACGGGCCCAGCGTTGCTCGCCAAGGGCCTGAGCCGTTCCCTGCCGATAAGTAATTTTCTGGTAAACAGGTTATTCGAGGGTGGGCGTGCGGAGCGAATACAGAACCGTGCGCAGGATTACCTTGGAATTGAACAAACTGACACAGAAGAAGTGAGTAAGTAAAGATGGGTGGATTATTTGGATCAGAGCCAGAGCCTCCTGAAATAAAGGACATGACGCCGGGCTCGTTCAAGAAGCTGCGCGGGCCGACGTCCGAAGTCCTGGGCGGTTTGCTGGGCTTCGACAAGAAAACCAAGGAAGTGCCGTTCACCAAGATCATCCCGGCGCGGCAGACCCGGCAGGGTGAGGGCGATATTTCCTACACGCCCGCGCGGACGATCACCGGCACCAAAACCAAGACGACCTACGAGCCCAAGGACCCCGGCAACCCGCTGGCCGGTATCCCCGGCCTGGAGGGGCCGTTCGTTGCGCCGATGTCGCAGCAGGAGCAGCAGCTTGTCGATAAGATCGGCCAGGCCGGGAAGAACCAGCAGAATCCTATGGCACGCGAGCTGCTTGATTTCACCACGGCGGGCGGCTTCACGGGCCGGATCAACCCGTTCCAGTCGGTGCCCGGAAGCCAGCAGGCACTTGAGGACACCGTAGGCGGCAAGTTCCTGTCGCCCGAGAGCAACCCGCACCTGCAAGGGGCTATTGAGGCGGCGCAGCGCCCGGTCATCCAGCAGTTCGAGGAACAGACCATCCCGAACCTCCGCAGCGAGTTCACGGCAGCCGGTCAGATGATCCAGCCCGAGGGCTCCAGTCCGTTCGACATGGCGGTGGCGCGCGCACAGTCCGGCCTCATGAACGAGCTGGGCGATATCTCGTCGCAAATGTCGATGCAGAATTACGCCCAGGAGCGCGGACGGCAGATGGACGCGATCTCGCAAGGGCTCCAGGCCGAGCAGCTCACGCAGCAAACCCAACAGCAGGAACGTAGCCGCCAGATGGACGCTGTTGCCCAGGGCTTGCAGATGGACCGCACGCAGCTCGAAAACATGATCGAGAGCCTACGCGCCAGTGCCCTACCCAGGATCGTTGAGCAGCAAGGCATAGACGCAGGCGTGCAGGAGTTCCAGCGGCGCATGGATACGCTCATGCGGGCGCTTGAAATGACGGCTGGCGTGTCGAGCCCGACCGTGGCTACCCAGCCCGGTACACCCGGTACACCCGGTGCGATTGGCCCGTTGGCTGGTGCGGCAGGTGAGATTATCGGGATGCTGTGATGAGCGATGTCGAGTATATCTGGCGAAGAAAACTCACAAAACGCGAACGGCGCATGTTGGAAGAGGACGAAGACATACAACGCCTCCAGCGGCCCTACCATATCGGCCCTGGCGGCGAGCGCTGGGGTCGCGTAGTGCTCGATGATGCGGGAATTAAGATGGAAATATCGCGACCGATGCCTTGGCCGCCGGGCGAATGGCTCAGTGAAGAAGAGCGGCGCGAGAACGGATGGCGTTTTCCCTGGTCTCCGATATGAAAGAAGCCCCGCGCCGGGAGGGATCGGACGCGGGACTCACCATGTGGATAGAAAAACACTCTGCCGACTCAAACGAGAG
This sequence comes from Fodinicurvata halophila, assembly GCF_042651425.1. Classification (NCBI taxonomy): domain Bacteria; kingdom Pseudomonadati; phylum Pseudomonadota; class Alphaproteobacteria; order Rhodospirillales; family Rhodovibrionaceae; genus Fodinicurvata; species Fodinicurvata halophila. The sequence goes on along the minus strand of NZ_JBHSCW010000015.1, from coordinate 964 downwards.
CTTATGCTGCCATCCTACCCTGCGCGCGTACCTCGCTTCAACAATCTGCCGGGAAGGCTCGCCGCGCCTTCGGCGCGTTTGGCGCGCAGAGCAGTTCCACTTATATACGCCAAAGCCGCCGAGAGCAGCGGCGGCTTGGAAAGTTGAATGGAGGGCTTTTGAACTGTTTCAACGGCGCATAGAGGCAACCCAATGCCACTTAAAGCTAAGAAGCCTGCAGAAGAGCTTCAACCCCGCGAACGGGGCGCTTTACTGACCTTTCAAGAGCTGATGGAACTCCCTCCGCTCTCTTTCCTGGTCGAAGAGACTCTGGTTCAAGGCTCCTTCGCTCTGATGTACGGAGCGCCCAAGGCTGGAAAGACGTTCCTCGCGCTCGATATGGCGCTCTCTGTCGCTGCAGGCCGCACATGGCAGGGCAGGGAGACACAGCGAGGGCATGTCCTGTATGTCTCCGCAGAGGGAACAGGGGGCTTGCCGCAACGCGTCACAGCCTGGATAGAGAGCGCCCGCCTAGACGATTTGGAGCGTAAGCGCCTTACGCAGAACTTCCGGGTTTGGCGCAACCCCGTGAACCTGTGCAGCCAAGACGAAACAGCGGGCCTTATTGGCGCTATTCGGGACGAGCAGTTGGACCCCGTGCTTATCGTTGTGGATACCCTGGCGCGCTGCTTTGTCGGCAATGAGAACAGTGCGGAAGATATGGGTAAGTTCATTGCGGGAGTGGACAGTCTACGCGACGCGTTCCCCGGAGCCACAGTTCTTGTCATTCACCACCAGGGAAAGGACGAAGAGAAAGGCGCGAGGGGGTCAACTGCGCTGCGCGGTGCTATCGACACAGGCATTAGGCTGCATACTCATAAACGGGATTCCCAAATTGGGTGATTTATGATTCCCCTTTGTCCTCTGTAGAGCAAGCTACGGAGGACAGATGAGCCGGCGGCGTTACGAACTGACGGATTACGAA
>NZ_JBHSCW010000014.1:0-5662 GCF_042651425.1 Fodinicurvata halophila | reverse complement strand
CGGCTCTTTGACATTGTTGATTGTTATTGGAAGGGATACGCGGACGGCGGTTTTGCGAGCTGTTTTGGCTTGGGCCGTTGTTCGAGATGCGTATCCTGGCTTTAAGCCCTCTGGGGGATTTTGGTCCCTTGGAGGATGCGTTTTTTGAGTGACGGACCCTTGATATGAGTTCGGTTGGCTTTTGGGCTGATCGGACGAGGTCAATATGAGAGTTTGATCCTGGCTCAGAACGAACGCTGGCGGCAGGCCTAACACATGCAAGTCGAACGCATGCCTTCGGGCATGAGTGGCGCACGGGTGAGTAACGCGTGGGAACCGACCCTGGGGTTGGGGATAACCGCTGGAAACGGCGGCTAATACCCGATACGCCTTGAGGGGGAAAGATTTATCGCCCCGGGACGGGCCCGCGTTGGATTAGGTAGTTGGTGGGGTAATGGCCTACCAAGCCTACGATCCATAGCTGGTTTGAGAGGATGATCAGCCACACTGGGACTGAGACACGGCCCAGACTCCTACGGGAGGCAGCAGTGGGGAATATTGGACAATGGGGGCAACCCTGATCCAGCCATGCCGCGTGAGTGAAGAAGGCCTTAGGGTTGTAAAGCTCTTTCAGTGGTGAAGATGATGACGGTAGCCACAGAAGAAGCCCCGGCTAACTCCGTGCCAGCAGCCGCGGTAATACGGAGGGGGCAAGCGTTGTTCGGAATTACTGGGCGTAAAGGGCGCGTAGGCGGATATCCAAGTCAGAGGTGAAAGCCCCGGGCTCAACCTGGGAATTGCCTTTGAAACTGGGTGTCTGGAGTTCGGGAGAGGTGAGCGGAATTCCCAGTGTAGAGGTGAAATTCGTAGATATTGGGAAGAACACCGGTGGCGAAGGCGGCTCACTGGCCCGCAACTGACGCTGAGGCGCGAAAGCGTGGGGAGCAAACAGGATTAGATACCCTGGTAGTCCACGCCGTAAACGATGTGTGCTAGCCGTTGGAATGCTTAGCATTTCGGTGGCGCAGCTAACGCGATAAGCACACCGCCTGGGGAGTACGGTCGCAAGATTAAAACTCAAAGGAATTGACGGGGGCCCGCACAAGCGGTGGAGCATGTGGTTTAATTCGAAGCAACGCGCAGAACCTTACCAGCCCTTGACATGGGCGTCGCGGTCTCTGGAGACGGAGACTTTCAGTTCGGCTGGACGCCACACAGGTGCTGCATGGCTGTCGTCAGCTCGTGTCGTGAGATGTTGGGTTAAGTCCCGCAACGAGCGCAACCCTTACCCTCAGTTGCCAGCGGTTTTGGCCGGGCACTCTGGGGGGACTGCCGGTGACAAGCCGGAGGAAGGCGGGGATGACGTCAAGTCCTCATGGCCCTTATGGGCTGGGCTACACACGTGCTACAATGGCGGTGACAGTGGGCAGCGAGGGCGCGAGCCTGAGCGAATCTCCAAAAACCGTCTCAGTTCGGATTGCACTCTGCAACTCGGGTGCATGAAGGCGGAATCGCTAGTAATCGCGGAACAGCATGCCGCGGTGAATACGTTCCCGGGCCTTGTACACACCGCCCGTCACACCATGGGAGTTGGCTTTACCCGAAGACGGTGCGCTAACCCGCAAGGGAGGCAGCCGGCCACGGTAAGGTCAGCGACTGGGGTGAAGTCGTAACAAGGTAGCCGTAGGGGAACCTGCGGCTGGATCACCTCCTTTCTAAGGATATCGGCGGCTTGCTGCCGATGTCACAGATGAGCGCCGGACAGATTGCGGCCGCCGTCTACGTATCCCTTCCAGCCTGAGAGGAACGCCGGTTCATGGAGTGAGCCTGGCGTTTCGCCTTTCAGAGCCGTTTTGCTGTGTATGCGCGTGCTGCGCCCTTGGTGAGTTTTTCAAACTGGCGGGTGTGGCTCGGCCGGGCCTGTAGCTCAGTTGGTTAGAGCGCGCGCTTGATAAGCGTGAGGTCGGAAGTTCAAGTCTTCCCAGGCCCACCATTATCCTTGCGCGCTCGGGTGCCGGGCGGCCGGTTGTCTGGCGTTTGACCTGATGGGGCCGTAGCTCAGTTGGGAGAGCGCGAGCTTTGCAAGCTTGAGGTCACCGGTTCGATCCCGGTCGGCTCCACCAGACACTGGCGATGGATACTGGCGGCGGACACTGGTTCCGGACGCTGGCGGCGGCGACGAGAGATGAGGGCCCCTGCGGTGCGCTTTGAGCGCGGCTGGGATCTCGGGCGGAAGACATGAGTTCTGGAGCCTTGTCCCAAGGGACGGGTTTCGGTTGTTTGACATTGTGGAGAGGGTTCGGGCCTTTTGGGCCGGACAGCTTGTGAGGTGGTTGCCCCTGCTGGGGGTGGCGGCCGGGCTGTCTGGGTCGTGAAGGGCCCAAGAGCACGTTTCGATCTCTATAACTCGGGTTTAGAGAGCTGAGTTTGGTCGAGCGCCGATGTCATGGGAGTGATCTGTTTTGCTCCTGTGCGTGGCGGTCGGCCGGTTTTTAAGATCAAGCGTCAAGTAAGGGCATTTGGTGGATGCCTTGGCATGCACAGGCGATGAAGGACGTGGCACTCTGCGATAAGCCGCGGGGAGATGAGAGCAATCTTTGATCCGCGGATTTCCGAATGGGGCAACCCCACCCTTTAGGGTGAACGTCAGCTGAATACATAGGCTGGCGTGGCGAACCCGGCGAACTGAAACATCTCAGTAGCCGGAGGAAAAGAAATCAACCGAGACTCCGCGAGTAGCGGCGAGCGAAAGCGGACCAGCCCAGTGGTGGTTCCAGGAAAACCGGAAGCGTCTGGAAAGGCGCGCCAGAGCGGGTGACAGCCCCGTACGGGTCCAGTCCTGGAGTCATCCTTGAGTAAGGCGGGACACGTGAAATCCTGTCTGAACATGGGGGGCCCACCCTCCAAGGCTAAGTACTCGTGCATGACCGATAGCGAACCAGTACCGTGAGGGAAAGGTGAAAAGCACCCCGATGAGGGGAGTGAAACAGACCCTGAAACCGAATGCCTACAAGCAGTGGGAGCTTGCGCGCCTTTTGGCGTGTGGGTGACCGCGTACCTTTTGTATAATGGGTCAGCGAGTTGATTTTGCGAGCGAGCTTAAGCCGATAGGTGTAGGCGCAGCGAAAGCGAGTCTGAATAGGGCGCTTGAGTTCGCAGGATCAGACCCGAAACCGGGTGATCTAGCCATGGCCAGGCTGAAGGTGGGGTGACACCCACTGGAGGGCCGCACCCACGTCTGTTGAAAAAGACGGGGATGAGCTGTGGCTAGGGGTGAAAGGCCAATCAAACCCGGAGATAGCTGGTTCTCCGCGAAAACTATTTAGGTAGTGCGTCGGATATTGCCCTCGGGGGTAGAGCACTGGATGGGCTAGGGGGCCGCGAGGCTTACCAAACCTAACCAAACTCCGAATACCGAGGAGTATCAGTCCGGCAGACAGACGGCGGGTGCTAAGGTCCGTCGTCGAGAGGGAAACAGCCCAGACCGCCAGCTAAGGTCCCCAAATCATGGCTAAGTGGGAAAGGATGTGGGAAGGCCAAGACAACCAGGAGGTTGGCTTAGAAGCAGCCATCCTTTAAAGAAAGCGTAATAGCTCACTGGTCTAAACAAGCCGTCCTGCGCCGAAGATGTACCGGGGCTCAAGCCATGTACCGAAGCTGCGGGTTCCGTCTTATGACGGAGCGGTAGCGGAGCGTTGCCTAGATCTGCGAAGGAGGACCCGTGAGGGCCTCTGGAGATATGGCAAGTGCGAATGCTGACATGAGTAGCGACAAGGAGTGTGAGAAACACTCCCGCCGAAAGTCCAAGGGTTCCTGCGCAAGGTTAATCCGCGCAGGGTGAGCCGGCCCCTAAGGCGAGGCCGACAGGCGTAGCCGATGGGAACACGGTTAATATTCCGTGGCCTGCGGGTGGTGACGGATTGCGGACGTTGTCCGGGCTTATTGGATTGCCCGGGCGGCCAAGCGGTCCCAGGAAAGAGCCCCCGCACGAGACCGTACCCCAAACCGACACAGGTGGACAGGTAGAGTATACCAAGGCGCTTGAGAGAACTGTGCTGAAGGAACTCGGCAAATTGCCCCCGTAACTTCGGGAGAAGGGGGCCCCGGTCCTGGGCAACCAGGGTCGGGGGGCACAGACCAGGGGGTGGCGACTGTTTACTAAAAACACAGGGCTCTGCGAAGCCGTCAAGGCGACGTATAGGGTCTGACGCCTGCCCGGTGCCGGAAGGTTAAGAGGAGAGGTTCACGCCTCGAATCGAAGCCCCGGTAAACGGCGGCCGTAACTATAACGGTCCTAAGGTAGCGAAATTCCTTGTCGGGTAAGTTCCGACCTGCACGAATGGCGTAACGACTTCCCCACTGTCTCCAGCACAGGCTCAGCGAAATTGAATTCTCCGTGAAGATGCGGAGTCCCCGCGGTTAGACGGAAAGACCCCGTGCACCTTTACTATAGCTTTGCAGTGGTACTAGAACCTGTATGTGTAGGATAGGCGGGAGGCTTTGAAGCGCCAGCGCCAGCTGGTGTGGAGCCAACCTTGAAATACCGCCCTTACGCGTTTTAGTGCCTAACCGCGGCCCGTGATCCGGGTCCGGGACCCTGCATGGTGGGTAGTTTGACTGGGGCGGTCGCCTCCCAAAGAGTAACGGAGGCGCGCGATGGTGGGCTCAAGCTGGTCGGACATCAGCTGTCGAGTGCAATGGCATAAGCCCGCCTGACTGCGAGACATACATGTCGAGCAGAGACGAAAGTCGGTCATAGTGATCCGGTGGTCCCGCGTGGAAGGGCCATCGCTCAACGGATAAAAGGTACGCCGGGGATAACAGGCTGATACCCCCCAAGAGTCCACATCGACGGGGGTGTTTGGCACCTCGATGTCGGCTCATCACATCCTGGGGCTGGAGCAGGTCCCAAGGGTTCGGCTGTTCGCCGATTAAAGTGGTACGTGAGCTGGGTTTAGAACGTCGTGAGACAGTTCGGTCCCTATCTGCCGTGGGTGTTCGAGACTTGAGAGGCGCTGTCCCTAGTACGAGAGGACCGGGATGGACGTACCTCTGGTGGACCGGTTGTGGCGCCAGCCGCATCGCCGGGTAGCTATGTACGGACGGGATAACCGCTGAAGGCATCTAAGCGGGAAGCCCTCCTCAAAACCAGGTCTCGCCATAAGAGCCGTCGTAGACCACGACGTCGATAGGAAGCATGTGGAAGCGCGGCAACGCGTGAAGCTGAGCTTTACTAATCGCTCGATCGGCTTGATCTTATACCAGAACCGGCCGGCCCCACCGCGCACAGCAGCAAGGCAGATCGCCCGCCCTGCACAACGCGCGCTGACGGCCAGCCAGCTCGATGAACACCGAGCGACAGAGATCCAACAAGAAAACGTGCACCCGAGCCGTTGCGGCTTTCGACGACCTGGTGGTTAGGGCGGGGGTTCAAACACCCGATCCCATCCCGAACTCGGCCGTGAAAGCCCCCAGCGCCGATGGTACTGCGTCTCAAGGCGTGGGAGAGTAGGTCGCCGCCAGGTCTTCCAAGGCCGCAACAGCCCGAAACTCATGAACCCTCTCCGCAAACCCCAAACACACGCAAACCAACAAACACCCACAACCGCGGGGTGGAGCAGCCCGGTAGCTCGTCAGGCTCATAACCTGAAGGTCGCAGGTTCAAATCCTGCCCCCGCAACCA
>NZ_JBHSCW010000013.1:0-862 GCF_042651425.1 Fodinicurvata halophila | reverse complement strand
TAGGCTGCATACTCATAAACGGGATTCCCAAATTGGGTGATTTATGATTCCCCTTTGTCCTCTGTAGAGCAAGCTACGGAGGACAGATGAGCCGGCGGCGTTACGAACTGACGGATTACGAATGGTCTGTGATACAGCCTTTGTTGCCCAACAAATCCCGCGGCGTGCCACGCGTGGACGACCGGCGGGTGATCAACGGCATTCTCTGGCGCTTTCGCACCGGCAGTCCCTGGGCCGATATCCCCGAGCGCTATGGACCGCCGACCACCTGCTACAATCGCTTTGTACGCTGGCGGCAAGCCGGGGTTTGGGATCGGCTGCTGCAGGAGATCGCCCGGGCCTACGACGGCGACATCATCATGATCGACTCCTCCTGTGTCCGGGTCCATCAGCAGGCCGCAGCGACAAAAAGGGGGATCGCGACGATGGCGGCATGGGACGTTCCCGTGGCGGCCTGACCACCAAGATCCATGCCCTTGTGGATGCCGAAGGCAGGCCCGTTGATCTGAAGCTGACGGCTGGACAAGCTCATGACGGCAAGACTGGAGAAAGCCTGCTGGGATACTTGAACGCGGATGGTATCCTGCTTGCGGACAAGGCCTATGACAGCAGCAGCATTCGCAGTCTGGCGGCCGAACGCGGTGCCTGGGCCAACATCCCGGCCAGGAAGAACAGAAGGGAAAGTTTCACCTTCAGCCAGTATCTCTACAGATATCGTAACCTGGTCGAGCGCTTCTTCGGGAAAATCAAGCAGTTCAGAGGCATCGCAACACGTTATGACCGCAAACCGGAAAACTACCTCGCCGCGCTCAAGCTGGCTTCACTCCGCATCTGGTTGAAGTCTTATGAGTCTGCGGCCTAG
>NZ_JBHSCW010000012.1:0-30338 GCF_042651425.1 Fodinicurvata halophila | reverse complement strand
AGGTCGCCAAGCTGCATCTCGACAAGATCGGCGCCCATCTCTCCGAGCTCTCCAAGGAGCAGGCCGACTACATCGGCGTGCCCCAGAACGGACCGTTCAAAAACGATACATATCGGTACTGAGGCCTATCGATATTCAAGGGAAAGGCCGGAGTGGAACGCTCCGGCCTTTCGTTGCTATCGACGCTGGATCAGCTTATTGACATGGCCCATCTTGCGGCCCGGGCGGGCTTCCTTCTTGCCGTAGAGGTGCAGGCGGGCCGTCGGGTCCGAGAGGATCTCGTACCAGTCCTCGCTCTGAGCGCCGATCAGGTTGCGCATGACGGCATCGGAATGGCGTTCCGTGGACCCCAGGGGAAGGCCCGTGACAGCCCGCACCAGCTGCTCGAACTGCGGCGTGTAGCAGGCGTCCATGGACCAGTGACCGGAGTTGTGGGGGCGGGGGGCCATTTCGTTGACCAGGACTCGATTGTCCTGGGTGACGAACATCTCCACGGCGATCAGGCCGACCAGCTCCATCTCCTCGGCGATGTGACGGGCCAGGACCTCTGCCTTGTCGGCAACGTCCGTCGGGATGCGCGCCGGTACCAGGGTCTGGTCCAGGATGCGCTCGCGATGCTGGTTCTCGACCGGGGGATAGGTGGTGAGAGTCCCGTCCCGCCCGCGTGCGGCGATGACGGAGATCTCGCAGGTGAAGTCCACGAAGCCCTCGAGCACGCCATTGCTTTCCGGGGCATGACGGCGCATCTCCTCCCAGGCTTCGAGCGCCGCAGCTTCGTTGCGGATCAGCACTTGCCCCTTGCCGTCGTAGCCGAAGTCGCAGCTCTTCAGGATCACGGGCGTGCCGAGGTCACGCAGGGCCCGCTGCACCGCCTCGGGGCCCGCAACTTCGGTATAGCGTGTCGTGGGGATATGGATGGACGCTAGGAAATCCTTTTCGCGCAGTCGGTTCTGGCAGATGTGCAGGATGTTCGGTGCGGGGTGCACGGCCACGTGTTCGGCCAGGGTTTCGGCCGTGCGGGCGGGCACGTTCTCAAACTCGAAGGTCACCACGTCCACCGCCTCGGCGAAGGCCGCCAGCGCCCGTTCGTCATCGTAGGGCGCCTGGGTCGAGAGCGAGGTAACCTGGCAGGCGGGTTCATCGGCGCCCGGGCAATAGATGTGGCTGCGATACCCCAGGCGTGCCGCTGCCAGGGCTGTCATGCGTCCCAACTGGCCGCCGCCCAGAATGCCGATAACGGACCCGGGAGAAAGGACGTCATTTCTGGCTTTAGTCATGTTCGCTAGGCCTCTCGGCGACGCTGTCTGTCTGTCTGGCGCGGTAGGAGTCCAGCCTCTCGGTGAGCGCACTGTCTGCAAGCGAGAGGATGGAGGCGGCCAGCAGGGCCGCGTTACGCGCCCCGGAATTACCGATGGCCAGTGTGCCGACCGGGACGCCGCCGGGCATCTGGGCAATGGAAAGCAGGCTGTCCATGCCCTTCAGAGCCTTGCTCTCCACCGGCACGCCGAGCACCGGCAGGCTGGTCAGGCTGGCGACCATTCCTGGCAGGTGTGCCGCACCTCCCGCTCCAGCGATAATCACCTTCAAGCCGCGTTGCCGGGCAGTGCGGGCATAGTCGAAGAGGCGTTCGGGCGTGCGGTGCGCCGAGACGATGCGCGCTTCGTGCGGCACCTGAAGCTCTTCGAGGATATCCGCGGCGTTCCTCATGGTCTGCCAGTCGGACTGGCTGCCCATGATGACGCCTACCAGAGGCTGTTCGCCCATTTTCGTGTTGTCCCCCTTGCGTGCGGTCCGGACACGTAGGTTGCTATGGTACCTGGCTGAGAAAAGCCCAAGGTGGCTGCATTATTCCGTCATGCCCTCGCGGAAACAAGCATTCAAAAAGACGGTCTGACGCATGGACCTTCTAAAAGAAAAATAGTAAAAGGCGGTTTGATTGGGGTGAACCGGCACAATCAGCGAGGCTGCCCCGGAAAGGGCTTCACAGCGAACGTGCCATCAGCAGTCTCGAGCGCGGAATTTCCATGAAAGTATCCGGAGCAACGCCAACCGCGAGGACCAGCAAGGTCAGAGCGGCAGAGAAGAAGGGCACGGTTCGCACAGACAGTGCCGCAAGCTTTGAAACCATCTCGGACGTCACGAACTTCTGTGGCCTTTCCGAAAGCGACCTGACGCCGAAGGTGCGCCAGGCTTTGCATGAACTGCTGAGCGAGGTTTCGCGCCTGCATCAGGAGGTTGACCGCGCATACAGCCGGATCGAATACCTGGAACACCTGTCGGATGAAGATACCCTGGTGCCGCTGATCAATCGCCGCGCCTTCGTGCGCGAGCTTGACAGGTACATAAACTTTTCCGAACGCTATGGAATTCCCAGCTGCCTGCTGTATTTCGATCTGGACGGCATGAAGACGATCAACGACAGCTTTGGGCATTCAGCCGGCGACGCCGTCCTGATGCACGTGGCCGAGTTGATGCAGAGCAACCTGCGCGGCTCGGATGTGATTGCCCGACTGGGCGGCGACGAGTTCGGGGCCATACTGGTTCAGGCCGAGCTGGAAAGCGCGGAGCGCAAGGCAGCGGATCTGGTCGACCTGATGACCCGGAGCCCGCTTGCCTGGGAGGGGCACGAAATCCAGATCTCGGCTTCCTGGGGTGTCTATCGCTTCGAGGGGCGCGAGCAGGTCGAGGACGCCCTGCGCCAAGCAGACGACCAGATGTATACACGCAAGCGCCAGAAGAAAGAGCGACTCGAGAACTCTTGATCGGGCGTGTCAGCCTGGAGAGCGCCGTCAGGCAATGATGTCGGGAATCAGGCGATCCTCGAGATCTGAAATTCTGTCCTTCAGGATCAGCTTGCGCTTCTTGAGGCGCTGCATCTTCAACTGGTCATAGGGAGGATTCTCGGTCATGCGCTGGATCGCATCGTCCAGATCGCGATGCTCCAACCGCAGGGCTTCGAGGCGCTCGCGCAGCTGTCCCGGCGTTTCTTCGTTCTCGTTGTCGAATTTGTCCATTTCTGGAGGAACTGTCTTTCACGGATTATAGGGTGGCGGCACTATACAGGCGATCATCTTGTGACGGAAAGCCTGCTTGCAATCCTATCAGGGTTCCGTTTTTCTCAAGGCTGGCTGCCGGAGATCACTCAGGATTCGAGCGGATGAGAGCATGGCAGGAATAAAGCGAATCGGTGTCTTGACCAGTGGCGGCGACTGCGCCGGCTTGAATGCCATAATTCGTGCCGTAGTGCAGCGCGCAGTGGATGAGTACGGCTGGCACGTGGTCGGAATTCACAAGGGAACCGCCGGCCTGCTGAGCCGTCCCGTGGAAGCGGAAACCCTGGACCTGTCGCGGTTCGACGGGGCGCTGCTCAGGCGGGCGGGGACAGTGCTGGGTACCACGAACAAAGGAGATCCCTTCGCCTTTCCCATGCCGGACGGGCGCGTGGTGGATCGTTCCGATGAGATCGTCGAGGGCCTGAAGGAACTCGGCATCGATGCCCTGATCGGCATCGGCGGGGATGGCAGTCTCGCGATCCTGGAGCGGCTGTGCAAGCAGGCCGGACTCCCCTTGATCGGCATCCCCAAGACGATCGACAACGATGTGGCGCGTACGGAAGTGGCCGTGGGCTATTCCACGGCAGTGGAGGTTGCCACCGATGCACTGGATCACTTGCAGCCCACGGCCGCCAGTCACGATCGTGTCATGGTGCTGGAAGTCATGGGTCGCGACGCCGGGCATATCGCGCTGAGCGCAGGAATCGCGGGAGGTGCGGACATCATCCTGATTCCGGAGATTCCCTGGGATCCGGATAGCCTGGCCCGCAAGATTGAGGACCTGCGTCGGCAGGATCGGAATTTCGCGCTGGTGGTCGTCGCCGAAGCGGTGCGCCGGGAAGACGGCGACCCCGTAGGCCGCACGCGGGAAGGCGGCAAGGTTCTCTATGGTGGAATCGGCCACTACGTGGGGGAACGGCTGGGGGAAATGACCGGTGCGGAGGTACGGGTCACGGTTCTGGGGCATGTCCAGCGCGGCGGAACGCCTGTTGCCCGGGACCGCCTGATTGCCTCCATTTTCGGGGTTCATGCCGTGGACCTGGTCGCCCAGGGACAGGATAGCATGATGGTGGCCTGGGAAGGGCGCTCGGTGACCGGCGTTCCCCTGTCCCAGATCATCGACCAGCCGCATCAGGTCGACCCCCAGGGCGCTCTGGTCAAGGCGGCGCGCGGACTGGGAATCTGCCTGGGTGACTGATGCCGAGAATGACCGTGGACAGGCCATGACCTTCTGGGACTTTTCCCTGTTGTTCTATGGCCGGCAAGGCGTGGCCGACGCCTGCCTGGAACTGCAGGATCGGCATGGATTGGACGTGAACCTGGTCCTTTTCTGTTTCTGGGCGGCCACCTGCGGAAAAGCTCTCGGAGAGGAGGAGTTTGCTCGCCTGAGCCAGGCCAGTCGTGACTGGCAGGCGCAGGTGGTCCAGCCGCTCAGAGAAGTGCGGCGATGGATGAAGCGCCCGGACCTGCTGGAAAGGGAAGACTGCGTTCGCCTGCGCGAGAGCATCAAGCGGCAGGAGCTGGAGGCCGAACGCCTGCAGCAGACCTTTCTGGCGGAGGCCTTGCCGATGGAAGTTACCCCGGCTTCGGAAGAGGAAAAGACGGCGTGTGCTGTCACCAGCCTGAACTGCCTGCTGTCCCGGCACGCTCTCCCTACGCTTGGGAACAAGGAGAGATCGTTGGAGCGACTGCTACAGGAGTTCAAGGCATTCCTTCAGTCCTGAGTGACCGAGACCACATAGCTTGCGATGGCCTCGATTTCCTCTGGACTGAGGCTGTCACTGAAGGCTGGCATCACGCCGACTCCGTCCCGCACCGCTGCGCGCACGGCCTCCTCCGTCGGCTGGAGATTGTCGAGATTGGGGCCAATGCCACCGCTCGTGCCAGCCTCCTCGAGGGTGTGGCATACGCCACACTGAGGTTGCGTTCCCTCGAGGTATAGCTGCCGTCCGCGCTCCAGGCTCTCATCTTCTCCGGCCAGAGCCGCAGGAGAACTCGGGCCGAACATCGAAGCAATCAGGACAAACGCAGAGCAGAAGAACTTGTTCCGCAGAAGGTGCGGCATGAATCGTTCCTTATCGCTGAGCAGATAAACGGAAGGGGAGGGGGCCCGCTCGTCCCGAACAGGGCCCCTCCTTCAAGACCTATACGACAGTGACCTCCACGGCCAGGCGATCCCAGCCGTTGTAGTCGTAGCCGCGATGGTTGGGTTCTGTGGATTCGGGCTGGACGTTGCCATCGGAGTCGGTGGCCCGGCTCGTGATCACGTAGTCTCCGGGCTCCAGGTCGGCCGTCAGCAGGAAGGGCCGCCAGGCAAAGCGACCGAGATCCGGTCCAATGAAGCTCGCGTCCTGCCAGCTTTCCCCGCCATCCAGGGAAACCTCGACCTTCTCGACCGGCTTGTCACCGCCGAACGCCACGCCATAGATCTGAACGCGCCCGCTTTCGCTGTCCTTCAACGGGTGCGTGACCCAGGACTTCACCTGCATCTCCCACATCGAGGGCTGGTCCGGTGCGCCGTCCACACCGACCGGTCGCACGCGGTAGCCGGATGCCTGGATCTTGGCATCCGTTTCCTCTTCGGTGAAGGCGACCCGTTTCACGTACTTCACATTGTTGATGCCGTAGTAGCCCGGCACGATCATGCGCAGTGGACCGCCATGGGCCAGCGGCATCTCGTCGCCGTTCATCTCCCAGGCGAGAATGGCATTTTCCATGGCTTCGGCCGGGACCGAACGTTCAACTATGATGTCCTTCTCTTCTACGCCCTCCGGCAACTGTTCGCCGCCGGTCGAGGTCATGAAGTTACCCCCGTCGGCGAGGCCGCCGAGTTCCTCGACCACCTTGCGCACCGGAACGCCGCTCCACAGAATGCAGCCGGCCGCGCCTGTGAGCCACTGGGAACCGCTCGTCTCGTGCTCATAGAATCCGCGTCCGTTGCCGGAGCACTGCAGGACCGTGGCCACGGTTTCGATACCGATGTTCTTCAACTCGCCAACTGTCAACGTGCGCGGGTCGTTCACGCCTTCGATCGAGACCTCCCAGGCGTCACGGTCGGCAACGATGGATTCGTCCGGGCTCGGCAGGTTGTTGCGGATATAGACCTCCTCATTGGGCGTAATGACACTGGTTCCACCGGCTCCCCGCTTCATCTCCAGGGTCTGCTCGGTGTGCATGATCAGCTTGTCGGCATCCTTCCAACTTACATAGTCGGGCAGCTCCTTGGTTTCGGCGGCAAAGGCCGGGAAGCTGCTGCCGGTAACGCCGGCGGCGGCTATGGCACCGGCCGTGCTGGCCGAGCCGATCAGGAAATGCCGGCGGTGAATTCTTGCTGTTTCCATGAGTCCGTTCCTCCCTCTGCGCAGATAGCGCTTGTTGCTGCTCCTGCGGGGAACAGCTGTTTGCTGTAATTTCTCCACCGGGCAAAAGCCGGTTACTGTTCAGAAGAGACGCATTATGAAGCCGCTTTATTCCAAGTGTTTCGGAAGTTTCCGAACTGAAGAAGACGCTCATACGGGACAGGGAGCGGATCGCGGGTGTGCAGAGGCCTCTATGCCAGGCAGGGCCGACCTTCGTTCTCCATGTCGCGGGCCATCTGTGTCGATTCCTCTTCCTCTCCGGCCTGTCGGGTAACCTGTTCGATATAGGCGATCAGCTGCTTGAAGCGCTGACGGTCCATCTTGTGCGCCACGGCGGCATAGGCGGTGTCCCCGACTCGCCAGCTTGCAATGGCCCGACTGTCCTCGTGCCATTCCATGGACAGCGCGCGTTCCAGCTCCTCCGGGGCGGCAGCGATGGTCAGGCTCAGCTGACATCCGTTCTCTCCAAGATAGCCGACGAAGAATTGCTCACCGCGCGCGCTCCGCAGGTCGGAGAAGCGGGTGATTCGCATCCCCGCCAGGGACAGGTCGGGGGCATAGCCGGTCACGTCATCGACCGAGATCTCCATCAGATTGTCCGCGCCGCCAGTGGCTTCGCGCAGGACCGGGCCTTCCTCCTGGCCGATCTCGATCGCACTTGTCAGCCATTCCTCGTGCTGATGTTCGGCGGCGGCGATCCAGGAGCGTGGGGCTTCGGAGAGCTGCAGCCCATACCAGGCAGCCCCACCGAGCACGGCGGCAACTCCAAGACTTGCAGCGAGTGCGCGAGGCCACTTCCTGCCGGATACCTGTCCAGCATGTTGTGCTTGTTTCGTGTGGATCGGCGGGGCGTTCTCAACCCTGGATTCCAGCTCGCTCCGGGTTGTTGCCTTGAGGCGGGCAAGGGTCGCAATAGTCTGGGCAACCTGCGGCTCGTCCGCCGCTGCCGCTGCGATATCGGCGGCCTGCGCTGGAGGAAGTTCTCCGTCCACATAGGCGTTCAACTGTTCCCAGGAATAGATATGGTCAGGCATGATGCATTCACGTACGCAGTTGCGCCGAAGTCATTTCGGCAAGAAGAGCCTTCCTGGCGCGGGACAGGCGGCTCATGACGGTTCCGGCAGGCACCTCCAGTAGTGCGGCGACTTCCGCATAAGAGAATCCGGCCAGATCCACGAGGGATATGATCTCACGATAGGGGACGGGGAGCTTCTGCATGGCCTGGTGAATGGCGATGGTGTCGATCAGACTGCGGTCGAAATCCCACGGTGGCTTCTCTTCGGGCTCCGAGGTCTCCTCGTCAAATTCCACTGTACAGGCGGTATGCCTGCGGCGTGTCCTGTCGATCCAGGCGTTGCGCATCACGCGGAACAGCCAGGCACGGCAGGCCGGCTCGCTTTCGGGTGTCGAGCTGGCCGCGAGTGCCCTGAGCGCACAGTCCTGAAGCAGGTCCTCTGCCTCCTCACGATTCCCGGTCAGGCTGTATGCATAGCCGAAAAGCCGCAGGCGATACCGCTCAAGCCTTTCCACAATTCTCAAGGACGCACTCCCCGCCTGGAGATTCTGTTTCCGGCATTGATGGGACACGTATTTATTGGGCCGGACCCGTTCTTTCTACACATACGATAGGCAGCGGGGAAGGCTGCTCTCGATGAACCAGCACGAGGTGAATCCCGGAACTGGCTTGGCTTCAATGCAGAGGAAACGTTTCACGGAGCGGGTTTATTCCCCATCCTGGAATCTGCTTTTCCGATTACCTCTGGGGCAACTTGCGGTGCGCTCAGCCACGACGGGAGGACGGATTGCCGTCGGGCCCTCTTTCTCCCCACCGGCTGACCAGCGGGCTTTCCAGGTCGAAGATGTCCAGGACGCGCCCGACCGACTGGTTGATGACGTCATCAAGGGTCTGCGGATTGTGGTAGAAGGCGGGAACAGGCGGGGCAATGATGGCTCCCATCTCGGAAAGACTCAGGAGATTGCGCAGGTGTCCGCTGTGAAGCGGTGTCTCGCGCAGCATCAGAACCAGCTTCCTGCGCTCCTTCAGTACGACGTCGGCGGCACGCGTCAAAAGGTTGGAAGTCACCCCTGTGGCGATTTCCGACATGCTGCGGATCGAGCAGGGCGCGATGATCATGCCGTCCGTGCGGAAGGATCCGCTCGAAATGGCGGCACCCACATCCGGAAAGGAATAAATCTCGTCGGCGAGCTGCTGGACGTCGCGCAGCTTGTAGCTCGTTTCATAGCCGATCGTCATCTCGGCCGAGCGCGAAATGATGACGTGACTTTCAACGGGAAGTTCACGCAAGGCCTGCAGCAGACGTATGCCATATATGGCGCCACTGGCTCCGGTGATGCCGATTATCAGACGCGAGGCTGTTGTCATAAATTCTCAATATTGCACTGAGGGGCAGGTTGACCACATCATAGGGTGTAACGCATTTGCCCGGAACGGGGAATGTGCCGATTGAAACGACTATCATTTCATGGAAGGAGACTGGCCCATGTCGACGCTGTCACACATCGAGGCGTTGCAGGACAAGCATGCTCATCTTGAAAAAATCATTGAAGAAGAGCAGCATAGACCGGACCCCGATGAAGCGCGTATCCATGAATTGAAACGTGAGAAGCTCAAGATCAAAGACGAAATCAGCGCCTTGAACGGGGCCACTTCCATGAATGGCCAGCAGGTCAATAATGGGGTTACCCGCCACTGATCCTAGCGCACGTTGACGGGAGGTCTGGGGTGAACAAGTGGTGAGCCGACCAGACCTCCAGCCTTCCCAGAGCAGAGGCTTGCACACTCTGCAGCAAATGGTTTCATCCATGCACTCCACACGGTACGGCAAGGTCTGCAGGAACTGCCGTTCTGCCGTTCTGCTTTCTCCAGCCGCCGTGCTTGCTTTCCTGCTGTTCTTTTCCTGGTTTGCGCCTGCTCTGGCTTTCGAGCCGGTGGATTGCGCCGCAGGGCATCCCCACTGGTCGGACAGTGAACCGAAACTCAATCTCGTCCATATTTTCTGCGGAGAGATCAACCGACGCGACAAGCCCGTCGGCTTTCACGCGAGACCCCAGGGCAGGGACCCCGCCACGGCCCGTGTGGCGAAGGTCCTCGATTCCGCAAATCCAGCCGGTGTCTATACCGCCAGGATCGAGGTCCTCGACGGGGAGCGCTGGAAGGAAAAGTTTTCTTCGTTCTTTCCCGACAGGCTGAGCCAGCATCAGGTGGTGCAATTGATCCTGACCGCCTATGAAGAAAGCGGTGGCGGTCAACGCTGGGAAGGAAGAAGCGGGGCGGGATTCCGGATCCAGGGATACGAGATCGAGATTGACGGGGAGACGCGCATCAATACGGCCTATCCACTCTATCAGCGCTGAACGGAACAGTATGAGGCTATCGAAACCGTGAACTATTATCTGGACAGTCAGGGAGTGGCACGCGCCACCCTGCCATTGGAACTGGATCTGCTGAGGCATTTCCTGGAGGAGGACCTCCAGGGCGCCACGGGGTTATGCGAGGAAATCCATCGACGTCTCGAGGACCTCCAGAAAAGAGGTGACGGGGAAGCGGAGATCACGGGCAATGCGCATCATCTGACCTTGACGCCGGAGCAAGTGCACATCGCTCCCCTTTTCACGGATGCCGCGCCTCTCGTCCTGGAAACCAGTATTTTTCGCGAAGTTCTGGAGTCCTGGCAGGCCCTGCTGCAGCAGGCATAGTCGTCTCAGTCGAATCCCAGCTGGCGAAGCAGGTGACACCGCGCAAGGCGTTTGGGCTTGACCGGTGTTTCCGGATCTCCGAGCTGGAGTTCGACCACCAGATTGTTCTCTTCCGGCTTCGGAAGGTCCAGATGGACGAGGCGACGCCCCTGCTCGGCGCGCAGCGTTTCGATCGTCTTGAGCAGGCTGCCCTGCTCATTGAACGCCTGTGAAAAGGATGTCTGATCAAGACCCAGATGCTCGGCAAGAAGCCGGTTGCGTAGATCGGATATCTTCGCAGAGATCCGTTCCGTGTCCGTGCCGGCCTCAGCGTTCAGGTCACGGTCAATCACGACGTCGCATTCCGTGTCGAAGCCCATGGACCGATTGTTGAGATTGCTGGAGCCGATGCGAAGCAGCCGGTCGTCCGCAATCAGCACCTTGGAATGAACATAGATCGGCTCGTCCGCTGCGTTGTAGGGCGTGTAGATGGCGAAACGGCCGTGCAGGTCGTGCTGTTTTAGATAGTGCACTGCGAAACGCCGGGCAGAATCCATTGCGGCTTCTTCCAGAATGTCTTCCCCCTTCTCGGGATTGATGACGACCACATCGGGACCGTCGGGGGCCTGCAAGCGCTCCGCCAGCGCCTCGGTCACGCGCCTGGAGGCGAAGTACTGGTTTTCTATGTAGATGAAGCTGCGGGCGTGTCGAATGGCCTCCAGGTTGATCGCCTCGATTTCGCGAACTTCCGGCTGTTCGTTGTACGCTGGCTGAGTGCGGGCGATGCCGATCTGCGTATGGCGGAAATCGGGTTCAAGGAATGTGGGCCACGGGTCATTGGCCGTGTCTGTGACGCTCAAGGTTTCCCCGAGCGCCTCGTACCAGCGGTGTCGCGCAAGCTCGCCGAGCGCTTGGGCGGCCGCCCCGTCCACGACCATGGCGACTTCATGCCTTGGCCCGAAGGCTTTGCCCCTGCGTTTGCGGCGTGGGTCGTTTGCCAAGTGTTCCGGCGTATCCCAGCGGTTTCCGACAAGATCAATTGAACCGCAGAAGGCAATGCGATCATCAATGATGATCAGCTTCTGGTGGTGACAGGCAATGGTCGGGTGATGGTTGTCGAGCCGGTAGATGATCTGTGGCGATCCACCCCACCCGAGACGAATGAGCGTCTGGAGTTCGCGGCCGAAGTTCAACAGAACCGAACTGCTCCAGCGCAGGATGCGAATGGTCAGCTCCGGTTTCCGTCTTACGATATGGCGCAGGAACCGGCCCAACTGCGCAGGGGCCTGGGGATCGCTGTCTGCGTGTTCTTCCGGGTACAAGAGGGTTGCCTTGCGCTCGAAATCCCAACCGATGAACAGGATGTGACTTTCGGCCTTCAGCATGGCCTCGCGCAGCACCGCGAAATACCTCGCTCCATCGACGATTACACCAATACGCTCTGCTTCCGCCGTTTTCCAGCAGGCTTCTCGTATCTTCATGTGCTGTTTCTCCAAGTGGCGATCGAGCAGAGTGGAGCGAACGGGTACAGGGTAACCAAAAGGATCATCGCGTGTCGGGTCATTTATCGGAAGAAGGGGTATCTGATAGTTTGTTTACGGGTCATGCCTTTTGCGCGAGACTTTTTGGATAAGAACAAGACAGAAGCAGGAAAACGCCATGGGAAAGTTCGAAGAGGTCTATAAACGCTCGCTGGAGGATCCGGAGGGCTTCTGGGGCGAGGCCGCGGACCAGCTTGTCTGGGACAGGAAATGGGATCGCGTGCTGGATGACAGCCAGGCCCCGCTGTATCGCTGGTTTCCCGGAGGACGTCTCAACACCTGCTACAATGCCCTCGACTGTCACGTGGAATCCGGCAACGGGTCGCGCCTGGCGTTGATCTACGACTCGCCGGTTACCGGGGCGCTCCGGCACTACAGCTATCAGGACTTGCGCGACGAAGTGGCGCGTCTTGCCGGGGCCCTCAAGGCCCGCGGGGTCGAGGCCGGTGACCGGGTAATCATCTACATGCCCATGGTGCCCGAGGCGGTCATGGCCATGCTGGCCTGTGCGCGGCTCGGTGCGGTGCATTCCGTCGTCTTCGGCGGTTTTGCCTCGAACGAGCTGGCCAAGCGCATCAATGACAGCCAACCCCGTCTTATCCTGTCGGCGTCCTGCGGCATCGAGGGAGGGCGCGCGGTACCTTACAAGCCGTTGCTGGACAAGGCGCTCGAGGCGGCTTCTCACAAACCCCAAGGCTGCCTGATCCTGCAGCGCCCCGAAGAACGCTGCGAACTGACAGCCGGACGGGACGAGGATTGGCAGGAGGCTCTCTCCGGCGCCACAGCCGCGGATTGTGTGCCAGTGGAGGCCACCGATCCGCTCTATATTCTCTATACCTCAGGAACCACCGGCCAGCCCAAGGGCATCGTGCGTGACAACGGCGGCCACGCCGTCGCTCTGAAATGGTCCATGAAGCACGTCTACAACATCGATCCGGGCGAGGTTTACTGGACGGCTTCTGATATCGGCTGGGTGGTGGGCCACAGCTATATCGTCTATGCCCCCTTGCTTCAGGGGGCCACCACCGTCCTCTATGAAGGCAAGCCGGTGGGGACGCCCGATGCCGGGGCCTTCTGGCGGGTGATCGCGCAGCATGGCGTCGTCACCCTGTTCACTGCGCCGACGGCCTTCCGGGCCATACGCCAGCAGGACCCTCAGGGCGCGAAGATTGCCGAACATGACCTGTCATCCTTTCGGGCCCTGTTCCTGGCTGGCGAACGCTGCGATCCGGATACCCTGCTCTGGGCCCAGGACAAGCTGAAGGTGCCGGTCATCGATCACTGGTGGCAAACCGAGACCGGATGGCCGATTGTGGCCAATTGCTTGGGAATCGAGCAGCTGCCCGTGAAGCCGGGGTCCCCAACGCGTCCCGTACCGGGCTGGGACCTGCGCATCCTCGATGGGGAGGGGAACGAAGTTCCCAGAGGCACAATCGGATCGATAGTTGGGCGCCTGCCCATGCCGCCTGGCACCTTCCCGACGCTCTGGAACGCGCAGGAGCGGTTCGTGAAGACCTATCTGTCGTCCTTTCCCGGCTATTACCAGACCGGAGATGCCGGCTACATGGACAAGGACGGCTATATCTTCGTCATGGGGCGGACAGACGATATCATCAATGTCGCGGGCCACCGCCTTTCGACGGGCGCCATCGAGGAGGCGCTGGCCAACCATCCCGATGTGGCCGAGTGTGCCGTTATCGGAGTGCATGACGACCTGAAGGGGCAACTTCCTGTCGGCTTCCTGGTCCTCAATGCCGGTTGTGCCCGGCCGGTCGAGGACATCGAGAAGGAAGCGGTGCAGTACGTGCGCGACGGCATTGGTCCCGTGGCGGCTTTCAAGACGGCACTGGTGGTCCAGCGCCTGCCCAAGACGCGCTCAGGCAAGATCCTGCGTGGGACCATGCGGCATATTGCCGATGGCGAAAGTTACAACACGCCGGCGACCATCGACGACCCGGCCATCCTGGACGAGATTTGCGAAGCGCTCGAGGAGGCCGGTTACGCGGGCCGCCGTGCCTGAAGGCTTTTCAGGCAGGCAGGAAGTTCTGCGAAGCTGGCGATGCTGGCGTCCCGGGGCAGGCCGGCAGCGATCTCCCCGCCATAGCCATAGCGTGCCCAGATGGTCGTCAGACCCGCTGCCCGACCGGCCAGCAGGTCGTTGTGGCCGTCGCCCACCATGATCGCCTGGACGGGGCTGGCCTGCATGGCCCGCAGGCATTCCGTCAGATGCCTGGGGTCGGGTTTACGTGTGGAATAGCTGTCTCCGCCAGCAACCTGTTCGAACAGAGGCAGCAGCCCCAGATTGTCCAGAATGGTGCAACTGGGCTTCTCAGGCTTGTTGGTGCAGACAGCAAGCCGCCATCCTTCCCTGGAGAGGTGTCTTAGTGTTTCTTCAACACCGTCGTAAAGCTTTGTGTCGGCAATCAGGGTTGCCGCATAGAGATCGAGGAATCGCCGCGACGCCATCTCCGTGTCGATCTGGCCTTCAGCCTCGGCCCAGTGCAGTGCGCGTTCCACCAGTTTGTGGGCGCCGTCCCCGATCATCGGTATGACCTCGGCAAGCGTCGGTGCGGGCAGCCCCTTCTCGGCAAGGAGCTGGCCCAGAGCCTCTGCCAGACCCGGTGCGCTGTCCACCAGGGTTCCATCCAGGTCGAACAACAGGACGGATGGGGCGTTTTCCTTCATGAATTGGAAATTCCTTGCAACTATACAATTATATACAAGATGCTTTTCCGCGGATGAGCCATCCAGGGGAAGGGCCGGACAGCGGGCCGTATTGGCGGTCGAATGTCGTAGAAGGGTGATATGACGGATTACAGGGACAGCGACAACCAGAGTCTTGCCTCGGGCACGACCGCTGGAGGCGTTTCCTTCATGGACGGTACCTATCGCGAAGCCCTCTCACTGACCCGGGAGATTCGCGATTATATTGCCCACCAATGGCGCAGGGACTGCGAAGAGCTGCCTCCCGTGGCAAGACTGACCGCGTCGTGTGAAAGCATGCGCCTGACCAGTCGGGCCACAGAGATCATGGCTTGGCTATTTGTCCAGAAGGCACTCCATGCCGGAGAAATTACCAGCGAAGAGGCTCGTGCACCCGAACGCAGGCTGACCGAGCAAGCTATCTGTACGCAGAGTCATCACGAAAAGGAAGTTGTCCTGCCGGAACGCATGACCCAGCTGCTGCAGCGCAGTTATGACCTGTACCTTCGGATTCAGCGTCTGGACGCGCAATTGGACAGCCAATAGAGCGTCCCTTGGTTATTGCATGGCTCCCACAGCAGCTATGAATTATGAGCGGCTGTCGCCCGCAACGGTTTCTCCATATAGTCTTCCTGTAATCCCTTTTCTTCAGTGGAGATTCCGCCATGACGCCCCCACGTCCAGCATCTAGGCCGGTTGTGTGGCTTTCCGTGATTCCTGCCGCGCTGGCAGGCATCATACTCTTTGATGTGCTCCTTGCCATAGGGGCTGCACTCGATTGGGCCCTGCTGGGGCTTTTCGATGCTCCGCAGCCCGTCATCATTGCCGTCGGTGTCGTGGTGGCGATTGCCTCATTTGCTCTGGCCGTGAAATTTTCTCTGCAGGCCTATCGGGCGGAGCTGGACTTTAAGTAAATTTCTGATCCTGTTGTGTTTAAACGAATATTCAGGATTTATTCGCAATAGGACAAAAAATTTGTCTGCCTATGGAACCTTTTGCTGTTTCCGTCTGTCTTATCAGTAGTGGTCACCGCGGTGTGTTCTTCACTGCGGGTTGGCCTGAAAGACAGTTGGATATTGGATAGGAGAATATCATGTCCCGTCTTTGGATCTTTGCCGCCCTATTCGCTGCCTTTGGTTTCCTGGCGGCCTGCGAGCCAGTTGAGGAAGCAGATCAGCCAGCCGAGATGAATGACAGTGGCAGCGGTACCGGTGACTCCATGAACTGATTATCCTCAGTTTCACATCGCAAGAGACTTCAAGGAAGCGGCCGCCCTGAGGGGCGGCCGCTTTTTTTGACTGATAACGTTTCATTGAGAAAAAGAAAGCCGGCCCGAAAGGGCCGGCTTTCATGAACTTCAGGTGCCTGTAAAACAGGGACGTGAAGGAGACTTCAGTTACTGGATTCAACCATCGAATTGAGCTTGGAGGCGAGTTCAGGATCGCTCTGGGCTGCCTGAGTGATCTCGTTGTACTTCTCGACAGTCAGGCCGCGCTCTTCCACGGCGGCAGCCATCTCTTCCTGAGCGTTCTGCCAGATTTCCTGAGCCTCTTCTTCGCTTTCAGCGTTGGCGATCTCGGGTTCCTTCTCCTGGCCGATCTCGGATACGTCCTGCATGGCCAGAACGTAGTCCTGAAGCTCCTGATCGGAATAGTCGTCGACTGAACCGCCCTCCTGCATGTTGTTTTCCATGTTGTCGTCGGTGCTGCTCTGGGCGAGGTCGAACGAACCGTCATCTGTCTGCGGGGCGTCGGCCGCACTGGCTGCAGCTGCACCGAATGCCATGGCACTGCCCATGATCAGAGCGGCGGTCGTGCTGCGAAGCGAAAAACGGGTCGACATATGAGAACTCCTTGAAGATTGCAGTATAGGTGCAAGAGCATTGCATGCTCCTGTGATGTAAGACACTGCAACCAGCCTTAAAGTTCCCTGTCCATGCAAAAAAACTTCCTGCCGCGAAGCTGAACGGCCAAGCTTCTGATATTCATGGATGAAATATATGAAGATGTATAAAATTTAATATAGGCGGGAACAAAAACCATTGTGCTTCTGTCATTGAATACAGGAAAGGATTACCGACATTATACGGGTTGCTTTTCTTTGGAATGGCCGCTCGACGGATCATTCGGACGCGAGTGGCTGGAGACGGGCAGGTGAGGGAGTGCCAAGTGAGTGACGATTATGGCTGGTTGATATCCAGGGAAACAGCGGGCCTGAGGCGCTATGCGCGCGCGCTTGTACGTGACCCTGTCCGTGCCGATGACCTGGTTCAGGATTGTCTGGAACGCGCCATACGAAAGCGCAAGCAGTTACGCAGCCAGGGAAGTGTCAAAAGCTGGCTGTTCCGCATTCTCTACACCGTTTATCTCAATGGCCGCAAAACGCGCTATGCAGCGCCGACGGATGAGGCGATCGAGGAGACCGTCAGTATTGTACAGCCGGCGCAGCACAAGCAGTTGGAGTGCAAGACCATTCTCGAAGCACTGGATCGTCTGCCAGAAGATCAGCGGGAAGCCATCATGCTGGTGGCCCTGGAAGGTGTATCCTATACGGAGGCGGCCACGATACTCGGAGTGGAACTCGGGACCCTCAAGTCCCGCCTTTCACGCGGCCGTGAAACGCTCAGGCAGATCCATGCGATTACGGAAGAAAAGCCGCCCTCTACAGCCACGCTCAGGAGGGTGAAATGACAGATCGAAAAAGCTACGAGCAGATCACTGAACTCGACCTCATGGGCTATGTGGACGATCGCCTCGATCCCGCGCGACGTGCCGAGGTCGAGGCCTATCTTCTGCAGAATCCCGAAGACAATGCTCGAGTGCGCGCGTATTTCGCGCAGAACGAAGCCATACGCAGCGCGTTTGATGACGTTGCCGAGGAGCCCGTTCCCGCACGGTTGACCGCGGCAACCCACTGGTCGCGCCGGCCTTCTTTTGTGCCGGTACTGCGTTGGGCCGGGGTCGCGGCGTCGGTCGTTCTGGCGGCCGGAAGCGGATGGTGGGTCGGCCAGTCCGGATTGCCTGTCAGTCCGCTGGGAGGTGGCACCCAGATCTCCAGTACTGCGGAGACCCAGGAAGTGGAGACGGGGCAGACACAGGCGATGCCGGCGTCCGGTGGGTCCAAGCCATTGCTTGATCAGCTGGAACAGCAGCCGCTGATCGAGGAGCAGGCCATCTCGGAGTTGAACAGGAGTGTCGGAGGCAATGCCTTCGGCATGAGTTTCAATCCGCCAGATCTATCCCTGTTCGGATACGAGCTGCAGAACGCGCGTCAGGTCAAGAAGGACAACGCACCGGCGCTGCATCTGCTCTACTCCGACGAGAAGGGAGAAACCGTGGCCATCATGCTGTCCCCCAGGGAACGCCCGGAAAGCCCTTCAGTGGAAGTGAACCGGGAAAACGACTTCAATATCGTCGACTGGTCGGATGGCCCGCTTGAACTCAAGATCGTCAGCCGACGCAGCGAGGAGCAACTGCGCAAGATGGCCGGAAAGGTCGGAGAAAGCATGAGCTACAGTCTTCAATTGCCGCAGAACAACGGGCAGTTCGCTGGTCAGCCGATCGAGGACAACCGTTTCTCGGATCGGATGCTGGGTCCGCTTCTGGAAAGCGATCAGGTTTCCTCCTCCAGCGGCCCCATGTGATGGGCCGTCGTCGAGAGGTCCTGGAGTAATCCGGCCAGTTGCGCAGGCAACGAAAAAGGGCGGCTCGAAAGCCGCCCTTTTTCTTGTTCCATGCTTGTCGTTTCAGGACGATTTGAGACCGAAATCCCCGAAACGCTTCTTGAACTTCGCCATCTGTCCACCACGGTCGAGGACACGATGTACGCCGGTCCATGCCGGATGCGTCTTCGGGTCGATATCCAGACGCAGCGTGTCGCCCGGATTTCCGTAGGTCGACCGCGTGGTGACCTCCGACCCGTCGGTCATGACGACCGTGATTTCATGGTAATCGGGATGGATGTCTTGTTTCATGATGCTATCTCCTCAGCAGCGTGGCTATATAACCGAGCTGCCCGCCCTTTGCAACAGTTGGCGGGAGGATCTGTCGCGGGGGCCAAGGCTTGCCTGAGGGCTGCGTGCATGCGATGAACCCCGCAGTATCGGCAATATCCGCTTCCTTTCGAATTCAGGACAGATGGCTCGTTCGCAAACGCCCAGCCCCTTGCAGTCAGCACGCATGACCCAGCGCCCCAAGAGTCGGGACTTCAGTGTCCTCAGTTATCTCTGGCACTTCGTGCGACCCTACAAGCTTCATGTGGCAGGGGCTTTGGTTGCTCTGACGGTGGCGGCCGGGACGCTCTTGACCTTCGGAATCGGTATCCGTCAGCTGGTCGACCGCGGGTTCACGGCTGGGGATGCCGCTCTGCTGGATCGAGCGCTTCTGGTTTTGGCCTGTGCGATCGTGGTGTTGGCGGCCGCCTCCTTTGCGCGCTACTTCCTGGTTTCATGGATCGGCGAGCGGGTGATCGCCGATATTCGCAAGGCCGTGTTCAATCACGTGGTCAGCCTGTCTCCCGCCTATTTCGAAACCACGCGTACCGGCGAGATCCTCTCTCGCCTGACTACAGATACCACGCTGCTACAGACCGTGGTGGGCACGTCGGTGTCCATCGCCCTGCGCAATCTCCTGCTGCTGGTGGGCGGCCTTGTGCTGCTGATGGTAACCTCTCCCCGGCTGACGGGGTTGGTGCTCGTGGTCGTGCCCTTCGTCGTGCTGCCGATCATCATCTATGGACGGCGAGTGCGCAAACTCTCGCGGGAAAGCCAGGACCGCGTTGCCGATGTCGGCGCCTATGTGGACGAGACCCTGGTCGGAATACGCACTGTCCAGGCTTTCAATCACGAGGACGAGGATCGCCGGCGCTTTGCCTGGCGCAGCGAGCAGGCTTTCGAGACGGCCGTGCGTCGCATCCGCGCACGCGCCTGGTTGACGGCCCTGGTGATCCTGCTGGTTTTCGGAGCCGTCGCCGCGATCCTCTGGATCGGGGGACAGGATGTCCTGGCCGGGCGCATGAGCGGCGGGGAACTCGCCGCTTTCGTCTTCTATGCCGTGGTGGTGGCCGGGTCGGTGGGGGCCATCGGAGAGGTGATCGGTGACCTGCAACGAGCTGCCGGTGCCACGGAGCGCCTGGTCGATCTGTTGTCCACGCAGCCGGACATCCAGGCGCCGGAGAACCCCGACCCCATGCCCGAGCCAGCACAGGGCCGTGTCGCTTTCGAGGAAGTGAACTTCCATTACCCCGCGCGTCCCGACCTGCCGGCCCTCAACGCGTTCACCCTTGCTGTAGACAGCGGTGAACGCGTGGCTCTGGTGGGGCCTTCGGGAGCGGGTAAGACCACGGTCTTTCAGCTGCTGCTGCGCTTCTATGATCCGGACCAGGGGCGCATTCTCATGGATGGCGTGGACCTCGGGCAGGCCGATCCCGAGGCCGTGCGCCAGCGTATTGGCTTTGTCTCCCAGGATCCGGTCATTTTCTCCGAGAATGCCTGGGAGAACATCCGCTATGGCCGCCCAGATGCCAGTGACCAGGAGGTCCTGGAGGCGGCCCGGGCCGCAGCCTGCCTGGACTTCCTGCAGGCCCTGCCGGACGGGCTGGACACTTTCCTGGGCGAGCGCGGCGTGCGTCTGTCCGGAGGACAGCGTCAACGCCTGGCCATCGCCAGGGCGATCCTGCGCAATCCCGCAATCCTGCTGCTCGACGAGGCGACGTCGGCCCTGGATGCGGAGAGTGAACGCATGGTTCAGGATGCGTTGGAGCACATCATGGAAGGACGTACGACCCTGGTGATCGCCCATCGGCTGGCGACGGTCCAGAAGGCGAACCGCATTATCGTCATGGACAAGGGACGGATCGTGGACAGTGGGCCGCACAACGAATTGATAAAGAACAGAGAGGGGCTCTACGCTCGTCTGGCAGCCCTCCAGTTCAATCAAGCACAGAACGCAGCGGAGTAAGGCCGGGAGGGCCACTCCGCCAAGGCGGGCTAACCGGAAGCGAGTGGTTCAGCGCTGGGTCAGCTTGATCTCGATCCGCCGGTTGCGCTGATAAGCCTCTTCCGTATCCCCCTCCACGATCGGCTGATTGTCGCCGAAGCCGGCCGCAGCCAGACGATCGGCCGGAATGCCCTCATCGATCAGGAGCTCGACTACGGAAATCGCCCGGGCTGCTGAAAGCTCCCAGTTCGAGGGAAAGCGAGCTGTCTGGATGGGGCGTTTGTCCGTGTGCCCGTCGATTCTCAGGACCCAGTCGATGTCATCAGGGATCTTTTCGGCAATGTTGTGTAACTGGTCTGCCAGTTGTTGTATCTGATCGCGTCCTTCGGGCTGCATGGTAGCTGAGCCGCTCGGAAAGAGGACTTCGGCCTGGAAAACAAAGCGGTCACCGACGATCTCGATATCCGGATTGTCACCCAACACCTCGCGCAGCCGGCCGAAGAATTCCGAGCGATAGCGCGCCAGATCCTGAACCTTGTTGGCCAGGGCAACGTTGAGGCGGCGGCCCAGGTCGGCAATCTGGGCTTCCTGCTCCTCGTTACGCGCTTCCGCCGCGTCGAGCGCATCGTTGAGGGAGGCAATCTGCCGGCGCAGCGAGGCCAGCTGGCGATTGAGCAGATCCACCTTGCGCCGGGCCTCTTCCGTCAGTTCCTGCTGTTCCACGGCGAAGTCCTGGGTATCCGTTAACTGGCCCCGCAGGTTGGCGCGTTCTTCTTCCAGTTCCTGGCTTCTCTCTTCGCTCTCCGCCAGCCGGCTTTGCAGGTTTGCACGGTCCTGTTCCAGTTCCTCAGTTCGCTCATCGCTCTCGGCCAACCGGCTTTGCAGGCGCGCGCGTTCCTCGCGTAGCCGTTCGCTTTCTTCCTCACTTGCCGCCAATTGGGCGCGCAGGTCTTCGCCTTCCTCCTCCCGCTCGGCCAGTTCCTCCTCGTTGGCGGCCAGAAGGCGCTGTTGCTCGGCAATGCGATTTTCCAGTTCGGCCATCTGTTGCTCCAACTCGTCGCGCAGGCTTTGCAGAGTGGCCAGTTCCGACAACTGGGTTTCGATCAGCTCCTTGTTGGCATCGATCTCGGCATAGGCGTTCTCCAGCTCCTGGCGCAGCTCGTCGCTTATGCCCTGCGCATCCGCAAGCTCTTCGTCCAGGGTTTCACGGGCCTGCTGGCTCTCTTCGAGCTGGCTGCGCAGTTGTTCGCTCTCTTCCTCGGATTCAGCCAAGCGAGTGCGCAGCTCGTCACGCTGTTCCTGGGTTTCAGACAAGCGCGTGCGCAGGTCCTCACGCTCTTCCTCGGACTCGGCCAGGCGGCTGCTGAGCTCATCGCCTTCCTGCTGGGCTTCGGACAAGCGGCTACGCAGGGCATCACGCGCCTCGCGGGTGCTTTCCAATTCCTCGGACAGGCTGTCACGTTCGTCCTGCAAGGCTGCAAGCTGACTCTCAAGGGTATCACGTGTCTCCTGGCTTTCCTCGAGCTGATCACTGAGCCGCTGGCGTTCGGCCAGGGAAGACTGGAGTTCCGAGGAAAGCTGGGAGAGGCTGTCCCGCAGATCCTGGTTGGTCTCCCGCTCCATGGCCAGCTGTTCCGCCAGCTGGGCGATTTCCCTGTCCAGCTCGGAAAGCTGCTCATCCTTGCTGGTGAGGGCGGCCGAGAGAAAGTACTGGCTGACCGCGAAGACCATCAGCACGAAAATGACCACGAGCAGCAGCGTGGCCAGGGCGTCGACGAAGCCCGGCCAGATGTTGACCGCGTGTGTTCGGGAGCTGCGGTTCAGGTTGTACATGGTCCGTGCTGCGGTATCAGGACTGAGACTCCTCGGCGAGGGCGGCAATGGTGCGTGCGAGCAGGCGGATTTCGCCGCGGATCTCTTCTACCGACTGCTCACGGCCATGCGAGATCTCCTCGGAAATGCGGCTGAGATAGAGGTTCATGTTGCGAATATGATCCCTGGTCGCATCGTCCATGCCACCGCCGGAAAAACTGCCTTCATTGAGCTGGTTCAACAGAGTGCGGATCGCGCTGTGCGTGTCGGCCAGACGCTTCATGACCTCCTGCTCAGTGCGCATCTGGTCGGTCAACTGGGTCAGCCGCTCAGTCAGGATACCGAGATTCCGGTTGGCATACTGGCGATCCTCCTCGCCACGCTCGATGGTACGCTGCAGGTTCTGGAGACTGTCTGCGGTATGCTCCAGGAGAGCCTGCAGGTAGGCTGGAACCGAGGTTTCACCCTCTCCCACCTGAGCACCGCCACCGGAGAGACGGGTCATGCTCGAGAGCCATTCCTCCAGTTCGTTCATGAAGCGGTTGTGCGCCTGTCCTGACTGCAGTTCCAGGAATCCGAGGACCAGCGAACCGGCCAGCCCGAACAGCGAGGAGGAAAAGGCCGTTCCCATGCCGGAGAGCGGCCTTTGCAGCCCAGCCTGCAACTCTTCGAACATGGTGCCAGCGCTGCCGGTGCCGCCCGACAGGCTGCCGATGGTTTCGCTGACAGCGCCCACGGTTTCGACCAGGCCCCAGAAGGTGCCCAGCAGCCCGAGAAAGATCAGCAGCCCGATCAGGTAGCGCGAGATATCGTGGCTTTCGTCGATGCGCATGCGAATGCCGTCCTGCAGGGTGCGCATGGACATGGCCGAGAGCGTCAGGCGCCCCTTGCGCTCGCGCATCATCTGGGCCATGGGGCTCAGCAGGTGCGGTGCGGACATATTGGAAATCGCGCCAGGGTAGATCAGGCCGCCGCTGCTTTCGCTCTTGAGCTGTTCCAGGAACGCGATCTCGCGACGCAGCTGAAAGACCTGCCGGAAACTGTAGGCGATGCCGAACAGCAGGACACCCAGGATCATTCCGTTCAGTGCGGCATTGGCCATGAAGGCGTCACGCACCTCGGGAGCCAACACCGCTCCCACAGCCGCGACAAGGGCCAGAAAGATGCCCATTCGGATGAGATAGATCTGAGGTCGGGTCATGACGGTGTAGCGATTGCTCCCTGGCTGTGAGGTGAAGCTAGCGGCCAAGTAAGTAACAAATATGACACCTCCGACCCTTCGTGCCCTGTTTGATCAGGCCAGGCGCGATCCTCACCACTCAGGACTCTTCCGGGTCTTCGGGAACGATGTCGACCCGATCGATGGGCCCGCTGCCTGGCGCGTCATGACCGAGGGCGCGCACGTCGATTCGGGTGGACCGGATGCCATGATCGAGCAGATATGCCCGCACCGCGAGCGCGCGGGACAGGGAAAGCCGGCGGGCCTGGCTGGCATCGTCGTCGGAGCCTTGCGCATAGGCCAAAAGCTGTATGCGGGCCGAAGGCTTCTGTGAGAGCTGTGCGGCAAGCTCACGCAGTTGCTGTTGGGCCTCGTTGCTCAAGTCTGCGGATTCGGAGGAGAAAGTAAGGGTGGTCTCGGCGATGCCCTCGCTTTCGGCCTGATCGGGCAGGGCGGCCTGCTGAGTTTCCTCGCTCTGTGTATCCGTGTCGGCTTCGCGCTCGGTGTCCGATGCCTCCTGCTGATCTTCTGGCGACTGGGACGCAGCCACGCTGGTTTCCTCCGCCTCCTCGGCGTTTGACGCCGAGCTTGTTCCGCTCTCGCTTTCGCTTGTATCGGTTTCGGCGGGCTGCTCCGCTTCGGAAGAGGCCGAGGCTGTCGGTTCCGTCGTGGTCGTGCCGCTTTCAGTATCCTCACTCTCCTGCGCCTGGGCAGGCTCTGTCGTGGCGCTATCGGTTGATGCCACCTCGCTTTCCTCAGTGCGCGAAGGTTCGGAAGAGGCGGCTGTCTCCGGCTGGTCAATTTCGCGCTCGGGTTCGGCGCTTGCTTGCGCATCCTCTTGATCGGACTCGCTCGCCATTACGGGGCTGTCCTCTTCAGGAGCTTCGCGCTGGGCAGTGCTTTCCCTAGGTTGTGGGGCCGGATCCGTCTCGCTCCGGGTGGCGATTGCTTCCGGTTGTTCAGGCTCTTCGTCACCGATAACGGAACGCGGTTTCCCGCGGGCCGGTTCGGCGGGTGCCCGGCTCCTTTCCGTTTGCCGGGGCGTGCGCAAGCCCGAAGTTGCATCCGACTGCCGGTCCGCGCTGCTCCGGGATGTCCGGGTGGGGCTCGCAGGCTGTTCGTCCTTCCCGTCCCCGAGCATGAGCGTGGACCGCGGCATGTCCTGGGGCGGAAAGGCCAGGCCCTGTTCTCCTGCAACGCTGCTGCTGTCGCTGTATTCGCGGGCAGGCAGACGGGCAAAGGGAGAACCGGGCAGGGGCGTGCCCCAGGGCGTGGTCTGTTGCCGGGCCCGGGCGTTGGTGCCTTGCGTGTTCGTAGTGCTGTCGCCCAGCGATTCGATGACATCGCGATTGATGGTGATGGCAGCGTTGCCGGAGCCGCTTTGCGCGAGCGCTGTTTCGGATGCGCAGATCATTACGATCAACCCCATGGCAGCCAGCAGAGCCATTTTCGGCAAGGCCGTATCACGATGGCTGGTACCACGCCTCGAAAGCGATACGATATTGGAACGTCTCACTCTATCAGATTCCTGCTGCCGTTTTCCCCCGGGGGCGGACCCCATTCAGCAGGCGAACCTTAAGGCTGATCCGTTTGGCTAACAACCGTTTTTGCCCGTTTTCGGCCTGTTTCTGGTCACAGTCGGGCTGGCTCAGGCCTTTCTGCTTTTGCGCAGGAGTTCATCCAGCTCGCGATGGAGATTGGTGTTGGCGCAGACGAGGTTCGGGCTCTTGGAGCTCAGGCTGCGGCCGCCGATCTCACTTATGTAACCGCCGGCCTCGCGGACGAGCAGAGCACCTGCGGAATAATCCCAGGGCTGCAGGCCCCATTCCCAGAACCCGTCGAAACGACCGGCGGCGACATAGGCCAGGTCAAGTGAAGCCGTGCCCCAGCGGCGTACTCCGGCACTGACCGCCATGACCTCGCGGACCTCGTCCAGGAACCGTTCATGGCCCTCCAGTCCCTTGAAGGGAATTCCCGTGGCAAAGATTGCCTCGTCCATGCGGCGGCGGGACGAGACCCGCAGACGCCGGTCATTCAGGAAGGTCCCGTTTCCCTTCTCTGCCGTGAACATCTCGTCCTTGATGGGATCGTAGACCACGGCGGCAACGATCTCCCCGCGCTCCTCCAGCGCAAGCGATATCGCGAAGTGGGGCAGGCCATGCAGGAAATTCGTGGTGCCGTCCAATGGATCAACGATCCATCGGCGCTGCAACGTGTCGTCACCTTCGCTCGCCCCGCTTTCCTCCATAAGGAAACCGAAATTGGGGCGTGCGTGGGACAGCTCTTCGCGCAGGATTTTCTCGGCCTTCAGGTCGGCATTGGAGACGAAGTCAGCGGGTCCCTTGCGGGAAACCTGGAGGTTCTCGACCTCTCCGAAATCACGCTTGAGATGCCGCGCGGCCTTGCCGGCGGCCTTGGTCATGACGGTGATAACCGGGGACTTCAGTGACATATCCGTTCCAATTGTTTCAATTCTCTACTGGCCTGTGTGGCCGGCCGCCCGTGGTCAGGTGCGGCCATGGGCTATGAAGAAGGGATTCTCGAACCCAGGCTTGCCATAGGTCAGCGGGGTGCCTTCTCGGGTTTCCACATGCCCGCCGGCCGCCTCCAGGACGGCCTGGCCGGCTGCTGTATCCCATTCCATGGTGCGTCCAAAGCGCGGATACAGATCGGCGTCCCCTTGGGCCACCAGGCAGAACTTGAGCGAGGAGCCTGCGCTGACGCGCTCGGCAATGCTGTATCCGGCAAGAAAGTCTTCAAGCTCGCCGCCGGTGCCGTGACGCCGGCTGGCCACGACCGTGAGGCCCGCCTCGGGGCGCTGACGACTCTCGATCGGGGAAAGCGGTGCCTCGCTGGATGCGAAGAATGCTCGACCATCGGCGCCGATCCAGGTCTTGCCCAGGGCCGGGGCATGTACGACTCCCATGACGGGGCGCCCCCCTTCGATCAGGGCGATGTTGACGGTAAACTCGCCGTTGCCGGAGATGAACTCCTTGGTGCCGTCGAGAGGGTCGACCAGCCAGAAAGACTGCTGGGCCAGGAGGCTCGGCAACTTCCCGGCCTCAGCAGCTTCCTCCGAGATGACCGGAATGTCCGGGGTCTGCTGGGCCAGAGCTTCCAGTATGAGGACTTCACAGGCTTCGTCGGCCTTCGTCACCGGAGAGGAATCCGCCTTTTCGCGCAGCTCCATCTCGTCCCCCTTGCCGTAGTAGCGCAGGGTCACCTTGCCGGCCGCTTCGGCCAGGACTCTGAGATCCTCGACCATCTGCTGCCGGTTTATTCGAGGGGCTGTGCGTTCCATGATGCGGTGTTCCGTTGGTGCGTGTCGGGACCTCAGGACGCGGCCTGCAACACCCGCCAAACCTGTTCCGGTGTGGCGGGCATGTCGATACGCTTCACACCCGCGGGCGCCAGCGCATCCATGAGCGCGTTCATGATGGCGGGCGGCGCCCCGATGGCACCGGCCTCGCCAGCTCCCTTTACACCCATGGGGTTGGTCTTGCACGGCATGTCCTGCACCAGGGTCAACCTGACATCAGGGACGTCGTCGGCCCGTGGCATGGTGTAGTCCATGAAGGACGCGGTGATCAACTGTCCCTCCTCGTCATAGACCGTATGCTCAAGCAGGGCCTGGCCCAGACCCTGCGCCACACCGCCATGTACCTGACCGGCCGCCAGCATGGGATTGACGACAGTCCCGAAGTCGTCGACGACCACGTAGTCGAGTATCTTCGAACAGCCGGTGTCCGGATCCACCTCGAGCTCGCAGACATGGCAGCCATTGGGGAAAGTCAGGGCCTCGGCCGTGTAGCCGTCGGTCTCCTCGATCGGGGTCAGGCCGTTGCCGCCGCCTTGGTGGGTGCGCTGTGCGATCTCCGCGAGTTCCAGAGTGCGGTCGGTCCCGGCGATCCGGAACAGGCCGTCGTCGAATTCGATGTCGTCAGGTGCGGCTTCCAGCAGGTCGCCGGCAATCTGGCGCGCTGTCTCGATCACCCTGTCGGCGGCGCGCTGGGCCGAGATACCGCCCATGAGAAGCGAGCGGGAACCGCCCGTACCACCGCCCTTGTGCACCTTCTCGGAATCGCCCTGCACCATGCGGATTTTCTCCAGCGGCAGGCCGAACTTGTCGTGCAGCAACTGGGCATAAGCTGTGTGATGGCCCTGGCCATTGGTCATGGTCCCGATTACCAGCGTCACGCCGCCGTCCGGGTCCAGTGAGATGCGGGCTTCCTCCTCACCGATGCCGCCACAGGCCTCGACGTAGGAGGCAAGGCCGATGCCGCGCAGCATGCCTCGGCTGCGGGATTCCGCACGCCGGGTCTCGAAGTTGTCCCAGTCGACCTGGCGACAGGCCTCCTGCAGAAGGCGAGGGTAGTCGCCGGAATCGTAGATGCGGTTGAGGCCCGTGTCATAGGGCAGGTCTTCCGGGCGGATGAAGTTGCGCAACCGGATCTCTCGCCGATCGAGTCCTGCCACCCGGGCGGCCTCGTCCACCAGGCGCTCCATGACATAGGAGGCTTCGGGACGTCCGGCTCCCCGGTAGGCATCCACGGGAACGGTATTTGTCAGCACGCATTTGACCTCGGCATGAATGGCCGGAATGCGATAGAGACCGGAATACATCTGGGTGCTGGCGCCAGTAGGGATGTAAGGGGCGAAGTTGGACAGGTAGGCGCCCATGTTGGCCAGGGTCGAGATCCGGATGCCCAGGAAATGTCCCTCCTTGTCCAGCGCCATCTCGGCGGTTGTCTGATGGTCTCGGCCCTGGGTGTCCGACTGGAAACTCTCGTTCCTTTCCCCTGTCCAGCGCACCGGACGACCCAGTTCACGTGCGGCGAAGAGGCAGGCCACCTGTTCGGGATAGGCGAAGATCTTCATGCCGAAGCCGCCGCCCACATCGGGTGTTATGATATGCAGCTTGTCTTCCGGGATGCCGAAGATCATCCGGCAGAACTGATCCTTGAGGCGAAACAGCCCCTGGCTGCCGGTGTGCAGCGTGAACTTCTCCTCCTGCGGATCGTAATCTGCGATCAGGGCGCGCGGCTCCATGGAGTTCACTACGACGCGATTGTTGACCAGCTCGATCCGGGCGATCCGGTCGGCTTTCGCGAAGGCAGCCTCGACATCGGTTTCGTTGCCCTGTGCCCAGTCCAGGCAGAGGTTGCCGGAAAGCGATTCCTGAACCTTTGGGGCCTCGGCAGCCAGAGCGGCTCCGACATCGGTCACGGCATCCAGGGGATCGTAGTCCACCTCCACCAGGTCTGCGGCGTCCCGTGCCTGCTGGGCGGTCTCCGCGACCACCATGACGACGGCATCGCCCACATGATGGACCCGGTCTCGCGCCAGGGCGGGGTAGGGGGGCGTATCGACCTGACGTCCGTCGCGACCTTTCATGAGAGCGAGACAGGGGATGTCCCCGACGCCTGCGGCCTGAAGGTCCTGGGCCGTATAAATGCCAAGGACGCCCGGCTGGCCGGCGGCCTCCTCGGACTCGATTCCCGTGATGACAGCATGAGCGAAGGGGCTGCGCACGAAGGCGGCATAGCATTGCCGCGGCAGTGTGATGTCATCCGTGTAGCGGCCTTCCCCGGTCAGGAAACGCTGATCCTCGAGGCGACGCACGCCTTGTCCGATACCGAACTGGCCCATGGTTTGCTCCAGTCACTTGTTGTGAACACACCGAAGGTGGGAAACGATGTAGCTGTCCGGGCACTATAAAGGGCCGCGCGCGATGAAAAAAGGTGAACTGTCGGCTTCAGTCCACACAGGCTCGACACAAGAAAGGCCCCGGTCGACAGACCGGGGCCCGAAGGTGCGGAAAGATCAACTTTCCGCCATGTGCGGCCGTTTTCAGGCGGCCTTGTCGTGAATCAGTTCCTTGAGATCGTGCTGGGAGCGCGCCCCGAGATGGGTAACGCTCTCCGCCGCCACGAGGGCCCCGATACGTCCGCACTCCTCGAGGGGCTTGTCCTGGGACAGGCCATAGAGGAACCCGGCGGCATAGAGGTCGCCGGCACCGGTAGTATCCACGGCTTTGCCGAGGCTTTCGACCGGCACGCGGATCCGGTTGTTGCCGCTGACGATAAGTGAGCCCTTTTCGCTCTGCGTCAGGGCTGCCAGCGAACAGCTGGCGGCCACATCCTCGGCCGCTTCCTCAACGGACTCGGAGCCGAACAGCGCATTGATCTCGGTCTCGTTTGCAAAGAGAACGTCAATCCAGAAATTGCGGACAAGACGGCTGAATACGCCCTTGTGGCGTTCCACACAGCCGGCATCGGAGAGGGTCAGCACGATCTGGCTGCCGTAGAGCTTGGCCAGCGTGATCGCCTTCCAGCAGGCATCTCGTGCGGAGGGGCTGTCGAAGAGGTAGCCTTCCAGGAAGACGTAACGGCTTCTGGCGATGGCGTCCTCGTCGATATCGGCCGGATTCAGCGAGGTGGCAATTCCCAGGCAGGTGGCCATGGTGCGTTCCGCGTCGGGTGTCACCATCACCATGCAGTGTCCTGTCGGAGGCCCTTCCACGGCAGGGGGAGCCTCGAACTTCACACCGGTGGAGCGCAGGTCGTGGGTGAAAGCGTGACCGAGAGCATCGTCACGCACCTTGCCTATGAACTCCACGGAACCGCCCAGGGAGGAGAAGGCGGCCGCGGAGTTCGCGGCCGACCCTCCGGAATTTGACACCGTCTGGTCCAGGTCGTCGTAGAGCTTCTCGGCAGCTGCCGCATCGATCAGCGTCATGCCGCCCTTCTCGAGGCCGTGGGAGGAGATGAAGGTTTCCTCCTGCCGGGCGATGACGTCGACGATGGCATTGCCAATCGCCAAGAGGTCCTGGGTTTTACGAGTCATGGTTTCCTTCCTCGTTATATCAGGCTGGTTGGAAAAAGACCGGCCTGGGCCTCAGTACCGATATGTATCGTTTTTGAACGGTCCGTTCTGGGGCACGCCGATGTAGTCGGCCTGCTCCTTGGAGAGCTCGGAGAGATGGGCGCCGATCTTGTCGAGATGCAGCTTGGCGACCT
>NZ_JBHSCW010000011.1:0-284125 GCF_042651425.1 Fodinicurvata halophila | reverse complement strand
ACCCTCTCCGCAAACCCCAAACACACGCAAACCAACAAACACCCACAACCGCGGGGTGGAGCAGCCCGGTAGCTCGTCAGGCTCATAACCTGAAGGTCGCAGGTTCAAATCCTGCCCCCGCAACCAGACAACACGAAACCAAAAGCCCCGTCGCCAAGCCTGGCGCGGGGCTTTCTTGCGTTCGGGGGTGGGTCGAAAACAGGTAATGTGAGCGTTCAGAAGCCCACAGCATAACCGGGCGGGTAGTCACATACTTCGTGCAATAGCGAGTGAATTGCATTCAGGAGCGGTCAATACCCGGAATCGATTATTCAAAGCGTGGAAAATCAAAGTATTGGAATGCCGAAGGACGTCAGTGTCACTAGCCGATACGGAGAGTGAATCGGTGGGGCCTTCTCTGAAGTTTGTTGGTTGAGAGACGTTACCGTCGGAACCTTGTCATTTTAGTACGCCTGTATCCGAAATAATTGTGGAATATTTCATACTTTTTTAAGGGGTGCCGCCAACACTGTGTCATTCGCGTGTATCGGATCCGTTACTCGACGGGCAAGCGATGCATTTTTGTAGTGTTTTGGTGGAGAAAGATGAATGGCACCTGCATTCCTGAAGGGCGCGGTTCGCGCCATGGCCGGCCTGGGGCTGGGTCTGACAATGAGCTGGTCGGCGGCTGCGGAGCCGGGCGTCAGCGATGATACGATTCTATTTGGACAGTCGGCTGCGTTCGAGGGGCCGGCTGCGGCACTCGGCACCGGCATGCGAGAGGGCCTGCTGGCCGCGTTTGCGGAGGCCAATGCAGCCGGCGGCGTAAAGGGCCGCAAGATTGACCTGGTCTCCTACGATGACGGTTACGAGCCGGAAGCCGCGATCACCAACACCAACAAGCTGATCGACGAGGACAAGGTCTTTGCTCTGATCGGCGAGGTCGGCACCCCGACTTCGAAGGCGGTGCAGCCGATCGCGACGGACGCTCAGGTGCCGTTCGTCGGCCCCTTCACGGGCGCCGGTTTCCTGCGTGACGCCAGCCTTGGCAACGTGGTCAACGTCCGCGGCTCCTACGACCAGGAGACAGAGGCCTGGATCCGGCATCTGACCGAGGACCTGAATTACGACAAGATTGCGATCCTCTATCAGGACGACTCATATGGCCGCGCCGGCCTGTCGGGCGTGCAGAAGGCGATGGAGAAGCGTGACCTCGAGCTTGTTGCCGAGGGCACCTACACGCGCAATACCACTGCGGTGAAGTCGGCTTTGCTGGAGATCCGCAAGGCGGACCCGCAGGCTGTCGTCATGGTGGGGGCATATGCGCCCAGCGCCGAATTTATCCGCCTCGGCAAGAAGGTCGGCCTTAACGCCACCTACGTGAACATTTCCTTTGTCGGCTCAAAGGCGCTTGCCAGCGAACTGGGCGAGGACGGCGCCGGTGTGGTGATTACCCAGGTCGTTCCTTTCCCGTGGGACGACTCGATCCCGGTGGTGGCCGAGTATCAGGAAGCCCTGAAGGCACACGCCGAGGGGAGCGAGGTCGGTTTCGTGTCGCTGGAAGGCTACATCGTCGGCCGGCTTGCCATCGCAGCCTTGGAGAACGTGGAGGGTGATCTCACTCGCGAAGGCTTCCTCCAGGCTGTCGCGCAGACTGGCACGTTCGATCTGGGTGGTATCACCCTGACCTACGGTCCGGACGACAACCAGGGCATGGACGAGGTGTTTCTCACCGAAATCCAGGCCGGCGGTTCGTTCAAGGCCGTCGAGCATCTGAGCAAGGGCGGCAGCTGAGGCACCGTGTTGGCGGAGGCGAGATACCGCCTCCGCCCCTTACTCTTTTACATTGGTTCAGAAGCCAGCAGCGAAGGCGACCGTGAACATGACCCAGGATACCAATCAGCAGAGCCAGCCGGCGCAAGAGGATCTCGAGCAGGACCTCGCTCCCGCATCTGAGAAAAAGACACGGCGCAGCAGCGTGCGTGCACGTCTCTTCATGGCTTTCGCCGGCGTAGCAGCCCTTACGGTTATTGCGAGCGGCATGGGCTGGTTCTCCTTTGCGAATGTACAGCGCACGTTCGGCACCATGGTCCAGCAGGACGTGCCCGGCATGACGACGGCGCTACAGCTGGCTGTCGAGACGGCTTCGCTTTCGGCCGCAGCGCCGACGCTGGTCAGTGCCGACAGCGCGGAGGCGCGCGATCGCACTGCCGCCGACCTGGACGAGCGTGGGCAGCGGATGGAGACGTTGATTGACGAGCTTGCCGCCACGCAGGCCGCCAACGGCGATACCGTCAAGGCAATCCGTGGGCTCGCCGGTGATGTGCAGAACAATCTGGGGCAACTGAACGCAGCCGTAGCCGAGCAGCTTGATGCCAAGACCACTCTGGAGGCGTCGGTCGATCAGGCCAGTGCTGCACACATGGCACTGCTGGAGCTGGTGGTTCCGCGCATCGACGATGCAAACTTCGAGTTGATCCTGGGCACCGAGATGGCCAACGAGGAGAGTGCGGCCGCGATGCAGGACGTCCTGGGGCGCGGCGTCGCAACACTGCGCGACCTCCTGTCCCTGCGCGCCGATTCCAATCGCCTGATTGCGCTGGCAAGCGAGGTGCGCAGCGTCGAGCAGCCGGAGCGTATCGGTGAGATCGAAACCTTGGCCGAGGCCCCAGTGGCGCGGATGCAGACTGCACTCGAGACTGTACCCGAGGACACCGAGGGCGCTCAGCTTCGGAGTTCTGTGCAACAGCTGATATCCACCCTTGTCGGCGACACTAGCATGCCGACGGCGCAGCGCCAGCTGCTGAAGGGGGACGGTGCGGCCGAGCCCGGCATCGAGGAAATGCATGACAGCGCCGCGTCGCTGCATCAGCAGCTGCTGGACAGTCTGGCGCCGCGGATCGAGGCTGCCAGCCAGGCGCTGGTCGAGAATGTGAACCAGCTTGCCGCCGAGAGCGGTGCCAGCATCTCCGAGTTGATGAATACGGAGATGGCAGCACTGCGCGCCTATCTGGAGATCCAGTCGCTGGCCAACCATGCCGCGGGCCTGTTGGCCACCGCAGCGAACGTGAACCAGCCGGAGCGTATCCAGCCGTTGCGTGATCAGTTCATTACTGATGCCGGAAAGCTGGAGGACAAGCTGGCGGACCTGCAGGATCCGTCCGAAGTTGGCGAGGCAATTGCTGCCCTTACGGCGCTGGGGCAGGGTGAGAACAGTATCTTCGATCGTCGCACGGCCCAGCTCTCTGCGACGGAGCAGGCCCGCCAGGCGCTGGCCGAGACACGAACCCGTTCCGAGGACCTGGCCGAGCAGGTGCGTGGCCTGGTCGCCGGCGCGCGTGCCGAGATGCAGACGGCGGCAGAGAGCGTCAACGGTGCCTTCCTGCGCGGCAAAAGCTGGTTGATCGCAATCGCGGTGGCCAGTGTGGTGATCGCCGGCCTGGTGGCGTGGCTCTACGTCGGCAGGAATGTCGGTCGTCGCCTGGGCCGACTGACCGCGTCGACACGTGCGGTCGCGGATGGTGATCTGGAAACGCAGATCGACACGCGCGGCAGCGACGAGATCGCGCAGATGGCCTCAGCCCTGCTGGTGTTCCGTGACGGCCTTGCCGAGGCCGAGGCGGCGAACCAGCGCGCCAGGGACGAGCGCGAGCGCGGCGAGCGCGAGCGCCGGGAGGCGATGCTGAAATTGGCCGAGGAGTTCGAGGCGTCCGTAAGCGGTGTGGTCGATCAGGTGTCGAAGGCGGCCAGCGGCATGCACGAGACGGCCGAAGGCATG
This sequence comes from Fodinicurvata halophila, assembly GCF_042651425.1. Classification (NCBI taxonomy): domain Bacteria; kingdom Pseudomonadati; phylum Pseudomonadota; class Alphaproteobacteria; order Rhodospirillales; family Rhodovibrionaceae; genus Fodinicurvata; species Fodinicurvata halophila. Next base: position 280,368 of record NZ_JBHSCW010000011.1, on the reverse strand, counting down.
GCGGCGACGGCGGAGGAGACCAGCCGGCAGTCGCAGGCGGCAACCACTGCGACCGAAGCCGCCTCGTCCAATGTACAGACGGTGGCCAGCGCAGGCGAGGAGCTCGCCAGCTCCATCAGCGAGGTCAGTCGCCAGGTTCAGCAATCCAGCGAGATCGCCGGCCGGGCGACCGAACGGGCCAGGTACACCGACGAGACGGTGCGCGGGCTGCAGCAGGCAGCGCAGAAGATCGGCGACGTGCTGGGCCTGATCCGTGATATCTCCGAGCAGACCAACCTGCTGGCCCTGAACGCCACCATCGAGGCGGCGCGCGCCGGTGAGGCGGGCAAGGGCTTTGCCGTCGTGGCCCAGGAGGTGAAGTCGCTGGCCGAGCAGACCGGCAAGGCCACCGAGGAGATATCCCAGCAGATCGATGGTATGCAGAAGGTAACCGGCGATACCGTGTCGGCGATCGACAGGATCGTCGAGACGATCAACGAAATCAACGAGATCTCGGGCACCATCGCGGCCGCCGTCGAACAGCAGTCGGCAGCGACTCAGGAAATCGCCCAGAACGCCCAGAAGGCCGCAAGCGGTACCGAGGAGGTGTCACAGAACATCGACGGCGTCGATCGGGCGGCGAGCGAGACCGGAAACTCGGCCAACCAGGTGCTTCTGGCCTCCCAGGAGCTGGGCAATCTGTCCGGTACGCTGAAAGAGGAGGTCGACCGCTTCGTCGGCCATATCAAGACAGCCTAATCCTGGCCACAGTTCCTAATCCAGGAAATTGTTGCTGATCGCTGTCTCCCCTAAGGAGTGCAGCTCAATAGGTAACAAGTCTTGCCGAAAGCCTAGGCGGGCCGGGTGGCTCATGGTGATATCCGAGGCCGAGGCAAAGGTCACCGGCCAGAGAGCTTACCGCTTGCCTCTTGCCGATCCCGCGCCCAGTGCTCCATGGCTTGGAGTACGGGTTCGAGGCTGCGCCCAACTGGTGTAAGCGAATAGTCCACGCGGGGCGGGATTTCGCCGTAGTCGTGGCGGATCACGAGGTTGTCCGCCTCCATCTCCTTCAGCGTTTTCGCCAGGGTGCGATGGGTGATTGCGCCGAGCCGGCGCTGCAGCTCGTTGAACCGCATCGGGCCCTCGAGTAGCCAGTAGATGATCATCGGGCGCCATTTGCCGCCGAGAAACTCCAGCGTGATCTCGGCCGGACAGCTGGGCCGGTTGGACACGCGTTGTTCGCTCATCTTCAGTATCCTTTGGGACCGTACTTGCAGAAAGTTTATAGGGCCCCATTGTTAAGGCAATCGCAAATACTGCCTGACAGGCGAGCTGGCAAACTCGCCCGGATTGAGAGGTGCAGCCATGAAGACTCTACGCAATGTCATCCAGCCCCCGGCCGGCCATTGGGTCGGTGACGGCTTTCCCGTACGATCGCTCTTCAGCTATCATGGGGACACGAAGTCCATCAGTCCCTTCCTGCTGTTCGACTATGCCGGCCCTCATGTCTTCCAGTCGAAGGAGGGAGCGCCGCGTGGGGTCGGTGAGCATCCGCACCGTGGCTTCGAGACCGTGACCATCGTCTATGACGGCGAGGTCAGCCACCAGGACTCGACCGGAAGCGGCGGAACGATCGGCCCGGGCGATGTCCAGTGGATGACCGCCGGTGGCGGCATCATCCACGAAGAGTTCCATTCGCCCGGCTACTCGAAATCCGGCGGTCCGTTCCGCATGGTCCAGCTGTGGGTCAACCTGCCGGCGAAGGACAAGGGTGTGCCGCCTGCCTATCAGGCGATCACCGACGCCGAGATTCCGGTCGTGACCTTCGAGGGCGGACGCGCGCGGATCATCGCGGGAGCGTTCGACGACACGAACGGTCCGGCAAAGACCTTTACGCCGGTCAACCTTTGGGATGTGCGGCTCGATGCCGGGGCGGAGGCGGTGCTGCCGCTGCCGGCGGGCCATAACAGCATGGTCGCGGTCCTATCCGGTCATATCACGATTGACGGGACCGGCCTCGGCGAAGCCGAGGTTGCACACCTGTCCACGGACGGTGAGGGCGTCCGGCTGCAGGCCGATGGCGAGTCCATGATCCTGGTGATGACCGGCGAGCCGATCGACGAGCCTGTCGTGGGATACGGGCCCTTCGTGATGACAAGCAAGGACGAGATCCGCCAAGCGATCGAGGATTTCAATGCCGGCCGCTTCGGCCAGATGGCAGCCACCTGACAGATGACAGCCGGGCTTCGGATGCGGGGCCCGGCTGCCCTCATCTCTCGCCTCCGCCTTTCTGTTCTACCGAAACTGGCACCTGACAGAACGGACTGATATACTTACGCTTCCAGACTGTTCCTGTACCAAACGTCTGAAGGGACCCGCGGTGTGAAGGTGCAACTGCGCCAGAGTGGCTTGGTAGGTAGTGTGCCCTTCACCAGCATTCCCAACCAATACAGAGGGAGGCATTCATGGCAAAGCGTATCGGTTTCATCGGGGTCGGGCTCATGGGCTATGGGCCGGCGCGGCTGCTGCTGGAGGCGGGCTATCCGCTGACGCTGCTGGGCCATCGCAACCGGACGCCCGTGGACGACCTGGTGGGACGCGGCGCGCAGGAGGCCGCGAATGCGGCGGACCTGGCGCGCAACGCCGATGTGATCATCACCTGCGTGACCTCCTCCGCCATCATGGAAAGCCTGGTGAACGGCGAGCAGGGCATCCTGGCGGGCGCGCATGACGGCCAGATCCTGATCGACATGACGACGGCCGATCCGCAATCCACGCAAGACCTGGCCGCTGCCCTGGCGGAGAAGGGGGTGCGGATGATCGACGCACCCATGAGCCGGACGCCGCGGGAGGCGCGGGAAGGGCGCTTGAACCTTCTGATCGGCGGCGATGCGGCCGATATCGACGAGGTCGAGCCCATCCTGTCGGTCTTTTCCGAGAACCGCTTCCGCGCCGGGCCGCTGGGCAGCGGGCATACCGTGAAGCTAGTCAACAATGCGCTTTCGCTGGGCCACGCCGCCCTGGCGGCGGAAGCGGCGGCGACCTGCGAGGCCGCCGGGGTCGACCCGCAGGTGCTCTACGACATCGTCACGGCCGGCGGCGCCGACAGCAAGATGTTCCGCATGGTCATGCCGGCCGCCCTGGAAGGCCGTACCGATGGTCTGGAATTCACACTGCAGAACGCGCGCAAGGACTATGGTTATTACCTGAAGTCCGCGCGCGATGCCGGCTGCGTTCCCATGACGACCCAGGCCGTCCACCAGCTGTTCGAGCTGGCGATGGCCCAGGGCAAGGGCGACGAGTACGTGCCCTACCTCTACCGATTGCTGCAGGGCTGGCGCACCAAGTGATCAGGCCTTCCTCGCAGCGGATAGGAGTCATCCATGTCCAAGTTCCCTCTTCTTTCCCTGTCCCCTCTGGGGCCATCGGACATCCAGGAGCAGCTGGATTCGGAGTTCGAGTGCCATCTGGTCGGCCGCGATGGCTCGCTGGAAGAGCTGCTTGAGCGGGTGGGAGGCCAGGTCACCGCCCTGGTCACCACGGGCGGTCGCGGCGCCGAGGCCGAGCTGATCGAGCGCCTGCCGAAGCTGCAGGTGATTGCCTGTTACGGCGTTGGCGTCGATGCGATCGATCTTGTAACCGCCGCGCGCCATGGCGCCGCCGTCACCAACACGCCGGATGTCCTGACCGACGACGTCGCGGACCTTGCGGTTTTCCTTCTGGGGGCCCTGCATCGCCTGATCGTGCGGGGCGATTCCTGGGTCCGTGCCGGCGAGTGGGCCCGCTCCGGAGGAATCCCCCTGGGGCGGTGCCTGCGCGGACGCCGGGCCGGGATTCTCGGTCTGGGGCGCATCGGCGAGGCCACGGCGCAGCGGCTGGAGGCGTTCGGGATGGAGATCCTGTACCACAAGCGCAGCCCGCTGCCGGACTCGAACTGGAGCTACCTGGACAGCCCGGTGGCGCTGGCCGAGCAATGCGACGACCTGATCGTCTGCTGCAGCGGTGGAAGCGCGACCCATCACCTGGTCGATGAGAAGATCCTGAATGCGCTCGGCCCGGAGAGCACGCTGGTGAACATCGCGCGGGGCAGTGTCGTGGACGAGACGGCGCTGGTGGCCGCGCTTCGCGCCGGGGGAATTGGAGGCGCCGCGCTCGACGTCTTCGAGAACGAACCGGAGGTACCCGAGGCACTTTTCGATCTCGACAACGTGGTCCTGGCCCCGCATATCGGCAGCGCCACCTGGGAGACGCGGCGCGCCATGGGAACCCTGGTGCTCGATAACCTGCGGGCACACCGGGACGGGCGCAAATTGCTGACGGCGGTGGAATAGGGTTGGCCGAGACGCCGGGCTAGCTCGAGCCCTAAGTCTCGGGGCCGCCTTCCATCAAGGTCCGGTACGTGCCGTAGTGGTGTTCCAGATGCCGGCGCATGGCGTCCTCGGCGGTGTCGGGATTGCCGCTTTCGATGGCTTCGACGATCTCGCGATGCGCCTCGGAGGCGACCTTGTCCTCGCCGGGACGCTGCAGGACGTGGGCGCGCCGGTCGTCCAGCAGGGTGGAAAGCGCGTCGTGGACGGCAATGATGATGGAATTGCCGGTCACACGGGCCAGGGTCGCATGGAACGCGACGTCCGAGCGCTTGAAGGCCAGCTCGTCGCCAATGTTGTGCAGGTTGGTTGCCAGCGCATCGCGCAGCGCCTCGTGGTCGGCTGCCGTGCCGTGTTCGGCGGCGTGGCGTGCGATCGCGACCTCGAACAGGACACGGGCGTCCTGCAGGGAGGTCTGCCCTTCGGGATCCTCCAACAGGCTGCGCACCGCCCCTGACAGACGCGGCAGGACGGTGTCCAGGGTGGGCTTGATCACGCGTGGCCGGGTGCCGCTGCTGATGGCGACGAAACCAAGCTTCTGGAGATAGAACAGCGCCTCGCGAACGGCGGGTCGTCCGACGCCGAACTGTTCCATCAGTTCCCGTTCGGCCGGCAACCTGTCGCCGGTCTTGTAGTGGCCGTCACGGATATCCTGCTCAAGGCGTTCCGCAACCTGTTCCGAAAGCGTCTTGCGTTCGATCCTGTAGGTTTTCATCTCATTTCTCGCGCGTCCGCTATATCAGGCCCGGCGGGACGCGTCCGGGTCGCCTACGGCCTGCTACAGCTTTCTCTGCGAGGACTCCAGCAAGTTTTCCCAAGGCATGGATTCTCGCATCCTGAAAAGGAACCACGTTGTGCCGAGGATCGTCCCGAAGCGCGGCGCGCGGCCGTCCAAGGGCCGCCTCCCCGAAGCCCGGCAGTGCTCAGCGATAGATCAGGCTCGGCAGCCACATGGAAATCTCCGGGATAAAGGTGATGAGAAGCAGCGAAATCACCAGCGGAATCAGGAATGGGATGGTCCCCCGCATGCAGCGCTCGAACGAGACGCCGGAAACGCGGGAGAGAACGTAGAGCACCATGCCCACCGGCGGCGTGAGCAGCCCGATCATCAGGTTCAGCACCATGATCACCCCGAAGTGCACCGGATCGACGCCCACCTGGACCGCGACCGGCAGCAGCACGGGGACCAGGATGGTGATGGCGGCGACCGTCTCCATGAAACAGCCGACAACCAGCATGATGAGGGTCATGATCAGCAGGATGATCGCCTGGTTGTCCGTATAGGCGGTCAGCAGGCCGGCGAACTGGTCGGTGAACTGGTTGCTGATCAGGATCCACGCGAAGATCGAGGCCGCTGCGACGACGAGCAGGATGATGGCCGTGGTCTCGATCGTCTCCATGCTGATCCGAAGCAGCCGGCGCGGCGGCAAGGTGCGGTAGACGACGGCGCCGAGGAACAGCGCGTAGACGACGGCCGCGATCGCCGCCTCGGTCGGCGTGAAGGCTCCGGAAATGATGCCGCCGATGATGATGAGCGGCGTCAGCAGCGACAGGAACGCTCTGGTAAAGGTCGACCACAGACGGCGCAGGCTGAATTGAGTGTCGCGCGGATAGCCACGGCGGCGCGCGATCCAGGCGACCATGATCATCAGGGTCGCGGCCATCAACAGGCCCGGGATCAGGCCGGCGACGAACAGCTGGCCGATCGATGCGGAGGCCATCACGCCATAGATCACCATGGGCAGGCTGGGGGGAATGATCGGACCGATGGTCGAGGAGGCGGCGGTGATGCCGATCGCGAAGTCGGAGTCGTAACCGCGCTCGCGCATCGCCTTGATCTCGATGGTGCCCAGGCCGCCGGCGTCCGCCACCGCCGCTCCGGACATACCCGAGAAGATGATGCTGGCGCCGATGTTGACGTGTCCCAGGCCGCCGCGCATCCAGCCCATCAGGGCGTTGGCGAAGTTGAACAGCCGGTATGTGATGCCGGCGCCGTTCATCAGGGTGCCGGCCAGGATGAAGAAGGGGATCGCGAGAAGCGGGAAACTGTCCACGCCGTTGATCATCCGGTGGGCCACGACGAAGTCGGGAACCTGCCCGGTGACATAGACGAACAGGAGGCTGGCGCCGCCGAGCGACACCGCTACAGGGATACCTGCAAGCAGCATCGTGAACAGGGCGGCAAACAGGAAGCCCAGGTCCTGCTCGGTCCAGGCCAGCCATGCGGAAAGCAGAGTGCCAGCGACGATTATGACAGGCGCCACGATCTTCGGCCGCCCGCCCGGTGCCATGGGGCTCACGGTCATCGGGTGTTTTCCTCGTTCACGGGAGATCCGGGTTGGTGGGACGAGCCTGCGCCCCCGAAGCGTTGCGGCCAGACGGTCAGAATGCGATAGATCGTTCGCAATGCCATGAGGGCGAATCCCGCGCAGGCCACGTAATAGATGACGCTCTTGGGGATATCGACGGAGGCCATGTAGGAGCCGGTGCGCGCCGCCACTTCATACGTCAGCCAGGCCAGGATGACAAAGAAGACAAGGTTTATCACGTCGACCAACGAGGCCAGCAAGCGTCCCACAGGGTCGGACATGTAGCGATACATGAACTCCATCATGATGTGGTTGTTCCGGCGCACCGCCATGGCGCCGCCCGTAAAGCCGACCGCGATCAGCAGGTAGCGCGCCATCTCCTCGGTCCAGCCGATCGAATCGCCAAGGACGAAGCGCGTGAAGAACTGTGCGAAAACGTCAAGCGCCAGGAGCCAGAAGACGAGGAGGACGACATAATCCTCCAGGGCAAACTCGGAGAAGTCGAACGGTGGCTCAGCCTCGAGCTCGAACGATTCTGATTCGGGAGCGTCCCCCGGATTCGGATCGGTCATCTTCACCTCCAAGGCTACAGGCGCGGAAGCTGGGGAGAGAGCTCCCCGTCCGCCGGCCACAGGCGCGACGGACGGGGAGAACGTGACGCGCTATCAGAGGTCCTGGAGACGGTCGAACGTTTCCTGGGACCATTCGACGTCTTCACCCGTCAGGTGCGGGCGGACGGCTTCGCGGAAGGCCTCCCGGTCAACGTCCTTGTTGACCGTCGTGCCCTGCTCCTCGAACCAGGAGACGAGTTCCTCCTCGGACTCGATGATGTCCTGGGTGGCACCCTGGGCCGCTTCCTCGAGGACGTTGGTGAGAATCTCCTGGTCCTCTTCGGAGAGGGAGTTCCAGGTGATCCCGCTGACGATGGTCAGCAGCGAGTCGGTGATATGACCGGTCAGGTTGATGTACTCCTGGACCTCATAGAACTTCTTCGCCCGGATCGTGTTGAGGGGGTTCTCCTGGGCGTCGACCGTGCCCTGCTGCAATGCCAGGTAGACCTCGGCAAATGCGATCGGCGTCGGGTTCGCGCCGACGGCATCCGGCATCATCATGTACAGTGGGGCGTTCGGCGTGCGGATCTTCAGTCCCTCCATGTCGGAGGGCTCATCGATCTCCACATTCGAGGTGACGTGACGCTGCCCATAATAGGTGAGGGTGATGACCTTGTTGTCGGTCTCGTCCCGATAGCCCTGGGCCAGCTCGCGGAACAGGTCGCTGTCGCGATAGGTCTTCCAGTGATCGACGTCACGGAACATGTAGGGCGCGCCGGCAATGCCGATCGGGCCATAGGAGCGGGCGGCAAACTGGTTGCCGGTGTAGATCACGTCCACGGTACCCAGGCCAAGGCCCTCGTTGATGTCCACTTCCTTGCCGAGGGACGAGGCCGGGAAGACCTCCATCGTATGCCGTCCGTCGGTACGCTCCTCGAGTTCCTCGGCAGCCCAGACGGCCCATTCGTGGAACGGTTCCGAGGTCTCGTAGACATGCGCGAACTTCAGGTCCTTGGCGGATGCGGAGTGAGCTGTCGCGACCGCACCGACTGCGAGCGCCATCAGACCGCATTTGCCCAGTAGCGTAAGCTTTTTCATGAGCTGTTTCCTCCTTGTAGTCGTCTGTTTCACCCCCACGGTAGAACCGCGGAAGACTTGTTATTATTATCCTTTTTGGAGCCGGATCTTATACCTTTCATACCAGCATACCAAATCATTTTGAAGGGCCTGCCGTAAATCCGGTCCAGGACAGCAGGTCGGTGAAGAGCTCAGGGCCGCCAAAACCGCCGGCCTTGGTGATCAATGGAACCGTCCGCTCCTGCACCCGAATGCAGGCATGGACGACACCGGCCTCGAACTCGCCACGGACTGTCACGAGCGTTGCATCCAGCACACCCAGAAGGGCGAGCGCCGTATCGCCGCCCGTGACCACAAGCAGGCCTGGCACCTTCTGACGTATCAGGCGCGCGGCACTTTCGGCAAGGCAGGCTGCAACGGTCTCTGCATCGCATGCGTCCTCGTCGTCCGGAACCGTCAGCAGTGTTGGGCCTGGCCCCGGGGAGGTGCGGCAATCCAATCGCCCGCCGGGTGCGCGCAGATGTGTCACCTCGTGCCGGTGCCGGAGCGCGTGAACTTGCGAGTGGGTCGTCTCGGTCCGGGATCCCACGACGAAGACGGCAGGTGGTTCCGGATTGGGTGCGGGGGTGAGGTTAGGGGGGCCGAAGGCTGTGTCTGCCAGCGCCTCGGCCAGGCCGGAGGCGCCGACCGGTAGCCATTGCCGTGCCTCCGGAAGCATGCGCCGGGCAAGCGATGATAGCGCGTCCGCAGTGTCGGCATCGGCGACGAGGTTGTCCGTGCGGGGCCAGGGACCATTCGCGTCCACCACTGTGGTTTCGCCCAGCGTTGTCTCCAGCAGCTTTGCGAGATCGTCTTCCGGAACGGCGGCGCGCGGATCGCGTCCGGCCGCCGTTTCCCGCAAGGGGCGCCCGTTCACCAGCAGCCGGCCGTGGCGCACGCAACGGCCCTGGGCGGGAACGGCAGGGCATATCAGGGCGCGCCGTTGCGATGAAGAGGCGGCCGCGGCGACCTCGGCCCCGACCGGGCCGCGGAGCGTCGAGTCAATCTTCTTGAGCAGGATGTCGGGCGTCTGCGAGAGCAGGCGCTGGAACGTGTCCCGCACCCTCGCCGCCGCTGCCTGCGGGGATGCGTGGCGGCTGACGGTGTTGACCGCGAGAACCTCCGGTTTCTCAGCAAGCGCCAGGTCCAGGGCGTCTGGCGTAGCGGCTACCAGCGTGTGCAGCCCCCGGGTCGCGAAAGGTGCGGCGGCATCGAGGGCCCCCGTCAAATCGTCGGCGACGATCGCGACCCGGAGTGCCATCCCGCGCTATCCTGGCGTGGCCGTCATGCGGCGTGCATAGGCAATGGCACAACGCATGTTCTGGTGATCGGCAGATCCCTGCCAGGCGATGTCGAAGGCGGTGCCGTGGTCGACCGAGGTGCGCTTGACCGGCAGGCCAAGGCTGACGTTCACGGTGCTGTCGAAGGCGATAAGCTTGATCGGAATGTGTCCCTGGTCGTGGTACTGGGCGACCACCAGGTCGAATTCCCCGCGCGAGGCCCTGTAGAAGACGGTGTCCCCGGAAATGGGCCCGACGACGTCGATACCCTGGTCGCGGGCCGTGGCCACCGCCGGCTCGATCGCGTCGATCTCCTGCCGGCCGAAGATGCCGCCTTCGCCGCAATGGGGGTTCAGGCCGGCCACGGCGATCCGGGGCGCCCGGCCAGTGACCTCGCGCATGTGCTCGTCTCCGGCCCGGATCGTCTCGAGGACACGCTCGTGGGTCGCCCGTTCGGTGGCGTCCCGCAGCGACACATGGGTGGAGACATGGACGGTGGCGAGCGGTTCGCTTGTGAGCAGCATGAACGAGGAGCGCACACCTGTCAGGTCGGCCAGCATGCCGGTGTGTCCGTCGTACTCCCGCCCCGCCGCGTGCAACGCGGCCTTGTTGAGCGGTGCGGTGACGATCACGCCGATCTCGTGTGCCAGGGCGCGCTGCACGGCCTGTTGTACGCACAGGAAGGCGCTTTCGCCGGCTTCCGGCGAGACCGTCCCGTCCTTCACGGCCGCCCGGTTCGGCAGCGGGATGTCGTCGATGGCGATCGTTCCCGGCATTTCGTCGGCCTCGTCGGGGGCGCGGAAGTCGAGCGCGTGCCCGGTCAGCTTCGCCGCGCGTTCCAGTGTCAGCCGGTCGCCGATCACAAGCGACTGGCTGCGCTGCTGCGCCGACATCTCGGCCAGGGCACGACAGACGATCTCCGGGCCGATCCCGGCCGGGTCTCCAATGGTGATGCCGAGTTCGCGGGGGCGGATGGTGGTCATGGCATCAGCTGGCCGCCGTTCACCTCGAGAACCTGGCCGGTGACATAGCCGCTGAGGGCGTCCGTCGCCAGGAACAGGTAGGCGCCGACACAGTCGCCGGGCGTGCCCAGGCGGCCCAGGGGAATGGTGCGGCGGACGGTCTCCAGCTGCTCTTGGCTGGAGTGCCGCTCATGGAAGGGGGTGTCGATCGTGCCGGGGGCCACGGCATTGACGCGTATGCCCTCGGGGGCAAGTTCCTTTGCCAGGGTGCGCGTCAATGTGGAGACGAAGCCCTTGCCGGCGGCATAGAGGCCGACACCGGGGCCGCCACCGTTGCGCGCGGCGATCGAGCTCGTGTTGATGATGTTGCCGTGTCCCTGGCTGTGGAACTGCGGCAGGAAGGCACGGACCGCCGCGAAGACGGAACGGGCGTTGAGATCCATGACGTGATCGTAGCGGGCGTCGTCGATGTCCTCCATCGGCGCGCGGCCGCCCATGTCGCCCGCATTGTTGACCAGGATATCGATACCGTCCCACGCTGCGATGAAGTCTTCGGCAAGCCGGTTCACGGCCTCGGGGTCGCGCACGTCGGCCGCGAACAGCTGCGCCTCGCCCCCGGAGGTCCGAATCTCTTCTGCGACGGCTTGCGCCGCCTCCTGGCTGGCGTTGTAGTGGACGCCGACACGCGCGCCGAAGGCGCCCATGCGGTGGGCGACAGCGGCCCCTATGCCCGTACTCGCACCGGTGATCAGAATGCGCTTGCCGCGTAATTCGTCGAATTCCATGTACGCCTCTCGCTGGCTGTAGAGTCCCTCCCGACTTTTACATAGCATGACCTTTCATACTAGTATACTTTCATGACGTGGCGTGGCCTTCGGGATCGGGCGTAGCCGATCCGCGACAGGGCTACAGCCAGGAGCGGAGGACACTCATGACACATGCTGATGCAGATGTGGCGGAGGCCGAGCAACAGGCCGATGCGCAAACAGTGACGACGACGCCTGCCGTCGTGCGCCTGAACCCCGATGACAACGTGCTGGTAGCCGCGCGCCGGGTCACGGCCGGTACCGAACTGCCGTCCGTCGGGCTCAAGTGCCGCGACGACATACCTGCCGGACACAAGGTGGCTGCGCGCGCGGTCGCCGAGGGCGAGGCAGTACGTAAATATGGCCAGATCATCGGCTTCGCCACGCAGGACATCGCCGAGGGCCAGCACGTGCACTCGCACAACTGCGGCATGGGCGACTTCGAGCGCGACTATGACCATGGCGTCGAGGCGCGCCCGACAGAGTACGTTCCGGAGCCGCAGCGGGCGACGTTCCAGGGCATCGTGCGGCCCGACGGGCAGGTTGCCACACGCAACTATATCGGCGTCCTGACCACGGTGAACTGCTCCGCGACGGTCGCACGGGCCGTTGCAAGCGCCTTCAATGACGCTGCTCTCGAGGCCTATCCCAATGTCGACGGGGTCGTTGCCTTTGCCCACGGAACCGGCTGCGGCATGGCCGGATCGGGCGAAGGCATGGAGCTGCTACAGCGCACCCTGCACGGCTACATGATGCATCCGAACTTTGCCGGCGTGCTGCTGATCGGTCTCGGCTGCGAGATGAACCAGATCAGTCGAATCGTGGAGCGCTTCGGGCTCGAGCGGGGTAACAGCTTCGACTACATGAAGATCCAGGAAGCCGGGGGCACGCGCGCCGCGATCCAGGACGGTGTGGAACGTGTGAAGGCCATGCTGCCGGCCGCCAACGAGGCGACCCGTCAGCCGGTTCCCGCCAGCCAAATCAAGCTGGCGCTGCAGTGCGGCGGCTCGGACGGTTACTCCGGCATCACGGCGAATCCGGCGCTTGGCGCTGCCGTCGACAAGCTGGTGCGCCACGGCGGCACGGCGATCCTCAGCGAAACACCGGAAATCTACGGCGCCGAGCACCTGCTGACCCGGCGGGCCGTCAGTCGCGAGGTGGGCGAGAAGCTGCTCGAGCGCATCCGCTGGTGGGAGGACTATACCGCGCGCAATTCCGGGACCATGGACAACAACCCCTCGCCCGGCAACAAGGAGGGCGGCCTGACGACGATCCTCGAGAAGTCGCTGGGCGCGGCCGCCAAGGGCGGCACGACGCGGCTGGAGAACGTTTACGGCTATGCCGAGCCCATCGAGGGCCCGGGCTTCGTATTCATGGACTCGCCGGGCTACGATCCCTGTTCGGTCACCGGCCAGATCGCCAGCGGCGCCAACGTCGTCTGCTTCACCACCGGGCGTGGCTCGGTTTCCGGCTTCAAGCCGTCCCCCTCGCTGAAGCTCTGTACCAACTCGACGACCTATCAGCGCATGTCCGAGGACATGGACATCAACTGCGGTCCGGTCCTGGACGAGGGCGTCTCGGTCGAGGAGATGGGCGACAGGATCTTCGATCTCGTGCTGCGGACCGCCTCGGGCGAACAGAGCTGCAGCGAGGCCCTGGACTTCGGCGACAACGAGTTCGTGCCCTGGCAGATCGGCGCCGTGATGTAACGCGCTTGAAGGCGGGGTGACATCCCCGCCTAAAGCCGGGCCTCGAAGACGATGTTGAACGGGGTTTCGGTTGCCCGCCGGAATGTGCCGAAGCCCGCCGTGTCGAAGACGTCGGACAGACGCTTTTCCCCGGCCTGCGCGCCGAGAGCCATGCCGCCCTCCTCAGAGAGCGAATGCGGACAGCAGATGGTCGTGGAGCCGCAATAGAACAGCCGGCCGACCGTGTTGAGGTTGTCCTCCAGCCGATCGTTGGCGAAGGGTTCCACGAGCATCACCGTGCCGTCCTCGGCGAGTGTCTCCCGCGCGTAGCGGGCCCCGCCGACCGGGTCGCCCATGTCGTGCAGGCAGTCGAAGAAGCACACCATGTCATAGCCGTCACCGGGGTAGGACTTTGCGCTCGCCACCTCGAAGTGTACCCGGTCAGTGACTCCGGCATGCTCTGCATTGGCGCGGGCGGCCGCGATGGACTCCTCGTGCGCGTCGAAGCCGAAGAAGCGGGATCCGGGAAAGGCCTCCGCCATGATGATGGTGGAATGACCGTGGCCGCAGCCGATGTCTGCCACCTGTGCTCCGGCTGTCAGCTTGTCGACGACGCCGTCGAGGGCCGGCAGCCAGTTGGGCACGAGATTGGCCCGGTAGGGCGCCTTGAAGAAGGCGGCCGAGCCGCAGAACAGCCGATGATGATGCTCGCCCCAGGACACCCCTTCGCCGGTACGGAAGGCCCGCAGCAGCTTGTCCTCATCGAACCAGACCGATGCGGGAACCTCCCAGGCGTGCGGGATGAAGACGGGGCTGTCCTCGTCTGCGAGCACCAGTGCCTGTTCGGGCGTAAGCTCGTAGCTGTCGTTTGCGGCATCATAGGCAACATAGCCGCCTGCCGCCTGGCTGTTGAGCCATTCACGCACATAGCGCTCGGCGCAGCCGGCGCGCTCGGCGACCTGGCGGGCGGTCATTGGGCCGGCGCCCTTCATCGCCTTGTAGAGGCCGCACTTGTGGCCGAGGCTGACCATGATCCCGCCAAAGCCCGCGGCGAGATCGCCGACGGCCTGCTGGATGAAGGCATTGAGTTTGCTTTCGTCGATCGCCGTCATTGTTCCTCCTTCACGCGGATAGTCTTCGCGCTTTTTGAATGACGCGGCGCAGCGCCATTGCTGCCCACCAAGACTGCGACTTGAGGCGCTGCGCAGGAAGTGCGAGAGTCGACCCAATCGGTCCATTTCCGTCACGGAGGCCGAAAAGTTGAGCGACAAGCCGCCGCTGCACGTGAGCGTGATTGCCACCCCGGGGACCCTGTCGATGCCCATCGCGGGGCTTTACGAGGTGCTCAATGCCTTCCCGGTGGTGGCCGGCTTCTATGACGAGGTGCCGGCCTCGCCGCCCTTTGAGGTGGAGATCGTTGGCGCGACGCGCACGAACATGACCTCCGCGAGCGGCCTGCCGATCACGATCCAGCGTGCGATCACGGACATCGAGCAGACCGACATCGTCATCGTGCCCATCATGGCCGCCGATGACAGCTGGCAGACCGGTCGTCATCCTGATCTTGTGGACTGGATGCGGCGCATGCACGCGGGCGGCGCGCTGCTCTGTTCGGCTTGCACGGGGCTTCTCGTCCTGGCCGAGACCGGGCTTCTCGATGGGCGACGGGCGACCACGCACTGGGCGATTGAGCCCGTCGTCCGGCACACCTTCCCCGAAATCGAGCTGTGCCTGGACGAGGTGCTGGTGACGGCCGGCGAGCGTGAAGAGTTCGTGATGTCGGGCGGCGCATCCTCCTGGCAGGACCTCGTGCTCTACCTGATCGGACGCTGTGTCGGCCCGACCGCCTCCCAGGCGGTGGCCAAGTTCGAGTTGCTGGAGCGCCATGCGGAAGGCCAGGCGCCCTATCTGCCGTTCCTGCCGCGAACCCGGCATGGGGACTCGCTCGTACTCGGACTGCAGAAATGGCTGGATACGAACTACGCGATCGCCAGTCCGGTTGCAGAGATGACCCGCAGGTCGGGCCTGTCGCCCCGCGCCCTCGAGCGTCGATTCCGGCGAGCAACCGACCATTCGCCCATCGGCTATGTGCAGCAGATCCGTATCGCGGAAGCAAAGCGGTGGCTCGAGCAGACCGATGCCCCCATCGACCAGATCAGCTGGGAGGTGGGCTATGAGGATGCAGCGGCATTCCGGCGCCTGTTCAAGCGCATCGTCCGCATCACGCCGGGGGCCTATCGCCGGAAATTCACACTGCCCAAGCTGGCATAGCGTAGCAGTTCGCCGTCATTGTCTCCCGGATGATGGCTGTCATCGAGGCGCTCTTCGTGCTCTGCAGTCCCAACCTTCCGCTTCGGCATTGCCGGTGATCTGGTCCGCTTCCTGTGCAGCCAACCGTTCGCATTGTGCCCCTGGCCGACCTGCAAACAGTTTGACCAGAAGCCTGCGCATGCGTCACTTTTAGGATCGGATTACTTCGATCCCCGGCGCGCCTTCCTGTCGGATCCCCCTTCGGACAAAACATTCACGATGACAAATGACTGAAGAGACACTCTACAATCGCCTTTTCCAGAACGTGCCGAACCCGGACAAGGTCTTCCTGGAAACTCCCGAAGGACGCACCCTGACCTACGAAGAGGTGCAGGCCGGAGCGGCGCGTGTGGCCAACGCGCTGGTGGAACTGGGCGTCGAACCGGGCGATCGGGTCGCCGTCCAGGTGGAGAAAACGCCGGAAGCCCTTCTTCTCTATCTTGGAACGATCCGGGCCGGAGCGGTCTATCTGCCACTCAACACCGGCTATACGCTGGCCGAACTCGCCTATTTCCTGGGCGATGCAACGCCCACTGTCGTTGTCTGCGATCCCCAGGCGCGTGACGAGATCGCCGGCCTGCCGGAAGCGCGCTCGGTGAGGGCGATAGAGACGCTCGATGCAGCCGGACAAGGCAGCTTGGCAGATCGCATGGCGCGACAGAGTGGTGCGTTCGACACCGTGCCGCGTGCCAGGGACGATCTTGCTTCCATCCTTTACACATCAGGCACGACGGGGCGCTCGAAGGGCGCCATGCTCAGTCAGCACAACCTGGCATCGAATGCCGAGATCCTGGTCGATAGCTGGCGGATCACGGCTGACGATACCTTGATTCACGCCTTGCCGTTTTTCCATACGCATGGGCTGTTCGTTGCAACGAACACCCTGCTCATGGCCGGAGGCAGCGTTTTCTTCCTGTCCAAGTTCGATGCTGAGACGGTAATCCGGCTGATGCCGCGTGCCACGATGCTGATGGGTGTTCCAACCCATTACACGCGCCTGCTCGCTCATGACTCCTTCACGCGAGATGTCACGCGGGGCATGCGGCTGTTCATTTCCGGCTCGGCGCCGTTGCTGGCCGAAACCCATCGTGCATTCAGCGAACGTACGGGCCACGCCATTCTCGAGCGCTATGGCATGACCGAGATCAGCATGACCTCGTCCAATCCCTATGACGGAGAACGTCGTCCGGGCACGGTCGGCTTTCCGCTGCCGGGCACCGAGTTGCGCGTTGTGGATCCTGAAACAGGCCAGCCACGGGCAACGGGCGAGGTTGGCGTGATCGAGGTCCGCGGCCCACATGTCTTCAAGGGCTATTGGCAGATGCCCGATAAGACAGCCGCCGAATTCCGCGCCGACGGGTTCTTCATTACCGGCGATCTCGGAAAGATCGACGAGGATGGCTATGTCCATATCGTGGGGCGCGACAAGGACCTGATCATTTCGGGTGGCTTCAACGTCTATCCCAAGGAAGTGGAGACGGAGATCGACGCGCTCGAAGGTGTTTCCGAATCAGCCGTGTTCGGTGTGCCGCATCCCGATTTCGGGGAGGGCGTGACCGCTGTCGTCGTCAGGAAGGATGGTGCAAGCATAAGTGAGGAGGAGGTGCTGAACGCCCTCGAGGACAAGCTGGCACGATACAAACAGCCCAAGCGGGCTTTCTTCGTCGATGAACTGCCGCGCAACACGATGGGCAAGGTGCAGAAGAATATTCTGCGAGAAAGCTATGATGCGCTCTACCAGGCGGCTCCTTCGGGTTGAAGGATCATGGCATCGATATCCTTTGCGGTTACCATGTGGAAATCTTCGGTAGCGGAAGTCCGTTGGGCTGCCCAGCCACGATACGAATGTGTATGGTCGCCTTGATGTCACAAGGATCGATCACAAGAGACGGGATGGAATGCTTCAGGCGCTCGAAGACGAATATCGCCATTTGATCGACCAGTGGAAGCAGGCCCGGACGGACGGTGGCGTGCCCACACGCGAAAGCTTTGACCCCATGGCCTTGCGTGGCCTTGTGGCGCGGGTTCATCTGCTGGAGTTCGATGGTCCGGAAAAACTGATCTATCGTCTTTCGGGAACCCATGAGCAGGCGCGTTTGGGGGAGGACCCGAAAGGAGACGATTACCTGACCCTGATTGACCCGGACGCGCGGGACTATCTGGTCCGGAATATGCACCGCATACTGTTTCATCCGGCAGCTCTGGTGTTCACGACGCAAGAGATTCATGCAGACGGCAGCCGCACGCCCACGCGCTTCATCGCCCTGCCCCTGCGCGATACCAGGCGCGGGCGGGATCAGGTGATCGCCCTGGTGAGCGAAAAGGGACCGAAACAGCATCTGCAGGCCACGTTTCCGGTTCCGCTCAGTCACCCATGGCACGATGAGGTCATTGCCATTGAGGCTGTGGAACTGGGCAGTGGAGTGCCGGACATCCCCATTTACAAGCGCGAGAGTGCATAAGGTTGTGTGCAGCGCTTTTTAGCGAGGTCCCCGTTGTACGGGTAAATTTGGAAGACAGGGCCGCGAAGGATTAGGATGATTGATGCGAATGACCAGGCGCACCTGAAACGCTGCATCGAGCTTGCCGAGGAGGCCTTGGAGGCGGGGGACGAACCGTTCGGCTCGGTGCTGGTTTCCGCCGAGGGAAAGGTCCTGGCCGAGGATCGCAATCGCGTTGCCGCCGGGGACCAGACGCGCCACCCGGAGTTCGCCCTGGTGCGCTGGGCGGCCGCCAACATGGCCCCCGACGACCGGGCGCGGGCGACGGTCTATACATCCGGCGAGCATTGTCCCATGTGTGCTGCGGCCCACGGCTGGGTCGGCCTGGGCCGGATCGTGTACGCCAGCTCGTCGCACCAGCTCAGGACCTGGCTGGAGGCGATGGGGGTTCCGCCGGCGCCGGTGCGGCCCTTGCCGATCCAGGAGGTCGTGCCGGATCTGGAGGTCGAGGGGCCCGTGGCGGGTCTGGCCGAGCAGGTGCAGGCCCTTCACCGGCGTCGGCACAAAGCCTGAGCTCTTCGGCACGATCGGGAAGCTGGTGACAGGCGGACAGGGGTTACCAGGTTCTGCGTTCGCTTACGAGAGTCTTGTCGCAGTTTTGCCATGCGCCAGCCCCCGCTCAGAGGCTAGCCTGCGAAACGGACTTCCGTGCTGCTGCACATGGCGGGGACAGGACCTCGCATAGGCACAGGCCTCTGCAAGCTCTGGTTCAAGAACGGCGTCCGCGCCCCCACATGATACCAAAAGCAATTATCGATGTACGCGCTCACGACGGACAGGAGAGATCACAATGGCAAAGAGCGACGATAAACCAACGACGACAGATGCGGGAATCCCCGTTTCCAGCGATGAGCATTCGCTTACTGTCGGACCGGACGGTCCCATCCTGTTGCAGGATCACTATCTCATCGAGCAAATGGCGAACTTCAATCGGGAGCGGATTCCGGAACGCCAGCCGCATGCCAAGGGGGGCGGTGCCTTCGGGCATTTCGAAGTCACCCAGGACGTCAGCAAGTACACCAAGGCCGCGGTGTTCCAGCCGGGCACCAAGACCGAGACGCTGATCCGTTTCTCGTCGGTCGCCGGTGAGCGCGGCAGTCCCGATACCTGGCGTGACCCGCGCGGCTTCGCGCTGAAGTTCTATACCAGCGAGGGCAACTACGACATGGTCGGCAACAACACGCCGGTCTTCTTCGTGCGCGATCCGATGAAATTCCAGCACTTCATCCGCTCCCAGAAGCGCCGCGCGGACACCAACCTGCGCGACCACGACATGCAGTGGGATTTCTGGACGCTCTCACCCGAGTCGGCACACCAGGTGACCTGGCTGATGGGCGACCGTGGTATCCCCAAGACCTGGCGCCACATGAACGGCTATTCCAGTCATACCTACATGTGGGTCAACGCGAAGGGCGAGAAGTTCTGGGTAAAGTATCACTTCAAGACCGACCAGGGCATCGAGTGCCTGACCCAGGAGGACGCCGACCGGCTGGCCGGCGAGGACGGCGATTACCACACGCGCGATCTCTACAACGCGATCCAGCGCAAGGAGTATCCCAGCTGGACGCTGTACATGCAGATCATGCCGTTCCACGAGGCGGAAACCTACCGTTTCAATCCCTTCGACCTGACCAAGGTGTGGCCGCATTCGGATTATCCGCTGATCGAGGTCGGCCGGCTGACGCTGGATCGCAATCCGACCGACTATCACACCGAGATCGAGCAGGCGGCCTTCGAGCCCAACAACCTCGTCCCGGGCATCGGGCCGAGCCCCGACAAGATGCTGTTGGGGCGTCTCTTCTCCTATGCCGATGCCCATCGGGCCCGCATGGGCGTCAACTACAAGCAGATCCCGGTGAACCGCTCCAAGGCGCCCGTGCACAGCTACAGCAAGGATGGGGTGATGCGGGTCGAGAACGTGTCAGACCCGGTCTATGCGCCGAACACGAAAGGCGGTCCGGCGGCCGATCCCGAGCGCTATCCCCAGGATGACACCTGGGAGGCCAGCGGGGACATCATTCGCGCGGCCTACACCAAGCGCCGGGATGACGACGACTTCGGCCAGGCCGGCACGCTGGTGCGCGAGGTCATGGACGATGCGGCCCGTGATCGCCTGGTCTCCAATGTCGTGGGCCACCTCAAGGACGGTGTGTCCCAGCCCATACTGGAACGCGCCTTCGAGTACTGGCGCAATATCGACCAGGACATCGGCAACCGTATCGAAAAGGGCGTGAAGGGCAGCTGACCGCCTTCGCGCGTCCGCTTTTCAGGATGACAAGCTCCGGGGAGCGAAACCGGCTCCCCGGAGTTTTTCTTGCACTCCAGAGACCACTCCTATCGGCCCGCGCGCAGGCGCCCGACGATGCCGGTGGGGAAGAAGTAGACGCTGAGTATGAACAGCACGCCGAGCCAGAGCAGCCAGCGGTCGGGGTCGATGAGTGCTGGCAGCAGCGGCACATCGCCCAGCGCCGTAGCACCGATCTCCATCAGGTTCTGCAGATAGTTGCGGGCCAGGATGAACAGCGTGGCGCCCAACACGGCGCCATAGATGGAGCCCATGCCGCCGATGACCAGCATCAGCAGGATGTCGATCATGATGGTCAGGCTGAGCGTGGTGTCGGGGCCGGTGTACTTCAGCCAGATCGCCATCAGCGAGCCGGCCAGGGAGGCCACGCCGGCCGACAGGCAGACCGCGATGGTGCGGTAGATCACCGTACGATATCCGATGGCCTCGGCGCGGAAGGTATTCTCGCGGATCGCCTGCAGGACCCGGCCGAAGGGCGCGTTGACGAAGCGCAGCAGCAGCAGGACGAGACCGACGGAGGCGAGAAAGACCAGGTAGTAGTTGAGCAGCCGCCCGTCAATCTTGACGCCGAAGACTTCCGTATCGATCAGCTTGAAGGCGGGCCCCAGTTCCCGTGGCACGCGGTAACTGAGGCCGTCCTCGCCGCCGGTCAGTCCGGAGAGCTGGGAGGCGAGGATCATGAAGGCACTGGCCACCGCCAGGGTCACCATGGCGAAGAAGATCGAGCGGACGCGCAGCGAGAAGAGCGCGATGACGAAGGCAAGCGCAATCGAAACCGCCAGCCCCGCCAGGCTGCCCAGCAGTATGCCGCTCCAGCTTGCCGGCCAGACTTCAAGCAGGATGGCGACACCGTAGGCGCCGATCCCGTAGAACATGGTGTGGGCGAAGGACACCACGCCGGTGTAGCCGAGCAGCAGGTCGTAGCTGGCCACCAGGACGATGAAGACGCAGACCGTCGCCGCGGTGTTGAGCGAGCGCGTGCCCGGAAACAGGAAGGGTGCGAAGGCGAGACCGACAAGGATCGCCAGCAGGATGAGCGTCAGCGCACGGCTGCGTGGCAGGTCGCCGGAGAGAAGAGCGTTCAGCATGGCCTAGATTCTCCCGCGCTCAATGCTTGTTGACCGGCAGCAGGCCCTGCGGCCGCCACATCAGCACCGCCACCATCAGCAGGATGTTGGAGCCGAGCGCCACCTTGGGCACCAGGTAGCCGGTGTAGTTGGCCATCAGCCCGACCAGCAGCGCACCGATGAAGCAGCCCGGAACCGAGCCGAGGCCACCGATGATGACGACGATGAAGACCAGCACCAGGACATCGAGCCCCATCTGGGCGGTGATGATCTGTTCGTAGAGACCCCACATCACGCCGCCCAGGCCGGCCAGCGCCGAGCCGGCGACGAACACCAGGATGAAAATCAGGCGGATGCGGTAGCCGAGCGCTTCCACCATCTCGCCGTTCTCGACCCCGGCGCGGATCAGCAGGCCGATCCGCGTGCGCCCCAGGACCCAGAGCAGGGCCAGGAAGATGACGAGGCCTAGGATCACGGAATAGACGCGGTATTTCTCGATGGCCACCATGCCATACACCCAGGCGCCCGTGAGTGCTTCCGGGCGGGGCAGCGGAATGGCGTCGGGGCCCCAGATCAGGCGAATCAGCTCCTCGGCGACGATCAGGCCACCCATGGTCACCAGGATCTGTTTCAGGTGCGCGCCATAGACCGGCCGCACGATGACCCGCTCGAAGACATAGCCGAGGCCGCCGGCGACCAACATGGCCGCCAGCATGGCCGGGAGCACCGCGCCGAGATTGAGCAACACGGAATCCGCACCCGTCCACCCCGTGGCCTGCAGCAGGACCGTGGCCCCGACGAAGGCGCCGATGGAGATGAAGGCGCCATGTCCGAAATTGAGAATGTCCATCAGGCCGAAGACCAGGGTGAGCCCCGAGGCCATGACGAAGATCATCATCCCCATGGCCAGTCCGGCCAGGGTCAACGTGGCCCAGGTCGGGCCGCTGCCGATCAGGACATAGCCGACTATCAGGAAGGCCGGGACGAGGAGATAGGGCACCCAGGCCCCGAGCCGTTCGGTAAACGGCGCACGCGGTGTGGCGTTTTCGGTCTGGCTGGCGGTCTGGTCGGTCATGACTCTGTATCCAGGCTGAGGCCGAGGAGGCGCTGCTGCAGGGCCTCGTCCTCGGCGAGTTCGGCCATGGCCCCGCCATGGACGACGCGGCCGTCGTCCATCACCGCGACGCTGTCGCCGACGGCGCAGGCCATGTGGAAGTTCTGCTCGACGAGAAGGATCGTGGTTTCGCTGCGCTTGAGGTCCAGAAAGGCCTCGATCAGGGCCTCGACGATCGAGGGGGCGAGACCCTTGGTCGGTTCGTCGACCAGCAGCAGGCGTCGCGGCTCGGCGATGGCGCGCGCGATCGCCAGCATCTGCTTCTGGCCCCCGGAGAGATTCCCGGCCGGCAGCCGCCAGAATTTCCTGAGCGCCGGGAAGAGCTGGAAGATCCAGTCTAGGCGCGCTTCGTCCATGGGCCCCTTGCGGGCGGCCAGGACCATGTTCTCCTGGACCGTCAGGTTGCTGAAGAGGCCCATGTTCTCAGGGACATAGGAAATGCCCTGGCGCGCGATGTCCGCTGTCGCCATGCCGCCGATCTCGGCGCCGTCGAAGACGACTTTCCCCTGCGAGGGCTGCCAGAGACCCATGATGCTGCGCAGGGTGGTGGTCTTGCCGGCGCCGTTGCGGCCCAGCAGCATGGTGAGGCCCCCGGCCGGCACGGTGAGATCGACACCCTGGAGGATGTGGTACTGGCCGATGTGGGTGTGGACGCCCTCGAGGTGCAGCAATGGCTCAGGCATGGCTCTTCCTCACGCCGAGATAGGCTTCCTGGACGATTGGTGAGGCGATGACCTCGTCGGGCGGGCCGTCGGCAACAAGCGCGCCGTTGTGCAGCACGATGATCCGGTCGGCGAGCGAGCGCACCACGTCCATCTTGTGTTCGACCAGCAGGACGGTCTTGGTCCGGTCGCCCTTGATTTCGCGAATAAGGTCGAGAATGACCGGCACCTCGTCGGCGCTCATGCCGGCCGTGGGTTCGTCGAACATCAGAACGTCGGGCTCCAGGGCCAGCAGTACGGCGACCTCGAGGCGGCGCTGGCCACCGTGCGGCAGGGCCGCGGCCGTTTCGCCGGCGCGCTCGAGCAGGTTGGTGCGGTCCAGCAGGGTCTCGGCCTCCTCGATCAGGCTGCCGAAGGAACTGGCGCGTGTCAGGAGGTTGAGGCCGATGCCGCGCCGACTCTGGATCGCCAGGCGCACGTTCTCCAGCACGCTCAGGTTGGGAAACAGGTTGGTCAGCTGGAAGGCGCGGCCGATGCCGCGATGGGTGCGTGCCGGCGCGCTCAGGCCGGTGATGTCATTCCCGTAGAGGCGTACCTGTCCGGCACTCGCCTTCAGCTGGCCGGAAATCATGTTGAAATAGGTGGTCTTGCCCGCCCCGTTGGGGCCGACAATGGCGGTCAGGCTGCCGCTCTCGTAACGGCAGGAGACGGAATCCACGGCGACATGGCCGCCGAAGCGGATCGTCAGGTTCTCGGTCTCGAGCACAGGGGGGCTGGATGCGGGCATTGGCTCTTGCTCTTTGAGGGAGAGAGCTGGCGGAGCGCGCCGCTGCACGCCCCGCCAGACTGCTATCGGCCATTCACCGGTCGTTGCGGATGGGGATGTCCATGTCCTCGATCTCGAGTGTGCGAACGAGTTCGGGAATGCCCCATTCCACGTCCTCCTCGACGCGGATCTTGAAGTGGTACATGGCCTGCAGGGCCTGGTGATCCTCCTCGCGGAAGCGCATGGTGCCCTTGGGCGTCATGAACTCCATGCCCTCCATGGTCGCGATCAGGTCCTCGGTCTCGGTGCTTTCGGCCCGACGCAGGGCCTCCACGATGGCCACGCCGGCCGACATGCCGCCGGCCGTGAAGAAGTCCGGCGGCTCGTTGTGGCGCGCGAAGTGCTCCTCGACGAGCCAGTCGTTCATCTCGTTTTCCGGGATCTCGTAGTAGTAATAGGTGGCACCCTCCATACCCGGAAGTTCCTTGTAGGCCGCCATCGCGGCCAGGATGTTGCCGCCGGAGGCCAGCTCGATGTCGAAGCGCTCCGGTGCCAGGGCCTTGATCTTCCCGACGGGATTGCCGCCGCCGGCCCAGACCACCCAGATAATCTTGCGCTCGCAGTTCTCGGCCGCGTTCAGCTCATCGAAGAGGCGCTGCGCGTGGGCCGTGAAGTCCGTGGCATCCTGCGGAGCATATTCCTCGAAGATCAGGCGCGCGTCCGTGTCGGCGAGCGCCTCCTTGAAGGCGGCGACGCCGTCGCGGCCGAAGGCATAGTCCTGCGCCAGGGTGGCGATACAGTTGCCGTCCTGACCGAGGGCGACCGCGTTGGCGATGGCGTCCTGGGAGGAGTTGCGCCCGGTCCTGAAGATGTAACGGTTCCACGCCTCTCCGGTGATGGAATCGGCGACCGCCGGCTCGACCAGCAGGATCTTTTCGTACTCCTGGGCGACCGGCAGCATGGCGAGCGCGACGCCGGAGGACACGGCGCCCACCGCCAGGGTGACCTCGTCGTCTCCGTAGGCCTCGGCCAGCAGGGTCTTGCCGAGGTCCGGCTTCAGCTGGGTGTCCTTCTCGATCACCTCGATGGGCCGGCCGTCGATCTCCATGGTGCCGTCGGTGGCGTACTCGAGTCCCATCATCAATCCGTTGTGGGACTGTTCGGCATAGGCTTCGTAGGGGCCCGTCTTGCCATAGACATGGGCGATCTTGATGGGCTCCTGGGCAAGCGCGCTGCCGCTGGCCAGGAGGCCCGCGACGGCCGTGGCGGCCGCCAGGGTCGATACTAGTCTCTGCATTGCTTTCTCCCTTTCCATGATCGTGGTTCTCATTGTTGTTGCGCGCTCTCCGCAGTACCGGAGACGCGGTGGCCGACATCCTTCACCAGCACCAGCGCGCGACCTTCGCAGATGGTGCGGCCGTCTGCGTCGCGGCAGAGCGTGGCCAGGTCCACGAGATCCTTCTCCGGCCGGATGCGCGTGATGGTGACGCTCGCCGTCAGCGGCATGCCCACCTCAGCCGTGCCGACGAAGTCCAGTGTCTGTTTCAGGTAGTTCGTACCGTATCCGGGCAGCTCGGCGCCCAGAAGATAGGAAAACAGGCCGCCGATCAGCGGCTCCGGCACGCCTCCGGTTGCACTCGGCGCGCCGCTGAGTGCCTCGTATCCGGCGATGGCCTCGGTGTCGAACACGCGGATGGTGCTGGCTGAGTCCCCGGTTTTCATGCGCCCGTCTCCCTGTCCAGTGCAATGCACGTTTCCCCCTCCAGGGTCAGTGTCGCATCTGCCGCCCGCAGAATTCGCATCGCGAGCCGGCATTCCTTGGCCGAAGGATAGTCGAGCACTTCGACCTCCAGGCGCAGTGTTTCCTCTGCAAAGGTGGGCGCCGGAAACATCAGGCTCTGGGTGAGCTGCCGCATACCGGGAAAATGGGTGGCAATCACACCACGCAGTGCCGTGTAGAGCAGCATGCCGTGAGCCACCGTGCGACCGAAACGGGTCTGCGAGGAGAAGACAGGATCCACATGGATCGGATTGTCGTCGCCGCTGATCTCGGCGAAGCGGTCGAACTCCGCCTGGGTGAACCGGCGCTCGGCGGTGAAGACCGTGCTGCTTGCAGGCAGCTGGGTGTCCAGTGTCATCGCTCACCTCCCGCCTTGGCTGAGGGCGCCTCGTTTTGGGAGCGTTCTCGTAGCATATGCTTCTGTACCTTTCCCGCCGGCGTACGCGGGAAATCCTCGACCACGAAGAAGCGCTTGGGAATGCGGTAGCCGGCAAGGTGTTCGCGGCAGTAGGCGTCCAGGGAGTCGAAGTCGATATCCTCGCCGGGTCGGGGGCGCAGATAGGCATGGCCGACCTCGCCCCACTTCTGGTCGGGGACCCCCACCACGGCCACCTCGAGAAGCTGGGGGTGGCCGAGCAGGGTTGCCTCGACCTCGGCCGGGTAGACGTTCTCGCCGCCGGAGATGAACATGTCCTTGATCCGGTCGACGAGATAGAAATAGCCCTCGCCATCGCGGCGCGCGACGTCGCCGCTGTGCAGCCAGCCGTCGACGATGGTTCTCGCTGTCTCCTCCGGCCGGTTCCAGTAGCCGGGCGTGATGTTCGCCCCGCGCAGGAGCAGTTCGCCGGCTTCCCCGTCGGCCACATCCCGGCCGTCACTGTCGACGACCCGCGCCTCGACCAGCAGCTGCGGCTTGCCGATGGAGCCGGGCTTGCGGGTGACGTTCTCGGCATCCATCAGGAAGGTGGTCGGACCGGACTCCGTCATCCCGAAGCCCTGCTGGATATACGCACCACGTTCGGCATAGGTGTGCAGGATGTGATCGGGCAGGGGCGCGCCGCCGGCGCTCCAGCTGCGCACCCGCGTCAGGTCGACCTCCGAAAAGCGTTCATGCAAGCTGAGCGCCTGATAGACCGCCGGCACGGCGAGCAGCGCCGTCAGCTCTCCGCCGTCGATCAGGTCGAGCAGCCGCTCGGCATCGAAACCGGGCAGGACATTGACGGAGCCGCCGCAGATCAGGGTGGGCAGGGTGTGCAGGTTGATGCCGGCCGTGTGGAACAGCGGCAGGTAGCAGGGCGTGGTGTCGGCGCCGGTGAGGTTGGTCGGCTGGGCGATGTTGATGTAGTTGGCGAGCGCCATGCCGAAGGTCTGGATCACCGCCTTGGGCGTGCCGGTGGTGCCCGAAGTATAGAGCATGTACCAGGGAGCTTCGGGATCGCGTTCCTCGACGCGTGGCGGCCAGCTCGGCATTTCCTCGGCGGCGAGCAGGTCTTCGTAGCTTTCCGTACCCTGCGTTTGCTCCAGCGGAACCATCGGCAGGTCGCGCCCGGCGGTCATCTTGCCGGCGAGTTCGGCCGTGGCCGCGTCGTGCAGCAGGAAACGCGGCGCGCAGTCCTCGACCACGGGGGTGAGCTCGCTCGCGGTCTGGCGCCAGTTGAGTGGCGTCAGGATGACTCCGGCCTTGCCGCAGCCGAAGAGGATCTCGAAGAAGGCGATGCAGTTGTGGCAGAGGATGGCAACGCGCTCGCCGGGTTCGGCGCCGCGCCGGCGCAGGGCCGCGGCGAAGCGCTCGGCGCGCTCGTTGAGCGCGCGATAGGTGACGCTTCGTCCGCTTGCGACCTCGTGCATGGCCGTCTTGTCCGGCAGCAGGCTTGCGCGCTTGGCGGCGAAATCGAAGACCTGGAACATCCTGCCTCCTCCTCCGCTAGGCGGCCCGGCCGAGGAACCGCGCCACGCCGGCGCGGGTTTCCGGTCGGGCGGCCTGTTCAATGAAACCACGGCGCTCAGCCTCGAGGGCCTGCGCGATTGCGGCGCGTCGGGCGGGGTCGAGCAGTCGCGCTTTGGTGGCGTGCAGGCCGCCCTGAACCTTGCTCGAGAGCATCTCGACCCAGTCATTCACCTGGCTGTCCAGGGTTCCGGCCGGCACCACTGCGTGGGCGAGGCCGAGGCGACTTGCTTCCTCGGCGTCCACCTGACGGTTCAGCAGCTGGATCTCGGCGGCCCGGGCATGCCCGATCCGTTCGGGCAGCAGCGCGCTCCAGCCGCCGTCGGGACTGAAGCCGACCTCGACGTAGTAGGGCGCAATGAAGGTCTCTTCGGCCAGGACGACGAGGTCGGCGGCGAGAACCAGGCCCAGCGAGCCGCCGGTGACCGGTCCCTGGACGCGAGCGATCACGGGCAGAGGCAGGTCGAGCAGCGTCAGGATCGCCTCGTTCAGCCGGCCGACGATCCGTTCCCCATAGACCGCCATGTCCTCGGCATCGTGGAAAGTGGCGAGATCGCCGCCGGTGGAGAAACTCCGGCCTTCCGCGGCCAGCACCACGACACGCACGCTGTCGTCCCGGCGGACCTCGGCAATGGCGTCCAGCAGGTCTTCCAGCAGCTCCGGCACCAGGCTGTTGTGCCGCTCCGGCCGATTGAGGGTCAGCCGAGCGAGACCGCTGTCGATCTCGCAGAGGACCAGCTTGCCGCTCATGCCGTACCTCCTTCGCCGGGTCGTGGCTTGAGGCCGTTGGCGATCATGTCCATCACGCTGGCGACCACGGGGCCCGGGTCGCGCTCCGCCTCCCAGATGCCGTAGCGCAGGCCGAGAAAGAGCGAGATGCCCATCAGCGCCCAGCTCTCGGCGTCGGCGTCCTGGACACGGATTTCGCCGCGTGTCGCAGCCGCTTCGCAGCGCGCGCGATAGGCCGCACCGAAATCCTGGAAGTAGAGGCGGAAGGCCTCGGGGTCGACGAACTGTGCCTCAAGGACGATGCGATAGAGATCCGGGTAGAGCCGCACGAAGCGGATGAAGGCTTCCATGCCCTGCGCTTCGGCGGTCAGGCGGTCGGTCGTCTCGTCCACGTTCTCGGTCAGGAAGTCGCGCAGCCGCCGGCCGAGATCGAAGACCAGCGTGCGGAACAGCTCCTCCTTGCTGGCGAAATAGATATAGAAGGTGCCCTGGGCGGTGCCGGCCGCCGAGGTGATGCCGGCAACCGAGGCCTCGTGGAAGCCCTTGCTGCCGAACTCCTCCTGCGCCGCGTCCAGCAGCTTGCGCACGGTGCGCGCGCCGCGTCGCGTCTTTGGCGGGTTGTTCAGTTCCGGCAGGGCCTGGTCCAAGGCGCGGCTCCCAAAGTGTTCCGTCCCGTGACAGCGGTTGCCGGCGCGATGGCCTCGGCTTGCAATTTCCGCTGTCGTGCGTTTTCTTATTATGAGACATGACTCAACTGTCATGTTTATACTAAGGCCGCTCATTAGGTCCTGTCAATTCGCTCGGTTGTCCGCAGGGAGCGAAGGACGGCAAGCTGGGAGAAGGGTTTGAGCGAAACGCCGGGGAAAGCCCTGCCGATGGGTGACGGACCTCCACTGCACTATCGTGTGCTGGGGGAAGGCCCGCCGCTGCTGCTCCTGCACGGCTTTGGCTGTGACGGCCACAGTTTCGACGGGCTGGCTGACCGCCTGAAGGAGCGATTTCGCGTCATCATTCCCGATCAGCGCGGGCACGGTCAATCGGCGGCGTGTGCCTTCCCGGACGTACGGGAGGCGACGGATCCTCTTGATGATCTTGCCGATGATGCGGTGCACCTGATCGATCATGCGGCGGGGCAGCCGGTGGTGGCGCTGGGCTGGTCGATGGGTGCGGCGGTGCTCTTTTCCGCCGTCGCGCGCCACGGCCAGGGGCGTTTCGCCGGCCTGGTCGTCGAGGACATGGCACCGCGGGTTGCGAGAGGGCCCGGCTGGGACCTGGGCCTGATCGGGGCCGGCTCACCGAAGGAAACGGCTGCGGTCGCCGAGCGCATGAGCGAGGACTGGCCGCAGGTGGTCGAGCGCATGGCGCCACGCGTCTTCGCCGATGCGGAAACTCCCATGGCGAAGGATCTGCAGTGCAGCATGCTGGACAGTGACCCCGAAGCGATGGCGCTGCTCTGGCACGCTCTGGCCACGGCGGATTTCCGCGAGACCTGTTCGGCGATCGACATTCCCGTGTTTCTCACACGTGGCGCACACAGCCGGCTCTATCCGGCGGAGACGATGGACTGGCTGGCTGCACGCATGGCGAACGCGCAAAGCCGGACCTATTCCCAATCGGGTCACGCCCCCCACCTCGAGGAGCCGGCGCGCTTCGCCGCGGACCTTGCCGCGTTCGCAGAGCGATGTGTTTTCGGGCAGGACGAGCCCACCTGAGGCAAATCGAGAGTAGACGATCTCACATGGATTTGAACTCTCGGTACGCCTGTCATCACCTTTTCAAACAAAGTGTGGTACCGGAAAACCTCCCAGTAAAACCTAACTTGATCGCGGGTCAAGTGCACGCGAACAACTTATCTGTGAGACAACCGAACATCTCGACTCAGGCGAATTCGTACCATATGATGTACTCTAGTGGGGTTGGGGCTACCATCTGGGGGAAGGCGCAAAATGACAACAAAGCTACACGTGAACATACACCAAGGCATTATTGACGTTGAAGGTGATCCAGAATTTGTCAAAACGGTCTACGCAGACTTTAAGTCTACTATTGTAACCAAATTAGAAGAGACGACAGATTACAATAGCGCGCCTGAACCTCAACAAGACACAAATCTAGGTGCCGAAACTGCCGCCAGTAAGAGCAAGTCCGGACGTCGCACTAAATCGTCAAAATCAAGTTCTTCTGGAAAATCTACCAACACAAAGTACTCTCCTAAGGTTGATCCAAAACTTGAAATTGAGGGATTAAAAGAATTTAAAGATAAATTTAAGCTAAGCAATAACTATACAAAAATACTAGTGTTTTGTAAATTTTTAGAATCTAAAGGTATTTCTCCTTGTAATGCGGATCAAATTTATACGTGTTTTCGTGCATTGAATGAGAAATTGCCTAAATACTTTTCACAAGCGCTTTACGACACAAAAAACAAACCAACGTATATTCAATTTGAAACACTTGATGAAATATCGGTCACAAATATAGGCGAAAATGCGTTTAATTACGAGCTAGAGCGCGCCTGATATAACCAATGAACTCGAGAGCAGAACGTTTTTACAATTCTATCACCGAACGTGATACCTTATTACAACGGGATCAGATAGATATGTTCGCGTATTTCCTCCAGATAGAGGAGGAATACAGCGTATTATCTCTTAAAGATATCCGAGAATGTTTCGAGCTCTGCGACCTTTCTGTACCAGCTCGGTTAAGCGCTCATCTTTCGGAAGGCGCAAAAGGGAAATCTCCCCGATACATAAAAACGAAAAATGGATATCGTTTGGAGAAGTCTTATCGCGAGTGTTTATCACAAAAGCTCGGTGACGACCGTTTAGAGCGACAAACCAGCGTGGAACTACGAAACCTCGAAAAGAACTTCCCAGAAGGCTCCGAACTCAGGTTTTTCGAAGAAACAGTAGCATGTTTTGAAGCAGGTGCTAATCGCGCTGCCATTGTAATGTGCTGGAATTTAACACTTTGCCGTCTCTATGAATATATATTCCAACATAAACTATCGGAATTTAATGCTGCTTTAGCCACCAACAAGGACAAATCTGTCAAGGTTTCCAAAATCGAAAATAGGTCTGACTTCAGCGATATCCCTGAGCGCGCGTTTTTATTGCTTTGCCGTCAAGCGCGTATTATCTCGGGTGATGTAAAGAAAATCTTAGACCAAAGGATTGAGATAAGGAATACGGCCGCGCATCCTTCAGACATTGAGCTCTCAAAGATGAAGACCATTGATTTTATAGAAGATCTTACGCGAAATGTAATTCAAAAATTCTTCTAAGATTATTAAATAAATTATACTTAATAAAAACCTGTATCGTGAGAATAATGATTAATTATTATATAATATTGGTTAATATTTGTATTTCCCGTGACCCATTCGGGATCAGGAGCATACCAAAATTGTAGCACGAAACATTTCGGCAGAAGCATGTCTTAATAAAATAGTGTGCTGACGGAAGTTGGTGCTGAAAGGCCTGGATAGTTTCCTAATTTTTTTCGCCATGTAGGGTGCCTTGGAGGTAGCTGTTTTCCTCTGGTTCTGCATCCTACCGCATTTTTAAGAAAAGGGTCATGCCTGCGCCGTGGGGAATTAGCTCAGGGATCAATGCCGCATTCCTTTTCCAGCTCCGCTCCCCTTCGTCCTCGTCGATGGGAATGGTGCGCTTTCCTTCGTCCGGTGCGTCCAGGAAGGTTGCCATGACGACGGCCTCCTCGGCACTGGGATTGAAGGCCGTGTAGGCGTTGTCGAAGGCGGGGTCGACGAAGGCCGTGCCCGTGGGATAGGGGCGTTCCACAATCCTCGGCGTAGACGTAGATCAACTCGACCTGAGTGATGGGAGCAAGAAGGGGGGCCAGGTGTGTTATATGCCAGGGAAAACGGCGCCCGGCTGGATGGCGATCTCTGCCACCACGACGTTCGAGACGTAGTCGAACTCGATGGTCTTCTCCTCAAGGCCCTCAGGGGTCAGCATGAGCTATGCGGCCACCTCGTCGGTGAAGGTGTGGCGTTCGGATATGGACGTTACGGTGATCGGTTCCGTCTCGCCTTGGCCTCGGCCAAGGCGCTGAACGCCAGAACGCCCACGGCAATGGGCGCGAGCGTAGGCGAGAGGATGGATGTAAAGGGTATTTCTCTCCTCCGTTTCTATCAGGAGCGGTTTGAAGACACTGCCTTAGCGTCGGGTGCCCACGACGACCCAGTAGTCGCGAGGCACACAGATACCCAGTTCGGTGGCGAAGCCGTCGTGGAAGGCGATCCAGTCCCGCTTGAGTGCTTCGAGCTGGCCGGCCTCCAGCTTGCCCGACAGGGTATGAAGGGGACCGTAACCGTTGAGGAAGGTCTCCCAAGCCGCCTGGCCATCCGGTTCGCGATAGAAGGAGGTGCCGCGCTCGAACCTGAGCTCGAAGGCCTCACCCAGGAGTTCTTCCAGACGCTCCGGTTTGCCCCATTCGAAGGGCGAAGGCGGCGGCGATCCTGTGGGGGCGGGCATGTAACCCTTCATGATCTTGAACATCTCGAAGACGTTTCCATCGGGCGTCCAGGTGGCCAGCGCCAGCCGGCCGCCGGGCCGGCAGACCCGCGACAGCTCGGCAGCGGCGTCCTCGGGCCGCTGCACGAACATGACGCCGAAGGTCGAGATGACCGCATCGAAGGAGGCGTCCCGATAGGGCAGCGCCTCGGCATCGCCCAGGTCGAAGGGGATATCGAGATTGCGGACGGCGGCGATCTCCTGCGCCGTGGACAGCATGTCGGGTGCGAAATCCACGCCCGTGACATGGAATCCGCGTTCGGCGAGGCGCCGGGCCGTCCAGCCCGTGCCCGTGGCGACATCCAGAAGCCGCTCGCCGGCGGCCGGTGCGAGGCGGTTGATGCAGTGCTCGATCGCGTCGAGGATGCCGCGACTGATCTCGTCATAGGCGCGGCCGGCACTCGACCAGGTGGCCGACGGCGTTTCGTTGTGGCTGCGGATGACTGAGTTCGGATGTTCCGTTGCTGTCGTCATCGTCATCTCCTTCGAAAGTGATATACAGCGCAGGAAAACCTGCGATAGGGTGACAGCATTCCCGAGCCCGCCCGCATCCATCCAGTTCACAATGTGAACTTCGGGCGGTCGACTGCAGAGGTTACGCAGTTCGGGACTCCACGGAGAAGCCGGGAGGCGATCCGATGACGGAGGACAGTGGGTACGGACAGTTCTGTCCCGTCGCGAAAGCCGCCGAGATCCTCGCCACGCGCTGGACGCCGCTGATCCTGCGCGAGCTGATCAGCGGCAGTTCACGCTTCAACGACATTCACCGCGGTGTACCGTTGATGCCCCGAGCGTTGCTGTCGAAGCGCCTGAAGGAACTCCAGGCTGCGGGCATCGTGGAACATGTGTCGGCGGAGGAGTCGAAGAGTGCGAGCTATCAGTTGACCCAGGCGGGTGAGGACCTGCGCCCGATCATCGTCTCCATGGGCATCTGGGGCCAGCGCTGGGTGGAAAGCGCACTGGAAGGTCCCGACTGGGATGCCGGTGTGCTGATGTGGGACATGCGGCGCCGTATCGATACCAGCTGTCTGGAAAAGCCCCGCACCGTCCTGCAGTTCGAATACCAGGATGCGCCTGCCGAAATGCGCCGCTGGTGGCTGTTGATCGAGGACGGGGCGATCGACCTCTGCCAATCGGATCCGGGTTTCGAGGTTGATCTCTATGTCCTGACCACGGTTCCGGTGATGAGCCAGGTCTGGATCGGCAAGACATCTCTGGGACGGGCCATGGCAAACGACGAGATCGTTCTGCATGGCGACGCGGACCTACGCCGGAACTTCAGCCGCCTGTTGCAGCTCTCCGTGATCGTCGAAGCCGCAAGCCAACCGCCGCGGATGCAGGCCACCTGACTCACGAGAACATGTCTGTGGTGATGGCGTGGTACCAGTCGACGCTTTCCCGGAAGGTGGCCTGACGGGTCTGTGCGTCCTCGTCGCGAGTGCTGATGAAGCTGTCGACGGTGCGAATGCGGCCGTCCTTCGGTTCATAGACGGCACCGACCTTGACGCCGTCCTCCGGCCCCAGGAGCGACCAGCAGGTGTTCATGTAACGTGCCGGGAACGCCCGCTGGCCGAGGAGTGCGTGGCAGATCGCATTGGCGGCGACCTTGGCCTGGCTGTTGGCCGCAAACCCCGATTTCGGCATGTCTCCCTGGTCGGCCGCGTCGCCCAGCACGTGTATCGCGGTGTCTCGGCGGCTGGTCATGTCCCCGGGGTGTACCGGGGCCCAGCCGGAATCATCGGTCAGCCCGGCGACCTCGGCAATATGGCCGGCCTTCTGCGCCGGAATGACGTTGCAGACATCGACGGTTTCCGAGTGTCCGTCGATATCCACGGTCATGGTGTCCGGGTCGACACTGATTGTGCTGGAGCCAGACTCCGGGCCAATCCGCTCGATCATGCCGCCGTAGTGTCGTTGCCAGGCTTCCTCGAACAGAGCCTGCTTGGGAAAGCCGGGTTTCGGATCCACCAGCAGGATCTTCGCTTTGGGGTTCCGCTGTTTCAGCAGATGGGCGACCATGCAGATCCGCTCATAGGGCCCGGGCGGACAGCGATAGGGATGGGGCGGTGCCACCAGGCAGAAGACCCCGCCCTCGCGCATCTCCATGAGCTGGTCGCGCAGTAGCCGAGTCTGGCTGCCGGCCCGATAGGCATGGGGCATCGCGTTCTGGGCCGCAACGCTCCAGCCGGGCACGCTGTCCTCGACGAAATCGATGCCAGGTGAGATGACGAGACGGTCATAGGGCAGAGCGGAACCGCCCGCCAGCCGCACCTGCCGCGCCTCGCGGTCGACGGCCACCGCCCAGTCATGCACCACATTGATGCCGTTACGCGCGGCAAGCCGTCCGTAGCCGTGGGCGAGATCGTCATAATCCCAGAAACCGGCAATATAGAGATTGGAGAAATAACAGGTGTAGTACTGGCGCGTGGGCTCGATCAGGGTGACCTCTATCTCGGCGGCGCTGTCGTGAGCGATGTAACGCGCCGCCGTCGCCCCGCCCGAACCACCGCCGATGACCACCACCTTCGGCCGGCTTCCGGACGAAGCGCGGGGTGCGGCAAGCGTCCCGACCCCAGCCGCGAGAGCCCCCATGAGACTGCGCCGCGACATTCTCATTGGCTGCTCCTTTCGGTTTCATCTGCCTGTTTGGCCAGGTAGGCGGCGATGTCGGCAATATCGGCCTCGTCGAGCGCGGTCGCGAAAACCGTCATCGCGGGATGTGCCCGCTTGCCGCTGCGATAGGCCGCCATGCGATCGGTGAAGCGCTGCGGATCCATGCCCTGCAGGGCGGGAATGGCCCATTGGGGAGGGGAGGGGCCGTGACAGCCGGCGCACTGGTTCGCCAGATGGGCACCGCGCTCCGGGTCGCCGCTCTCTTGAGCAAGCGCCGGCTGCACGATCGCCAGGAGAATGACGGTGGCCAGACCGGCCCAGGATCGGGAGTCTGCAAATATCCGTTTCATCCTGTCTCTCGTTTCTGGGAGCGTCCAAGCGGTGCTCTCCTGTTGCATCGTTGTTGTGCGACGGGTCCCGCGCCCGGGGGCCGTATCGAATGGAGTGGCAAGGCCAGCTCCAGCTCTACGAGGATCTCGCCGTTCAAACTGCACAGGAGCCGTTTGAAAATGCGGCAAGGATGCCCCCCGGCTCCGGATGCCTGAGCGCGGGCCGTTTCCCTCAGGGGGAGGGAGGCGATCATGCGAGACGCCATGATACGCTCTCTTGCCTATTCGACGCCGAGAACCTCGGAGAGCAGCTCCTCGAAGGCTGGCCTGGCGGTGGCCACGGCGTTCTCCAGGTTCGGGTCGGGATAGAGCTCGGTCATGAACGAGAGATCGAGCATCGACAGCTTCGATTCC
Organism: Fodinicurvata halophila; assembly: GCF_042651425.1. Lineage (NCBI taxonomy): Bacteria > Pseudomonadati > Pseudomonadota > Alphaproteobacteria > Rhodospirillales > Rhodovibrionaceae > Fodinicurvata > Fodinicurvata halophila. The sequence goes on along the minus strand of NZ_JBHSCW010000011.1, from coordinate 244,237 downwards.
CCGTCCTCCTCATAGAAGGCGAGATGACCGCAGGGCATCATCGCCATGGTATGCATGCCGGCCGCGACCACATCCGATCCGATTTCGGGATAGCAGATCTTCAGCGCAGTGACCTTGCCGCCGGCCAGGCCGAACTCGGCCAGGAAGAGCCAGTTCTCTTCGGCCTCGGTATACTCGCGCAATTGCGTCGCGGCGTCCTCGGGGGACTGGTCGAGCGTGTACACATGGAACATGTCGCTGCCGCTGTCGCCGGCGGCGGGCAGTGCAGTGCCGACGGTCAGGATTCCCGCCATGGCGGTGGTCTTAAGAAACCTGGTCATTGCTATGCTCCTTCTGATTGGCATGAATTCCTGTGGTGTCGAATGAGGGGGACGTACTCACCGCCCAACTCCACCACGTGTCCGGGAGTCCGGGCTCAAAAGCTCAGGGTTGCAGCGCCGGCCTTTATACGCTCGTGCATGGCACTGGCGCCCGTAACCTCGATGCCGTCGATCAGGTCATCCTGCGTGTAGCCGCGCGCCTTGACGCATGGGGTGCAGGCCCAGAGCGTTCCGCCACGTTGCAGGAAATCATCGACCAGCGACTTCAGCGGCTCCATCGGATGCGCCTGTGTCAGGTCGATGGCGCCGCGGCGGACGATGTCGACCGCATTGCCGGTGAGGAAGATCGAAACCGTAAGCCCGGAGGTCATGCCTCCATTCGCGACCGTGAAGCCGATCGAGGCGCGTTCGTCCTCGGGACCGTGTGTCATCGTTACAACCAGTTCTTCCGTCTGTGCCATGATGGTGGTCTCCTCCCTGCTTGGCTGGGGTGCCTTTGGCATCACCAAGTAAACAGAACATCATTGGCGTTAAAGATGCTTGCCGGACTCCTCATGGTTTTCTGGATTTTCCCTGAGGGATGGCAGCAGATGAGGAAAAGCGTGCGGTCCTGGAGGCCCGAAAACCGAGCCGCGGGACGCCGCCGGCCTGTTGTCCTCATGAAACCAACAGATCTTCCTCAGGGAACCTTCAAGCGCGAGGTTTTCCGACTCGCTATACTCTCGGCAATGAGATTGAATGGTATTTCACATGAAGGAGAAGCGTCATGACGGCTTCCAGCGATGCACCTGTTACCGCGCCGGAACAGGAGGATACGGAGTTCGTTCAGTTCTGGAACGAGGTTCTGGCGCCGAAATTCATTCGCTTTCGCCATATCCTGGTGGATGGCCTGACCCACCACAGTGAAGCGGTGTTTCCCAAACTGCCGGTCAAGCCCGGGGATCGCGTGCTCGACGTCGGTTGCGGCTTTGGCGACACCGCGATCAAGCTTGCCCGGATTGTCGGGCCCGAGGGAGACGTCGTGGGCATCGACTGCTGCGACGCGTTCCTGACCGCGGCCGAGGCCGATCTCGCACAGACCGACCTGAAGAATGTCAAGTTCATGCGTGGCGATGCCGAGATCTCACTGCCCGAGGGAGAATTCGATTTCGTCTTTGCCCGCTTCGGCACGATGTTCTTCGCCAATCCGGTGGCCGGGCTGCGCAACATGCGCCGCGCACTGCGGCCAGGTGGAACGATGGTGCACATCGTCTGGCGCAATCCGGAAGACAATCCCTGGCTATCGATGGCCAAGAATATCGTCCTCGAGTTTCTGCCTCCGCCGGGAGACGATGCACGTACCTGTGGACCGGGGCCGTTCTCCATGGCCGATGAGCCCACCGTGCGCAAGATGATGGAGGTCGCTGGCTACACCGACATCGACTTCCAGCGTGTCGATGCCCCCGTTCTGGTCGGCCAGGACGTGCGTGACGCCATCGAATTCCAGTTGGCCATCGGGCCCGCGGGCGAAGTGTTCCGCGAGGCTGGCGAAGTGGCCGAGGCCAAGCGCAGCCAGATCGAAGAGGCGCTTGCCGATGCGATCCGCCAGCAGACCCTCGAAGAGGACGGGATCGTGATGGGCAGTTCGTCCTGGGTGATCAGTGGCCGCAATCCTGAGGACTAGGTGTTTGAGCCCGGACGTGGATGGGATGATGACCATGATCGTTTGACGAACACGTGAGGACAATTCCTGGCAGTGTTTGCCCCAGGCGGTCGTTGTGCTCGGCTCCAGTTCCTGGATGGCAAGCGCACGCACCCCGGATGAGTCCCGTCACGTTTCCAGGGAGCAGAAATCATGCAAGAAGAGACAGTGCCACGAAGGTTGAAGGGAACAGGCAGATGGAGCCTGCTGGGCGCCGTAGCTGCCGTGGTGGCCCTTATCTCCTGTTATGGCCCCCTGTTGCTGATTGGCGTGCTCTCGTTACTGGGTACCAGCCTTGTGCTCGACGAAACCCTCTGGGCCGGAGCGATCCTGGCGGCGACCGCTGTGGCTCTTCTGGCCTTGGTGATCAGCTTCCTGCGCCATCGCAAGCCTTTGTCCCTGCTATTTGCTCTCGCGGGGGGCGCGCTCATCTTCTATGCTTTTCTGGTATCATACCACGTTCTGATAGAAGGGCTGGGATTTCTTCTCCTGATCGTCGGCGTGGTGATGGACCTGCTAAGCGTGCGCAGAAAGAGTGCTCGCTAGCTAGAACCGGGATGCAATAGAGGTTGTTGTTAAGTATTTGAGGTGGTGCAGACTTCAGTATGCAAGAGCGTTTTCTTGCGAATGGGAGCAGACAGCTGGTATGCTAAAAAAACACTGACTCGAAATCAGGGTGGTTCTGAAGGGCGGTGTAAAGACGACTTGTGGAGTGCGCTCGATGGCCTCCGCGTTGACCTGTATCGTCGCGATCAGGATTGCCTCTCCCTTCCCAGAGCGCAGTGCTGTCCATGCGCCCTATTCTTCGGAAGCAATCAAGGCGCATCTCGTCCTCTCCGCCGAAACCCATGGAGGATACCCCCTCGAGGCAGACTGCGCCGGCAAGGATTCCGCGGAGCCGGCACTCGTGTTTCACGAGGTCGATCGCGCACTCAGCTTTGCACTGGACGTGAGTGAAGGCGGCAACCCCGAATCAGACGGGGCAACATGGCTCCATATAGGGGTGCACGGGGTTTCGGCGAGACCCGATGATGACGCGGTCAGGGGCGAGGATGTCGCGCTTGCCTTGTGTCTGGCCGATCGCGCTCCGGCAGGTGGGATCGTTGTCTCTCGCGAGGTGCACGCACACGCCAGCTCCGATATGTCGCTACGGGTCTTCGATCATGGCTGGGTCGAGCAATCGGCGCATGGCCCGGCGATCGAAAGTTTGCGCGTGCAAAGGGAGTCGCGCGCGCCGGAGCGCCAGGTTATCCGGTTCGGTGCCTTCGAACTGGATGCCTCCTGCTTCGAGTTGCGGCACGATGGCATGGTGATTCCCGTGGAGCCACGGACATTCGATCTGATTGCGCTTCTGGCCCGCAACATCGATCGCACGGTCACGAAGGACGAGATTTTCCAGACCATCTGGGAAGGGCGCGTCGTTTCCGATGCCGCCCTGAGCAGCCAGGTCAGATCGGCACGTCGTGCCCTGGGTGATGACGGCCTCAACCAGTCCATAATCGCCACTGTACATGGACGTGGTTTCCGCTTGAGGAGCAACTCCGAGGATGCCCGGTCTTCTGCGCAGCGGCCGGCCACGGGCGAATCACTGTCGCTGCCGCAGACAGAGACACCGCGGCCGACGGTGGCGGTCCTGCCCTGCGCCAATCTCGACGAGGACGGACGAGGCGCCATCCTGGCGCAAGGGCTGACGGAAGACCTCATCAACGCCCTGTCCAAGAACAGGTGGCTGCGCGTGATCACACGCAGTCCAACCTTCGCCTTGAGCAGGGCCACGGACGATATCTCCGAGATTGCCCGGAAGCTGGGAGCCGACTACCTCGTCACGGGCAGCATACGCCGGGCCGGCAGCCGAGTGCGCACGACCATGCAGGCAACCGATACCCGGACGATGCGCTGTATCTGGTCCGAGGGCTTCGATCGCGAAATGCGCGACATATTCGAGTTGCAGGAGGAAATCTCGGGCCTCGTCTCCTCGCGCATCGCCACGGAACTCGGCATCGAGGAACAGAAGAAGGCGGCACGCGTTCCACACACCAACCTCGGTGCCTGGGAATTGTATCAGCTGGGTTCGGCGGAATTCTATCGCTTCACACCGGAAAGCAATCGCCGTTGCCAGGAGTTGATGCGCCAGGCCATCCGGGAGGATCCTGCCTTCGCCGATCCCCATTCGCGGCTGGCCTATGCCATGATTCTCGAAATGGTGTACTTTGAGGCGCCGATCGATGCCGCACGCATGGACGAAGCCGCCAGACTGGCCGAGCAGGGTGTCGCATTGGACGACCAGGACGCCAACACCTTCTTTTCGCTCGGGCGTGTGCGACTGGCGCGGCGCGAATACAATCTCGCCATCGACGCCCTGGAGCATGCGATCACACTCAACCCCTGCCATGCGCTGTCGCATTGCGGCCTGGGCGACTCCCTCGCCTATGAGGAATGCTTCGATGAGGCGTTCAGCCAGTTCGACCATGCCATAGAGCTCAGTCCGCACGACCCCTTCCGCTGGGCGTTCATGTCCTATCGCTCGCTGGCGCACCTCTTCGCCGGCCAGTTCGAGGACTCCGCCCTGTGGGCACGCCGTGCTTCACAGGTGCCCAACGCGCACTACTGGGCCCGCGCCCATCTGGTTTCGGCATTGGGTCATCTGGGTGGTGCGGAGCAGGCGAGTACGGATTCCAACCTGCTCCTGAAGACGCGCCCCGGCTTTTCCCGGGACTTTGCCGAAGAGCGCCTGTTCTTCGTCAAGAAACGCAATCAGCTGGAGACCTTCCTCGAAGGCCTGGGACGGGCGGGCATTCCCTGACTGACAGGCACCGAGTTTCCGCTTGGTCCCTTTGCGTCCGGTCCTGGTTCGCCGCATTTACCCTGATACGGACGAGGCGTCAGGCTGCGGCCGTGGGTTGCCGCCAGGATCAGATGAAACCCAGTTCTGTTAGAGATGGCGCTGTCTGGGAAACGGCCGAAATGTTCAAGCGCAACACGGGGGGCGTCTTTCAGTTCCCGCCATATGCGAGATAAAGTTCTTTCATGATGTATCCAGCCGCCAGGTTGGCCTGCCGGCCGCCGATGTTGGTGGCAACGACGATGGCAATGTCGACTTCTGGATCCACCAGGATCTTTGCCAGGTTCATGCTGTTGGAGCCGTTGTGGGTGTGCAGGGGGCGGTCAGCCCAGTCGAACTGCTCGATTCCCCAGCCGAGGGCATAGCCGCCTTCCTCGGGAGTGCCTGGCGGCGGATTGGGTATTTTTGCCGGGACCTTGGGGTCCATGATGTAGGCCAGGGTCTCCGGCGCGACCAGTTTTGGACCGCGATGTGCGCCGCCGGAAATCCATGCGCCCCAGCGTGCGAAATCCAGGATGGACATGTGGGCCGTTCCGGCCGGCCCCATGATGGGCGGGATATCCGCCGCGGCACCCCAAGGCCTGGCTTCGGGCTCTCCGGTATTCTCCTGTGAATGTCCCACCAGTGCATCGATCAAACCGGGCGTGGCGGTAGCGCCCAGGCCAGCCGTTTCCAGCTCGAGCGGCTGGAAGATCCGTTGCTGTATCAGGGCCTCCCAGGGCTGACCCATTGCCGTCTCGATCATGGTGCCGGCGATGAGATAGCCGAAGTTGGCATACTGGAAAGGGGAGTCGTCGGGAATGACCGGCTCGTGATCCTTCCAGGCATCCAGCGCCATCAGGCGAAGATCCGTCAGGTTGTGCTCGAAGGCATTGGCATTGAAGTAGATCTCGATCATCTCCTGCGTGTCGCTGGGAATGCCACTCGAGTGCGAAAGAAGCTGCTCCAGACGGACCTCGGCCAGAGTTTCGTTCATGTCAGGGACCTTGTCGCCCAGCACGTCCCCGATGGTGCTGTTCCAGCTCAAGAGGTCCTCTTCGACGGCCATGCCCGCCAGCAGTGCCGTCATGGCCTTGGTGTCCGAGCCGATGTGGATCCTGTCCTCGACCTCCGCCGGGGCGTCATGGCCCAGGGCCCGCAGGCCGGTGGCGCCGGCGGCAACGATCTCGCCGTCGACGGCCACGGCGGCGACCATGGCGGGGAGACCGAACTCTTCGCGAACCGGTTCGAGGCGTGACTCCAGGTCTTCCTGTGCCTCGGCGAAGGACACGGACGTCAACTGGAACAACACAGCGAGGGCGAGCAGGGGAGTCAGACGGACAGGACGCATGAATCTTGCTTTCTTTCTTGGGACCGCAGGGTCCTGTTGAGAATCGGCAGGGGAGCCGGAAGGCCGCCCGATATATGAGCGGAAAACTTCGGGCTGTTCAAGGAGTTGCAGCCTGCTTGAGGAAGGGACGTGCCTGCACCTGGCGAGACGGAGGCTTGAGGAGCGCCGGGCCCGCACTACACAGGCTGTGATTTCCTTCCCATGTTCTTTTTATCCGTGATGCCCCAGGGAAGTGACAGCTGCGGTCCGGACAGTGGCAGACAAACGAACCGGCACTCACTTGGAGTGCTGTTCCAAAGCGGAGAGAAGACCATGAAGATCGAGGTGAATCAGGTTGCCCTTGAATGCCGTGTCGGGGATATAGCCGCTCAATCCGATATCGAAGCAGTGGTGAACGCCGCCAATGCGGAGTTGATGCCGGGTGGAGGCGTGGCGGGTGCCCTTCATGCGCGCGCCGGTCGTGAACTGGCGAAGGCCTGTGCCCCTTTGGCGCCGATCTCGCCCGGGGAAGCGGTGCTCACGAAGGGTTTCAATCTTCCCAATGCTTACGTGATCCATACCCTGGGACCGGTCTATGGTCGTGACGAACCTTCTGAGGAATTGCTCGCTCACTGCTATAGGCAGTCCCTGAAGGTCGCGGAAAACCAGGGTATCGCTTCGGTGGCCTTCCCGGCGATCTCGACGGGAGCTTTCGGCTATCCGCTGGTCTCGGGCGCAGAGGTCGCCTGCAGGACCGTGGTGTCCATGGTTCCGGAACTGAGTCATGTACGGCTCGTACGTTTCGTGATGTTCGATGAACGCGCACATGAAGTGTTTAGCGAAAAGCTACAGCAGGTTGCGGAATAGCTCCCGTCCAAGAACAGAGTGAACGGCTGCGCGAAGATGTTTCGCCGGGTGCGCGGTCTGTCAGCTGGAGGGGCCTGACCTGAAGCGTGAGTCTTGAGATTTGAACCCGAAACCCTGATAAGGAGCCTCGTTGTGTGGGCTCCCACAAGCCGGATCCCAGGTGCCCAAACCGGAAGCCAGCCCTAGATAAGATGAATTCTGCCGAGACCGAAGAGAAGGTGCGCCTCGAGGCCTGCCTGGAACGTATAGATCATAACCTGAAGAGCATCGATGCGCGGCTCAACGCCTATGCCCAGGAGGTCCAGACGAACAAGGACTATCTCTGGGAAGCGCGACGCGACATGGACCATATCGAGAAGATCGCGGTGCGCCAGACGATCGACCAGAAGGTGCGCTCTGGTGAGGTGCTCGACCAACAGCGGCAGAAGCTGCTCAAGCTGAAGAAGGCGCCCTACTTTGGGCGGTTCGATTTTGCGCGCGGCACGGCCGGTGGCGACCAGGCAGAAGCCATCTATGTCGGGGTGCACGATTTCCGGGACGAGGAGACGGGACAGACCCTCGTCTACGATTGGCGTGCCCCGATTTCCTCGCTGTTCTACGACTACGAGATTGGCCCCGCGCGCTATCAGGCACCTTCAGGCGAGATCGCGGGCCAGCTGACACGCAAGCGGCAGTTCCGCATCCGCGAGGGCGATCTCGAGTTCCTGCTGGAAACCGACGTGAACATCGTGGACGAAGTCCTGCAGGAGGAGTTGAGCCGCTCCTCCGACGAGGGGATGAAGAACATCGTCGCCACCATCCAGCGCGACCAGAATGCCATCATCCGCGATGCCGAGGCGCAGACGCTGATCATCCAGGGGGTGGCCGGCTCGGGCAAGACCTCCATCGCGCTGCACCGCATCGCCTTCCTGCTCTATCGCTTCAAGGACACGCTGAGCTCCGACGACATCCTGATCATCTCGCCCAATCGCGTGTTCGCCGACTACATCGGCAACGTCCTGCCCGAGCTGGGTGAGGAGCAGGTGGGCGAGATCGGCATGGAAACGCTGGCTGGCGAGCTTCTGGGTCACAAGTATCGCTTCCAGAGCTTTGCCGAACAGACCGCCCAGCTGTTGGAAAAGGATGACGCGGCGATGAAGGAACGCATGGTCGCGAAGGCCTCGCCGGAGTTCCTGAAGCAGATTGATGCCTATGTGGAGCACCTGGAGGCAAACTCCTTCCAGGCAGAGATGTGGCGCGTTGGCCGCAAGCTGGTCCCTGACTGGTTCTTCGCCGAGACCTGGAACAAGCATCGCGGCCTGCCGTTTACCGAACGCGTGGCGGAGGTGGTCAAGGCGGCCGAGCACAATATCGGGCTCTACTACAACTACGAGCTTCTGACTCATGAGCGGCAGTCGCTGCGGGAGGCTGTTCGGGGCATGGCCCGAAAGATCACCCTACGCGAGGCCTACAAGCAGATGTTCGAGTGGCTGGAGCGGCCCGACCTGTTCAAGCCGGCGGGCGGCAAGCTCGAGTATGCCGACGTCTTTCCGCTGATTTACCTGAAGATGCGGCTCGAGGGGATCGACAATCCCCGCAAGGAGGTGAAGCACCTGCTGGTGGACGAGATGCAGGACTATACGCCCGTTCAGTATGCCGTCCTCGGCAAGCTGTTTCCCTGCCGCAAGACGATCCTGGGCGATGCCAGCCAGTCGGTGAATCCCTACAGCGCCTCGAGCCCGGAACAGATCCAGCGCGCCTTGCGGGCGCCGGCGCCGGTCAAACTGACCAAGAGCTATCGCTCAAGCTGGGAGATCATGCAGTTCGCCCTGGCGATTTCGCCCAACGAGGAGCTGGTGCCCATCGAACGCCACGGCGAGCCGCCCCAGGTCGTGACCTGCACACGCGCGAGTGAGACGAGAGCGCGGATCCTGCAGGAGGTCGAGGATTTTCGGGCCTCCGGCCACAACAGCCTGGCGCTCATTGCCAAGACGCAGAAGCAGGCGAACAGGTTGCATCGACAGCTGACCGAGGCCGGTGCGAAGGCCCGCCTGCTGGATGCCGGCAGCGAGGGGTTTTCCACGGGCGTGATCGTCTGCACGGCACACTTGGCGAAGGGCCTGGAATTCGACCGCGTGATCGTGCCAGACGCCAGTGCCGAGACCTACAGCACGGAGCTGGATCGCAATCTCCTTTACGTTGCCTGTACCCGGGCGATGCACCGCCTGACCGTCCTGGTAACAGGAGCCCCGTCCGAATTCCTGCCGGCCCCGGCTGCTGCCTGAGCGCGGTAGAGCAAACGCCGGGGTCTCTCCACTGCAGCGCATTTCCTGGAGGCGCGACACCATTGCGGCCTGACGAAAAGGCCGTGTTTGATCTTGCTTCTCCTGGAGAGCGGCATTACCTTCAATCGTTAATCGACGATAAACGATTGAAGGTAATACATGGCAGACGCATCGCTGAGCTCCCCGAATGCAGTTGGGATGGATCTGACGCCGGCGTCCGGCGACGAGGATGCTGCGGCGATCGCGAAGGCGCTGGCCCATCCGGCGCGCATCCGCATCCTGCGCCTGCTCTTGGAGAAACAGTCCTGCATCGGCTGCGACATCGTGGAGGAGATCGGGCTTGCGCAGTCCACGGTGTCCGAGCACCTGCGGATCCTGAAGTCGGCCGGGGTCATCACGGCCGAGGCCATGCCGCCGCGCGTCTGCTATGCCCTGAACGCCGAGTGCCTGATGCCGCTTGCCGGCCTGCTGAATACGGTGTTCGAGCAGGACAGCCGAGGTGCGCTCAAGGGGTCGATCTGCTGTCCGCCTGCGGAGGACGAGCCAAAAGAAAGTCCCGAGTGACCACTGCACACTGAGGCTGCGTGATCCGGCTGGCCAGGGACAAGCCGAAAGCCTGAGTCCTGACCAAGGAGAAGAGCATGGCGTCCGCCGCCTCCCGCAAACAGCTGTCCTTCCTGGATCGTTACCTGACGCTCTGGATCTTTGCCGCCATGGCGGTGGGCGTCGGTCTCGGTTCGCTCTTCGACGAATTGCCGCTGTTCCTGGACAGCCTGTCAATCGGGAACACCAACCTGCCGATCGCCATCGGCCTGGTCCTGATGATGTATCCGCCGCTGGCCAAGGTGCGCTACGAGGAACTGCCACTGGTCTTCAAGGATGTCCGGGTGCTGGCCCTCTCGCTGGTGCAGAACTGGTTGATCGGGCCACTCCTGATGTTCGCGCTGGCGGTGCTCTTCTTGCAGGACTATCCCGAATACATGACGGGCCTGATCCTGATCGGCCTGGCGCGCTGTATCGCCATGGTGCTGGTCTGGAACCAGCTCGCCGGCGGCAGCAATCAGTACGTGGCCGCGCTGGTCGCCTTCAACTCGATCTTCCAGATCCTGTTCTTCAGCCTCTATGCCTGGGTCTTCCTGACGGTGCTGCCGCCGCTGCTCGGCCTGGACGGCAGCGTGATCGATGTCGGTTTCCTGACGATCGCCGAGGCCGTTCTGATCTATCTGGGCATCCCCTTCGCGGCCGGATACCTCACTCGACGGGTGCTTGTGCAGCGCAAGGGCGAGAGCTGGTACGAGAGCCATTTCCTGCCCAGGATCTCGCCCCTCACCCTGGGGGCACTTCTGTTCACCATCGTTGCCATGTTCTCGCTGAAGGGCGGCATGGTGCTGGAGCTGCCGCTCGACGCCCTGCGGATCGCGCTTCCCCTGGCGCTGTATTTCGTGATCATGTTCGTGATCAGTTTCTGGATGGGCAAGCTGATCGAGGCCGACTATCCACGTACCACGGCGATCGCCTTCACGGCGGCCAGCAACAATTTCGAGCTCGCCATCGCTGTCGCCATCGCCTCGTTCGGCCTGGCCTCGCCGGTCGCCTTCGCAACGGTCATCGGGCCTTTGGTCGAGGTGCCTGTGCTGATCTCTCTGGTGACGGTGGCGCTCTGGCTGAAACGGCGGTGGTTTGGCGAGGCGGCCGGAACTTCCCTGCGGCACGGCGCGGAGTAGCCGCAGAAGCCTGGCCTCCGGCCTTCACCCGGGCGCCGTCTCAACGGAATGCGCCTTGACACGTGGGTTCAGCAGTGTGGCCGCCACCAGGTCGCCCGTTACGTTCACCGTGGTGCGACTCATGTCCAGGATGCGGTCGACGCCCAGGATGATCACCATGCCCTCGACGGGAATGCCGAAGTTCGTGGCCACGCTGAGCAGGATGGCGATGCTGACGCCGGGTGTCCCGGGGGCGCCGATGGAAGAGGCCACCAGCGTGCCGGTGATCAACAGGGTCTGGGCCAGCGAAAGTTCGATTTCGCTTAGCTGTGCCAGACAGGGTCTACAGTTGTCGAAGCACTATCTCCGACGAGAGTGACATGGACAAGCCGAAGGGGCATAACTGCGGAAGATGCGGCGAGATTGAGGGCAACGGGTGGCACAATGCGCATTTCTGGGATCATGCTCGGTTGCTTCCTTCTGGGGCAGGCTGCCTTTGCCGGTCTGGCACTGGCGCAGGAGGATCCGCTGGCGTCCTGGAACGAAGGGCCGGCCAAGTCCGCCATCCTGGAGTTCGTGGCCGAGACCACCGACCCGGACAGCCAGGGCTATGTCGCCCCCGACGAGCGGATTGCGGTGTTCGACAACGATGGCACGCTCTGGTCCGAGAAGCCCCTTTACTTCCAGGTGCTCTTCGCCATCGAGCGTCTTCAGGAGATGGCGGGGGATCACCCGGAGAGGACGGAAACCCAGCCGTTCAAGGCGGCGCTCAAGAGGGACTGGGAGGCTGTGGCTGCCTCGGGCGGCAAGGGCCTGATGAAGCTGCTGGCGGCCACCCAGACCGGCATGAGCGACAGGACTTTCACGGCGGAGGTCCAGGATTGGCTCGATACGGCGCGCCATCCGCGTTTCGATCGACCGTTCACCGAGCTCGTCTTCCAGCCGATGCTCGACGTACTGGAGTATCTGCGAGCCAACGGGTTCCGCACATGGATCGTCTCCGGTGGGGGCATCGATTTCATGCGTGCCTGGACCGAGGAAGCCTACGGTGTACCGCCCGAGCAGGTGATCGGCACCCAGGTCGATCTCGATTACGTCTCCGATACCAAGGCTCCGGCTTTCGAGCGAAAGTCGGGAACCTTCTTCTTCACTGACGGAGCGAACAAACCCATCGGCATCCAGCGCCATGTGGGCCGCCGGCCCGTCATCGCCTTCGGAAATTCCGACGGTGACCTGGAGATGCTCGAATGGACGACGACAGGTGAGGGGCCGCGACTTGGGGTGCTCATCCACCACACGGATGCGGAACGCGAGTGGGCCTACGACCGCGAGAGCGATATAGGCCGGCTGGACAAGGGACTCGCCGAAGGACCGGATCGCGGCTGGATCATCGTCGACATGGCCGATGACTGGGCGCAAGTCTATCCGTGGCAGAGCGCGCCATGACCACCTGGATTCACGAGCAGAGGCTGGCAACGGTTCATCAGGCTGTCTTGGACACCGGGGCCCGCAGGGTGCTCGATCTCGGCTGTGGAGAGGGCGACCTGCTCCTGCGCCTGATGCATGAGTCCCGATTCGACAGGCTGGTGGGCGTCGATCTTTCGGAAGACGCGCTGGACCGGCTGCGCTCCAGACTTGCCGAGCAGACCGGGCCGCCGGCCACCTGTATCGAACTGGTGCATGCGTCGATGATCGAGCCCCCTCCAGCGCTTTCGGGGTTCGATTGCGCCGTGTTGCTGGAGACGCTCGAACATCTCGATCCCCAGCGCCTGTCGGTCCTGGAAACCGCTCTGTTCCAGAAGATGAAACCCGCCAGCGTGATCGTCACGACGCCCAACGCCGATTACAACGAGTTGCTGGGCGTCCCGGCTCACCGTTTTCGCCATCCCGATCACCGATTCGAGTGGGGGCGGCGGAAATTCCGAAGCTGGGCCGAGGGTGTCGGGCAACGCAACGGATGCCGGGTCGTCCTGTCCGACCTGGCCGGCGCGCATCCCTTCTATGGGGGCGTCAGCCAGATGGCTGTCTTCACGAAGGAAGCGGTCGCGGCCGCGCGTTGAGATGGTCTCACACACGGCCGCTCCCGGTAGGCAGGCTGTATCACTGCGCCTGGGCAGTCTGGCTGGTCTTCAGCTGCTCGAACAGCTCCGCCATCTTCTGGCCGGCGCGTCCGGGGTGTTTGACCTCTTCGGCCGCATCGGCATTGGCCATGGCATCACCGACCTTGATTACGCCCACCATGCCCATGCCGTAGTGGGGCAGGCACTTGTAGCCATAGATGCCTTCCTGGTCGAAGGTCACGGTGATCTCCTCGTTCATGGCGCCTTTCCACTCCTCGGCGCCCTCGGGCAGCATGCCGGGGATGATCTCCGCGTTGTGGTTCCTGTCGGTGAGCACGAAGGTCACGGTGTCACCGGGCTCGATCTCGAGATAGGCCGGCTCGAAGGCCATGGGCTTGCCGTCCGCACCCTTGTTGAGCATCTGGACTTCGTGGTCGGCGGCCAGCGCCGTGCCCGAGATCAGCAGCGTACCTGCGATCGCGAGGGCAAACTGGAGTTTCTGCATTTTCATGGCTCATGTCCTTCCTTGGCCGTAATGTCCTCGCCCCTTCGGGCGGATCTCGTCGTCACGTCGTTCCCGTGACCTGCCCCTGTGTATAGAGCAGAGGGCCGGAGCGAACCTTGCGCTGGAACAAATTCATGCATTGAAAATGTCTTTTAGCGCACATACGCTTGCGTCTATCTGGAGTGAACAGCACCGACTCTTTTCAAGAGTGTAGTCGATAGTTTCGCGGGGGCTGCCGAGACGGCACTGGAGATGGCGCAGGGCAGATAGATCCCGCTTGGTCCGGACAGGGGGATTGTCATGACCAACACGAAACAGCTTTGGATCTTTCTGGCGGTCCTGCTGGGCGTTTCCTTTGCCGTACTCCTGTGGAGCGGCAACCAGATCTACCAGGCCGCACCCCCTGTCCCTGAGGAAGTGGTCACCACCGAAGGGGAAACCGTCTACACCCGCGCGGACATCCAGAAGGGACGTCAGGTCTGGCAATCGATGGGCGGCATGCAGCTGGGCTCGATCTGGGGGCACGGCGGCTACGTGGCCCCGGACTGGAGTGCCGACTGGCTGCACCGCGAGCTCATGTTCCTGCTCGATCGCTGGGCGCAGGAGGAATACGATACCGCCGGTTACGAGGAGTCGAGCAACCAGCAGAAGGCGGCCCTGCGCGGTCGTCTGACTGCGCAGATACGCGAGAACACCTACGATCCCGAAAGCGGCACGATCACGATCAGCCAGGATCGTGCCGAGGCGATCGAGGCGGTATCCGCGCATTACGAGAGCCTCTTTGGCAACGATCCGGAAACGGCGGATCTGCGCGAAGCCTACGCGATGAAGAACGACACGGTGCCGGATGCGGAAAATCGGCAGGTGATGTCGGCCTTCTTCTGGTGGTCCGCCTGGTCAGCGGCCACGGAGCGTCCAAACGACTCGATTACCTATACCAACAACTGGCCGAGCGAGCCGCTGATCGAGAACCGGCCGCCCTCCAGCACCTTCCTGTGGTCCGCCTTCAGCGTGATTTTCCTGCTTGGAGGAATAGCCCTGCTGGGCTGGCACTATGCCGTGAGCCATTCCCGGGAAGAGGAGCCGCACCGCTTGCCGGAATTCGATCCCATGCGGCATCTCAAGCCCACGCCCTCCATGATGGCGACGGCGAAGTACTTCTGGGTCCTGCTGGCCCTGTTCCTGCTGCAGATCCTGCTGGGGGCGATCACGGCCCACTACCAGGTCGAGGGCCAGGTGATGTACGGCTTCGAACTGGCGGATATCCTGCCCTATTCGATCACCCGGACCTGGCATACGCAGCTTGCGGTGTTGTGGATCGCGCTGGCCTGGCTCGGGACCGGGCTCTACATCGCGCCGGCGGTCTCGAACTATGAGCCGCCCTATCAGCGCCTCGGCGTGAATCTGCTCTGGCTGTGCCTGATCGTCATCGTGGTGGGCGCCTTCGCCGGGCAGTGGCTGGCCGTGATGCAGGAGCTGGGCCTCGAGCACAATTTCTGGTTTGGCCATCAAGGCTGGGAGTACGCGGATATCGGCCGCTTCTGGCAGTACTTCCTGTTCATCGGCCTGCTCCTGTGGCTGTTCCTTGTGGGCCGGGCTCTCTGGCCGACCTTGACCAGCAATTCGGAATCCCGGTCCATCGTCGGGTTGCTGTTCCTCTCGACGGTGGCGATCGGCCTCTTCTTCGGGGCTGCGCTGATGTGGGGCGAGCACACCCATCTCTCCATCGTGGAGTACTGGCGCTGGTGGCTGGTCCATCTGTGGGTCGAAGGCTTCTTCGAGGTCTTCGCCACGGCGGTCATCGCCTTCATCTTCACGCGGCTCGGCCTGTTGCCCGTACGCACGGCGACCATAGCGGTGTTGTTCGCCACCATCATCTTCATGGCCGGTGGTGTCCTGGGCACTCTCCATCACCTCTACTTCGCCGGTTCGCCGACACCCGTGCTGGCGCTGGGGGCCAGCTTCTCGGCCCTGGAGGTGGTGCCTCTGGCCTATGTCGGGTTCGAGGCCTATCATCACTATCGCCTGGGCGTGGCGACCCAGTGGATGCGTCGCTATCGCTGGCCGGTCATGTTCTTCCTGGCGGTGGCCTTCTGGAACCTTGTGGGCGCCGGCCTGTTCGGCTTCCTGATCAATCCGCCACTTTCGCTCTATTACATGCAGGGCCTGAACCTGACGCCGCTGCACGGGCATACGGCGCTCTTCGGAGTGTACGGCATGCTGGGTATCGGGCTGGTTCTGTTCTGCATTCGCGGAATGAAGCCCAACCTGGCCTGGCCGGAAGGAACCCTGAAAGTGAGCTTCTGGTGCCTCAACATCGGGCTTGCGATGATGGCCCTCATGACCCTGTTGCCACTGGGCGTCATGCAGCTGTTCGCCTCGCTCGAGCATGGCTACTGGTATGCCCGCTCGGCCGAGTTCATGCAGCAGCCCATCGTCGACCTGCTGGTCTGGCTGCGGGTGCCGGGGGATACCATCTTCTCCATCGGGGCCGTGGCCCTGGCGGTCTTCGTCATCCGCCTGTGGATCTTCCCGCGGCGCGAGGACGAGGTGCCTGTCGAAGAGGGCGAGCGCGAAGCTGGCGCCTATGCCGGGTCAACGGGATACCGCCGTTGATCCGGCCGGTCTGGCAGACAGGGGGCGGCCTGCCTGAATGATCGAGTTCTATTCGGAGATCAGGCTGGTCCACGTTTGGGCCGTGCTTGCCAGCGGCGGACTATTTCTGTTGCGCGGTCTGGCGCTCTTCGCGGGCACGCGCTGGGCCATGGTCGCGCCGGTGCGCTATCTCAGCTACACCATCGACACGGTTCTGCTGACGGCGGCCCTGATGCTGATGACGATCGTGCAGCAGTATCCGTTCTTCCACGGCTGGCTGACCGTGAAAGTGCTGCTGCTGGTCGTCTATATCCTGCTGGGCTATTTCGCGTTCTGGAGGGCGCGTACCCGCATGATACGGATCGGCGCCTGGGCGGCAGCGCTGCTGGTCTACGCCTTCATCTTTTCCATCGCGCGCGCCCATCACCCCTTGGGGGTCTTCTATACCTTGGCGGGATGACGCCTTACAGAAGTGGAGAGGGCGGGTCGGGCAGGTTCTGCCCGCGTGCCAGGACATCGGCGAAACCGTGATTGATGTCACGGTGGATGGCTTCGTCCTCCTGCATGGCGACGATAGCGTCCCTCAGGCGCGCATCCGGCTCCAGGTTCCAGTAGGCGATGGCGAGATCCGGGGCTGGCGGGTTCTCGCGTCGGCCCTGATCGATCTCGCGCAGGTATTCGCTGTAGCCCTCGACGGCATCCTCGGCGAAATAGCCGGTTATGCGGTGGGCGGTCTTGGGCGAAAAGAGGCAGATCAGGAAGTGGGCGTTGTAGAACAGGCCCTGGGCCAGGAGAATCAGGATACGCTCGAAGCCGTTCGGTCGGTCGAGGGTGACGAAGACCATCAGGTGCGTGCGCTGGTTCTCGGCCTCGTCCATCAGGCTGCGCACCCAGCCACGGTCGTCCTGAAGACGCCGCAGGCATTTCAAGTGCAGCAGTGTGGCGGCCACCATTCCCGGAACGGCTGCGATGGTTTCGAGGACGATGGTGCGATTGCCGTACCGGCGGCCAAAGGCGCCACGGGCGAGATGGCCGAGGCCGCTTACCAGCGTGTATGCGAAGCGATCGGAGAGTCCCTTCGGGGCGTGATGGCGGGTGAGGTCGGTCTTGTCGATCTGCAGCATGGCATGTCCGCAGCTGGTGTACCTTGCAGCGGCACTATACAGATCGGCTGCCCCGAAGGGCAGCCGATTCGTTGTCATCCTCGCTTCACAGGAGGGAGGTTTCAGGACGTCGGTTCCTTGGCCTCATGCTCCTGGAAAATCTCGGGGTTCTCCGGACCTTCCACCACCAGGTGTCCGGCCAGGCCGCGTTCGGCCCGCGAGAGGGCGTGGTCCACCAGGACGTAGGTGCCCGGTACTTCGAGCTCCAGGTCGACGACTGACGCACCGCCCGGAGGCACTGAGATGGTCTGCACGTCCATTAGTGGCTCGCTGGTCAGTGACGCGTTCGAGTAGACCGTGTCGAAGATCTCGCCGATCACGTGGAACGAAGAGGTCTTGTTCGGGCCGCCGACCCCGAAGAAGATCCGGATGCTTTCGCCAACTTCCGCCTTGAGAGCCTTCTCGCCGGTCAGTGCTTCAGCAGCGCCGTTGAAGACGTAGTACTCGGGCTGTTCGGCCGACAGCTTCTCGTAGCTCTCCATCAGCTCACCCTTGGTGCCGAAGGGCTCCTCGGTATAGAGCTCGCCTTGCATGACATAGAACTCACGGTCCACTTCAGGCAGTCCGCCTTCAGGCTCCACCAGGATCATGCCGTACATGCCGTTCGAGATGTGATGCGCCACGCTCGGGACTGCACAGTGGTAGACATAGAGGCCGGGCTTCAGGGCCTTGAACGAAAAGCCGTTCGAGTCCTTGCCGGGGTCGGCCATGGTCGCTGCACCGCCGCCGTGCGGCCCGGTTACCGCGTGGAAGTCCACGTTGTGCGGCATCCAGCTGTTCTCATCGTTCTTCATCGACACTTCCACCGTGTCGCCGACACGGACCCGAACCATGGGGCCGGGCACCTGACCGTTGAAGGTCCAGTAGCGGTATGTGGTTCCGTCGTCGAGCTGACCCACCTTCTCGATGGTTTCGAGCTCAACCTTGACGGTCTCGGGCTCCGTACGGTCGATGGCTGGGGGCAGGTCGGTGGGCGCGCGCACGATGTCGGCAACTCCCGCAGCCTGCGCGCTCTCGGGCGCCTTGTCCTCTGCCACTGCAGATCCGAAACCGCCAAGGGCTATGGCCAGGGCCAGGGCGCTTGTCGTGGTGACCAGGGTGTTGCGTTTCATCGTCGTTACTCCTTGAACTGAACGTTTGTCAGGACATCCCGTGATGTCCCGATCCTTATGCCCGAAAGCCTGGTCGCGGACTTTGCGCCAGAACAAACTGCGGTGATTATTATCGCTTCCTCCAGGAGCAGTCGTTAGAGTTCGAACACACGGGACAGGGGCTGAAGCGACCGCGCGTATGGAAGGAAAAGCCGATCTGGATATTCTGGCCGGCACGGAAATCTTTCGTTCCCTTCCCCGGGAGGCTCTGGAGGATATCTGGGCCGGGGGGTTCCGAAAGCAGCTGCCAAAAGGGTCCACACTCTTTTTCCAGGATGATGCCGTCTCCGCCCTCTATGTCGTGGTGGTGGGGCGCTTGCGGGTGTCCCAGTCCACGGCCGAGGGGGCCCAGGTTATTCTGCGCTATCTGGGACCGGGAGAGCTGGCCGGTTATGCCGTCCTTTCCGGTGGCGAGAGCTATCCGGGCACCGTCAGCGCCGTGGAAGACAGTTACCTGCTGGGCTGGTCCAGCGACTCCATACATGCCCTGATGGGCCGTTACCCACAGATTGCACTCAACAGCGTTTCGGTTCTGGGACGTCGCTATCAGGAGACCCAGTTGCGCCTGCGCCAGCTTTCCACCGAGAAGGTGGAGCGCCGGATCGCGCACACGCTCCTGCGGCTTGTCGAGCAGGCCGGACGGCGCACGCCTGCGGGAATCGAGATTGCCTTTCCCCTGTCGCGTCAGGACCTGGCCGAGATGGCCGGCACCACGCTGCATACCGTCAGCCGAACCCTGAGTACCTGGGAAAAGCTGGGGGTGGTGGTGAGTGGTCGTCGCCGGATCATGGTCTGCCAGCCGGAGGAGCTCGCGGAGATCGCGGAAAGCGACTGATGGGAGAGCACGCGGCCCGCCACGCCTCTTACCTCCACGAGATGCGCTTGAAGCAGCTGTTTCCGGCTCAATATATGCGGGTAGGGCAATTCCGTTGTTGTCCGCGCTTGGTTGAAGGAGGTTCGAGCATGGCGATCTGGCGACTCTATCCCGTGGTGGCTCCCAGCGATTCCGCTTGGCTGGGGCGGCCGATCTGGGAAGAGGTGATTGTGCGTGCCGATACCGCCGGCATGGCGCGCGTGGTGGCGTCCAAGCTGGAATATCCCAAGCGTGAAGGGGGTGTCGGCAACGAAAGCCACAGTTTCAACAGCGGCCTGGACAATGAGCGGCTCTACTGGATCAAGAAGTTGTCGGCGGAAGAAGCTGCCCGGTTCGATGACTCTCCGGGGAATCCGGCCGTATTGTCGGCCACACCTCTCGGGTCGGAGAGCGAACACGCATGAGAAGCTTCGCTCGCGTTCGCTAGGAATACCCTGAGGGCGGGACAGAAGGACGATTGCCTTCCGCGCGATGAGGTGCTTGTATGAGTCGAGAGTGCTGCTTGAGCGCGATGCCTCCGACAGGTATGCGCCAGCCTCAATTCACTCCTATTAAAAAAACAGGAATAATGTTGCGGGCAGACTAGCAAGTGCACCGCAAATTTTTCCATATCCCAGTATAATCATTGACATTGTTACGCAGTCTTTGAAAGATTAGCTCCTATCGCTTTGCATGATACCATCTTGCTTCGGCGGATGGGAATTCAGTGCTGAATGATATAACGCGGAACCCGACGAGAAGAAGCGGGAAACCAATCCGCATATCGACAAACATATGGGAGGACGAAATGAATTCATTGACCAAGAACCTTATTCCCGCCGCTGCGGCGGCCGCGCTGGCATTCGGCGGGGCCACCTCAGCCGGCGCACAGGGCGGGCCGTCCGAACTGGACGTTGCCAGCACCTTTCCAAAGAACCTGACCTATCTGGGCGAAGGCGGCGAGAAGTTCGCCGACCTCCTTGCCGAGGTAACCGAAGGGGAGATCACCCTCAACATCCACGGCGACGGCGATCTCGTGCCCGCGCTCGAGGTCTTCAATGCCGTCAGCCAGGGCTCGGTGCAGGCTGGCTGGGACTGGATCGGCTATTGGGGCGGCACCGTTCCCGTTGCCGGTCTGGCCGGCGCAATGCCCTTCGGGCCAGGTCCGGAGCTGTTCCTCGGCTGGATGTGGGAAGGCGGCGGACTGGAGATTCTCCAGGATGCTTACGACGAATACAATGTCCAGGTGCTGCCCTGCCACCTGACCGCCCCGGAAGCCGGCGGCTGGTTCAACCAGGAAATCAATTCGCCGGAGGACTTCGAAGGTCTCACGATGCGCATTTCCGGACTGGGCGGCAAGGTGCTCAACAAGCTCGGCGCATCCACGCAGCTGATCCCGGCCAGTGAGCTCTATGTGGCCCTGGAGCGTGGTCGTATCGATGCCACGGAGTTCTCTCTGCCGATCATCGACGACACCCTCGGCTTTGCCGAAATCGCCGATTACTACTACTTCCCGGGTTGGCACCAGCCAGCCAGCTGGAACTCCTTCATCATCAACCAGGATGTCTGGAACCAGTACACCCAGGAAGAAAAGGACCAGTTCTGGGCCGCCTGCAAGGCCAACATCATCTGGTCCATGGGCTCCGCTCCTGAAGCGCAGGCCGATGCCATCGACAAGTTCGAGGAAGAAGAGGGTGTCGAGGTGAAGCGCTTCCCCGATGAGGTTCTGGATGCGCTTCGCAAGGCGTCCAGGGAAGTCCTTGAGGAAGAGGCAGCCAACGACCCGCACTTCAAGGAAGCCTATGAATCCCTCCTGGCCTACATGGAGACAGCCGGCCGCTGGCAGGAACTGCAGACTCTGCCGAAAGAGTGATCAGGGTTCCTGATCCATGGCTTTCTTCAAGGCTATAGAACGGGTGGGCCGCGCGCTGGGAGAGATCAGCGCGTGGCCCGGCCGTTTGGCATCCTGGCTGATCCTGCCGGTGATCCTGGCAGCGCTTTTCGTGGTGATCGGCAGCTTGTTCGGGGTGGGCACCATTGCCCAATGGGAAGGTCGCGTCCTGCTTTTCTCCAACCAGCTGACCCTCACCAGTCTGGTCGAACTGCAATGGCACCTCTTCGCCGTCATGATCATGCTGGGCGGTGCCTATGCCCTGCGCGAGAACCATCATGTGCGGGTGGATCTTATCTACGCCGGAGTGGGGCCGAAATGGCAGCGTATCATCGATATCGTTGGCGATCTCGTCCTGCTGCTGCCCTATTGTGCCCTGATTGCGTGGTTGTCGCTGGGATTTGTCGACATGGCCTATCGCTCCGGAGAAGGTTCGGATTACGGCGGCCTGTCGGATCGCTACCTGGTCAAGGCGTTCCTGCCCATCGGGCTTTGCGTACTCTTCCTGGCAGGACTGGGGCGGATTCTCGAAAACCTGGGCGCGCTGTTGTCCGGGAAGGACAGCGAACAGGGTAGAGGAACACAAGAAACCAATGGGTGAATACACGCTCCCGCTTCTGATGATTCTGGCCCTGATGGGGGGGATCTTCACGGGCTATCCCGTCGCGTTTGTCCTGGCCGGTCTTGGCATCCTTTTCACCTTCATCGCCGACCTGCCTTTCCTGTTTCTTGGTTCGGTGGTCAATCGGACCTTCACGGGCGTGATCGGAAACTGGCTTCTGCTGGCCGTGCCGCTGTTCGTCTTCATGGGCCTGATGCTGGAAAAATCGGGCCTGGCCAAGAACCTGTTGCTGTCCCTGGAGCGCCTGTTCGTGGGCATGCGGGGCGGACTGGCGGTTTCCGTGGCGTTGCTCGGCATCGTCATGGCGGCTTCCACCGGCATTATCGGTGCCTCGGTGGTGATGCTGGCCATGCTGTCGCTGCCCGTGATGATGAAGCAGGGCTATGACAAGTCGCTCGCCTGTGGAACGGTCTGCGCCGCGGGGACGCTGGGAATTCTCATCCCGCCCAGCATCATGCTGGTTCTTGTCGGCGATATCCTGCGGATCTCCGTGGGTGACCTGTTCACGGCGGCGATCCTTCCGGGCTTGCTGCTCGGCGCGATCTATATTGGATACATCGTTGGCGTCGCGGTTCTGCAACCGCACAAGGCGCCCGTTAACGTTATCGAGGACGATAGCGGGCGGATATCGGTTATCCTGGAACTTCTGAAGGACCTGATTGCGCCCGTGCTGCTGATCATGGGTGTGCTGGGGTCCATCATCGCCGGTATCGCGACCCCGACGGAGGCTGCGGCTGTCGGTGCGGCGGGGACAATCCTGCTGGCGGCCATCAACCGGACCCTGAATCTGGAGACCCTGAGGACCTGTGTCTACGAGACAGGCAAGACCTCTGCCATGATCCTCTTCGTGGCGATCGGCGCGACTTGCTTCAGCGCCATCTTCAAGCGCATTGGCGGCGAGGACATGATCTTCGATGCCACGACGGCGCTGGGAACCGGCCCCTATGGCACGCTGATCGTCCTGATGCTGATCATTTTCATACTCGGCTTCTTCCTGGAGTGGATCGAGATCAGCTATGTGGTGCTGCCGCTGTTCGCCCCCATCGTTGCGAGCCTCGAATTCGGCCTGGACATGCATAGCGGGGAGCGTCTCGTGTGGTTTGCCATCCTGGTGGCCGTCAACCTGCAGACCTCGTTCCTGACACCGCCTTTCGGTTATGCGCTCTTCTACCTGAAAGGGGTGGCGCCTCCGGAAATATCCATGAAGGATATCTACGGCAGCATATGGCCCTTTGTTCTGCTGCAGATTGTGGGGCTGGCGTTCTGCTTGGCCTTCCCCAGTGTTATCCTCTGGTTGCCCCGTGTCCTGGGGTAGGGCGCAGGTTTCATTCGGACCGTCAAGGATGTGAGTCGATACAATGAGTGAGCAGAAATCTTCGCGCATAGGCGGATTCTACAAGCTTTCGCGTGAGGAAAGACTCGATGCCGTGAAGGATGTTTCTGGCTTGGCGCAGGAAGATCTCGACAGGCTGCTGTCCACGGAATCCCTGCCGTTCGAGCTGGCGGACCGACTTGTGGAGAATGCCGTCTCCAGTTTCGGGGTGCCACTGGGAATTGCCACGAACATGCTTGTGGATGGCCGCGATGTCCTGGTGCCCATGGCCACCGAGGAATCGTCGGTGATCGCGGCAGCCAGCAACGCGGCCCGCCAATGCCGGGACAGCGGTGGATTCCACACCTCCCTCAGCGCCACGGAAATGATCGCCCAGATCCAGGTCCTGGGCCTTTCCGATCCCTGGGCCGGGCGCGCCAAGATCCTGGAGCGCAAGTCGGAAATCGCCCAGATCTGCAACGGTTGCGATCCGATGCTCGTCAAGCTGGGTGGCGGGTTTCGCGATCTCCAGGTGCGCGTCCTGCCGTCTTCCAGGGGCAGCATGGTGGTCACCCACATCATCGTGGACACGAAGGATGCCATGGGGGCCAATGCCGTGAACACCATGGCGGAGCGCCTGGCGCCCACGCTGGCGTCCTGGACCGGTGGCCGGCACCATCTGCGCATCCTTTCGAACCTGGCCGATCGTCGCCTGGCCCGGGCGAGAGCCGTCTGGCCCAAGGATGCAATTGGCGGGACGGAGATCGTCGATGCCATGCTGGATGCGGCCGAGTTCGCTGAAGTGGACCCCTACCGGGCGGCCACCCACAACAAGGGTATCATGAACGGGATCTCCTCCGTGGCCCTGGCCACCGGAAACGACACCCGCGCCATCGAGGCTGGTGCCCATGCCTATGCCGCGACCTCCGGCGCCTATCGTCCGCTGAGTCATTACGAGAAGACGGCAGAGGGCGACCTGGCGGGCAGCATCGAACTGCCCCTGGCGCTGGGCCTCGTGGGCGGTGCCACAAAGGTGCATCCCATGGCTCAGGTGTGCCTGAAGATCCTGGGTGTGCAGAACGTGGTCGAATTCTCGGGTATCGTCGCTGCCGTCGGCCTGGCCCAGAACTTTGCCGCGCTCAAGGCCCTGGCGACGGTGGGCATACAGAAGGGCCACATGACCCTGCATGCCCAGAACGTGGCCATTGCTGCCGGCGCCACCGGCGAGGAGATCGCCCAGGTGGCCGCGGAACTGGCCCGGCGCGGAGAGGTGCGCGGTGACGTGGCCGAGACCGTCCTGGCGGAGATCAGGGCGAAGACATAGCGCTCGGCCGTTTCAGCTCTTCAGGTGGCTGGTATAGCGGCTGCAGTAGTCCGCAAGCAGCAGTTTGTCGGTGCCGATGGTGAAGGCACTTACGCCCTGGGCCTGCCATTCGTGCATTTCCCGGCGTGCCTGGTCCATGTCCGGTGAGAAGACGGGCATGATGACCGGCAGGTCGACCTCCCGGGCCTGGGCGGTCATGGTTTCAAGGGCGGAAACCACTTCAGGATGGCGGAAATCGCCTTCCTTGCCCATGGCAACGGACAGGTCGAAAGGGCCGAACAGGACGGCTTTCAATCCGTCCGTAGCTGCGATTTCCGGAAAGGCTTCCACGCCTGCCGGGCTCTCGACCAGCGCTATGATGCCGCTGGAGCGGTTGGCCTTTTTTGCATAGTTCGGCCAGTTGCGAACGAACTGGTCGCCCGAGCGCACACAGGGGCAGGCACCGCGCCGTCCGTCGGGCTCAAAGCGTGCTGCCGCCACGACAGCTTGCGCCGCCTCAGCCGACTCGATCTTCGGCACCAGCACCGTTCCGGCGCCCGCATCCAGAGCCTTCATGATCATCCAGGCTTCGTTCGTGGGAACGCGCACGATGGGCTCCAGGCGATTGGCGTTGCAGGCGCGTACGAGCTCAGCGGCCGTTTCCAGCCCGAAGACACCGTGCTCGGTGTCGATGATGGTGAAGGCAAAGCCGGAGGCGGCGACGATGTCGACGACTTCAGCCGAGGCGATCTGGGACCAGGTGCCGAGAATCGGCGACGGCGAATCCAGCAGATCCTGAAAGCTCATGAGGCAAACGCTCCTTCAGTTCATGAAGACACCGCCGTTCACGTCCAGGATGGTCCCGGACATGTAGCTGGCGGCACCGGTCAGCAGGAAGACGATCGGCCAGGCGATCTCCTGGGGCTCGGCCATGCGTCCGAGCGGAATGCGGGACAGGTCGAACTCCTGGTCTTGTGTCATGGGGGAAGCGGTTGCCCCCGGCGCCACGCCATTGACCAGGACGCCGTGGGGGGACGCCCGCCGGGCCAGCCATTTGACCAGGGTGTTCACGCCGCCTTTCGAGGCCACGTAATGCGGGCTGGCATTCAGGCCGCCCATGCGCCCGGCCACCGAACTGACGATGACCATGCGCCCGTCCTTCTGCTCCTGCATGACCGGCAGGCAAGCGCGGGCACAGTGGATCACGCTGAGGACATTGGTGTGCATGACCTCGTCGAACACGGCATCCCAGCCGTCCTCCATCCAGTCGTCCCAGGGACACATGGCCGCCAGGGCAACCAGGCCATCGATGCGACCGGCCTCGCCGATCAGCTGTTCCACGCTGTGTCGGTCCGAGATGTCGCAGGCCTGCGCGCGCACCCGGCTGCCGCCGGCCTCGAGTTCCGCCTTCAGCGGTTCCAGGCCATCGCGGTCGGTCAGGACCAGGTCGGCGCCAAGCTGGGCCGCAAGGCGTGCCACTTCAGCTCCGATGCCCCCGGCCGCGCCGGTGATCACGATCTGCTTGCCCTCGAGAGTCAGGGCGTTTGGCAAGCCATTCATTACGCGGCTGCCCGCTGGGCCGTGTCGGCCAGCATCTCGCGAAGCGTTTCCTCGACATCGCTGCGTCCGGCGACGGCAGCCTGCTCCAGGACCTTGGACACCGTAGGCGCAGCCCAGCGGCCGACCACGCGCTTGACCGGCTGGTCCAGGTGGTCGAAGCAGCGCCTCTGGATCTCGTCCGAGAGGAAGGCGCCGATGCTTGTTCCGCGCGTGCTCTGTTCGACGATGGCCACATTGTTCGTCTTCCGGATCGACGCCTCGATCGCCTCGAAATCGATATCACGCTGGGACAGGGTGCGCAGGTCCAGAATATCGGCGGAAACCCCCATCTCCTTCGCCGTATCGCGCGCAAGTTCGCACATGGTCAGCGTGGTCAACAGCGTGACCTGGTTGCCTTCGGCCACCTTGCGCGCCTTGCCGAAGGGAATGTGATAGTCGAGCTTCTCCGGGATCGGACCTGCCTTCTTCTGAAGCGACTGGTGTTCCACGACCAGCACCGGGTCCTGGCAGCGCAGGGCCGAGTTCATCAGGCCGGCGTAGTCGAAGGGCGTTGCCGGCGTCACGATGCGCCAGCCGGGGAACATGGCGAAGACTCCCGAGGGATCCATCGAGTGTTGCGAGCCATAGCCTTCCGTCCCCGGGATCCGGCAGCGCAGGACCAGCGGCACGGGATAGCGTCCGCCGAAGAGGTGGCGCATCTTCGCGATTTGATTCAGCAGGGCATCGGTCGCATTGAACATGAAATCCGAGTACATCAGCTCGACGATGGGCTTCAGGCCGGCGGACGCCATGCCGGCGGCCATGTTGCAGAAACCGTTCTCGTTGATCGGCGTGTTGATCACGCGATCCGGAAAGCGGTCCATCAGGCCCTTGGTGGCGCCCACCGTGCCGCCGCCCATGTTGGCAACATCCTCACCCAGGACATAGATGCTCTCGTCCTCGGCCATGCGCTCGGCCACCACGCGCGGCATGACGTCGATGAGGCGCGTTTCGTCCAACTCGTTGGCCGCGTAGTCCTGGAGCTCTGTGAAGCGCGCACCCTCGAATTCGCCGAGATCGCCGGTAATGTCGTTGTCCACCGTGGCGGGATCGGGCCAGAGATCCGGCTTGATGCGGGCGGAACTGCCCTTGCCCTCGACACAGCTCTCCACAGCGGCCTGAACCGCCTCCTGCACGAGGCTGTCGATATGCTCACTGCTCTTCCGGTCCAGGATCTTGCGCTTGTCCAGCTCCCCGATGAGGAAGTCGACGGGGTCCTGTTTGCGCCAGGATTCCTCCTCGTCCTTGCTGCGATAGCCGAAGGCGCTGCCCGGGTAGGGTGCGCTCTGGTGATAGTAGCGGTAGACATCCGCCTGGATCAGGACGGGGCCCCTCTTGCCGGAAATTTCCTTGGCGGCCCATTCCGCGGCGCGATAGGCGGCCAGGGGATTCATGCCGTTCAGCTTGATCGAGGGAATGCCATGACCCTGGGCCCGGGTCAGCAGCTCGCTCTCCCGCGTCGACTGCTCGATGGACATGGAGACAGAGTACTGGTTGTTCTCCATGAAGAAGATCATGGGCAGATCATAGAGCGCGGCCAGGTTCAGGGCCTCGTGAGCCGTTCCCTGGTGAATGGCGCCATCGCCGAAGAAGGCCACCGTCAGGTCGCCGCTTTGCCGTACTTTCTCGGCCCAGGCAGTGCCGCAGCCGATGGCCATGCCGCTGGCGACGATGGCCTGGGTGCCGACCACGCCGACTTCGTCGTTGCGCAGGTGCATGGAGCCGCCGCGGCCGCCTGACCAGCCCTCCTTCAATCCCAGGATATCGGCCAGCAGGGTACGGGTGATCTCTCGCATGTCATCGGGCAGCTGATCCGCCTGGACCGGATCGAAGTCTCGTGCCCAGAGTGCGTGCAGCATCTTGGCAACGACCTGGTGATGGGCGCGATGTGTTGCCGTGATCTTGGTCGTGGGGGTCAGCGCCGCCAGGCAGCCGGCGCTCGCGCCTTCCTGGCCGATGCTGGAATGCGCGGGTCCGTGGACCAGGCCGCGCTTGTCCAGGTCGAGGATGGCCTCCTCGAAGCGGCGAGCGCCCAGCAGCAGGGTCAGTGTGCGCTTGGCCTGTTCGTTCGTGAAACTCTTCCAGTCCTTGTCCTCCAGGGACAGCTGGTACATCGGGGTCTGGTTGCGGATCTGCTGCGTCTTCATGATTGCGTCTCTTCCCTCAGGCTTGGCGAGCCTTTTTCTGTTGCATCCTTCTCCCCTTGATCCGGCTGCGAGGCAGCTTCCTCTCTCTGACGCGCCCTTTCAACGCCAATGAACTCGCCAAACCACTCGAAGGGCGTCATGGACTGTTCCGTGGCTTCTTTCGTCACCCGGTCCGCGTCCTTCATGGCGCGATAGAAATCCTGCATCGCCTTGGCAGCCACGAAGAGCGAGGTGAAGGGGTAGATGACGAGAGCGATGCCGAGCTGCCGGTAGGTGTCACTGGTCTCGAACGAGCCGGACCAGCCGGGAACCCCGCCGCAGATGGCCAGCGGGCCGTCCACCATTCCCGAGAGCTGCTGGAGCTCCTCGAAAGAGTAGTTCTCCGCGGCGAAGCCGAGATCCGCGCCGGCGGCGAAGTAGTGGTTCAGGCGTGCGGCTGCCGCGTCCAGCCCCTCGCTGTCCTTGGCGTCCGTCCGGGCGATGATCAGGAAATCGCTGTTGCGGCGGGCCTGACAGGCGGCACGCACCTTTGCCGCCATCTCCTCCGCCGCAATCACCTTGCGTCCGGGTAGGCCGCCGCAGCGTTTCGGGCTGCCCTGGTCCTCGATATGGATGGCCTGGACACCCTGGCTTTCCAGGCGCCGGGCCGTTTCCCAGACCTGGGCCGGCCCGCCGTAGCCCGTGTCCGCATCGCAGATCACGGGAACGTCGACAGCCTGCGTGATCCGTCCCGCAATCTCCACCATGTCGAACAGGCCCGTGAATCCAAGATCGGGCAGGCCGAATTGGCTGGCTTCCACGCCATAACCGGATATCGAGACCGCTTCGAATCCGGTGCTCTCGGCAATGCGCGCGCTGACGCAGTCGTACACTCCCGGGGCCAGAACGCAGCGTCCCTCAGCCAGTTTCTGCTTGAGATCGGGCATCTTCCATTCCTCCGTTTATCTTTTTTTGAGGGCAACCCTAGCCCATCATCTTCTGGATCGATAGGGTGTATCTAAGAGCACTCCGGAGAGCGCGGTTTCCTGCGTCCGGAGACAAGCAGAACAAGGCCTGCCGGCGCATGCGCAGAACAGGCTTCAGAGGGAGACCCGGGGACAATCATGGCCAGTGAAGACCAGAACGCCTACGTGATCGTGACCGGCGGCAGTCGGGGTATCGGGGCGGCGACCGCCCGTGCCGTGGCCAGGGCCGGATACAACCTGGCCATTACCTACAAGAGCAACAGCGCCGCCGCCGATGAGGTCATCCAGGCGGTGGAACAGGAAGGCCGCCGGGCAACGGCACGGGCCTTCGACATGGCGACGGGCAATGTGGAAGAGCTGTTCCAGGCGTTCGATTCCGCCGGCCTGGGGCAGCTGCATGGCCTCGTGAACAATGCCGGCATTACCGGGCCCATCAAGCGATTGACGGAGGTCGACCAGGCGATGCTGGATGACCTCTTCCGTATCAACATTTCCTCCCTGATGCTCTGCATGAAGGAAGCGGCCCTGCGCATGTCGACCGCCCGTGGCGGTGCGGGCGGTGCCATTGTCAACGTCTCCTCACGTGCGGGCCAACTGGGCGGAGCCGGGGAATGGATTCACTATGCCGCCAGCAAAGGGGCCGTGGATACCCTGACGGTCGGTGCTGCGAAGGAGCTCGGCGGCGAGGGGATTCGCGTCAACGCCGTCTCTCCCGGCCTGATCGAGACGGAAATTCACGCAGCCGCCGGGGCCCCGGAGCGTGTGGAGAAGATGGTCGGCGGTGTGCCCCTGGGGCGAAGCGGCGCGGCCGAAGAGGTGGCCGAGGCTATCCTCTGGCTGCTCTCGGGAAAGAGCAGTTACGTCTCCGGCGCCAATATCGTGATCTCCGGAGGTCGTTGAGCCAAATCGGACGGCATTCGATGAAGGGAGAGGGCGTTGAACGCTGCAGAGGATGAAGACAGGCGCATCGCGCTTGTGACCGGGGCCGCCAGCGGCATCGGGCTGGCGGTGGTCGAGCGCCTCCAGGCGGAGGGGTATCAGGTCGTCGGGGCTGACAGGAACCGGGACCAGTTGGCCCGTCTGGGGGAAGAAAACCCGCAGGTGGTCTGGCAGGTACTGGACGTCAGCTCGGAGGAGGAGATCGATGGCCTCAAGCAGGACATCGAGGATCGCTTCGGCTGTCCCCATGCCGTCGTCAATGCGGCCGGCATCATGCAGGACAACGTTCCGCTCGATGCCATGGAGATGGAAGAACACGATCGGATCTGGGACGTGAACTACCGCGGCAGCTTCCTCACCTGCCGCAAGTTCGGCCTGGCCATGTCCCGTCTCGGGCGCGGTGTCCTGATCAACATTGCCTCGATCACGGCCCTGAGGCCGCTGCCGCTCTTCGCCTATGGGCCGGGCAAGGCGGCCTTGGTTGCCATGACCGAAAGCCTGGCCGGCCATCTGGGCCCGTCCAGCGTGCGCGTGAATGCGGTGGCGCCCGGCTTCGTGCTGACCCCGCCCATCAAGAGCAAGATCGATGCAGGCTTGCGTGATGCCTCGGACCTCTCCAATTCGGCGGCGCTTGGACGCATGGTTGCGCCTGAAGAGATCGCCGAGGCGATCGCCTTCCTGATCAGCGACAGGGCCGCGGCGATCACCGGCATCACGCTGCCCGTGGATGCGGGCTGGCTCGCCGGGTCCGCCTGGGGAACCTATGGCGGCCTGCGCTTTTCGGGGAAGGAATAGAGGAGGACGGGCTTTGATCTGTCGTCCTCCAGAAGGGCACCGGAGCCTGGAGAAACAAGAACGCTTGAAGGGATGGAACAGATGACACTTGCCAATCTCCTGCGGCCCGATGCCGGCCTGCGCGTGCTGGTGACAGCCGGTGCCGGCGGTATCGGACGGCGAATCGTCGAGGGCTACCGCGAAGTCGGCGCCCGCATCGCGGTCTGCGATGTCTCCGAGGAGACGCTTGCGGCCTTCCGCAACGAGGTTCCCGATGCGCTGGCCGTCAACTGCGACGTGGCGGATCGCGAAGCCGTGGCGGACATGGTCCACCAGGCCCGCGAGGCCCTGGGCGGCCTCGACGTGGTGGTGAACAACGCCGGCATCGCCGGGCCCACGGGCGCGGTGGAAGACCTTGATCCCGTGGAATGGGAGCGCACGATCCGTACCGACCTGGACAGCCAGTTCTATGTCGCCCACGAGACGGCCAGGGACCTGAAGGAAAGCCGTGGTTCACTGATAAACATTGCCTCGGTGGCCGGCCGGCTGGGCTATGCCTATCGCACGCCCTATGCTTCGGCCAAGTGGGGCATCATCGGCTTCACAAAGAGCCTGGCCGCGGAAATGGGCCCGGACGGCGTGCGGGTGAACGCGATCCTGCCCGGCATCGTCGAGGGCGAGCGCATTCGCGGCGTGATATCGGCCCGCGCCCAGGCACTGGGCGTGTCCTACGAGGAGATGGAGAAGCGCTATCTGGCGAATGTCTCCCTGCGCCGCATGGTCAGCGCGGATGATGTGGCGACCACCTGCCTGTTCCTGACCTCGCCGGGCGGGGCGAACATCAGCGGCCAGGCGATCAGTGTCTGCGGAAACGTCGAGGTGTTGATGTGAGTATGGAGACGACCACGGTTGCCCTGATCGGCGGAGGGCTGATCGGCTACAGTTGGGCAGCGATCTTTGCGCGCGCCGGCTGCCATGTGAGGATCTACGATGCCTCCGAAGAACAGCGCGAACGCCTGCCGGAACTCCTGAAGGCGCAGCTCGAGGAGCTGGAGTCCGTGGGGCTGGCCGAGGATGCCGCGGGGGCTTTCGCGCGAATCTCGGTGAGCGAGAGCATGGCGGTCGCCATCGAGGGCGCCGATCATGTTCAGGAGAACGGGCCGGAACGCCTGGAGGTGAAACAGGAGCTCCTGAAAGAGGTGGACAGCCTGGCCGACGCGGCCGCAACCATCGCCAGCTCGACCTCGGCTCTGTTGCCCTCGGCCCTGTCCGAGCGGCTTGCAGGCCGGCACCGCTTCCTGGTGGCACATCCCGTCAATCCGCCGCACCTTATTCCCGTGGTGGAACTCTGTCCCGCACCCTGGACGGAGGAAGGGGCCATGGAGAAGGTGCGCGCCCTGATGCAGGCCATCGGCCAGAAGCCACTCGTGATGAAACGCGAGATCGACGGCTTCATCCTCAATCGCCTGCAGGGGGCCCTGCTGCGCGAGGCTTTCTCTCTGGTCGATCAGGACTATGCCCGGGTGGAGGATGTGGATGCTGCCGTTTCGGACGGCCTTGGCCTGCGCTGGTCCTTCATGGGACCCTTCGAGACGATCGACCTCAATGCTCCCGACGGACTGGCCGACTACGGCCGGCGCTATCGGGAGATGTACGCCAAGATGGCGGGGTCCGAGGCGAAACCCTGGTCGGACGACCTGCTCGCCAAGGCCGAGACCCAGCGGCGGGAGATACTGCCGGCCGGGAAACTGCCCGATCGCCAGCGCTGGCGCGATGCCCGCCTGCAGGCCCTGGCCCTGCACAAGCGGGACCAGGACGACCGCGAGAGATAACCAGATCAGTTTGGAGGACAACAAGCCCATGGCCGCGACAAGCAAGAACAAAGTCATCATCACCTGTGCCGTGACCGGCGGCATCCATACGCCGTCCATGTCGCCCAACCTGCCGGTGACGCCGGACGAGATCGCCGAGCAGTCCATCGAGGCGGCCGAGGCCGGTGCCGGGATCCTGCACCTGCATGCGCGCGATCCGGAGACGGGACGCCCCACCCAGGATCCCGAAGTCTTCGGCCGTTTCCTGTCGCGCATCAAGCAGTCGACCAATGCGGTGGTGAACATCACCACGGGCGGCAGCCCGCACATGAGCGTCGACGAACGCCTGCAGCCGGCCAAGCACTACCAGCCCGAGGTGGCCTCGCTGAACATGGGGTCCATCAATTTCGGGCTCTTCCCGATGCTGGACCGCTACAAGGAGTTCAAGCACGACTGGGAGCGCCAGCACCTGGAGAACAGCCGGGACCTTGTCTTCAAGAACACCTTCGCCGACATCGAGTATATCCTGAAGACCTGCCAGGCCAACGGCACGCGCTTCGAGTTCGAGTGCTATGACATCGGGCACCTCTACAACCTGGCGCACTTCCTGGATCGTGGCCTGGTGAAGCCGCCGCTCTTCGTGCAGTCGGTGTTCGGCATCCTGGGCGGGATCAGTCCGCACCCGGAAGACATCATGCACATGCGACGCACGGCCAACCGGCTGTTCGGCGACGACTATCGCTGGTCCGTGCTGGGCGCCGGAGCCGCCCAGATGCGGGTGGCCTCGATCGCGGCCTCCATGGGCGGCAACGTCCGCGTCGGACTGGAGGATTCCCTCTGGGGCGCGCCCAAGAAACTGGCAGATAACAATGCCGAACAGGTGAAGAGAGTGCGCCAGATCCTGGAAGGCCTGTCCCTGGAGATCGCAACACCCGAGGAGGCACGCGAAATGCTCTCCCTGAAGGGCGGCGACCAGGTCAACTTCTAGAGAGTTGCGAGCCTGTCCGTGACGAACTGAGGCCTGGACGAGGCGTATGTGGACGACGAGCATTGCCATCAGCTGCCGCTGCGGCTCCCTGACGGGGGCTGTGCACCCTCGCGGACGGGTGAACCGATGCGTCTGCTATTGCGATGACTGCCAGGCGTTCGCCCGCTTCCTGAAACGCCAGGACGAGGTGCTCGACGACTTCGGTGGGACCGAGATCATCCATCTCTCCCAGGGCGAGGTGAGTTTGTCCAAGGGTACGGAGCAACTGGCCTGCATGCGCCTGACGGCAAATGGTACTCTGCGCTGGTACGCAGGCTGCTGCAGCACGCCGATCGCAAACACGCTTCCGAACCGACAGATTCCCGTCGCGGGCCTGGTCCAGTCCTGTCTGGACGTGGACCAGGCCGCCCTGGATGCCGCTCTCGGGCCCGTCGACATGCAGGTCTTCACCAAGTACGCACTGCAAACGCCCGCTCCGAAGATGCGGGGCCTGGTGCCTGGCATGGCGCGGGTCCTGCGCGTCATCCTGCGCGCGCGCCTGCACGGCGATCATCACCGCAGTCCCTTCTTCCATGCAGATACGGGCAAGCCCGTCGTCGTGCCTAAGGTCCTGAGCGATGCCGAACGCGCAGAGGTGAAAGCTGGCCTCGTCTGAGGGCAGCCGGGCAAAAGCTTGTCCGAAGGGGCAAGGTGAAGGTGTATTGGCTTCCGAACCCGCCCTTCGCTTTCATATGGATCTTGCGTTTGCGTTTCGGGATACAATCGCCGAGCATCATCGAAAACCGAGGCCATCCCGAGGCCGTAAGCAATGGATGCAGCAGAGGAAACAGCCATGAAGACCCGCGCCGCCGTTTTGAACACTTCTCCCGTGGAGCGTCCCTATGCCGAGACGCGGCCCCTGAGGATCGAGGAGGTCGAGCTTGTCGAGCCAGGGCATGAGGAGGTGCAGGTCCGCATCCGTGCTGCAGGCCTCTGCCATTCCGACCTCTCGGTGATCAACGGCGACCGGCCGCGGCCCCTGCCGATGGCGCTTGGGCACGAGGCGGCCGGTGAGGTCGAGGCCGTCGGCCCCGGCGTGACCGACCTGGAGCCGGGGGATCACGTGGTGATGATCTTCATGCCCTCGTGCGGACACTGCATGCCCTGCGCCGAGGGGCGCCCGGCGCTCTGCGAACCCGGGGCAGCGGCCAACGGCGCCGGCACCCTGTTGGGCGGGGCCATGCGGATCCAGCGCAACGGCGAGCCGGTCTATCACCACGTCGGGGTCTCGGCCTTTGCCGAGCGGGCCGTGATTTCGCGCCATTCCATGGTGAAGATCGACCGCGAGCTGCCGTTCGAGCACGCGGCCCTGTTCGGCTGTGCCGTACTGACCGGTGTCGGGGCGGTGGTCAATACGGCCGCCGTCAAGGCCGGGCAAAGCGTGGCCGTGATCGGTCTGGGCGGTGTCGGCTTGGCGGCTGTGCTTGGGGCCCAGGCCGCCGGTGCCTCGCGCATCGTCGCCGTGGACCTGCTGCAGGAGAAGCGCGACTTCGCGCGGCAACTGGGCGCGACCCATGCCATCGATCCCCGCGACGAGGAGGCCGTGGCGAAGGTCAAGGAATGGACAAACGGTGGTGTCGATGCCGCCGTCGAGCTGGCGGGCTCCGTGCCGGCCCTGGATTTCGCCTATCGCATCACGCGCCGGGGCGGCACCACCGTCACCGGCGGCTTGGCGAACCCGGAGAAGAAGCTGGAGATCCAGCAGGTCTCGCTGGTGGCCGAGGAGCGCACGCTGAAGGGCAGCTATATCGGCAGCTGCATCCCTTCACGCGATATCCCGCGTTACATCGAGCTGTTCCGGGCCGGGCGCCTGCCGGTGGATCGCCTGCTGACCGGGCGCGGGACGCTGGAGGACATCAACGAGGCCTTCGACAGCCTGGCCGATGGCACTGCCGTGCGCCACGTCATCACGCCCTGAGGCCTTATACGTCCTGATAAGTCCTGTTCTTCAGAAGGAGCGCGGCAGGCCCAGGACCTTCTCCGCCACGTGGGAAAGGATGAGGTTGGTGGAGATCGGCGCGATCTGGTAGAGGCGCGTTTCGCGGAACTTGCGCTCCACGTCGTATTCCTCGGCAAAGCCGAAGCCGCCGTGCGTCTGCAGGCAGGTGTCGGCGGCATGCCAGGAGGCCTCGGAGGCCAGCAGCTTGGCCATGTTGGCCTCGGCGCCGCAGGACTCTCCCCGGTCGTAGAGGTCGGCGGCGTGAGAAACGGCCAAGCTTGCGGCATGCAGTTCCACGTGATTGCGGGCAATGGGAAACTGCACGCCCTGATTCTGCCCGATGGGACGGCCGAAGACCTTGCGCTCGCTGGCGTAGTTCGTGGATTTCTCGATGAACCAGCGGCAGTCGCCGATGCATTCCGCGGCGATCAGGATGCGCTCGGCATTCATGCCGTCCAGGATATAGCGGAAGCCCTTGTGCTCTTCGCCAATCAAGGCATTGGCCGGAATCTCCAGGTCGTCGAAGAAGATCTCCGTCGTGGAGTGGTTGATCATGGTGTTGATGGGCCGGATGCGCAGCTTGTCGGCGGGGGCTTCGCGCATATCCACCAGGAAGACCGAGAGGCCGTCGGTGCGCTTTTCCATGGAGCCCTTGGGGGCCGTGCGCGCCAGCAGGATCATCAGGTCCGAGTGTTCGGCACGGCTGGTCCAGACCTTCTGACCGCGGATGACGTATGTGTCGCCCTTGCGCTCGGCCGTGGTCGAGATGGACAGCGTGTCGGTGCCCGCCCCAGGCTCGGTCACGCCGAAGGCCTGCAGACGCAGGTCCCCTGAGGCGATGCCGGGCAGGTAGGCCTGTTTCTGTTTTTCGCTGCCGTGTCGAAGCAGGGTGCCCATGGTGTACATCTGGGCATGGCAGGCGGCCCCGTTGGCACCGCAGGCATGGACTTCTTCCAGGATGGTGGCCGACACCGAAAGGGGCAGTCCGCTGCCGCCGTACTCCTCGGGAATAAGCGAAGCCAGCAGGCCGGCCTCCGCCATCGCATTCACGAATTCACTGGGGTAGGCGCGCTCGCGGTCGAGCTTGCGCCAGTATTCGTTCGGAAAGCGCGCGCAAAGGGCACGTACAGTGTCGCGGATGGCTTCGATCTCTGCGCTTTCGGGCGCGGGAGCGCTGTTACTCATCAGGGCGTGCCTTGGTCGTCTCGGTCATCTGGAAGTCGTTTCGCATGCTGGCAGAATCTGGAATAGCCTAGGCTATAATGCAAAGATAATATAAGAATACATTACATAATAATTTCATATAGCAGACCATCCTAATGGATATCCGTCATCTCCGGTATTTCGTGACCATCGCCGAGGAGGGCTCCCTCTCCAAGGCCTCCGAACGCCTGCATGTGGCGCAGCCGGCGCTGAGCCAGCATGTGCGCAACATGGAGCGGGACCTGCGCACGGAGCTGCTGTTCCGTTCCTCACGTGGCGTACAGTTGACGGAGGCAGGTGCCCGGCTGCTGCAACAGGCGCGCCCGTTGATCGGGCAGTTCGACCAGCTGGAGGAAGTGGTTCGGGCCGAGGATGTGGAGCCCGCGGGCGAAGTGCGTTTCGGCGTGCCGGGCACGGTCAGCCAGGTGCTCAGCGCCCGACTTATCCAGGAGGCGGCCAAGCGCTATCCCGGAATACGCCTGCGCATCGCCGAGGCCATGAGCGGCTTCATCTTCGATTGGCTGCGCGAGGACAAGATCGATGTGGCGGTGCTCTATCGCGGCGTCGACAGCCGGGGTATCCGCCTGAAACAGGTGCTGTCCGAGGAACTGCTGTTGTTCGGCCACAAGGAGGCAAGCGTGGGCCGGGCGAGGCCCTTCCAGGATGCGGTGGATTATGCGAAGGCCATCTCGCTGCCGCTGGCGGTTCCGAGCCGCGGGCACGGCCTGCGCGACCTGCTGGACGAGGTGGCGCTGCAGCATTGCGGCCGGACCTTCGAAGCGCACACCGAGATCGATTCCTACGCCCCGATCAAGACGCTTGTTGAGCAGGGGCTGGCCTTTTCAATCCTGCCGGCCATGGCGATCAAGCAGGAATGCGAGCAGGGGCGGCTGGTCTCCTGGCACATCGTCAAACCCGAACTGCGTCGCAAGATATTCCTCTCGGCGCCCGCCGACCGTCCTCTCTCCTCGGCGACCCTGGCTATCGAGAAGCTGTGCCATGAGCTGCTGCAGCAGCTGGTCCGGGAAGGGACCTGGGAGGCCAGACTGGAAGGGGGCGACTAGACGAGAAGCCCCACTTCCACGGCACTCCAGATAGCCGCCGCGCTGAGAAGAAGCGAAAGGATCGAGGCCAGGAGAGCAATGGCAAGGAGCAGGCCGTCTTCTTCCAAAAAGGCGAAGGCCAGCAGCATGATTGTCAGGATTGGTAAGATATGACTGAAAGGAACCGGAATCAGCATCGTTCCACCGAGCAGCAGAATGATGGTTCCGACCATGCGTTTCCGGATCCCAAAATGCGCGTTCCATCGGGGCCGTACTGCCCGCTCGATGAAGCGCCGGGGCGGCACCACGCGCCTCACGAGATTCTGCAGCCGCGCGGTCGAGAACTTGCGCTCGGCGATTTTTCTGGGCAACGCCGGTTCGGCTGGCCGCAAATCATCTGAATCGCGGGTATGGCCAGAAAAATTCCGACAAACAACGAGGCACCGGGCAATAAGCCGACAAGGGCGACAAGCAGCATCACGATGCCAAAGGACCGTTCTCTCAGGTTCTCCAAAATCCACCCAAGCGTGACGCTCTCCGCGGGAGCATCGTGCATCAGTCTTTCCAGGATCATTGATGTGGGAATATGAGGAGGCATGGCATCAACTTTGGCCGGGCGGAGAAGGATCGACGGCAGGTTGCCCGGAAAGCCGGGAGAAAGGGAGACTGCTCAAGATCATGCGTTCCATTTGCCGCCATTCGCCAGTCATTCTTGCCGTCATAGGAAATTGTTATATCTAATAAAGCGAAATAATCTTTGCATCTGATTTAAACTTCAACCAACCTTCGGAATCGATAAAAATTGCTTCATGCTCGCGGAGTCTCTGCTTTGGGGGCGCTTGCGAATAAATGCTTCAAAAACAATAGGTAGGGAGGAAGAGATATGAGAAAACCAATATCAGTTGCGGCTATTGGTCTTGCCGCGTTGCTGCCGCTCCAGGCGGCGGCCCAGGACAAGCCCGAAGAGATTCATATCGGTATCACCACCTTCACCTCGGGGCCGGCCTCGGTCTTTGGCGTACCGGGCCAGGAGGCCGCCGAGATGATCGCCGAGAACATCAACGAAGCCGGCGGCATTCACGATGTGCCGGTGACGCTGAGTTTCATTGACGAAGGTGCAGGGGCGGAAACCCTGACCACCGAATACCGCCGGCTCGTGCAGGACGAGAACGTGGACGTGATGTTTGCGTCGATCTCGTCGGGCAACTGCCTCAACATCGCGCCGCTCGCCGAAGACCTGGAAATGTTCAATATCCTCTGGGACTGCGGCACCCAGCGGATCTTCGAGGAAGCGGACTATCGCTACAACTTCCGCACCCAGGCGAACGCCACGCCCGAGATGATGGCGCCGCTGCTCTATCTGCTGAAGAACAACCCGGACTTCGAGACGATCGCCGTGGTCAACCAGGACTATGCCTGGGGCCGCGACAGCTGGGAGCTCTTCTCCACGGCGCTCAAGCAGCTGAAGCCGGACGTCGAGGTGGTCGGTGAGTTCTTCCCCAGCTTCGGAGCGGCCGACTATTCGGCCGAGATTTCCCGACTGCTGGCCACTCAGCCGGATGTCATTCTCTCGACCTCCTGGGGCGGCGACCTGGACACCTTCGTGCGCCAGGCCAACCAGCGTGGTCTGTTCAACACCTCGCAGTTCGTCCTGCCACTGGCGGAATCCTCGCTCGAGCGGCTGGGTGACGACTTGCCGGATGGCGTGATCGTCGGCGGACGCGGCGACCACTACTTCCTGCATCCCGAATACAAGGATGGTGAGGAGCTTCAGGACTTTGTCGCCCAGTATCGGGAGCGTACAGGGGACTATCCGATCTATCCTGCCTTCCACATGGCCCAGGCTTTTGCGGCACTCCAGGGTGCCTACGACAAGGCCATCGAGGCGAACGACGGCGAATGGCCCAATCGCGAACAGCTGGTGGATGCCATGGATGGCCTGGAGTTCCGTGGTCATGGCCGGCCCGTAACCATCCGCGAGGACAACCAGGGCGTCGAGGCCCAGTTGATCGGGACCACACGTCATGTCGATGGTTATGACTTCCCGATCATGGACAACATGATGATCTTTGACGGGGCGGATCTCATGCCGCCTGTCGGCGAGAACTCGATCGAGTGGATCAAAACCCTGGACGAAAGCTTCGTCGAGGAGGTCAGTGCTGACGAGTATCAGCACGAGGAGTGAGCCCTGACCGGGT
Source organism: Fodinicurvata halophila (assembly GCF_042651425.1). Classification (NCBI taxonomy): domain Bacteria; kingdom Pseudomonadati; phylum Pseudomonadota; class Alphaproteobacteria; order Rhodospirillales; family Rhodovibrionaceae; genus Fodinicurvata; species Fodinicurvata halophila. The sequence goes on along the minus strand of NZ_JBHSCW010000011.1, from coordinate 204,151 downwards.
TGCGGAGTCCTGACGGCTTCGCGACCCGGTTCTCCTTCAAACTCCACCGGTTCGTGTAAAGTTCATGTCCTTTCAGATTCTCGTTCTCACCGTGCTGGATGGCATCGCCTACGGAGCCCTGGTCTTCCTGGTCGCCGTGGGGCTGACGCTGGTTTTTGGCGTGATGCGCATCCTGAATGTGGCCCATGGCAGCTTCTATGCATTGGGCGCCTATGCCGCCGCCAGCCTGGGTCTCGTGCTCACGGCCTATGGCATTTCGCCCTGGTTTGCCTATCCGCTTTTCGTCGTGGCGGCCGTGGCGGTCGGCGTATCGGTGGGTGGTTTGATGGAGCGCTTCATCCTGCGGCCGATCTATGGTCAGGAACAGTATCTGCAGCTGCTGGTCACCTTTGCGGTCTTCATGATCCTGGACAATGCCCAGCGCCTGATCTGGGGGGTGCAGCCCTATTTCTATACCGAGCCGCTGAGCCTTCTGGGCAACGTCAGCGTCGTGAACATTACCTATACCTCGTATCAGGTAATCTTCCTGCCGTTGGTGGCCCTCGTCATCCTGTTCGGGCTGCGCTGGTTCCTGCGGCATACCCTGGCCGGGTCCCTGATTGTCGCTGTGACGGAGGATCGCGAAGCTGCGACGGCCATCGGCATCAATGCCCGCAAGGTCTTCTTCCTGACCTTCGTCATCGGCACGAGCCTGGCCTCCCTCGGCGGCGCCCTGGCCTCGCCCACCACATCCGTGTTGCCCGGAATGGGCGCGCAGATGATCGTCCTGTCCTTTGCCGTGGCGGCAACGGCCGGACTGGGACAGATCGGCGGCGCGGCCATCACGGCTCTGATGATCGGCCTGGGACGTTCGGCCGCCGTCTTCTTCATGCCAGAACTGGAAGTGGTCGTTCCCTATCTCATCATGGTCATCGTATTGCTGTTCCGGCCTGAAGGTCTGTTTGGCAAAACCACGGCAAGGAAGATCTGAGCCATGCTGATGCGCTTCGGACTGCCTGTTGTCTTCGTGTTTGCCGCGGTGCTGCCCCTGGTGGTTGGCGGCTGGGATGCCTTCCTGACGATCGTGTGGGCGAAGGCGTTGCCGGTTCTGGGAATCATTCTGCTGTTGCAGGCGGGCCAGGTTTCCTTCGGACACGCCATGTTCTTCGCTGTTGGTGCCTATACCGCCGGCTTCGTGATTCGGGGCATGGGGGGTGGCGACCTGTTCATTGCCCTGCTTGCCGCCATCGTGGCGTCGGTGATTGCGGGCCTCCTGGTCGGGGTTTTCGTCGTTCGCTATCGCTACATCTTTTTCGCGATGTTCAACCTGGCCTTCTCGATGGTGCTCTTCTCGCTGCTCGAGAAGTTCATCCACATCACCGGGGGCTCGGACGGCCTCAGCATTCCGCGGCCTGAGGTCGTCGGACTGGCCATGGAACGGGCGAACTACGAATATGTGCTCTATTATCTCTCCCTGATCATTCTCGTGCTCTGCCTCTACGGCGTGCATCGTTTCCTGGACAGTCCGCTGGGGCATACGCTCAAGGCCATCAAGACCAACGAGACCCGCATCGAATATCTCGGCCTCTCGCCCCGTGTCGTGCTGCTGATCGCCTATGTCATCTCGGCCTTCCTGGCCGGGTTGGGCGGGGCGCTTGTCGCCGTCTTCCAGGGCATTGCGACGCCCGAGTATGCCTACTGGGTGCGCTCCGGCGAGTTCGTCTTCGTGGCGATCCTGGGCGGGACCGGCAATGTCTTCGGGGCGCTGGCGGGATCCTTCGTCTACGAATACATCCGTGCGCTGGCGACCGCGTATGTGGGGGACACCTGGCAGTTGACCCTGGGTATCGTCCTGCTGGTCATCATCCTCTTCGCACCCAGCGGGCTCGTTGGCCTCCTGGATGAAGTTCGCGGCTACCTGAACCGTGCGAGAGGCTATGACAAAGGCGAGAGACGTGATGGCGTGAAATCCGGCACGAAGGGAGGAGACGGACAATGAGCGCTCTGATCTCCGCCCGGGAACTTGCCATCAGCTTCGGCGGCGTGATTGCGGCCGAAGACGTGTCGCTGGAGGTCTTCGAGGGCGACCACCTGGCGATCATCGGTCCGAACGGCGCCGGCAAGACCACCTTCCTCAATATCTGTACCGGCTATCTCAAGCCCCAGGCCGGAAGCGTCACGTTCCAGGGCAAGAGCATTCTGGGTGCGTCGCCGCGGGCCATTACCCGCATGGGCATCGCCCGGGCGTTCCAGATACCGCAGCTCTTCACCGAGCAGACGGTGCTGGAGAACATGCTGATCGCAGTCGCCTCCCAGGCCCGTCGCTTTGCTCCCTTCACCTCGCTGATGAAGATTCCCGAGCGCAAGGAGGCCGAGCATCTGCTGGTATTGGTGGGATGCGATGACGTGATGGATCGTCCAGCCTCGGAACTGCCCGAGGGCAAGCGCAAGCTTGTGGACATCGCCCTGGCCCTCGCTCTGAAGCCGAAGGTGCTGCTGATGGACGAGCCGACGTCGGGCGTTGCCTCTTCCGAGAAGTTCGCAATCATGGACACATTGCTGGCGGCTCTGAAGGAAGAGCAGGTGACCTCTGTTTTCGTCGAGCACGACATGGAGATGGTCTCGCGCTATGCCAATCGCGTGGCCGTCTGGAACGCAGGTCACATCCAGAGCCAGGGAACGCCAGAGGAGGTTCTCAAGGACCCCGAGGTGGTCCGTACGGTGATTGGAGTCTAGGGATATGCTCGAACTGAAGGACCTCTCGGTTTCCATCGCCGGCATTTCGATCCTCAGGAACATCGGTTTCACGGTCGAGGAAGGGGAAACCATCGCTTTCGTGGGACGCAACGGAGCCGGCAAGACCACGACCCTGCGTGCGATCATGGGGTTGGTTGCAGCACGTGGATCCATCCAGCTTGACGGCCGGGCCATCGACCAGGTGGAGGCCCATGAACGTCCCGGCCTGGGTATCGGCTATGCGCCGGAGGATCGGCGCTTGTTCACGGCCTTCACGGTCGAGGAGAATATCCTGTTGCCGGCTCGCGTGGCGCGCCTTTCGGCTGAAGAGACCCGCCGGCGCCTGGATCGTGTCTACACCATCCTGCCCGAACTGCAGGAGATGGCGAAACGCCCTGCGGGTGCGACGTCCGGCGGGCAGGGCAAGATGGTGGCACTGGGACGCGGCCTGATGCTCGGCACGCACCTTCTGCTGTTGGACGAGCCATTCCAGGGATTGGCGCCGGTGCTGGCCAACCGCTATGCCGAGGCCTTGCGGGCCCTGCGCGACAAGGATCGCTCGCTATCCGTGATCATCACGGAGTCGAACCCGGGTCTGCTGAAGAATTTTGCCAGCCGCATGATCACGATCGAACGCGGCGAGATAGAACGTATCGAGGACGTCTCGCAGGTTGAAGCCTGAACGGGCCACCGGCCGACGGGGGCGGTCCGCCAATGCATCCTGAAATGCACCGAGACGCAAGACATACAGATGAGAAGGGAGATACAAGCCATGCGCCTGAAAGGTAAGACAGCTCTGATAACTGGAGGCGCCTCCGGCTTTGGCGCCGAGATTGCTGCCGTCTTCGCACGCGAAGGCGCTACGGTGACCATCATGGATCTCAACAAGGACGGCGCCGAGCAGCAGGCCGAGAAGATCGGTTCGGGGACGAAGGCGGTTGCCGGCGACGTGACCAAGAGCGACGATGTGGAGCGCGCCGTCGAGACGGCCAAGGAAGGCGGTCGCCTGGACATCGTGGTGAACAATGCCGGTTGGACCCACCGCAACAAGCCGATCCTCGAGGTGACGGAGGAGGAGTTCGACCGCATCTACAACGTCAACGTGAAGGCGATCTATCACATGACCAATGCCGTTGTGCCGGTGATGAAGCAGGCCGGCGGCGGCGTGATTCTCAACATCGGCTCCACGGCCGGCATTCGCCCGCGTCCCGGCCTGACCTGGTACAACTCCAGCAAGGGGGCGGTGAACCTGCTGTCACGCTCCCTGGCCGTCGAACTGGCACCGGACAAGATTCGCGTGAACTGCGTGGCGCCGGTCATGGGGGCGACGGGGCTGCTGGAGAGTTTCATGGGCGTGCCGGATACACCGGAAAATCGCGAGAAGTTCGTTTCCACGATTCCCCTGGGCCGCATGTCCGAACCCCGCGACATTGCCAATGCCTGCCTCTACCTCGCCTCCGAGGAGGCGGACTTCATCACGGGCGTCGTGTTCGAGGTCGATGGCGGCCGCACGGTCTGAGGTCAGTTGTCTTGGTTCATAAGAAGAGTGATGGAAGACAGTTTTTGATGGTTTCTGGACGGTTACAGCACGAGTAGGGAAGGCCCGAAACGGTTTTCCCGTATCTATCTCAAGAATGGGAGGAAAGGATGTCAGGAAAACCGTTTGCTTTGGCCTTTGCCGTCATCGTGTCGGCGGGTCTCGTTGCTTCGAATGCACTTGCCCAGGACGATGAGCAGGACTGGCCAGCCAATGCGTCGGATGCGCCGGACTGGTGCCAGTCCGAGTGGGGCGCCGAGGACGAGATCGGCGCCGCCAATCTCTTGTCGGAAGAGCGGGTGCTTGAGGCCGCCAAGCTGATCAAGACCGGCAAGACCTATTCCCTGGGGGCCGAAACCAACTCGGAGACCCCGGCCTTCGGACCGCGCAGCTGGGCTCTGGTGATCAACCAGCCCGGCCAGGTGGGCGGCGTTGGGCTTGGTCCCAACAAGATGAACTACAATGACGACATCTACATGGGCTATGTCGGCACCGGCTCCCAGATCGACGGCCTGGGCCATATCGGTGTCGACAACGTCTACTACAACTGTCACCACAACAGTGATTTCGTGCAGGCCGACGGTCTGACGAAGCTGGGCATCGAGAAGATTCCCAACTTCGTCACCCGTGGCGTCGTGCTCGACATGACCGATCACTTCGGCCAGGACGTGCTGAACGAAGGCACCGTATTCAACAGCGAAGAGATCGAGGCGCAGGCCGAGAAGCAGGGCGTCGAGATCCGCGAGGGCGACGTGGTGCTGTTCCACACCGGCTGGCTGTCGCTGGTGGGCGAGGATGACGAGCGCTATATCGCCGCCGAGCCGGGCCTGGGTCTGGACGGGGCCAAGTACCTGGTCGAGAAGAATGTCCTGGCCGTCGGCGCCGATACCTGGGGGCTCGAGGTCATCCCCTTCGAGGAAGGCGTCGGTGTCTTCGAGGTGCACCAGGAGCTGATCGCCAAGAACGGCATCTATATCCTGGAGAACATGAAGACCGAGGAACTCACCGCCGACGAGGCCTGGGAGTTCATGTTCGTCCTGGGGCACTCCCGCTTCACCGGCGGTGTCCAGGCGGTTATCAATCCGACCGCGATCCGGTAGGCTTCATCCGCCTTGAAAGGACCGGCCCGGGCAGGCAGAAGGCTTGCCCGGGTCGTCTTTTATTGCCTTCCAGTTGCGCGTGGCCTATCCCCAATGCGGGAATGGGTTCTTGTTGGAGCTATACCTTGAGCCTCTATTTCGAAGAGCTTGATTATCGCCCGACCTCCATCGGTGCCCTCAGCCTGCGCCGGCGCCGGGAGCTTTCCCTGGGCGTGGATGTCTTCGAGATCAAGCTGGGCGAGGAATTCCTTATGTCCAGCCTCTTCACCGCCTCCGAGGTGGCTTTGGCACATCTGGGCCTTGGCGAGCTCGACACGTCGGATGCCAGGGTCCTGGTGGGGGGCCTGGGGCTTGGGCATACCGCAAAGGCGGTGCTGGAGCATCCGGAGGTGAGCGGCCTGGTCGTGGTCGAGGCGTTGGAGGCCGTGATCGATTGGCACGAGCAGGGTCTGGTGCCGCTCGGCCCCGAACTTGCCGCGGACCCGCGCTGCAGCTTCCACCACGGCGACTTTTTCGCGTTGGCAACCTCCGAGGATGGATTTTCCAGGCTCTCCCCCGAGCGCCCTTTCGATGCCATCCTGGTGGATATCGATCATTCACCGGAGTTCCTGCTGGATCCGCAGAATGCGGACTTCTACGGTCCGGACGGACTGAGGCGTTTCGCGGCACAGCTCTCCCCGGGCGGCGTGTTCGGGCTCTGGTCCAATGAGCCGCCGGATGAGGCCTTCACGGAACGCTTGGCGTCCGTCTTTGCGCAGGCGCGCGCGGAACCGGTGACCTTCCACAATCCTCTGCAGGGCAAGAATTTCACTCAGAGCGTCTATTTGGCACGGACCGGAGGCGAATAGGTTTGCGCACTCTGCGGTCGATGCTTTTCCTGGGGACCGCGACAGGATATGTCATGACCGGCGCGCGCAGGCACGCGATATGACCGAAGGATTGAGAGAGGGCGGAACGACCTGATGGATATACTGCAGATCGTGGTTCTGGCCCTGGTTCAGGGCATTACCGAATTCCTGCCGATCTCTTCTTCCGCACACCTGATCCTCGTTCCGGTCCTGACGGGGTGGCAGGACCAGGGCCTGTTGATGGACGTGGCCGTGCATGTCGGCACCCTGCTGGCCGTCATCGCCTATTTCCACCGCGATGTCCTGCGCCTGATCCGGGGCGGCATCCAGGTGCTGGGCCTGCGGTACGGTCCGGACTCGCGTCTCGCCCTGCAGATTGTGGCGGCGACGATCCCCGTGGTGATCGCGGGCTTCCTGATGAAGGACCTGATCGCCACAGAGCTGCGCAGCACAACCCTGATCATCGGCACGACGGCGGGCTTCGGCCTGCTGCTGGCCCTCGCCGATTGGCGGGCCCACAAGGCCGATGGCACGGTGTCGGCGCTTGGTTGGCGCGAGGTGATTATCATCGGCCTGGCTCAGGCCCTGGCTCTGGTGCCGGGTGTCAGCCGCTCGGGCATCACCATTACGGCGGCCCTGTTCCTGGGACTGCGGCGCACCGAGGCGGCCCGCTTTTCCATGTTGCTGTCCATACCCACGACGCTGGCTGCTGGAACCCTGGCCGGCATCGATCTGGCGCGCTCAGGGGACGCAGCGCTGCAGGCTGATGCGATACTGGCCGGCCTGCTGGCCTTTGCCAGTGCGCTGGCCGCCATTGCCGGCATGATGGCCTGGTTGAAGCAGGCCTCCTTCACGCCCTTTGTCATCTATCGGCTCGGTTTGGCATTGTTCCTCGCACTGCTGGTGTTCCTGGGGCTGATTGGCGGATGAAGGAAGAGGAGGTTCCCGCTTGCCCCGTCTGCCGTTCGGGGCAGGTGCACTATTTCGGATGTTTCGAAGCGCAGGTCTATTGGCGCTGCAAGGACTGTCTGGCCACCTTCCTGGATCCAGCGCAGCGGCCGGACGCAGCTGCGGAACGCGAGCGTTACCTCGAGCATCACAATGACCCGCAGGACCCCCGCTATCGGCGTTTCCTGGGGAAACTGGTCGAGCCGCTGCGCGAGAAGCTGCCCGAGCAGGCCCGGGTGCTGGACTACGGCTGTGGGCCCGGTCCGGGGCTGGCAGCCATGCTTGAGGAATCCGGGCATCGGGTGCAGCTCTATGATCCCTTCTTCCATGCAGAGCCGAGCGCGCTGGAAGCCCGCTACGATGCCGTGGCCTGTCCGGAGGTTGTGGAGCACTTCCATGCGCCGGCCGAGGAATTCGAACGTCTTGGGCGATTGCTGCAGCCGGGCGGCTGGCTGGGGATCATGACCTGTTTCCAGACCGAGGATGCGCGCTTTGCCAATTGGCATTACCGGCGCGATCCGACCCATGTGGTCTTCTACAAGGCTGAAACCCTGAGGTTCCTGGCGGCGCGGCACGGATGGCGTTGCGAGATTCCGGTCAAGGATGTGGCTCTGATGCAGGTGCCCTGAGGTGCAGGGCCGTCATCGCTGCGTGGCATTCTCGAAGCGCTGCAGGACCTCCAGAAGATCAGGAGCAAGGTGACTGCGGGCCGTTTCGCCCACGTCCTGCGGCAGGCCGTGGAGTGCTTCCGCAACGGCGCCCGTGATGCAGGCCAGTGTGTCGGTGTCGCCGCCCAGGCAGACGGCGGTGCGTACGGCCTGCACCCAGTCTTCTGCCGTGAAGGCGGCCGCCAGGGCCGGTGGCAAGGTCCCTGCGGCCGAAACGTCGAAGCCGCCGCTCTTGAGGGCACGCTCCGGGTTCAGATCGTAGCCAAAGTCCTGCACGAGACGCTCCTGGACTGCGGCCCCGCTTTCGCCGCGGCGCAGCTGGAAGATGGCCAGCGCCACGGCTTGTGCAGCTGTCACGGCCGAGGGATGGTCATGGCTGACCGCCGCCTGGGCGGACGCCTGGTAGAGGACCTCTTCCTCGCTGTTCGCCAGCCAGCCGATGGCCGCTGTGCGCATGGGGGCGCCGTTGCCCCAGCTGCCGTAGGGGCCGGCATTGTCGCTCATGGCCCAGCGGATGAACATGCCGCCGTACCCGGCGTTGGGGTGCCGGCGTACGAAATCCCGCAGTCGCAGCGCATAATCGGCTCTGTCCAGGAAGGCGTCGGCCACGGCCAGGCTGCAGACACTGTCATCCGTGAAGCGGCAGTCGGCATGCCAGAGGGCGAAGTCCTGGGGTGGTTTCGAATGGCCTTCGAAGCGGGACCCGATGATATCGCCTGCGATTGCTCCCAGCATGAGTTCTCCTCCTTGTCCCAGGAGTGAGGATGCCGGCGGCTTCATTCAAGAGCAAGCGCCCGGACGGCGGAGACCGGGCAATGGCTCATTGGGCAGCGACACGCTCGCGGATCATCTCGGTGAGCCGCCGCACACCTTCGGAAGGCCGACCGGCCCGCCGGTGCAAGGCGATTTCCACGGACGTCAGTGCGGGCAGCTCCCCGTCCTCCACGATCCGCAGTTCCGGGCTGATCACACTGGGGATCAGGACGGTGACAGCAAGGCCGGCGCCGACAATGGCCTGCTGTCCCGTCAGGCTCATGCTCGTGTAGGCCACGCGCCAGCTGCGTCCGGTCTCTTCCAGGGCGGCAAGTGCCCGTTCGCGGAAAACGCAGGTGTCCTGGGGAAACAGCGAGAGCGGCAGGACGGGCTCCTGCTCGGGCTGGTGGCTGCTGGAGCTGACCCAGACCAGTGGCTCCCGGCGCAACACCTCGCCGCCCGGTGTGCGCGGATGGCGCGTGACCAGGGCGAGGTCCAGCGTGCCGGCCTCCAGCCGGCGCATCAGGCTCACCGACAGGTCGCAGGTGAGCTGCAGGTCGACGGCCGGGTACTGCTCGCGAAAGCTGCGAATGATCTCCGGAAGGTAGAAGGCGTAGTCGTCCGGCACGCCCAGCCGGACCCGACCGGAGGGCTCTCCGCTCGTCAGGTCATTCCAGGCCTGGTTGTTGAGAGTCAGGAGCTGGCGCGCATAAGCCTGCAACCGTTCGCCTGTAGGGGTCGGTTCGACTTGCCGCCCGAGGCGCCGGAACAGTGGGGCGTCCAGTTGGGTTTCCAGGCGGCGGATCTGCATGCTGACGGTGGACTGGGTGGTGTTGAAGGCGCGTGCGGCCGCCGTGAACCCGCCCGTGTCGAGGACAGCGAGGAAGATTCTGAGCAGGTCGAGATCAAAGGTACTTCGCAGTTGATTTGCCATCACAAAACACGATGAGTTTCATCAAAACTATGGATTTGAACGATCGGATACTCCCGGCTATCTGAGGTGCAGAACTTCCCGAAAAACCAGGAGTATGGCCGACCATGCGGCAAGGTTATCAGCGTATTCTCGATCGATACAACCCTAGTGAAACGATTGCATTCTCTGCGGCGCTCTTTGCCGTGGTGCTGTGGGGCCTGCTGCCTGTCCTGCGTGAGCAGGTGGCCCAGGTGCCACCGTTGCAGACGGCGGCGATCGCGCTGGCCTGTGCGGCAGGGGTCGCACGGCTGTGTGCAGGTCTCGGAGAGGGGGCCAGGGCCACGGCCGGGACAGAGGCTGCGGCCTTGCCCTTCACCCGCGGCCTTCTGCTCGCGGCCCTGCTGGTGGGGGCGATCGGGTTCTATTTCCTGGGACTGGACTGGGCGCCGCCCGAGCGGGTTACGCTGGTGACCTACACTTGGCCGCTCATGTTCGTGGCGGCGAGCGAGATCCTGCGGCAGGGACGTGTCGGTCCGCTGGTTCTCGCCGGCTGCACGCTCGCTTTCGCCGGCACCACGACAATGGTGCTCGATCAGGGGACTGCGGCGGGCTCGTTGTCAGCGAGCGGTTTCTCCTGGGGGCAGGCGACGGGATATCTCGCCGGACTGCTCAGCGGGCTCTGCTGGGTCGGCTATTCGCTTGTCCTGCGTCATGGCGTGACGCTCGGACCACGCGCCTGGCCACGGGTTTTCGGCCTGGGTGCGCTCCTCGCTCTGCTGATTCATCTGGGCTTTGAGACGGCACAGTGGCCGTTGAGCCTTGAAACGCTTGTCATCTGTGCCGTGATCGGGGCCGGTCCCTATGGCCTGGCGTTCGTGGCCTGGGCCTACGGGGTGCGGCGCGGCCCGGCCCGGATGGTAGGCGCGCTTGCCTATGCCGTGCCGTTCATTGCCTCCGGTGCGCTGGTTGCGCTGGGCGCGGCAGATCTGGACTGGCGCTTCGCGGCTGGGGGCGCGGCGATCCTGGGTGGTGTCATCCTTGCCAATCGCCAGCCCGAGCAGGCGTGACGCCTTCCACTCCGACGCACCCGGACCGCTGCCGTGTGCCGCGGCCCGGGTGATTCGTCGGCTTCAGTCCTTGAGGTTGCGCAGCAGGCTGGAGGTATCCCAGCGGCCACCGCCCATGCCCTGGATGGCGGCATAGAACTGGTCGACCAGGGCCGTGACCGGCAGCTGGGAGCCGTTGCGCTGGGCTTCGGCCAGAGCGATATTCAGATCCTTGCGCATCCAATCGACGGCAAAACCGTGGTCGAACTTGTCCTCCAGCATGGTCTTGTGCCGGTTGTCCATCTGCCAGGATTGGGCCGCGCCCTTGCCGATGACATCGAAGACCTTCTCACAATCCAGGCCGGCCTTCTGGGCGAAGTTCACGCCCTCGGCCAGGCCCTGGACCAGGCCGGCGATGCAGATCTGGTTGACCATCTTGGTCAACTGGCCGGAGCCGGCTGTGCCCATCAGGGTCACGGCACGGCCATAGCAATCCATGGCGCTCTTGGCGCTCTCGAAGGGCTTTTCGTCTCCTCCGACCATGATGGTCAGGGCGCCGTTCTCGGCACCGGCCTGTCCACCGGACACGGGTCCGTCCAGGAACCCCTTGCCCTCGGCCTTGCAGGCTTTCTCGAGTTCGCGGGCCAGCTCTGCCGAGGCGGTCGTATGGTCGACCAGGATCGCGCCGCTCTTCATGCCGGCCAGGGCGCCGTCATCGCCGTAGACCACGGTGCGCACATCGTCATCGTTGCCCACGCACATGAAGACGATATCCGCGTCCGCTGCGGCTTCCGCCGGCGTCTTGCCGCTGCTGCCGCCATGCTCCTGGGTCCACTTGGACGCCTTCTCGGCTGTACGGTTGTAGACGCGGACCTCGTGGCCCGCCTTGGCCAGGTGTCCCGCCATGGGATAGCCCATTACCCCAAGTCCCAGGAACGCCAGTTTTGTCATCTCGGTTTCCCCCCGTTTCCATGGTTTCGATTGAAGATAGCCAAGGGTAGAGGCTTTGCTTTCGACCGGCAAGGCGAGGATTTCTGGTTGATAACTACACCCTTTGGTGTAATGACGCTTGTAACATTCCTGGTGTAGGCTTGAATCCGATCACCTTGAATGAGGCTTCCAGAAAAGGAAAAAGAAGAATGAAAAAGCAGATCGCAACCACAGGGCAGAGGCCGGGGTTTACACGTCGCCAGGTCATGAAGTCCGCGGCCGCAGGGGCCGCGGTGCTTGCTGCTCCGGCCATCATCAGCCCGCGGGCGCTGTCTTCCTCGGGTGAGGTGCGGGTCTATTGCTGGGCCGGTTACTTCAGCGACGACATGCTGGCCGATTTCACCGACAAGACCGGAATCGAGGTAACCCGTGTGGAATTCGGCTCCAACGAGGAGCAGATGAATCAGGTCCGCGCCAACCAGGCCAGCGGTTTCGACCTGATCATGCCGACCATCGATCGCGTGCCCCAGTATGTCGAGGAGGGGCTTCTCTCGCCGCTCAACACAAACAATATCGACTTCGACCAGGTCATTGCCGGCAACCTGAACGGCGCCGACGAGGGTGGCGGCATGGTCGGCGGCGAGCGCTATGTGGCACCCACGGACTGGGGCACGGAGGCGCTGTCCTTCAACAAGGACGAGGCGCCGCTGGAGTACGGCAGCGCCAGTTACGGCGATCTGTGGAATCCGGATTATTCCGGTTTCGTCACCCTGCGCGGCCATTCCGGCCTGGTGGGCATAGGTCTCTGGCTGCAGGACGAGGGGCGCCTGCCTCACAGCATGCGCGAATGTTTCGCCGACGAGGAGAAGATGGCTGCCAACTACGACATCATCCTGGAGGAGGCGATCAAGAACAAAGGCAGCATCGCCCAGTTCTGGAACAACGAGAACGAGGCCCAGGGTGCGTTCCGCACCAACGGGTGCGTGATCGGCCAGACGTGGGATTCCACCGGAGCGCGTCTTTGGGACGAGGGCATGCCCATCCGCTATCTGGCGCCGAAGGAGGGCGCACTGATGTGGATCGAGGGCTTCGGCATGCTGTCGGGGGCCGAGAATATCGAACAGGCGGAAGCCTTCATCAACTGGTACTACACACCGGAAGTGGGGGCCATGTACGCCAACGAGACGAAGATCAACACCACGGTGAAGGGCGCCGAGGAGCACCTCGACGACTTCAACCGCGAATTCTTCGCCTACGCCTATCCCGAGGATGCGCTGGACAAGCTCTGGGCCTGGCCGGTCCAGGATGCCTGGTTCATCTCCAAGCGCAACGAGTATGCCGAACGCTTCCTTGCGGCATGATAACGGCTGCGGATCCGGAGACGTATGGGCGCCTCCGGAGCGCAGTTTATTCGAGAGGACGCAGACAGAGGTGTTCGGGAGAGACTCATGACGCAGGGTGTGGAACTGCGAAGCGTCAGTGTGCGCTTTGGAGACTTCACGGCCGTGGACAACGTCAGCCTGGAGATACAGGCCGGCGAGTTCTTCTCGTTCCTGGGACCGTCAGGCTGCGGCAAGACGACCCTGCTGCGGGTGGTGGCTGGCTTCCTGGAGCCCAGCGAGGGGCAGGTCCTGATCGGTGACCAGGATATGCGGGGACGCGGACCGAACAAGCGACCCACCGCCATGATCTTCCAGAATCTGGCCCTGTTTCCCCTGATGCCAGTCTGGGAGAACATTGCCTTCGGGCTCGAAGTCCAGGGATGGTCGAAGGCCCAGCGGCGCCGGAAAGCGGACGAACTGCTGGACCTGATCGCCTTGACCGGGCAGGCGGAGAAGAAAGTCTCGGAACTCTCGGGCGGACAGCGCCAGCGCGTGGCCATCGCCCGAGCCTTGGCGGTGGAGCCCTCGGTGCTGCTGCTGGACGAGCCGCTCTCGGCCCTGGACCTGAAGCTGCGCCAGCACATGCGCAGTGAATTGCGCGCCATACAGAAGAAGACGGGCGTCACCTTCATTTACATCACCCACGATCAGGGCGAGGCACTGACCATGTCGGACCGAGTGGCGGTGATGAACACGGGCCGGATCGAACAGGTGGATACCCCGGATCGCCTTTATGACGAGCCGCACAGCTATTTCGCCGCCACCTTCGTGGGCGAGAACAACCGTATTCCCGGCCGCGTTCGGGCCCGCGAGGGAGAGCTGGCCGTTCTGGAAACATCCTTCGGCGCACTTCGGGCACGTAACGTCAGGGACCTTTCCGAAGGCGCCGAGGCGATGCTGTTCGTGCGGCCGGAACGCTTGTACATGAACGGATCGGAGAACGAGGGCAATCGCCTGGAGGCAGAGATCACCCGCCGCGGCTTCGAGGGCGCCTATTTCCAGCTCGAGGCGCGCAGCGGAGAACAGCTGTTGATGGCGCAACTCCAGAACACGGCCTCGACCCCGGATCTGTCAGTCGGACGCAGGGTAGCCTTCAGCTTCCATGCGGAAGATGCCGTCCTGTTGGTGGAGGGCTGAATCGTGCAGGCGGTCCTGCAGCGCTACGGCCTGACGCTGACCAGCGTCATCATGCTGATCACGTTGCTCTGGATCATGGTCATGGTGGTCGGTCCGCAGCTGGTCATGATCGACTATTCCTTCCGGCCCAACCTGCCGCCGACCCTGCGCGGTGGGCCGGACGACAGCTACACGCTGACCAATTATCTCACCCTGGCGGACAACGAGATCCACCGAGCGATCTTCTTCAAGACCATCTGGGCCAGTGCGCTGGTCACGTTCATTACCCTGGTGGTCTGCTATCCCGTGGCCTATTTCCTGGCGCAACTGGCGCGTGGCCGGCAGGCTTCCTTCTTCGTGTTGCTGCTGGTCATTCCCTTCTGGATCAACGAGATCCTGCGCACCTTCGCTTGGTGGATCATCCTGGCCTACAACGGGCCGCTCAACCAGATCCTCGGCTACCTGGGCCTGATCGACCAGCCGATCCGCTACCTTTCGGGCGACGGCGGCGTCATCATCGGCATGGTCTACGCCTATATTCTCTTCATGGTCTTCCCACTGTACAATGCGCTGGAATCCCTCAACCGCAACCAGGTGGAAGCCGCCCGCGATCTTGGGGCCCCGGTGTGGCGCATTCACTGGCGTGTGGTGATCCCGCATGCCAAGCCCGGGATTGCCACAGGTTGCATCATGACCTTCATGCTGGCGGCCGGCTCCTATGCCGTGCCGGCCCTGCTCGGCTCTCCGGGCAGCCGCTGGTTCACCCAGATCATCTACAACTGGTTCTTCGAGGGCGGGAACTGGAACCAGGGGGCGGCCTACGCCTTCATCCTGCTGGTGCTCTGCCTTGGCTTCATCTTCGCGGCGCTCAGGCTCTTCCGCGTCGAGCTGGACGATATAGCGAAGTAGGGGATGGGCATGACTTCCGATCGCATCCTCACCTGGTTCGTCCGCGGCTACCTGGCGGTTTTCTTTACCTACCTGTTGCTGCCACTCACCCTGATGAGCGCGGCCACGTTCAACGAAAGCCGCTTTCCCACCATAACGCCCTGGGAAGGCACGACCCTTCAGTGGTTTGGCGTGCTGGCCGAGGACGCGCAGATGTGGACTGCGCTTTGGACCAGCCTGGTGGTCGGCCTGGGCGTGATCTGCGTGGCCGTGCCGATCGGAGTCTCCGGTGCCCTGTTGCTGAACGAACTCCGTACCCGGGCCAAGACCTTCATCTACGGCGTCATGGTCTCCCCCTTGCTGACGCCGGGGGTGATCATCGGCATCTCGACGCTGATCTTCTGGCAGACGCGCGGAGTCAGCGGCGGCGTCTTCCTGATGATCCTGGCGCAATCCACCTTCATCGCTGCCTATGTCATGCTGATGGTGCTGGCACGTCTGCAGCGTTTCGAGCGCGCGCAGGAGGAGGCGGCCCTGGACCTGGGCGCCACGCATTGGCAGGCCTTCCGCCGGGTCACACTGCCCTTCCTGATGCCCGCCATCCTTGCGGGCTGCCTGATCGCCTTCCTGCAGTCCTTCGAGAACTACAACACCACGGTCTTCGTGCGCGGCTTCGACACCACGCTGACGGTCTACATCGCTTCGAAGGTGCGCACCGGCGTGACCCCGGCGGTAAACGCCCTGGGCCTGATCCTGGTCTGCACCACCATCGTCGCGGCCGTCTTCTACGAACTGGCGCGTCGGCGCGAGGAGGCCCGTGCCAACGCCCGGCGCAGGGCGGCCCTGCTGGCCGAGGAGGCCAGGATATAGTCTCAGCCGTCCTTGAAGAGATAGCTGTAGCCGTTGATGGCGGGCACGCCGCCCAGGTGGGCGTAGAGCACACGCGCGCCCTCCGGAAATTCCTCGTGCCGGATCATGTCGATCATGCCCTGCATGGATTTTCCTTCATAGACCGGGTCGGTCATCATGCCCTCGAGCTGTGCCGAGAGGCGTATGGCCGCGAGGGTTTCCGCGGAGGGCAGGCCATAGGCGGGATAGGCATAGCGGGTGTCGAGCACGACCTCCTCGTCTTCAATGGCACGCCCCAGATCGACCAGGTCGGCCGTGCTGCGTGCGATGCGCAGGACAGCGTCTCGGGTCTTCGCAGGCTCGGCCGAGCCGTCGATGCCGATCACGCGGTTGGCACGGCCGTCGGCGGCGAAGCCGGCCACCATGCCGGCCTGGGTGCTGCCGGTGACCGCGCAGACGACGATGTAATCGAATTGGAAGCCCAGTTCGGCCTCCTGCTGGCGGACCTCTTCGGCGAAGCCGACGAAGCCCAGGCCGCCCAGCTTGTGATCCGAAGCACCGGCGGGTATGGCATAGGGCTTGCCACCGCGCTGACGCACGTCTTCCAGCGCGTTTTCCCAGCTTTCGCGAATGCCGATGTCGAAGCCGGCGTTTACCAGTTCCACCTCGGCGCCCATGATGCGGCTCATCTGGATATTGCCCACGCGGTCATAGACGGCGTCGTTCCAGTCGACCCAGTGCTCCTGCACCAGGCGGCACTTCATCCCCAGTTTCGCCGCCACCGCGGCGACCTGACGGGTGTGATTCGACTGGATGCCGCCGATGGTCACCAGCGTGTCGCAGCCCTGTTCGAGTGCATCCGGCACCAGGTATTCCAGCTTGCGCACCTTGTTGCCACCGAAGGCGAGGCCGCTGTTGCAGTCCTCGCGCTTGGCCCAGATCTCCACCTTTCCGCCCAGGTGGGCGCTGAGCCGAGGGAGGGGTTCGACGGGCGTGGGACCGAAGGTCAGCGGATGGCGTTTGAACTGCTCGAATTTCATCTGAATATCTCCGGAAGCCTTGTATGCGAAACCTGATATCGAGAAAGCCAGTCTATGCGCAATCAATCATGAATTCCCTGCTTTCTTTGTCATGTTTCTTGCCCTAGATTGCCTTTTCCCACGAGCAATGAGCAATCGGAATGAACAAGGAAGCCCGTCCACGCAATAAGGTGCAGGAAAGCGAGCGCGCGCTCTCGGCCCTGGATCGGATCGACCGTCGGATTCTCAACCTCCTGCAACGCGATGCGCGGATGACCAACGAGGAATTGGCCCAACGGGTCGGTCTCTCGCCGGCGCCCTGTTCGCGTCGGGTCAAGCGCCTGCGGCAGGAAGGCTACATCCTGCGCGACGTGGCCTTGGTGGACACCGCGAAGACCGGTCATGCCCTGATTGCCTTCGTCAGCGTCGAACTGGACCGCCAGCGCGAGGATGCGCTGGCCGCGTTCGAGCGCCACATCTCCACGCAGCCCGAGGTGCAGCAATGCTATTTCATCTCGGGCGAGAGCGACTACCTGCTGCTGGTCTCCTGCCGCGACATGGAGCACTACAACGACTTCGTGCGCGACGTCCTGGCGCGTGAGCACAACATCCGGCGATTCCGCACCAGTTTCACCCTGCGCCGGGTGAAGTACGACACGGCCGTGCAGATCGAGGAATAGGGCGCACTCCGGTTGCGTTCAGCGCGGCAGGACAATGGGGAAGTGGCCTGCCCAGCGTGTGCCGTCCTCGTCATCGAGGGCCTTCAGCTCCACGCTCAGGCGTGCCTTTTCCGCTTCGCTGAGCCGGCTGTAGATCCAGTCCTCCCCGTTCAGGGGTTCGCCGGCCACGTACATCTGGGTGGTCAGGGTCTCTCCCTCCGGGGGATGGACCTTGAAATGGATGTGGGGCGTGCGCGAGCCATAGGGCACGGGGCGAATGGTGCGAAAGCCGTAGCGGCCCTCGCTGTCGCTGCGGGTGGTGCCGTAACCCTGGAAAAGAGGATCGCGTGCACCCTCCCTGTCATCGCCGCTGTGCAGATAGCGTCCCCCGGCATCGGCCTGCCAGATCTCGATGCGGCATTCCGGGAAGGGAGTGCCGTCCGCATCCAGGACCCGGCCCTGCAGTTCCAGGATCTCGCCCTCGGCCCTGCTGTCCGCCTCGGCGAGGCGGACGAGATTGTTGTCACGCTCGGCCGGCAGGGAGTCGGGATAGAAGGGCCCCTCGGTCTGGCTCGGCGTCAAACCTTCCGGAGCTGTGCCTGCCAAGGCAGGCAGGCGCGTGCCGAAGGCTGCTCCGGCGAGGGCCAATGGCCCGCTTAGCAGGAAAATCCGCCTCGTCAAATATGCCATGCTCTCGTCCTTTCCGGCGCCCCGCCCGAAAGGCGACGCCGTTTCACGCTGCGATATCGACGATCAGCCGTCCACGCACCTTGCCGGCCAGGATCTTCTCGGCCGCCGGGATCACCTCGGACAGGCCGACCGTGTGGCTGATCCGTTCCAGGGCCTCCGCATCCAGTTCCCGGGCCAGGTTCTCCCAGGCCTTCAGGCGCAGATGGCGCGGCGTATAGACGCTTTCCACACCGGCCAGGGTGATGTTGCGCAGGATGAAGGGCGCCACCGTGGTCGGCAGGTCCATGCTGGCCGCCAATCCGCAGGCGGCCACCAGTCCGTCCTGGCGAGCGCTGGCCAGGACATTGGCCAGAATCTGTCCGCCCACAGTGTCGACGGCGCCGGCCCAGACACCTTTCTGCAAGGGTTTGCCGGGTTCGCCATAGGGGGCGCGATCGATCACCTCGCTTGCCCCCAATGCGTTGAGATAACTCGATTCCGAAACACGGCCGGTCATGGCGCTGACCTGGAAGCCGCGCCCGGCCAGCAACCTGACGGCCACGCTGCCGACGCCGCCGGAGGCGCCGGTCACCAGGACCGGGCCATTCTCGGGCTTGAGCCCAAGTTCCTCCAGCCGCATGACGCAAAGCATGGCCGTGAAGCCGGCCGTGCCGACGGCCATGGCCTGGGCGAGCGTCATGCCCTTGGGCAGCGGTACAAGCCAGTCCCCCTGGACCCGTGCGCGTTCCGCATAGCCACCCCAACGCTCTTCCCCCAGGCCCCATCCGGTCAGGATGACCTCGTCGCCGGGCTTGAAGTCACCATGGCTGCTCTCCGCCACGACGCCGGCGAAGTCGACGCCGGGAATCATGGGAAAGCTGCGCACCACCGGTCCCTTGCCGGTGATCGCCAGGCCGTCCTTGTAGTTGAGGGTGGAGTACGTCACGTCGACCAGAACGTCGCCCTCGGGCAGGTCCGTCTCGTCCACCTCTGTGATCTCGGCGTGGGTCTTCTTGTCCTCGTCGCGGGTCAATAGCAGGGCACGAATGGCGAAATCCTCCCGTTTGCTGGCAATGGACAGGTGGGACGATAGCGTAGCTTTAAGCCACCGGCAAATCTGCTGGCAGCGAGGCCTAGATCACTTTGCCCGGATTCAACAGGCCTTGCGGATCCAGGGCCGTCTTCAGCTTCTCCATGACGGCGAGCTCGGCCTCGCTGCGATAGCGGCGCAGGGCATCGCGCTTCATGGACCCGACGCCGTGCTCGGCCGAGAAACTGCCGCGATACTCCTGCACCAGATCATAGACCGCCCAGGTGACCTCCTTGTGACGGGTGGCCAGGCTGCCATCGGGAGTGTCCAGGTCGTGACATATGTTGAAGTGCACATTGCCGTCGCCGACGTGTCCGAAGGCGATCAGCATGGCGTCCGGGGCGATGGCCTGTACTTTTTCGATCGCGGTTTCGATGAAGTCGGCCATGTCGGAGATGGGGACCGAAACGTCATGCTTGAGCAGGTGCGGCATGTCGTTGTGGGCTTCGACAAGGGCTTCACGAATGCGCCAGAGCTGGGCGCGCTGGCCTTCATTGCTGGAGACCGTACCGTCGACCACCAGACCTTCCTCCATCAGGCGCTCGATCAGCCCTTCCAGCATTTCAAACAGGCCGGAGCCTTCCTTGCTGGCGGAGACCTCAAGCAGGGCATACCAGGGGTAATCCCCCTCGACGGGATCCACGACATCGGGAACGCGGTTGCAGGCCAGCGTGATGCCGTTCTGGGGCATCATCTCGAACGCCGAGAGCCGGTCGTTCGTGCTTTCCCGGGCGATGGCGAAGCTTTTCATGACAGCCGGCAGGGAGGGGAAGGCCAGAAGCGCGCATTCGCGTTCGGCCACGGCCGGATAGAGTTTCAGGACCGCCCCGGTCACGACGCCCAGGATGCCTTCGGAGCCGATGAAGAGCTGCTTCAGGTCGATGCCCGTGTTGTCCTTGCGCAGGGCGCGCATCATGTCGAGGACGGTGCCATCGGCCAGAACGACTTCCAGGCCCAGGATCAGGTCGCGTGTGTTGCCGTAGCGTAGAACGGCCGTGCCGCCGGCGTTGGTCGAGATCGAACCGCCGATCTGGCAGGAGCCTTCCGCCCCATAGCTGAGCGGGAAGAGGCGGTTGGCGTCAGCGGCCGCCTTCTGGACGTCCGCCAGGATGCAGCCGGCGTCCACCGCCATGGCATGGTTCTTCTCGTCCAGCCAGCGCACCTTGTTCATGCGTGCCAGGCAGAGAATGACCTCGTGATCCGGGCGAGACGGAACACCGGCCCCCGTCAGACCGGTGCGTCCGCCCTGGGGAATAACCGAAAGGCCATGTTCGGTGCAGAGGCGCAGCGCTTCGGCCACCTGTTCGGTGGTTTCCGGGCGCAGAACGGCCAGAGGGGCATTGTCCACTTCCCCCATGAAGTCACGGCCGTATTCCCGGGCCTCTTCGCCCGTCAGCAGGCCCTTCGGACCCAGCAGCTCCTCGAGGCCCTCCGGAAGGTTCGTGCGTTGCAGCTCCAGTGAAGTCATGTCTCGCCTTCCCTAAAGGTATTTCGTCCGGGTGTGTCTTCGATTTCCTCGAATTGTCCGCTCGATGGGCGCTTCCTGCAAGGGCGTTGCCGTTTGCAGGTGCGAGGTTGTCCAGCCACAGGCCGAAAGGAACGGGTTGTGACCCGATCTTCCTGCCCGTTTCGAGGGCGCACACACGCTCATGACTTTGTCACCGGACAGGGGGCTTTCCCGCTTGCCGTTCTGGGGCAGAACACTAGCCTTCAAGTGGCAAGAAGCTGGAGGACAAGGATCGATGGTGATTTTGCTGCGTTCCGTGCTCTGGGGACTGGGCCTGTTCCTGGCTGTTGCGACGCTGTTGCCCTTTTTTCCAGGTGAGGCCTGGTGGATCCGCATATTCGACTTTCCCCGAATGCAACTGGCAGCCCTGTTGGCCCTTGTCTTCCTGCTCTGCCTTGCCGCCTTTGACTGGCACCAGCGGCGATTCTGGTTCCTGGCAGGAGCGGTGCTCGCCTGCCTCGTCTATCAGTCGGCACGTATGCTGCCCTATACGGGCCTTTGGCCGGAACAGGCCGTCTCGGCCAGGCAGGGGCAGTGTTCCGAGGACAGCCGTCTCAGCCTGATGATATCCAACGTCCTGCAGGACAATCGCGACAGCCAGGCCGTGCTGGATCGGGTTGGTGAATACGCGCCCGATCTGCTGCTGCTGATCGAGACCAACGGCTGGTGGGCCGAGGCGATGGCGCCCCTGGAGGAAGAGTACAAGGAGGTCGTGGCCCAGCCGCAGGAGAACAAGTACGGATTGCTCCTCTTCTCGCGGCTGGACCTGATCGAGCCGCAGGTGCGCAGGCTGGTCGAGGAAGAGGTGCCGTCGATCCATTCCGGAGTGCGCCTGCCCTCGGGGGTCGAGGTCGTGTTCTACGGGCTGCATCCGCGGCCGCCGGAGCCGAAGCAGGATACCGAGGAGCGCGATGCGGAACTCGTCCTGGTGGGCCGTGAAGCGCGGGAGGTGGATGTCCCGGCCATCGTTGCAGGAGATCTCAACGACGTGGCCTGGTCGGACACGACCCGGCTGTTCCAGGAACTGAGCGGACTGCTCGACCCCAGGATCGGGCGCAGTCTCTATTCCAGTTATCATGCGCAGTGGCCCATCCTGCGCTGGCCCATCGATCACGTATTCTTCAGTCCGGATTTCACGCTGCTGCGCATGAGCCGTCTGGAGCCCGTGGGCTCGGACCATTTCCCCATTCTGGTCGAACTCTGTCATCAGCCCGCCAACGAGGGGCAGTCGAACTCTCCCGATGCCGAGCCGGAGGACCAGAAGGAAGCGCGCGAAACCATCGAGGAAGGACGGGAGGCTGAGAAAGAGGAGTAAAACCTGCATTCCTCGATCAGCGGGATCTAGCTGCCGGAGAATTCCTCGCGGACGCGGGTATCGTCCGCGCCGAGTTCCGGGACGGGCCCGTAACTTTCCTCGAATTCAGGGGTGATCGGCGGGGGCGCCAGCAGGTTCACCTCTCCGGCAGAGGTTTCCACGCGCACGAAGCGGTTCTGCGGGTGGGTGACCACGTCCTCCATGGTGGAAAGCTTACCATAGGCGACCTTGGCGCCGGTCAGCTTCGCGATCGCCTGTTCGCGGTCCAGCTGCGAGAAGACCGCAGTGATGACCTCGTCCAGGGCCTGGCGATTGGTGACACGCTCCGGGTTGCTGGCAAAACGCGGATCCTCGGTGATATCGGGGCGCTCCAGGACGTTCTCGCAGAGGCTTTTCCATTCGCGCTCGTTCTGTATGGCGATGAGGACGCTCTTGCCGTCGCGGCATCCGTAGACCCCGTACGGGGCGATGGTGGGGTGGCGCAGTCCCTCGCGCTTCGGCGTGGCCTTGCCGTAGTGATGCTGCAGGTAGGGTACGTTCATCCAGTCGGAGGTGCTGTGATAGAGCGAAACCTCGATGCTGCGTCCGCCCTTGCCGCGTTCCCGCGCGAACAGGGCCTGCAGGATCGCCTGTTGGGCATACATGCCGGCGGCGATGTCACTGACGGATACGCCCACCCTTGCTCCGGAGTCCGGCGTGCCGGTTATGTTGGCCAGTCCCGTTTCCGCCTGAACCAGAAGGTCGTAGGCCTTCATGTCCCGATAGGGACCATCCATCCCGTAGCCGCTGATGTCGCAGGTGATCAGCTGGGGATAGCGCTCGCGCAGGCTCTTGGTGCCGAAGCCGGCACGTTCCGTCGCACCGGGCGCGAGGTTCTGGATGAACACGTCGGCCCGGCTGAGGAGATTGTGCAGGAGCTTCTGGTCCTCAGGATCCTTGAGGTTGAAGCGCACGGATTCCTTGCCACGGTTGAGCCAGACGAAATAGGCGCTCAGGCCGTTGACGCAGCGATCATAGCGGCGTGCAAAGTCGCCTTCCTCGCGTTCCAGCTTGATGACGCGCGCTCCGGCATCGGCCAGGCGGGACGAGGCGTAGGGAGCAGCGACCGCCTGTTCGAGCGTGACGACGAGAAGACCTTCAAGATCCTTGGGCATGATGAGAACCGCTTCTTCCATCTGTAACTTCGACTGAGGGGAACATCGGGGATTTTTCCGGCAAGTTCAAACCCCCGGGGGTATCAGGCTTCCGTCAGCCTTCCAGCACCGCGGCAAAGCGCAGGCGCACGTAATCCGCGGTCCAGGTGCCCGTCTCGTCGCACAGGATAGGCTGCAGGCGCTCTGCCACCTCGGCCAGCACCGCGGTGCGCTCGTTTTCGGAAAGCGGGGCGAGGAAGGACTGGGCGAATATCTCCAGCCAGGCATGGAGTGCGCCGGGCAGGGGCGTCGGGCGGGCAAAGCTGGCAATCTCCATGACTCGGAATCCGTGATTGCGCAGTTTGCTGGCATAGGCTGCGGGTGAAGGAAAATACCAGGGACTGAGCGCAAGCGGATCGTCCCCACGGCGGGAAAGGGCCTCGTGCAGAGCCGCCCGGATAGCGGCCACGTTGCCATGCGCGCCGAATTCGCCGACGAAGCGTCCGCCTGTCCGCAATACTCCAGCCACGCTCGCGAGGACCCGGTCCGGTTCGGTCATCCAGTGCAGGGCGGCGTTGGTGAAGACGGCATCGAAGCGCTGGTCGAAGGCAAGGCTGTGTCCGTCCATCCGCCGCGCGTCCAGGCCGCGGGTGCGGCTGGCCGCAACCATGTCCTCGGACGCGTCGACGGCGACGATCTCGGCGCCGCTGGCCACGAGCTGTTCGGTCAGCGCGCCGTCCCCGCAGCCCAGGTCAAGAATTCTTTCCCCGGCCTGTGGAGCCAGCAGGTCCACGACCCCTTGTCCCAGGCGTGCGACGAAAGCGGCATCGCGCTGATAGTCTTCGGCGTTCCAGTCCTGTGTGCCCGGCCTGTCCATGGGGCTTCGTTCTCCTGCGTCAAGTTCGGATCAAGGTCCGTCCAGGAAGGCGGGCTGTCAATCCGCGAACGGCCCTGTGCCGCGGCAAAGATCTTCGAGGCGGATGAGCCGCTTTGCAAAACCGAAAGTTCATGTATTCTGTCTGCCCGGAAAACGAACATAAACGAAAAGGGAGACGTCCTTGCAGAACCTGACCCTCCGACTGGAGCAGATTCTGGACCGCGCGCGGGATTCGGGACGCGTCACGGTGGAGGATCTGGCGGCTCATTTTTCCGTGACCCCGCAAACCATCCGCCGGGATCTGAACGAGCTCTGCGAGCAACGCCTGCTCAAGCGGGTGCACGGCGGGGCCGTGCTGGCGACGGGCATCGAGAACGTGAAGTACGAGGCGCGGCGTATCCTGGCCTCCGAGGAGAAGCAGCGCATTGCCCGGCGTGCCGCGGAGTTGATCCCCGACAACTGCTCTCTTTTCATCAACATCGGGACCACGACCGAGGAAGTGGCGCGGGCGCTGTCGGGGCATCGTGGCCTGATGGCCATCACCAACAATATCAACGTCGTCAATATCCTCTACACCCAGCCCGAAATCGAGACGATCGTGACCGGTGGCGTGCTGCGGCATTCGGACGGCGGCATCGTGGGAGAGCAGGCCACCGACTTCATACGGCAGTTCAAGGTGGACTATGCCGTGATCGGCGCCTCGGCCATCGAGGAGGAAGGGGACCTGCTGGACTACGACTATCGCGAGGTCCGGGTTTCCCAGGCCATTATCGAGAACGCGCGCACGGTTTTCCTGGTGGTCGACCACATGAAGTTCTCGCGCAGCGCTCCGGTGCGGATCGGGCATATCTCGCAGGTCGACCGCCTGATCACCGACGAGATGCCGCCTGCCGGCCTGCGACGGATCTGCGAGGAGTCAGGGGTCAGGGTGGACACCGCTCAATGATCTGTGCCCCGGCCTGTCCGCGATTGGAGGTTTGGTGGCATTCTTCAATTGAAGGTTCGTTTATTTTCGGATATTGTTCACTTCAATAAGATACGAAAATAAAAATAATCAAATAAAATCAGGGAGCAGGGACGTCCTTGGCGGAGGCATCACCCGAAATCTACGACCTTGCCATTATTGGCGGTGGTATAAACGGCTGTGGCATTGCGCGCGATGCGGCAGGTCGGGGTGCCCGTGTCTTTCTCTGCGAACAGGGTGATTTCGCCGGTGCGACCTCGTCGGCCAGCACCAAGCTGATCCACGGCGGTCTGCGCTATCTCGAATACTATGAATTCCGGCTGGTGCGTGAGGCGCTGATCGAGCGCGAGGTGCTGCTGCGCGCCGCGCCGCACATCATCTGGCCGCTGCGCTTCGTGCTGCCCCACCACAAGGGCCTGCGTCCGGCGTGGCTGATCCGTCTGGGGCTGTTCTTCTACGACCATCTGGGCGGACGCAAGATCCTGCCGGGCACCGCGTCGCTCGATCTGCGTCGCTCGCCCGTCGGAGAGCCGCTGAAAGAGGAATACATGCGCGGCTTCGAGTATTCGGACTGCTGGGTCGACGATGCGCGGCTGGTGGTGCTCAATGCCCTGGATGCTCTGAGGCATGGAGCGGAACTCTGCCCGCGCACTGTGTGTAACTCGGCCGAACGGCACGAAGGAGCCTGGAACGTCGAGGTCATGGACAGGCAGACGGGAGACAAGCGCAGCCTGCGCGCCCGCAGCCTGGTGAATGCGGCTGGCCCGTGGGTTTCGGAGGTGCTGAGCCAGCGCCTGCACGTGAACAGTTCGGAACGCACACGTCTGGTCAAGGGCAGCCATATCGTGGTTCCACGGCTGTTCGAGCACGACCGCGCCTATATCTTCCAGAATTCCGACGGGCGCATCGTATTCGCCATCCCCTATGAACAGGATTTCACCCTGATCGGCACGACGGACGAGGACTTCGACGAGGATCCGGGCGAGGTGCGGATATCCAGCAGCGAAACGGAATATCTGGTCGCGGCTGTCAGTGAATACCTGCAGAGGCCGATCACCACGGATGATGTGGTGCACAGCTATTCCGGCGTGCGTCCGCTTTATGACGACGGGGCCGGACAGGCCCAGCAGGCCACGCGGGACTATGTGCTGTCCCTGGATGATGGAGAGGGAACTCGACCGCCCTTGCTGAATGTCTTCGGCGGCAAGATCACGACTTACCGTAAGCTGGCTGAGCATGCCTTGCAGAAACTTTCGTCGCATCTCCAGGGACTGTCCGGTGACTGGACGGCCTCGGCCACCCTGCCCGGCGGCGATTTCGCTGTTGGCGAGAGCGCAAGGCTTACGCACACGCTGAGACAGGAGTACCCTTTCCTGACGGACTCCTGGGCACGGCGCCTGACACGCTCCTATGGCACACGCACACGGGTCATGCTTGGGGACGCCAGGGAGCTTGCGGACATGGGCCAGCACTTCGGTGCGGACCTGTACGAGCGTGAAGTGGTCTTCCTGATGCAGGAGGAGTGGGCCCGTTGTGCCGAGGACATCCTCTGGCGCCGCAGCAAATTGGGGCTTCGTTTCAACGTGGAGGACGCCGGCGCTCTGGAGAACTGGATGGAAAGCCGGCTGGCAGAGCGGGAGAGTCAGCCGAAGCAGGCCAAGGGGTAGAAGGCATGTCAGTGGAGCTTGTCGAGGTCAGCAAGGTGGTGGGATCCGAAACGCACATTCGTTCGGTTTCCATGAAGCTGGACCCCGGCAGCCTGAATGTCCTGCTGGGGCCGACCCTGTCCGGGAAGACCAGCCTGATGCGCCTCATGGCCGGCCTGGACGAGCCCACATCGGGGCGTGTTCTGGCCAATGGCAGGGATGTGACCGGCGTGCCGGTGCGCAAGCGCGACGTGGCCATGGTCTATCAGCAGTTCATCAACTATCCCACGTTGTCGGTTTACGAGAACATTGCGTCTCCCTTGCGCGTCGCCAGGCGCCCGAAGGAGGAGATCGACCGCGAGGTCCGCGAGGCCGCGGAACTGTTGAAGATCACCGATATGCTGCAACGCACGCCCCTGGAACTCTCGGGCGGTCAGCAGCAGCGCACGGCATTGGCCCGGGCGTTGGTGAAGGGGGCCGATCTCGTGCTGCTGGACGAGCCGTTGGCAAACCTCGACTACAAGCTGCGCGAGGAGCTGCGCGAGGAGCTGCCGCGGGTGTTCAGCGAGAGCGGCACGGTCCTGGTCTATGCCACGACCGAGCCCACGGAGGCTCTGCTGCTGGGCGGCAACACCGCCACCCTTCACGAAGGGGCGGTCACGCAATTCGGGCCGACGCTCGAGGTCTATCGTCGCCCGCATGACCTGCTGACGGCCCAGGTGTTCTCGGATCCGCCCATGAATCTTCTGAAGGTGGACCTGCAGGGCGGTCAGGTAAGGTTGCCGGATGGTTCGTTCGTGCCGGCCACGGGCTTGTTGCAGAGCCTTTCGGAGGGGGCCTACACCCTGGGGATGCGGCCCCATCATCTTTACCTGGAGCGCCCCTCGGACAGCGCCCTGGAGGTGATGACCGAGGTTTCGGTGACCGAAATCACGGGCTCGGAGAGCTTTGTTCATGTCAGCTACTCGGCAGAGCGCTGGGTGGTGCTGGCGCATGGTGTGCAGGATCTTGCCGCCGGCGACAGGCTGGCTGTCCATATAGATCCCGGGCGGCTTTTCGTGTTCGGTCCGGACGAACAGCTGGTGGCCTCGCCGGCCATGCAGGCGGCGGCATAGGGGCAGGAGGAAAGGGCATGGCGCGCATCGAACTCAGCAACCTGGCGCATTCCTATCTGAGCCGCCCGCAGGACAGGGCGGACTACGCCCTCAAGCAGATGACCCATGTCTGGGAAGAGGGCGGTGCCTATGCCCTGCTCGGACCTTCGGGCTGCGGCAAGACCACGCTCCTGAACATTATCTCGGGCCTGCTGGTACCGACCCAGGGTCAGGTGCTGTTCGATGGCCGGGACGTGACGCACGATTCCCCCGAACTGCGCAATATCGCACAGGTTTTCCAGTTCCCGGTGATCTACGATTCCATGTCGGTCTACGACAATCTGGCCTTCCCGCTGCGCAACCGGAAATTCCCTGCGGCCGAAGTCGATCGACGGGTGAGGGACGTCGCGGAAATGCTGGAGCTGACCGACAGGCTCAAGCGTCGGGCTGAGAACCTGACCGCGGACATGAAGCAGAAGATATCGCTTGGTCGCGGGCTCGTGCGCCCGGATGTGAACGCAATTCTCTTCGACGAGCCGCTGACGGTGATCGATCCGCATCTGAAGTGGCTCCTGCGCGGCCAGCTGAAACAGCTGCACAAGGAATTCAATCACACCATGGTCTATGTGACCCACGACCAGACCGAGGCCCTGACCTTCGCCGACAAGGTGGTGGTGATGTACGAGGGGGAAGTCGTACAGATCGGCACACCGGAAGAGCTTTTCGAGAAACCCGCACATACCTTCGTCGGCTACTTCATCGGCTCTCCCGGCATGAATGTGCTGGACTGCCATGTCGAGGGCAATCGCGCCTACGTCGGAGACCACCAGATGACCCTGCCGCGCGGTCACAGCCTGCCCGAGGCAGGCGGCAAACAGGTGCAATTGGGTGTCCGGCCCGAGTTCGTCACGGTCACCGGTCCCGACCAGGGAATGCCGGCGCGACTGGAGCGTATCGACGATGTGGGGCGCTATCGTATCGCCAAGCTGACCCTTGCCGGACAACAGGTGGCGGCAATCCTTCCCGAAGGCAGCGAGGTGCCGTCCGATACGGCCGGGGTGAGCTTCGACCCGGCGCGCCTGCACCTCTATGTGGACGGGCATCTGAGCGAAGGGAGGCCTTGAGACCATGGAACGCAAGGTCAACCAGAAAGCCTGGTTTCTCGTCCTGCCGGTCGTGGTGATCGTCTGTTTCAGTGCGCTGATCCCGCTGATGACCGTGGTCAACTATTCCGTTCAGGACACCTTCGGCAGCAACGAGTTCTTCTGGTCGGGTCTCGTCTGGTTCGAGGATATCCTCAATTCCAGCCGTTTCCAGGACGCGCTCTGGAGGCAGTTCCTCTTTTCCGGGCTGATCCTGCTGATCGAGGTGCCGCTGGGCGTGATCGTCGCGCTCTCCATGCCCCGTCGAGGCATCGGGGTGTCCGTCTGTCTCGTCCTCATGGCCCTGCCGCTGCTCATTCCCTGGAATGTGGTCGGCACCATCTGGCAGATCTTTGCGCGTGTCGACATCGGCCTGTTGGGCTGGACCGTGAACAGCCTGGGACTCGAGTACAACTACACCACGGATCCATTGAGCGCGTGGGTGACCGTGGTCCTGATGGACGTCTGGCACTGGACGTCGCTGGTCGTGCTGCTGGCCTATGCCGGCCTGCGCTCGATCCCCGAGGCTTACTACCAGGCCGCCAGGATTGACGGCGCTTCGCGCTGGGCGGTCTTCCGCCATATCCAGCTGCCCAAGATCCGCAGGGTCCTGGTGATCGCCATCCTGCTGCGGTTCATGGACAGCTTCATGATCTACACCGAGCCCTTCGTGGTGACCGGGGGCGGGCCGGGAAGTGCCACCAGCTTCCTGTCCGTGGATCTCGTCAAGATGGCCATCGGCCAATTCGATCTGGGCCGGGCCGCCGCCATGTCCATCATCTACTTCCTGATCATCCTGGCGCTGTCCTGGGTGTTCTACACGGTGATGACGGCCAAGCGGCGCGAGGAAATGGAGATGAACCTATGAAAGGGCGCTGGCTGATCCCGACGATCTATATCGTCTTGCTGATGATCCCGATCTACTGGTTGGTCAACATGTCCTTCAAGACCAACCAGGAAATCCTCTCAGTCCTGTCGCCGGTTCCACTCAATCCGACACTGGACAATTATCTGGTCATCTTCACGGATGCGTCCTGGTATTCGGGCTACATCAACTCGACGATCTATGTCCTGCTCAACATGGTCATCTCTGTCGCAGTGGCCCTGCCGGCCGCCTATGCCTTCTCGCGCTACCGCTTCCTGGGCGACAAGCATCTCTTCTTCTGGCTGCTGACGAACCGCATGGCGCCACCTGCCGTATTCGCCCTGCCGTTCTTCCAGCTTTACTCCTCGGTGGGCCTGTTCGACACGCATATTGCCGTGGCGCTGGCCCATTGCCTGTTCAACGTGCCGCTCGCCGTCTGGATCCTGGAGGGCTTCATGTCGGGTGTGCCGAAGGAGATCGACGAGACGGCCTATATCGACGGCTATTCCTTCCCGAGATTCTTCGTGAAGATATTCATGCCGCAGATTGCCTCGGGCATCGGTGTGGCGGCCTTCTTCTGCTTCATGTTCTCCTGGGTGGAACTGCTGTTGGCGCGCACGCTGACGTCCGTCGAGGCCAAGCCGATCGCGGCCACCATGACCCGCACGGTCTCGGCCTCGGGCCTGGATTGGGGCGTGCTGGCGGCCGCCGGGGTCCTGACCATTATTCCTGGGGCGCTGGTGATCTACTTTGTGCGAAACTACATCGCCAAGGGCTTTGCCCTGGGCCGCGTGTAAGGGAGAGTCGTTATGGAGATCAACCTGCAATGGATGGCCTGGACCTGGCAGACGGGACTTTTTTTCACCGGCATCGTGCTGGGGTTGGTGGTCATGTCCCTGTGGCAGCAGGTGTCTCCAACCATGGAGCGGGTCGGCATCCTGGGCATCGCGACGACACGTGGCGACCGGTTTTTCATCTCGCTGCTGGGCAGCGCATACATCCATGTTCTCTGGATCGGTTTTGTCGATCTGAACCTGCTCTGGGCCTCCGCGCTCAGCATCCTCTATGCGGTGGCGGTGTTCCGCTGGGTCTAGATCGATAAAGGGGGTGAACGGGCGCCCGATTGTAAAGCCCGCAAGAGTAGAAGAATAGTAAACAAGGGAGGAAATCTGATGTTGAGAAAAACCCTCTTCACCGCCTCCGCCATGATACTTGCCCTGGGCGTTCAGAACGCCCTGGCGGACATGGAGGCGGCGGAGCGCTGGATCGACGAGGAGTTCCAGCCATCGACCCTGAGCAAGGAAGAACAGCTGAAGGAAATGGAATGGTTCATCGAGGCAGCTGAACCTTTCCGCGGCATGGATATCAATGTGGTTTCGGAAACCCTTACCACGCACGAATACGAATCCAACGTGCTGGCCGAGGCTTTCGCCGAGATTACCGGTATCAACGTTACCCACGACCTGATCAGTGAAGGTGACGTGATCGAGAAACTGCAGACTGAAATGCAGTCGGGACGCAGTATCTACGATGCCTATATCAACGATTCCGATCTGATCGGAACGCACTCGCGCTATGATTCCGTCTTTCCGCTCGAGGATTACATGGAAGGCGAAGGCGCGGATGTCACCAATCCCATGCTGGATGTCGACGATTTCATGGGAATCTCGTTCACAACGGGACCGGACGGCAAGATTTACCAGTTGCCCGACCAGCAGTTCGCCAACCTCTACTGGTTCCGTTACGACTGGTTCCAGCGCGAGGATTTCCAGGAGCAGTTCCAGGAGATCTACGGCTACGAACTGGGTGTGCCGGTCAACTGGTCGGCCTATGAGGATATCGCCGAGTTCTTCAGCGAACATGTGGGCGAGATCGATGGCGAGCAGGTCTATGGCCACATGGACTACGGCAAGCGCGACCCCTCGCTGGGGTGGCGTTTCACCGACGCCTGGTTGTCCATGGCCGGGGCTGGCGATAAGGGCATTCCCAACGGACTGCCCGTCGATGAGTGGGGCATTCGTATGGAGGAATGCCGCCCGGCCGGTTCCTCCGTCGAGCGCGGAGGCGCCACCAACGGTCCGGCTGCCGTCTATGCCTTGCAGAAGTACATCGACTGGCTGAAGGCCTATGCTCCACCGGAAGCCGCCGGTATGACCTTCTCCGAGGCTGGACCCGTTCCCGCCCAGGGGAACATCGCGCAGCAGATCTTCTGGTACACTGCCTTTACCGCCGACATGGCCAAGGACGGCCTGCCGGTCGTGGACGAGGACGGCAATCCGAAATGGCGTATGGCCCCCTCGCCGCATGGTCCCTATTGGGAAGAGGGCATGAAGCTGGGCTATCAGGACGCCGGTTCCTGGACCCTGATGAAGGCCACCGAGCCAGATCGCCGCAAGGCCGCCTGGCTCTATGCCCAGTTCACGGTAGCCAAGACGGTCAGCCTGAAGAAGACCCATGTCGGCCTGACGCCGATCCGTGACAGCGATATCCGGCACGAGTCCTTCACCGAGCGGGCGCCCAAGCTGGGCGGCCTGGTGGAGTTCTATCGTTCTCCCGCCCGCGTCCAGTGGACCCCCACTGGCGTGAATGTCCCGGATTATCCGCGTCTCGCACAGCTTTGGTGGCAGAACGTGGCCGAGGCGGTGACCGGAGAGGTATCGTCTCAGGAGGCCATGGACAACCTGGCCCAACAGCAGGACGACATCATGGCCCGCCTGGAGCGTGCCGGCGTTCAGGGCGACTGCGGCCCCAAGCTGAACGAACCGCGCGATGCGCAATACTGGTTCGATCAGGAAGGGGCGCCGAAGCCCAAGCTGGACAACGAGAAACCACAGGGCCAGACCGTCAAGTATGACGAGTTGGTGCAACAATGGCAGGACGCTCAAGAGAACTGAGCACCTTCCCGTAACCTGGGCCGGAAGTCACAAAGGGCTTCCGGCCCTTTTCTGTCGCCCGGATGGACATTACAAACTGTGTCCGCGTGGATGTTCAGGGAGGCTAGGCCATGGTTAAGTATGTGATGGCAATCGATCAGGGAACCACTTCTTCGCGCGCCATCCTCTTCGACAGCGAACACCAGATAGCCGCCGTCGCGCAGCAAGAGTTCAAGCAATACTTTCCGCGCTCTGGCTGGGTCGAGCACGATCCGGAAGACATATGGAATTCGGTGCTGGCGACCTGTCGCGAGGCCATGGAAAAGGCGGGGGCCTCTGCAGGGGATATCGTCTCCATCGGGATCACGAACCAGCGGGAAACCACTCTGGTCTGGGACCGCAACACGGGCGAGGCCATCCACAAGGCCATCGTCTGGCAGGACCGGCGCACGGCCGACGCATGCGCGGCCATGAAGAAGGCCGGTCACGAAAGCGAGGTGCGCTCTCGCACCGGCCTGCTGCTGGATTCCTATTTCTCGGGCACGAAGGTGGCCTGGATCCTGGACAACGTGGAGGGCGCGCGGGCGCGCGCCGAACGCGGTGAACTGGTTTTCGGCACCGTGGATTCCTTCCTGATCTGGCGCCTGACAGGTGGCAAGCGGCATGTAACCGATGCCACGAATGCCTCGCGGACGCTACTCTACAACATTCACAAGGGAAGCTGGGACCAGGAACTACTTTCGATCCTGAACGCCTACGAGAGCATGCTGCCCGAAGTGCTGGATTCCGCCGCCGAATTCGGAGAGACCCTGCCCGAGCTGTTCGGTGCCGCGATTCCCATTCTGGGGGTGGCTGGCGACCAGCAGGCCGCCTCGGTGGGCCAGGCCTGCTTCGAGCCGGGCATGATCAAGTCGACCTATGGCACGGGCTGTTTCGCCCTGCTGAATACAGGGGCGCAATCGGTGATCTCACGCAATCGCCTGCTGACCACTGTGCTCTATCAGCTGGACGGCAAGCCCACCTATGCGCTTGAAGGGTCCATCTTCGTGGCCGGCGCGGCGGTGCAGTGGCTGCGCGACGAACTCGGACTGATCGAAACCGCGGCCGAGACAGCCGACCTGGCCGACAGGTCCGATCCCAACCAGGAGGTCTATCTGGTGCCGGCCTTTACGGGCATGGGCGCGCCTTATTGGGATTCCCGGGCGCGTGGTGCGATGTTCGGCTTGACCCGTGGCACTGGCGTTGCCGAGTTCGCGCGCGCGGCTCTGGAGGCGGTGGGCTACCAGACCCGTGACCTGCTTGAAGCCATGCGCGGCGACTGGGGTGGCGGCTCGCTGGGCGACACGATCCTGCGCGTCGATGGCGGCATGGTGGCCAGTGACTGGATGATGCAGTTTCTCGCCGACATCCTGGATGCCCAAGTGGATCGCCCCACCGTGCTGGAAACCACGGCGTCCGGCGCGGCTTATCTGGCAGGATACAAGGCCGGGTTTTATTCCGAACCGAGTACCTTCTCGAAGCATTGGCAGCTGGACCGGCGGTTTGCGCCGCAGATGTCGGAAGAGACCCGTGCGCGCAAGTACGAAGGTTGGCGCGATGCGGTCTCGCGGACCCTCGTACGGGACGCTGCAGGCTGAAATGCTCAGATCGTCAGCAGCGCGGCGACCACGATTGTGGCGATGAACACCGTCTCCGCCACGATCATGCCGATGGCACGGCCACCGACCTTCACCATCTCAACCAGCGAGGTCTTGATGCCGAGTGCGGCGATCGCCGTGATGATGCACCAGCGCGAGGCATCGCTCAGCAGCGCCTGAAGGCTTTCCGGGATCAGCGTCAGGCTGTTGGCGCCGACGATCAGCAGGAAGGCGACGAGGAAGCCGGGCAGCAGGTTGCCCGCCTTGCCGCCTGCGCCGCCCTCGGACATCTGCCGGGCGGCCAGGGTAATACCGAGAACGACAGGGACCAGCAGGGCGACCCGCAGCAGCTTGATGATCGTCGCCGTGTCGCCGGCTTCGTCCGAGACGCTGTAGCCGGCGCCCACGACCTGGGCCACGTCATGGATGGTGCCGCCCAGGAAGACGCCTGTCTGGGTGTCGTCGAAGCTGAAGATGCCGGCGATCAGGGGATAGAGGATCATGGCGGCGGTGCTGAGCGTGGTGACGCCGATGATCGTGAAGACGGTATCCCGCTCCTTGTCCTTGTAGTTGGGCAGCACCGAGGAAATGGCTGCCGCGGCCGAGGCGCCGCAGATGGCCACCGAGCCGGCGGACAGGATGCCGAAGCGCCTGTTGAGACCAAGAAGCCTGGCCGCCAGGACGCCGAAGACAAGGGTCAGCACGACAGCTGCGGCCACGGCCAGCATGACCTCCCACCCCAGGGCCAGGATCTGCTCCACTGTGATGCGCGCGCCCAGCAGGGCCACGCCAATCCGGAGCACCTGCCGGGCCGTGAAACCTACCCCGGCGGCAAAACGGGTTTCGGCCGAGACGAAGTTGAAGGCCATGCCGAGCAGCAGGGCGAAGAGAATGGTGGGGCCGCCGTAGTGATCGGTGATGAAGTGTGCGGCCATCGCCACGAGGATGCTGAACAGCACCCCGGGCAGCAGGCTGGGCAGTTCCTCGAACCCCTTGCGCAGCTTCTCGGAGGCCTTTCGCGTTCTTGACATCGTGATCCTTGTTCCCCCGCGGGACCGTCCTGTCCCGTATGTCTTCCAGTATCATTTCATTTTTCGACAAGGCTTCGCGTCATGCGGCTGTCTGGCCGCCATCATGCACGGAATACCGGCATCGTAAATCGCTCTTGCCGTATTCCTGGCATGCGGGAGGTGCCCAGGTACTCGGCCTCCTCCTCAGTCGAGAAGGTTTGCCAGCGCCGAGAGATCCTCGAGCTCGTCGAGTGGGGGGCTGTCGGGATACTCCTGAGGCATGCCGTTGCGGTTGACCCAGATCACACGGAAGCCGAACAAGGCGGCGCCGGCGGCATCCCAGGGGTTGGAGGACATGAAGATCACCGACGAGGGCACCACGGAAAACCGCTCGCATGCCATCTGGTAAACCCGGGGGTCCGGCTTGTAGATACCGATCTCCTCTATCGAAAGGACCGTATCCAGAAGTTCGGACAATCCGGCTGCCTTGACGGCTGGCTCGAGCATGTCGGGGGAGCCGTTGGACAGGATGCCGGTGGGAATATCGTTGTCCTTCAGATGCTGCAGGAAAGCGACTGCATCGGGATAGGCTTCGAGATTGAGGTAGGCATCCAGCAGGTTGCTTCGGATGGCCTCGTCCCCAATGCCGTAGACGGCCAGGGCATGATCGAGGGCACGCTGTGTCAGCGTCCAGAAATCCTGGTGCTGCCCCATCAGTCCGTGAACCCAGGAATATTCCAACTGCTTGCTGCGCCAGAGTGCGGAAATGGATTCGGCCTGGGGGCCCAGGGCCTCGGCATGCTGCTTCACGGCAGAGTGAACATCCAGCAGTGTGCCGTAGGCATCGAACAGGCAGACGGTCATGGAAGGGTCCTCTCTTTGGCGTCGTTGACGTTTCAGGCTTTACCTTGACAGCTTGCAGAGGACAGGTCATAGCCCGAACAAGGGCTTGAGGCAAAGAAAGCGGTCCAGGGGATGCGACAGGCAGCTGACGACACGGAAGAGCGGGAACGGCGTGCGGCGATTATCCAGGCCTGTCTGGAGATGAACAGGCTGGGCCTCAACCAGGGAACCTCCGGCAATATCAGCCTGCGTTGGCAGGACGGCCTTCTGATCACCCCCAGCGGATTGCCCTATGAGAGGATGCAGCCTGAGGACGTGGTTTTCCTGGATCGGGAAGGGCAGCCGCACGGACGCTACAAACCCTCGAGCGAATGGCGGTTTCACCGGGATATTCTGCAAGCCAGGCCGGACACGGGAGCCGTTGTCCACGTCCATTCGACCTATGCCACCATTCTCGCCATCCTCGGTCGGGAGATACCGGCGATCCACTACATGATTGCCGCCGCCGGCGGGCCGAATATCCGGTGTGCACCCTATGCGACCTTCGGCACCGAGGGTCTTTCACACAATGCCCTGCAGGCCCTCGAGGGACGTTCGGCCTGTCTGCTGGCCAACCACGGCATGATTGCCGTGGGAGCGTCACTCGAGAAGGCGCTTTGGCTGGCCGTGGAGGTCGAGACGCTGGCGTGCCAGTATCATGGTTGCCTGCAGGTTGGAGAGCCTGTCATTCTTTCCGACGAGGAAATTGCCCGGGTGGTCGAGAAGTTCCGGTCCTATGGTCCGGAAGCACAGAAGGGCAACTCACAGGAATCCGCTTGAACTTTTCCAGGAGGTCACATGCCGCGTTTTGCCGCCAATCTATCCCTCATGTTCACGGAGTGGCCCTTCCTGGAGCGTTTTGAAGTGGCGGCAGCCTGCGGATTCACGGGCGTCGAATACCTCTCTCCCTACAGTATTCCGGCCAAGGAGCTGGCGCAAAGGCTGCAGGATGCGGGTTTGCAACAGACACTGTTCAACCTGTCGCCGGGCGACAGGGACGCGGGCGAGCGGGGCCTGGCGGCCCTGCCGGGGCGCCAGGCGGAGTTTCGGGAGACACTTCAGCAGGCGTTGGAGTATGCGGCCATTCTGGATTGCCGGCACCTTCACGTCATGGCTGGCATTCCCCACGCTGACGAACCGCTGGCGGCCTGCCGCGAGGTCTATCTGGACAACCTTCGCCATGCGAGCGAGGAGGCGGCGAAATTGGGCTGCTGCTTGCTGATCGAACCGATTAATCAGAGGGACATGCCGGGCTATTTCCTGAGCCATCAGGACGACGCAATGACGGTCCTGCGAGAAGTCGGGGCGGAGAATCTGAGGCTGCAGTTCGACCTCTATCACTGTCAGATCATGGAGGGAGACCTGGAGAGGCACTTGGAGGAGCAGTTGCCACAGATCTCATACATACAGGTTGCAGGGGTTCCCGGGCGCCATGAACCGTCCGTGGGGGAGGTCAATTATCCCTATCTTTTCAATGTAATGGACGCGCTTGGCTACGACGGTTGGGTTGGATGCGAATATCACCCGGCGAGCGGAACCCTCGAAGGGTTGGAGTGGGCGCGGGAGTACGGGATTTCTCCCCGCTTGCCTGGGGAAAAGGAGCAATTACATTAAGCTCCATGAAACGCCTGATCCCGATTGCAGCTGTCTTTCTGTTTCTGACGGCCTGTAGTACCGCGCCGTCGGTCTATACCCCGGCCGAGGGTGGGGGGTATGGCTATTCGGAGCAGCAGCTGGAGGAGAATCGCTACCGCGTTTCCTATTCCGGGAACAGTGCGACGTCGCGGGAAAGGGTCGAGGATTATCTGCTCTATCGTGCCTCCGAGCTCACCCTTCAGAACGGCTACGACTACTTCGTGATGACGGCCCGGGATACCGAGCCGCGCACATCCTATTATGGCAGCGGCACGCCCTATGCCGGTTGGCCACCGGGCTATGGCTTCTATGGTTATGGCGGCGGCGGTTTCGGCGTGGGGTTGTCCACCAGCACGGCACGCCCCGTTACACGTTACAGGGCCTATGCCGATATCGTCCTGTATCGCGGCGAGACGCCCGAGAAGGACAGCTGGGCCTATGATGCGCGCGAAGTCATGGATCAGCTGGGTCCGGAACTCGTTCGCAAGGGTGAAAATTGATCTGTTCGCCCTCGAAACGTCACGGATATTCCATTCGTTGATCCGCTTACGTGATCCCAAGTGCAGGTTGCGCTGACATCACTGAATGCCGGCGATGTGATCGACCCAAGCAATTGAAGAGGTGCGGATATGAATTGGGATATCATCGAGGGCGACTGGCGCCAGTTTCGTGGCAAGGTCAAGGAGCACTGGGGGAAGCTGACCGACGATGACCTGGACGTGGTGGCCGGACGACGCGATCAGCTGATCGGACGGATCCAGGAGCGGTATGGCCTTGTGCGGGAGGCAGCCGAAAAGGAAGTGCGTGCATGGGAGGAACGTTCCTGACCATGCTTGGTTATTCCTTTATATATCTCTAAAGCATTTTCAACGCTAAATAATCACCCTGGAGTCACGTACAGCGCTCCAGGGTGATTGCTATCGGGTTTCAGCCCTTCTCCGAGCAAGGGAGAGAAGGTCTGAGCGAAAGAAATTTCACTGGCCAGCCCCCTTCGGCAAACGCAGTTTTCCGGGCTTCTCGAGCCGTCATCCAATTAGCCGATTCCCGGCAAGTCCTGTCGTTTCTTGAAAAGACGCTGTCGTTACCTATTATACTGTGACATAAAATAGACAGGCTGACGGGACGAACCGTGGCTCTGAAGAATGACAAACAGGGTATGACAGGCGGTTTGGCAATTTACGTCTCGCAATCCCATACCGCAGTTCTTTCCACATCTGTTGAATGCAGGCGCAGTGGGTTGCGCATGCGGTTTTCTTTGTCTCTCGCCTGAACGGAAAAAACTGGATATCGGAAAAGCCGTGACGGACAAACTGACTGTAAAGAACCTCTTCAAGGTCTTTGGACCAAACCCCGAGCAGGCGATCGAGCTTGCGAAGCAGGGAGTATCCAAGGACGAGATTTTCCGCCAGACCGAAAGTGTCGTTGCCGTCAACGATGTTTCGCTCACTGTCAGGGAGCGCGAGCTTTTCGTCGTCATGGGCCTCTCTGGCTCCGGTAAGTCGACGCTGATCCGCTGTTTGAACCGGCTGATCGAGCCCAGCAGCGGAGAGATTTCCATTGATGGATACAGCATCACGGATGCGGATGAGGAGACGCTGCGACAGCTCCGCCTCAACAAGATGTCCATGGTCTTCCAGCACTTCGCTCTCTTCCCGCACAAGACCGTGTGCGAGAATGCGGAATACGGCCTGAAGGTGCGTGGCGTCTCGCGCCGGGAACGTCGCGAGAAAGCCATGGCGGCGCTGGAAGCGGTCGGACTGGATGCCTGGGCGGATGCCTATCCCAGCAGCCTCAGCGGGGGCATGCAGCAGCGTGTCGGCCTGGCCCGCGGCCTGGCCGTGGACCCGCAGGTGCTGCTGATGGACGAACCGTTCAGTGCGCTCGACCCGCTGATCCGACGCGAGATGCAGGATGAACTGGCCGGCATTCAGGCCAAGTACACCACCACGATCATCTTCATCACCCACGATCTTCACGAAGCGCTGAAACTCGGCAATCACATCGCCATTATGAAGGACGGCCGCTTCGTCCAGGTCGGCCCGCCCGAGGAGATCGTGACCGCACCGGCCGATGACTACGTTTCGGCCTTTACCCATGACGTGGATCGCGGTCGCGTCCTGCGCGCGGAATCGGTCATGGAGCAGTCGATCACGCTTCAGGCCGGAAAGGACACGGCGTCCACTGCCTTGGCCCGCATGGACGAGGCCGGCCAGGACTGCCTCTATGTCCTGGACGACAAGGGCGGGCCCGCTGGTTACGTCAGGCGCGACATGCTGGCGGACGTGTCGGGCAATACGCAGATCACCAGCGTTATGCAGAGCGACTATCCTCAAACCGACCCGGATCGCTTGCTCTATGAGCTGTATGAACAGTTTGCCGAGGGCATTCCCGTGGCTGTCGTTGCAAAGGATGGCAAGCTTCTTGGGGTCGTGCAGCAATTACAGGTCTTCAATGAGTTGGTAAGCGAAGAGACGACAGCGGGAAGCCAGGACAAGGCCCCTGCAGGTGCTGCAAAGTAGGCTGGTTTATCCAAGAGCGACTTTGCGCAAGACAATAAAGCCGGAGAATTACGAGTTATGGCGAATGGGCCGGAAAGCGAACAGAGCAGTGCATTTGGCAGGTTCATCGAGGATCTGCCGAACTCCCTAAGTCTGTCCTATTATGACACGCTTCCGTTGGATAACTGGATCGAATGGTTCGTGAAGGACTTTCTGGTCCCGAACTTCCGGCCGTTCTTCCAGGCCATCCAGTGGCCGGTGGATCAGGTGCTTACGAACCTGGAGGCGTTCCTGCAGTGGATTCCCATGCTGCTTTTTGTTCTGGTCGCCGCGCTTTTTGCCTGGCGTGTGGCCGGAAAGAACATAGCCATATTCACCTTGGTTTCCTTGCTGTTCATCGACCTGATCGGCATGTGGAACCCCACCATGACCACCTTCGCGATGGTCCTGACGGCTGTCATATTCTGTACCATCGTCGGGGTGCCTATGGGCATTGCCGCGGCACGCAACGATCGCTTCGCCACAGGTATCCGGCCCGTACTGGATATCATGCAGACGATTCCGCCCTTCGTGTACCTGGTGCCCATCGTCATGCTGTTCGGGGTCGGCCTGGTGCCCGGAGTGATCGCGACCATCATCTTCGCCTTGCCCCCGATCATCCGCTTCACCAACCTGGGAATCCGCCAGGTGCAGGCGGAAATGGTCGAGGCTGGCTTCGCGTTCGGGGCCACCCGGCGTCAGGTGCTCTGGGATATCCAGGTGCCTTTGGCCTTGCGTACGATCATGGCGGGTCTAAATCAGACTCTTATGCTGGCGCTGTCCATGGTGGTGATTGCCGCCCTGATCGGCGCCGGTGGCCTGGGCGAAACGGTGTACACCGGTCTGGGGCGCCTGGATGTCGGGCGCGCGGCCATCGGTGGCATCGGAATCGTTCTGTTGGCCATTGTCATGGATCGCATTACCCAGGCCATGGGTGATGGCGGATCCGAGCGAAAGGAACACTGGACCTTCACAGGCGCACTCAAACGCGTTTTCATGAGGTCCAGACAAGCTGCCGATGAACGGCAGTAGACAGAGATGGAGCAGCGGGCGCCTACTGCCCGCGTTCCAAACGCGTTTCTTCAAGGGAAACGCCGGATTATGCTCGCGGAATGCCAAGTATGGGATGGCTGCGGGCTTGTCCGATAACCTTCAAACGAGGAGGATTAAATGAAGTACTGGGATATCGCAAAAGCCGCCGGGCTGGCGACAGCCATCACCGTGATGGGTGCGAGCGCAGTTTCCGCCCAGGACGAACCCGGTGACGGCGTGAGCGTCAGTCCGGCCCGTCCGACTTGGGATACCGGCTGGTTCACAACGGCCATTTACAACGAGATGCTTCGTGAACTCGGCTATGAGGTTGCCGATCCCACGACACTTGACAACCCGGCCTTCTATCAGTCCGTCGCCCAGGGCGATGTCGACTTCTGGGTCGAGGGCTGGTTCCCGCTGCACAACACCTACGAGGACGCCTTTTCTGATGGTGCTGAGAAGATCGGCATGGTCGCCGAGGGTGGTGCGCTGCAGGGCTATCTCGTCGACAAGGAAAGCGCTGAGGAATACGACATCACCAGCCTTGAAGACTTCAAGCGCGACGAGGTCAAGGAAGCGTTCGACGCCAACGGTGACGGCAAGGCCGACATGGTCGCCTGTCCGCCGGGCTGGGGCTGTGAGACCGTGATTGAGCATCACATGGATGCCTACAATCTCCGCGATCACATCAACCTCATCAAGGCCAGCTACAGCGCTTCCATGGCTGATGCCATCAGCCGCTACGAAAACGGCGAGCCGATCCTTTTCTACACCTGGACGCCGAACTGGACTGTTGGTGTCCTGACGCCAGGCGAGGATGTGGTCTGGATCGAAGTGGACCATCCCGATCTGCCTGAAGAGCAGAAGGAACTGGAAGACGCCACGGAGCTCGCCGGTGTTGAAGGCTGTGTGGATGACCCCTGCCAGATGGGCTGGCCAGCCAACGACATCCGTCCGGTGGCCAACAGCGAATTCCTCGCGGAGAATCCGGCCGCGGCCACGCTGCTGGAAACCGCATCCATTCCGCTTGATGCCGTCTTTGCGCAGAACGCGAAGATGAACGAGGGCGAGGACAGCGAAGAAGATATCAAGCGTCACGCCCAGGAGTGGATCGAGGAAAACCGCGACACTGTCGATGGTTGGCTTGAAGAGGCCCGCGCCGCAGCCAACTGAGCTGTGGAGCGTTCAAACCTCGTGAGTATTGGGGGCGGAGATCTTCTCCGCCCCCTTTTTCGTGGGCCCGGCATGGGCGCACTCCTGCTGGCGCAGGTTCTGCCATGAGTAGGTCATGACGAGTGAAGTGAAGCGCAACTGCGTGATGGCGACCGAATGTGGGAAGGAAGTGTGGAGCGCAAACCGCGAGCCGATGGCCAAGAACCGGATACGTGATGCTGCCGACGGCGCGAGCGCGAAAGCGACTGTGCCGAACCGGAAAAGGGACATCAGGCGTCAGGCTTGCAGAAGCACAAGCCTGACCGACTTTAACTGCTTTGACCGACCGGTGCGGCCCCACTTGACGGTTGGTGTAGCCGGGGGCGATCTCTCAAGTCCGCCCACAGGCCGATTACACTCATGGCAGACGCACAATAAAAAACGGCGGCCCGAAGGGCCGCCGTTCTTCTATACGGTTTTGATGCCGTATCTTCGGATCACTTACTCGACCTGAAGGTTGGCAGCGGCCTTCTTGCCGCGCTCCGTCACGATCTCGTAGCTGACCTTCTGGCCTTCATTCAGGCTGTTCAGGCCTGCGCGCTCGACAGCGCTGATGTGGACGAACACGTCCGCAGCTCCGTCGTTCGGCTGAATGAAGCCGTAGCCCTTGGTGGTGTTGAACCATTTTACCGTACCGCTAGCCATGTCTAGGCCTCCTTAATGTACGCGATTACTAATCAGACAGCTCGCCCGTTGGCGGCCGCCGCGCACAACCTCGATTTTTGGATAGCTTGAAGGGGCCTCGATGAGAAACGCCGGTAGCAATGGCCAAAACTCAGATTGCAAGCTGCATAAAGCGACAAAATGGGGAAGCCGTCAAGACCTTTGTGCGCTCGCACGTGGAAAAGGGCTGTCCGTGCTATTTTTCCACCAAGCCGGTTCTTGATTTACCCGGGGTCCTTCGTGAAAGTTGCGCCCAACGGAATATGGAGGAGATGCCCCTATGGCCAAATACCGCATTGCCGTGATTCCCGGAGACGGAATCGGCAAGGAAGTCATGGATGAAGGGATCCGGGTGCTTGAGGTCGCCGGCGCGCGCTACGGGATCGAGTTCCAGTGGGATCATTTCGACTGGAGCTGTGAGCTCTACAAGCAGACCGGCCGCATGATGCCCGAGGACGGCCTGGATCAGATTGCCGATCACGATGCGATCTTCCTGGGGGCCGTCGGGTTTCCCGGAGTGCCGGATCACGTCTCGCTCTGGGGACTGCTGATTCCGATCCGGCGTCATTTCCGCCAGTACATCAACCTGCGGCCCGTTCGACTTCTGCATGGCGTGTTCTCGCCGCTGGCCAACCGCAGTCCGGGAGAGATCGATTTCTACATCGTCCGCGAGAACAATGAGGGAGAATATTCCGAAATCGGCGGGCGCCTCTATGCCGGTACCGACGAGGAGGTGGCCGTTCAGGAAAGCATCTTCACCCGCAAGGGCGTTGACCGTGCGCTGAAGTATGCCTTCGAGCTGGCACAGCAGCGGCACAGGAAACACGTGACCTCGGCAACCAAGTCGAACGGCATCATTCATACCATGCCGTACTGGGATGAGCGCTTCGAAGAAATGGCCAAGGCCTATCCCGACGTAA
This sequence comes from Fodinicurvata halophila, assembly GCF_042651425.1. Taxonomy (NCBI): domain Bacteria; kingdom Pseudomonadati; phylum Pseudomonadota; class Alphaproteobacteria; order Rhodospirillales; family Rhodovibrionaceae; genus Fodinicurvata; species Fodinicurvata halophila. The sequence goes on along the minus strand of NZ_JBHSCW010000011.1, from coordinate 160,077 downwards.
CCACCGACAAGTTTCATATCGATATCCTGACGGCCCACTTCGTGCGCAATCCGGACTGGTTCGACGTGGTGGTGGGCAGCAACCTGTTCGGTGACATCCTCTCGGACCTGGGGCCGGCCGCCACCGGCACCATCGGCATCGCGCCTTCGGCCAATCTCAATCCCGAGAAGGAGTACCCGTCCATGTTCGAGCCGGTACACGGCTCGGCCCCGGACATCGCCGGCAAGGGGATTGCCAACCCCATCGGTCAGATCTGGTCGGGAGCCATGATGCTGGACCATCTGGGAGAAACGGATGCGGCGCGTCTCGTGGAGCGGGCTTTCGAGACCGTGCTGGCGGAAAGCGAGGTCCGCACGCCTGATATGGGCGGCAATGCCACCACCCAGGAATTCGGTTATGCCATTGCGGAATCCGCGGCACGAATGTCCCTGTAGAGCAACTTCACATTGAAGTGAGAGCGGATTCACGGTGTCAGTTTGAGGCCTTGTGCTTCAAAGCGATCTTGATCCACTCTCGCCGACGGGCCTCGGCAGGAGATTTAGGGTCGAAGGGCTCAGTCCTCCTCCGCGGGCCAGGCAACGATATGTTCCTCCCAGTTCGTCTCGGGGACATCCCTTTCCGAGACGATGCGCCCCCGGGCGGAAATACCGGCCTCATGCACGCTTTCGGCACGCCCGCTGACGAGCGGGTGCCAGTCATAGAGGTCCTTGCCCTCGTCAATGAGACGATAGGCACAGGTGGGCGGCAGCCATGACAATTCCCGCACGCTCTCCGGGGTCAGGCTGATGCAATCGGGCACGTACGTCCGCCTGTTCTCGTAGCTGCTGCAGCGGCAACTGCCGAGCTCCAGGAGCTTGCATGCCACGTCGGTGTGAACGATCTCGCCATCGTCCGGGTCCTGGAGCTTGTTCAGGCAGCACTTCCCGCAGCCGTCACACAACGATTCCCACTCGGCCTCGGTCATCTCGGCCAGGGTCTTCCGCTTCCAGAAGGGCTGGGTGTCATCCGTCATCAAGGGCCATTTCTAACTCAGGATACAAGGCTACGCATTCCCGCTGTCTGCAGCTCCCCTTTGGCTGAGAGTGTGTCTGCTGTCGTTGGACACGAAGAGCGCCCCTTCGATGGATGGGCCTCCAATCAAGCGACCGCTCTAAGTCTGTCCCGCAGGGTCCTGTGTCTTCACAGCTTCACTCGGTATGCGGCAGCTTTCCAGAAGCCAGGCGTAGTCCTGGCCGAATGCCACACCGAAGCGTTCGTGCAGCCGACGACGGGCAGCGACGGCCAGGCGTTCCGGTATCTGACCGAGTTCGCCCTTGCGGGCCATCAGGGTGAGGCGGCGCGAGAAGCCGCCGCGGGCCAGACGGATCACCTGGAGGTGCGGCAGCTGATGGGATTCCTGCAGCAGGCAGAGCGGGGTGGTCAGGCTCCAGCCCATGCCATTGGCCACGGCCGCCAGGTGGCCCGTGGCCGTGTCGAATTCGGCAAAGGCGGGCAGGTCCAGGCGCAGGCGGTTGATCTGCCGCTCGATATGACGGCCGATGGCACTGCGCAGGGAATAGCGCAGGAAGGGCAACTCCTCGATCGGCTGCAGGTGATCCACGGGGTTGGGAAAGTCCGCGGGAAAGACCAGCACGAAGGGTTCGCTGAGCAGGAGATGACGCTCCAGGCCTTCCACGGTGTCCAGTTCATCCCCGGCAATCACAGCGATGTCGACGCCGTGCGTCATCAGCGAGTGCTGGTGGTCCGGCGAGATTCCGGACCAGATACGCCAACGCCGCGCCAGATGCATGCAGTCATGCAGCAGCAGCGGACCAATGCTGTTGGCAAAGCTTTCCACCATGGCGAAGGTAAGCGAACTGAGACCCGCCTGGTCATGGCCACTGCGTGTTGTCTCGAGTGCCTCGGCGGCCTTCTGCAGAATCTGTCGCGTGGCCTCGTAGAGTTCCTCGCCGGCCGAGGTCATGGCAAGGGGGCGGGTGTCCCGGTCGAAGAGGCGTGTCTCCAGGGCTGCCTCGAGGTTCGAGATGGTCTGAGAGACGGTGGACTGGGTCAGCGAGAGACGCCGGGCCGCCGCACTCATGCCGCCGGCTTCGACGACGATCTGGAAAACCCGAAGGCTGCGCAGGTCAAAGCCGTGCGGCAGTTCCATGTCATACTCCGCCCATTGCAGTCCGCGGGGCGCGGCTTCGGGATCTCTCTAGGCCTCAGCTGCCCTGGCGGGCAAGGAAATTCGATCCACTCTCGTAGACCCAGTCCCACAGCGACTGGGCATAGCTTCTGGTTACCAGCAGGTTGAAGTGGTCGGTCTGTCTGCGCAAGACCGTGATGTCGATATGATCGAGCATCGTGGCCGCGGCACAGCGCTCCGGCCAGGCGGCGAAGTTGACCGTCAGGCCACTGGCCAGAACTCCGCGGACCCCCGTACCCTGCATGTCGAGCAGAAGGCGCGACTCGCTCTGGTCGAAGATCGATCCCGAGTCCATGGGTGTGTTGCTGACAAGCTGGCGAGCGTTCTCCGCGCCCAGGTCCAGCAGCATGGCGCTGCCGGGCGCCGTCGAGAAGACAAGTCCGCCTTCAGACAGCTCCTGCAGCTGTCCGGGGTCGGGCCAGGACAGCGACGGCAGTGTCTGTTTCAGGTGCCCTGTCAGGGCGTCCTTATGTCCAGGCCAGGCCATGCATTGCAACAGGGAGTGAGGCACCTCCAGTCGCAGCTGCAGCAGGGTGTCCGCTACCGCGTCGCTGGGAAAGCGCTTCAGGATGGTACGCGAGGCCTCAGGCATTCATCCGGGCTCCTTCGGGATCGTAGAAGTGGGGACTGACGACGACAACGGGCACGCTCTCACCGGTGAGAGGGGAGGCGGCCGTGAGGTCCTCGCCGTGGCGGGCCCGTCCGTTGCGCAGCAAGGCCAGAGCAATATAGTTGCCAAGCGCGGCGCCATAGGTGGGCGAGGAGACATGCCCCTGGGCATCCTGCGGCGGCGTGCCGTCGCGTGCCGCCTGGTTGTCCAGCAGCTGTGCGCCCGGCGGAATCGGCTGCCCGGTGCTGGACACCAGCCCGACCAGCTGGGGGCGGTCGGCTTCCAGCAGGGCTTCGCGTTTGGACAGGGCCTCGCCAAGGAAATGCTTCTTCTTGGACATCAGGCCACCCAGCCCCAAGTCGTCGGCTGTCGTGCGCCCGTCCAGTTCAGGGCCGGCGACGTGTCCCTTCTCGATACGCAAGGAGCCCAGGGCTTCCAGGCCGTAAGGCGTGATGCCATCTTGTCGTCCGCTTTCCAGCAGGTGTGTCCAGACCGCTTCGCCGTGCGAGGCGGGCGTGTAGACCTCGTAGGCCAGCTCGCCGGAATAGCTGAGCCGCGCGATCCAGACCGGAGCACCATCGATCTCCGCTGCCTTCACGTCCATCGGGCGCAGGGCTTCGTTGGACAGGTCGAGACCGGTGACGCAGCGCTGCAGCACGGCACGGCTGTTCGGTCCCGCGATGGCGCAGCCGCTCCACAGATCGCTGACCGAAGTGATGTGAACCTTCATCTCTGGCCAGACGGCGGCCAGCAGGAACTCCAGGTGTTTCATGACACCTCCGGCGTTGCCGGTGGTGGTGGTCATGAGATAGCGGTTCTCCTCCATACGCCAGAGCGTGCCGTCGTCGAAGACCATCCCATCGGTTCGCAGCATAAGGCCATAGCGAGCGCGGCCGACCTTCAGGTTGCCCATGCGGTTGGAGTAGACACGATCGAGGAAGTCAGCGGCATCCGGCCCCTTGATCTCGATCTTGCCCAGGGTGGAGACATCGGTCATTCCGACCTTTTCACGAACAGCGCGCGCTTCACGACGTATGGCCTGGGTTAGGCTTTCCCCCTGCTGCGGATAGGCGCGCGGGCGCTGCCACAGGCCGACCTCCACCATGATGCCGCCATTCGCCACGTGCCAGTCGTGCAGCGGGGTGCGGCGCAGGGGGCGCAGGTTCGAACCGGTGGCCCGGCCTGCCAGGGCGCCGAGCGAAACCGGTGTGTAGGGCGGGCGGAATCGGGTCGTGCCGGCGACATCCAGTGGCACGTCCAGCAGCGAGGCCATCATGCCCAGCCCGTTGATGTTGCTGGTCTTTCCCTGGTCGCAAGCCATGCCGAGCGTGGTGTAGCGCTTCAGGTGCTCGACCGAGACGAAGCCTTCCTGGTGCGCCAGCTTCACGTCCCGTGCGGTGACGTCATGCTGCAGGTCCACGAAGGCCTTGCCCTTGCCGCCTTCGACTTGGAAGAGCAGGCGTGTGAGACCGGGCTTGCGATTTTCCAGGCCGTCGGGACGTCCTGATGTCGCAGCCGGTGTCAGGCCGCAGGCCTCGGCGGCACGGCCACCGGCCTGCTCACCTTGCTCCCAGGCGTCGGCCAGGCTGTCCGCACCGCCAAGAGCGCCGGCGGCACTCCAGTCCTGTAGGGCCTCGCCCGGCATGAACTGACCGCGTTCCTCGTCGTAGCGTGGCTTGCCGCCCGCCTGGGCCGTCAGGTGGATGACCGGGCTCCAGCCACCACTGACGGCCAGGCAGTCGGCCTGGATGCTGTCCTGTTTTCCGCGTGGGCGTCCGTCGTCATCAAGTTCCGTCAGAACGGCGCTCGTCACGGCTTTCCGGCCTTCCGCCGCCAGGACGGTGCTGCCGGAGCGCACGGGAATTGCCAGCGATTCCGCCTCGGCCACCAGGTCGGCTGGCGGTTCGCGGCGGCCATCCGCCAGGCAAGCGATTCTAACGCCCGCCCGAGCCAGGTCGATGGCGGTACGGTAGCCGCTGTCGTTGGTGGTGGCGACCAGGATGTTGCGACCGGCGGCAACGCCGTAACGGTTGGCATAGTCACGCACCGCCCCGGACAGCATGACACCGGGCAGATCGTTGTTGCCAAAGACCAGCGGGCGCTCCAGAGCACCGGTGGCCAGCACCACGCGCCGTGCCTTGATGATCCAGTGGCGATGGCGCGGCTGTCCGGCGCGGGGCAGGGGATGATGGTCGCTGACGCGTTCCACTGCGCCCAGGATGTTGTCGTCGTAGTAGCCATAGACGGTTGTACGCGGCAGGTAGTCGACACCGTGCTGATCCGTCAGCACCTGAATTTCCCGGCGGGCCCACTCGTAGCCTGTCTTTCCATCCAGCTCTGTGGTTTCGCTCAGAAGGGACCCGCCGGGATCGGGCGACTCGTCGGCAATCAGGACCTTTGCGCCTGAAGTTGCGGCTGCCCTTGCGGCAGCCAGGCCGGCTGGGCCGGCGCCCACCACCAGAACGTCACACCAGGCATGGCGCGTGTCATAGCGGTCGGGATCCGGCTCCAGGGAGGCCTCGCCCATGCCGGCAGCCTTGCGGATGAGCTTCTCGTAGAACATCCAGGCATGGCGGGTCGGGCCCATGAAGGTCTTGTAATAGAAACCGGCCACGAAGAATGGCGAGAAGAGGCCATTCATGGCACCCAGATCGAAGTCGAGGCTGGGCCAACGATTCTGGCTCTCCGCCGTCAGGCCGTCGTAGAGTTCAACGCCGGTTGCACGGCAGTTCGGTTCGTGTCGCGCGCCATGGCGCAGGCCGACCAGGGCATTGGGTTCGTCCGAGCCGGCGGCATAGATGCCGCGGCGGCGGTGGTACTTGAAGCTGCGCGCCACGGTCTTCTGTCCGTTGGCCAGCAGGGCCGAAGCCAGCGTGTCTCCCGCGTAACCGCTCAGGGGGTGGCCGTCGAAGGTGAAGCGCAGTTCGCGCTGGCGATCGATGTGGCCGCCGCTGTTCAGGCGAAATCCGCTCATTGACCCATCTCCGGGCTTTCCTGTTGTGCTTCTCCGGCCCAGGGGCCCGCGACTTCCACCTGATGGATCTCGTGTGTCAGGGTGTTGCGCTCGACGATCAGGAACTGTCGGCAGCCGTGGGCATGCTGCCAGTATTCGCTGTGCGGACCGGCCGGATTGCGACGCTGATAGACCGTCTCGCTCCAGGCCTCGAGGTCCTGGGTCTCGAGTGCCGGCCAGGTGATCGTGGCGTCCCCCTCATAGGTGAATTCCTCGAGATGACGATGGCCGCAGAATGGGCAGTTTATGTACATGACCTGATATCCTGATTGGGCAAAGCGGTCGGTTTGAGAATCGGGTTGAAATCAGTGCAGGCGCGGCACCGGGCCGGCGCCTTTCTCATCCAGCGTGCGACCCGTTCGGAAGCGGTCGAGGCGGAAGGCGGCGTTGAGCTCGTGGGGTTCATCGCGCGCGATGGTGTGGGCGAAACACCAGCCCGAAGCCGGGGTGGCCTTGAAGCCGCCGTAGCACCAGCCGGCGTTGATATAGAGACCATCTTTCGGGGACTTGTCGATGATGGGGCTGCCATCCATGGACATGTCCATGACGCCGCCCCAGTGACGCAACAGGTGCAGGCGCGAGAGGTTGGGGAACATGGCCACCGCCATGGCGGCGACGTCCTGGATGACCGGGATGTTGCCGCGCTGGGCGTAGGAATTGTAGCCGTCCAGGTCACCACCGAAGACCAGCCCGCCCTTGTCGGACTGGGAGATGTAAAGGTGTCCGGCTCCGAAGGTCACGACGGTATCGATCAGGGGCTTGAGCGGCTCGGAAACGAAAGCCTGCAGAACATGACTTTCAATCGGCAAGCGATCGAAGCCGGCCTTGGCGAGCACGCGGCTGGTGTTTCCGGCGACGGCGACGCCGACTTTGCCTGCCTTCACGGGTCCTTTGACGGTATCGACGCCGACGATCCGGTCCCCGTCGAAGAGGAAACCCGTGACCTCGCAGTTCTCGATGATATCGACGCCCAGGGAATCGGCGCCTCGGGCATAGCCCCAGGCCACGGCGTCATGCCGTGCCGTGCCCCCGCGCGGTTGCATCAGGCCACCGGCGATCGGAAAGCGGGCCCTGTCCGAGACATCCAGTCCGGGGACCTTGGCGGCCACCTGGTCACGATCCAGCAACTCGGCATCGATCCCGTTGACCCGCATCGAGTTACCGCGGCGCATGAAGCCTTCCATCTGCGCGGGCGTGTGGGCGAGATTGAGCACGCCGCGTTGGCTGAACATGACATTGTAGTTCAGGTCGCGGCTCATACCTTCCCAGAGCTTCATGCCCCATTCGTAGAAGCGATTGTTCTCGGGAAGCAGGTAGTTGGAGCGCACGATCGTGGTGTTGCGGCCCACATTGCCGCCGCCGATCCAGCCCTTCTCGATCACCGCGACATTGCGAATGCCGTATTCCTTCGCAAGATAATAGGCCGTGGCCAGGCCGTGACCGCCACCGCCGACGATAACGACATCATAGCTTTCCTTTGGTTGCTCGACGGCGCGCCAGGTACGCGTCCAGCCGCGATGCCCCTTGAGGGCCTGGCGTGCGAGGGTGAAGGCGGAAAAATGCATGACTGCTGTCCGATCTCTGTAAACCGCCCCTAGATAAACGCAAGCGAGCATGTCGTGCGATACCCATCGGTTTCTTCGTTTGTTTATATCGATTTTCACGATGGATAAGGGATGGGGGTTCTGCCGACCCGTTGCGCGTAATCTGGATGCAATCTCCACATTACAAGGACTTGCGAGGCGTTGTCTTTGCCGGAATGATTGGTTAGACAGGGTAAGAGGTTGTACTGGACGTGTTGCACTCACGCCCAAAATCACCCAATGCTTTCACCTTTCTGATAATGGCCCAATCGGGCCAGATCACAGAGAACAGGGAATTTAACGATGCTCAAGAAACTACTGACAACCACGGTCATGGGCGTTGCCGCTCTCGGCGTCAGCGCTTCCGTCGCGTTTGCTGACGTTCTGGAGGACGTCAAGGAACGCGGTACTCTGATTGCCGGTGTCAAGGCTGACTATCCTCCATTCGGCTATCGCAGCGATGACGGCGATATCGCTGGCCTGGAAATCGACCTGGCCGAGAACTTGGCCGAGCGCCTGGATGTCGACCTGGAACTGGTTCCGGTCGTGGCGTCCAACCGCATGGAGTTCCTGAACCAGGGCAAGGTCGACGTGCTGATCGCGACCATGACCAATACCGAGGAACGCGAGAAGGTCGTGGATTACGTGGAGCCGGGACACTATGCTTCGGGCACCAACATCCTGGCGCCCAAGAAGGCCGAGTTCACCGAGTGGGATGACCTGAACGGCAAGCCGGTCTGCGGCGTCCAGGGCGCCTTCTACAACCGTCGCACCCAGCAGGAATACGGCGCGGAACTGATCGCGTTCAAGGGGACGGCGGAAGCCTATACCGCACTTCAGCAGGGCCGTTGCCTGGCATTCGTCTATGACGACGCAGCACTTCTCGGGCAACTCGAGAAGGACGAATGGTCCGAATTCGAGATGCCGCTGGAAACCATCGACGAGTCCCCCTGGGGTCTTGCTGTGGCAGACGGCGAGGACAATTTCCGTGAGATGCTGGAAGACGTCGTGATCGACTGGCATGCCTCCGGAAAGATCCTCGAACTCGAGGACGAATACGGCATCAAGAACACGCCGTACGCCAAGCGGATGCACGAGAAATACGAGGGTAACTGATATCCTGGTAGCCTGATACGGCGGGTGAGTCTTTACAGAAGGCTCATCCGCCGTTTTCTTTGCAGCTTGTTCGACAAGCCGGTGTGTGTGGAGCGACGACAGGCGTGGAAATCATATACAACTGGTTCCAGCAGCTGAACGAGGCGACCGGCATCAACCTTCCGGTCTTCTACAATACCTTTGACCGAGAACGCTTCTTCTCAGGCCTGCTCGTCACGATCGAGCTGTCCATTGTCAGCCTGATCGCGTCCGTGGTGATCGGGGTTGTCGGAGCCTGGCTGCAGGGGTCCAAGCTGGTCTGGACGCGTCGCATCGTCCAAGTCTATATCCAGTTCTTCCGCAATACTCCGCCCCTGGTGCAGATGTATTTCTTCTTCTTCGGGCTCAGCGCGCTGTTGCCGACCGTGGAGAACGAGTACGGCTTCCAGGAGCCGATCCTGGGCGCGTTTGCCTGGGCCTGCATCTCGCTGAGCTTCTTCGCCGGCGCCTTCAATGTCGAGATCTTCCGTTCGGGTATCGAAGCGGTCCCGGAAACCACGCGCGAAGCTGCAGAATCTTTGGGATATAGCAGGCTTGGGGCCTACATTCATGTGATCCTGCCGCTGGCCTTCAGGGTCTGCCTGCCGGCGCTGAACAACAACCTCGTCAATCTGGTGAAGACCACGACCTTGGCCTATGCCATTGCGGTCCCGGAACTGTTGTATGTTTCCGGCCAGATCTGGTCCGACTATGCCAACGTGCCGGAAATGATGACGCTGCTTCTGCTGATCTACGTGGGGCTCGTGGGCATCGTGGTCATGGGAATGAACCGCTGGGAGCGGGCAATGCGTCTGCCGGGGTACGGAACATGACAAGGAAGGCAAGCTCAAGACAGCGCCTGAACGCCTCCCTGCGCTCGGGAACGGATCTGCCCGTTCTGCATTCGCCAGATGAGAGGACTGCGGCCTTCCGGACGACCGGGCGGGATGTTCTTGCCCTGCCGCGTTTGAACCTCAAGCCTTGGCACGGCCTGTTGTTGATGGGGCTGCTGCTTTTCTCGGCCGGCGTAGCCGAGGCCCAGAACGGAGGCGGTCGCGAGGGCGTCTTCTCGATCCTGGTCAAGTGGACCCCGCTGCTGCTCCAGGGCTTTGTCTTCAACCTGATCATATCGGTCCTGTCTATGGCGCTGGGGACTGCGGTCGGGGCTTTTCTTGGCCTCATGCAGATCTCGCTGTTGCCGCCAGTGCGGGCCGGAAGCTGGTTCGTGACTCAATTCTTCCGCAATGCGCCTTGGCTGGTACTGCTGTTCTACGCCATGTTCATGCTGCCGTTCCAGTTCGAGATCGGCGGCATGACCATCCCCTTCCCGGATTGGGTGAAAGCGGTTATCGGCCTCAGCCTGCCGGTCATGGCCAATGTCTCGGAACTGGTCCGCGGTGCTGTCCAGTCGATCCCCTCGGGGCAGTGGGAAGCGGCCGAATCCCTGGCCTTCACACGCCGCCAGCAGATCTGGCAGATCATCATGCCACAGTGCATCAAGCGGATGCTGCCGCCTTGGATGAATCTCTATGCCATCCTGACCATGGCCACCGTCCTGGCCTCGGTGGTGGGCGTGAACGAGGTCATGACCCTGGCTGACCAGGTGAAGGCCGCTGAGGGCGGGCGCACCGACCTGTTGGCGCCGCTCTACGGGTATCTCCTTCTGTTGTTCTTTATCTATTCCTATCCGATCGCGCGGCTGACCATGCGTCTAGAGCTCAAATACGCGGTGAAGATCTGATCAGAACGGCCGGAAACGGCGAAAAGGGACTCTTGCATGAGCACAGCAAACTGGACCGACGACCAACCGATTGTCTCGCTGAAGGACGTGCACAAATCCTTCGGTGACTTCGAGGTCCTCAAGGGCATTTCCTTCGACGTCAAGAAGGGCGAAGTGATCTGTATCATAGGGGCTTCCGGATCCGGAAAATCCACGCTGATCCGCTGCATCAACGCACTGACCGAGATCAACAGCGGATCCATCAAGGTCGAGGGGATCGAGGTCAACGATCCCAACCTGAACAAGCTGGAACTGCGCAAGCGCGTGGGCATGGTCTTCCAGCAGTATAACCTTTTCCCCCATCGTACGGCGCTGCAGAACATCATGATGGCGCCTGTCCAGGTTCTGCGGCAGCCGAAGCAGGAAGTTGAAGAGCGGGCCCATGCACTGATGAGAAAGGTTCGTCTCGACGGTAAGGAGCACGCCTATCCGGGCGAGCTTTCCGGGGGGCAGCAACAGCGCGTCGCCATCGCCCGCTCGCTGGCCATGAACCCGGAGGTCATGCTGTTCGACGAGGTGACGGCCGCCCTGGATCCGGAAACGGTGAAGGAGGTCCTGGCCACCATCAAGGAATTGGCCCAGGAGGGCATGACCTGCATGCTGGTGACCCACGAGATGGGATTCGCCAAGGAAGTGGCCGATCACATGTACTTCACGGACAATGGCGTGATCGTGGAAGACGGCCCGCCCGCCGAATTCTTCGCCAATCCGAAGGACGAGCGCACTAAGCAGTTCCTGGGGCAGATCCTCTGATCGCCTGTAGCAGCTGCCGCACCGTCTCTTCCGGTGCTTCAGCGCGCATGACTTCTCCCATCACGGCGAGCCCTGTGGCTCCGGCGCTCAGGCAGTCGCGCGCATTCGCGGCTGTCACGCCGCCCAGCGCGAGGACAGGCGGTGCGATGCCGTCTGTCATTCTGCGCAGGCCGTCCAGTTCCAGGGCCGGCCCGTAACCGGGTTTGCTCTCCGTCGCAAAGACCGGGCTCAGAGTGGCATAATCCGCGCCTTCCGCTGCCGCGGCCACGATATCCTTTCTGGAATGTGCCGACACCCCGATCACGGCGGCGTCCCCCAGAGCTGCTCGGGCGAGGGGGATGTCGCCCGGATGTTGCAGGTGGACACCGGCCGCGTCGACCTCCGCGGCCAGGCTCCAGTCGCCGTTTATGAGCACGCGGCCTAGATGCCTGCAGGCAAGTTCGCACAGCCGCTCCGCCAGAGCTCGGCGCTCCGTGTTGGCCAGGTCCTTATCACGCAGCATGAAGTTGCGGAGTCCTGCGCTGAAGGTCCGTTCGGCAATCTGCTCGAGGTCGTGCCGTGCCTGGTGCCGATCGCTGATGACCAGCAGTTCGGGCACTTTTCCGACCATTACGAGCCTACCAGCCCCATCTGCGGGCTTGAGGCCTCGGCATGCGTACGCTTGGGGATGCGCCCGGCCAGATGCGCCGCACGGCCGGCTTCGCATGCATGGCGTACAGCGCGGGCCATGGCGACGGGATTGCGTGCTTTCGCCACGGCTGTGTTCAGCAACACGGCATCACACCCCAGCTCGAAGGACTGCACCACGTCAGAGGCCGTCCCCAGTCCGGCATCGATCACCACCGGCACCTCCGCGCGCCGGCAAATCAGCTCGATGTTGGCCGGATTGGCCACGCCCATGCCGGAGCCGATCAGCGAGCCCATGGGCATGACGGCGGCGGCGCCCGCATCCTCCAGCCGCTTGCAGATCACGGGATCGTCATTGCAGTAGGGCAGGACGGTGAAGCCGTCCTTCACGAGCTCCTCCGTGGTCGAGAGCAGCTGTTCCACATCGGGATAGAGGGTTTCTCGGTCGCCGATGATCTCAAGCTTCACCCATTCGGTTTCCAGGGCTTCGCGGGCCAGCTGGGCCGTCAGGATGGCATCGCGCGCCGTTTCGCATCCGGCCGTGTTCGGCAGGAAGTGATAGCCGTCCAGCAGGTCCACCGGACTTTCCGCGTGACCTTCGAGATCCATGCGGCGAATGGAGAAGGTCACCATTTCGGTGCCGCTTTCCTCCACGCAATCCAGCATGATCTGCAGGTTGGGGTAGCTCGAGGTGCCGAGGAAGATGCGATTGCCGAATTCCCGTCCGGCAATCACGAGAGGCGTGTCGTTGGACATGAACTCGAGTCTCCTTCGCTCAACCGCCCGCCAGGGGACGGACGATTTCGATGCGGTCGCCCTCGGCCAGGGCTTCTTCGGACCAGCTGGCGCGTTTGACCAAGGCGCCGTTGCGCGCGATCGCGATTCGGCGGGCCGTCGGGTCGATCCCGCGTTGCTGCAGCAGATCCTGCAGCGTCCCGGGTTCGACGCGGGTCGTTTCGCCGTTGAGATTGATGTTCAGGGACATGGTCGAAGTATCCTATGCACTCTGCAGTAGCGGTTTCTTTCTGTTCGTGGAACGAGGCTTGAAGCGTGCCAGTGAAAACGGCCGGGCTGCCTCGGGCATCTCTCCCGTCAGGATCTGTTCGGCCAGGCAGTGTCCGGTGACCGGGGCCAGCAGGATGCCGTTGCGGTGGTGGCCTGTTGCCAGGTGGAGGCCCGGCACGGGGGTCGAGCCCAGCACGGGCGCGTCGTCGCGGCAGCCGGGACGAAAGCCGCTCCAGCTCTCGAGCAGGGGCAGGTCCTCGATGCCGGGCAGGGCTCTGCGGGCCCCTTCGATCAGGGCATAGAGGCCGCCGGCCGTTACGCTGTCGTCAAAGCCACGTTCCTCCACGGTCGCGCCGATGATCAGGCGTCCGTCACGGCGCGGCACGCAATACACCTGCTCGGTCCAGAGGACATGCTCCAGAAGCGGTGCCGCCGGGTCCATCTGCAAGGCCAGGGATTGTCCTTTCAAGGGCCGCACCGGCGGTTTGGCCGCATCCGGCAGGCCGGGCAGGCCACGGGTCCAGGCGCCGGCCGCCAGCACCAGGTGCTCGGCCTGCAAAACCTCGCCGTTCGCAAGATGGATGCGCTTGGCGGAGTCTTCCGGGCAGTCGAGTGCGGCGACCTCGGTGTGCTCACGCAGCTCTCCGCCGGCGTTCACGAAGGCCCGCTTCAGGCCTTCGGCCAGTTGCCGGTTGTCGACCTGGTGATCCTCCAGACTGTAAATGGCGGCGGCAGCGCTCTGTCGCAGGTGCGGTTCGCGTTCGCGCACCTCGCGTCCCTCCAGCCACTGCAAGGGCAGTCCCAGCGCGCTCTGGAAGTCGTGCCGAAAGCGCAGGCGATCGACTTCGTCGCGGTTGAGCGCCACTACCAGGGTGCCTTCGTCCCGATAATCCGGACGCAGTCCGCTCGCCGCTTCCAGGCGGTCCAGGAAAGTCGGCCAAAGTTCCTGGGCCCAACGGGTCAGCTGCAGCAGCTGTTCCTCGCCGGGCTCGCACTCGGCGGCCGCGGCCAACATGCCGGCAGCGGCATGCGTGGCCGCCTGGCCGCAGCGCTCGCGCTCGAGCAGGGTGACCTGCTGGCCGGCCTCCGCCAGCTGCCAGCCGATCGCCAAGCCGCAGACACCGCCACCGATGATCACGGTCTGCAGGCGTTCGCCGTTTCTGTGTTTCGTATCTGCCACGTTGCTCCCTTCGCTGGCATGATCCAGTGCAGGTTCCATGGGTGTGATCTCAGCCGCCTGTCTTGGCGGCACCCCAGATTTTCAGGCTGACTCTAAGATGAAGGCGAGGCCGTTGCCTTGCAAGGTTTTCGGCGAAATTTATTAACATTTATAAAATGTATAAATATTAATAAATCCACACAAAGTGTGAAATTATTTGACTCCCGAATCATATTGCGCAAATATAAGGGGGATCGAGAGATTTATACACTAACATGCGTGAAAATATCTGGCTCACGATGAAATACTTCCCTCTGTTTCATGATCTGACGGATGCTCCCTGCCTGGTGGTGGGTGGCTCCGAGGCGGCGGCCCGCAAGGTGCGTCTCCTGCAACGCACGGAGGCCGAAATCCACATCGTTGCACCGGAGATAAACGAAGAGCTGGGCGAACTGGTCTCCGCCGGCAGGGCGCATTGGTATCCGCGCCGCTTCCGGGCACGGGACCTGGATGACAAGAGCCTGGTCATCGCCGCCTCCGGTGACGAGCGGATCGATGGTCGGGTCTCCCGCCTGGCGAGGGCGCGCCGGCAGCCCGTCAATCTCGTGGATCGGCCGGCGCAATCCTCCTTCATCGTGCCAGGCATGATCGATCGGGATCCGGTCACGATCGCGATTGCCAGCGGGGGCAGTGCGCCGGTCCTGGTGCGACAGCTGCGCGAGAAGATCGAGGCTCTGCTGCCCGCGCGTCTTGGCGCACTGGCACGCTTCGCCGACCAGTTTCGTCCGGCCGTGAAGGCAGTGATTCCCGGCGAGGAGGGACGCCGCCGATTCTGGTCGCGCTTCTTCCGCAGCGGCGTGGCCGAATCGCTGCTGCAGGGCGATGAGCGCGGCGCGCGTGAACGGATGCTGGGCCTTGTCAATTCCGCGCCGGAAAGCCGCGGCAATCTCACGGGAAGTGTCGCACTGGTCGGCGCCGGTCCGGGCGACCCGGACCTGTTGACCTTCCGTGCCGTCCGCCTGATGCAGGAAGCCGACGTCGTGGTTTACGACCGGCTGATTCCCCAGGGGGTGCTGGATTGCGTGCGCCGGGATGCCGAGCGGATCTTCGTGGGCAAGGCGAAGGGCGCTCACAGCAAGAGCCAGGATGAGATCAACGAGATCCTGCTGCAGCAGGCCCGCGGCGGAAAGCAGGTCGTGCGCCTGAAGGGCGGCGATCCCTTCATTTTCGGCCGCGGAGGGGAGGAACAGGAGTACCTGCTGCGCCACGGTGTCGACGTACAGGTGGTGCCCGGCATCACTGCGGCAACCGGCTGCGCGGCTGCCGCCGGCATTCCCCTGACCCATCGGGAAACGGCGTCTGCCGTCACCTTCGTGGCCGGTTATGCCCGCAACGGCCTGCCGGAGCTCGATTGGCAGGCGCTGGCCGGCGAACGCCAGACACTGGTCGTCTATATGGGGCTGTCCCATGCCGAGGAGATTGCCCGCCGGCTGATGGACAAGGGGCTGCCGGCTGGCACCCCGATGGCCGTGGTGGAACGAGGCACGCTGCCGGATCAACGGGTGCTGGGCGGCCGTCTGGCGGATCTCGGCGACATCCTGCGTCGCGAGGCCGTGCAGGGTCCCGCACTGTTGATCATCGGACAGGTGGCCGCGGCTGCGGCGACAGACGAACCGGCCGTGGAGCCGCTCCTGGCCCAAGCCGTTTGAGAAAGAGGAAACAGGCAGAATGTATCTGAAAGCAGTAACCGCCAACCGGCTGCGCGATGGCCGCGTCGTCTATCTCTCGGAGACGGGGGGCTGGTCGCAGGCGCTCGAGGAAAGCCGGCTGGCACGCGACGAGGACGAGCTCAAGGGCCTGATGGACGAGGCCGAGCTCGGCGTGCTGCGCAATGAAGTGGTGGCTCCGTATGCCATCGACGTCGTGCAGCAGACGGATGGCTATGTGACCACCCGCTGCCGCGAGGAAATTCGCTCGACAGGACCAAGTCGCCGTACGGACGCGGCCTGACCAGGCTGGAGACCGGAGGAAGACCATGTATCGCTATGACGAATTCGATGAAGCGCTGGTGCGCGAACGCGTGGCCCAGTTCAGCGAGCAGGTGCAGCGTCGCCTGAATGGGGAGCTGAGCGAGGACGAGTTCAAGCCGCTCAGGCTGATGAACGGCCTCTACCTGCAGCTTCACGCCTACATGTTCCGAATTGCCATTCCCTACGGAACGCTCTCCTCGAACCAGCTGCGCCAGCTGGCTTATGTGGCGCGTACCTACGACAAGGGATACGGGCACATCACCACGCGCCAGAACATCCAGTTCAACTGGCCGCGGCTGGAGGATGCCCCGGCCATTCTCTCGGACCTGGCGGACGCGCAGCTGCATGCCATCCAGACCAGCGGCAACTGCATCCGCAACACCACGGCCGACCAGTACGCCGGCGTGGCGGCGGACGAGATCGCCGATCCGCGCCACTACTGCGAGATCATCCGTCAGTGGTCCACCCTGCATCCGGAGTTCTCGTTCCTGCCTCGCAAGTTCAAGATCGCGGTCACCGGCGCGGAAGAAGATCGCGCGGCCCTGCGCACGCACGACATCGGCCTGCGCATGCGCCGCGACGCGGACGGCAATCCGGGATTCGAGGTGATGGTCGGCGGCGGCCTCGGCCGCACGCCGGTGGTCGGTGTGACGATCCGCGATTTCCTGCCGGAACAGCACCTTCTGTCCTATCTGGAGGCGATCCTGCGGGTCTATAACCAGCTCGGACGGCGCGACAACATCCACAAGGCGCGTATCAAGATCCTGGTGCAGTCTGTCGGTCGCGACGAATTTGCCCGCATGGTCGAGGAGGAATGGGCTCAGCTGCGCGACGGCTACCTGACCCTGCCGCAGGAAGAGCTGGATGCCATCGCCCACTATTTCACACCACCACCTTATGAGGCGCTGGAAGACACGCCGCCGGAACTGCAGCTCTGGCAGAGCACCAGTCCCGGCTTTGGTGCCTGGATGAACGAGAATGTCGCCGCCCACAAGCAGCCCGGCTATGCCATCGTGAATGTCTCGCTGAAGCCCGAAGGTGGCGTGCCGGGCGATATCACGGCGGAACAGATGGAGGTGGTTGCCGATCTGGCCGAGCGCTATAGCTTCTCGGAGATTCGTGCGACGCACGAGCAGAATCTGGTCCTGCCCTACGTGCGCAAGCTGGACCTGATGGCGGTTTGGCAGGGCTTGCAGGAAGCTGGGCTGGCCACGGCGAACATCGGGTTGATCAGCGACATGATCTGCTGCCCCGGCCTGGATTACTGCAATCTGGCCAATGCCCGCTCGATTCCCGTGGCGCAGGAGATCAGCGAACGCTTCGCCGATCTTTCCCGCCAGCGCGACATCGGGCCGCTGAAGATCAAGATGTCCGGCTGCATCAATGCCTGCGGCCACCACCATGTGGGTCACATCGGGATCCTCGGCGTCGATAAGAAGGGCCAAGAGTACTACCAGATCACCCTGGGCGGAAGCGCCGAGAACGAGACGACACTGGGGAACATCATCGGTCCGGCCTTCAGTGCCGCGGAGGTCGGCGATGCCATGGAGACGATCGTCGAAACCTACCTGGATATCCGTCAGGAAGGCGAGAGTTTCCTGGAGACCTATCGCCGCGTCGGACAGCAGCCTTTCAAGGAGACTCTCTATGCCGCTCATTAAGAACGGAGAACAGATCGAGGATCTCTGGTTGCCGGTCGATGACGAACAGCCGTTGCCGGAGAATGCGCCGATCCTTGTTTCGCTGGAGCGCTGGCAGCAGGAGAAGGACGTGCTCCAGGCGCGCGGAACGGAGCTGGGGCTTCGCCTGCGCAGCGATCAGTCGCCCCAGCAGGTGGCCGAGGACTTGCAGGCGTTCTCCCTCATTGCCCTGGAATTCCCGAAATTCACGGATGGGCGCGCCTATTCCCATGCCCGCCTGCTGCGGGAACGCCATGGCTTCACCGGCGAGCTGCGGGCCGTCGGCAACGTCCTGCGCGACCAGCTTCTCTTCATGCAGCGCTGCGGCTTCGATGCCTTCGAATTGCCCGAGGATGCCCCTGTGGAGGCTTGGCTCAAGGCCCTGGAGGACTTCTCGGTCTGGTACCAGCCGGCCACGGACAATCGGGCCCCGGTGTCGTCCCTGCGGCGGCGCCTGCGGGTGGCTGCGCAGTAGGAGGAGATAGTCATGCAGCAGACATCCACCCTGCCTTCCACAGCCGCTCCGGGGCTTGCCAGGGATCTGATTCAGGCCTTCGAGCTGGAGGAGGAGAGCCGGGATCTCTATGCGCTGGAACTCCTGGACCGGATGGTCCATGAGGTCTTTCCCGGCCGCATCGCCCTGGTTTCGTCCTTCGGGGCAGAATCGGCCGTGCTTCTGGACATGGTGGCCCAGGTGAACCGGCATATTCCCGTGATTTTCCTGGAAACCGGAAAGCATTTCACGGAAACGCTCATGTATCGGGACCGGCTGGTCCGCCGGATCGGGTTGACTGACGTGCGCGATATCACGCCGGCGGAGGAGGATCTGGAGGCTGAGGATCCTGGTGGGACACTCTGGAAGTCCGCCCCCGACCGCTGCTGCCATATTCGCAAGGTCCTGCCACTGGAACAGGCGCTCGAGGGCTTTGACGCCTGGATCACGGGGCGCAAGCGTTACCAAGGCGGGACGCGTGAAACCCTGCCGCGAATCGAGGCCGCGGACGGCCGAGTCAAGGTGAATCCGCTGGCCGACTGGTCATTGCAGGAAATCCGCAACGCCTTCAAGGCGCGCGATCTGCCGAGCCATCCCCTGACGAATGTCGGCTATCTCTCGATCGGCTGTGCACCCTGTACCAGCCCGGCACTCCGCGAGGATGCGCCGCGTGCCGGTCGCTGGAACGGCATGGAGAAAACCGAGTGTGGAATCCATGCCTCAGGCAACCAGTGGGAATGAGCAGTTTATTACCTGTGGCAAAATGCGTATAGTGACCATGTCCCCGTTTTCCGGAAAGCAGGATGTCCATGCTGCTGGCGTCTCAATGACGCTGGGACGGCCGCGCGGTTTGCGTGGCGGGGCAAAGGGCATATGTAAAAATCGAGACGGACGCTTGCGGCAAACGGGACCCAAAAGGTCTTTATCTTGTGGTATAAAGCCGCCAGATAACGAATTGGTCAGAAGTCTGTGTGATCGACACAACATGGCCTGCTTGGGATCGCCCGATGATGTGCTCGGCCGACTTCCGGATCTTTCCGGAGGTTTGGTTCCGCGCGCAGGTCCGATTGAAACTTAACGGGCCGAATTCGTGAGGGGACCTGAAGCAGGGAAGAGTTAAGATGGACGAGAATGTGATTGCCTTTGATAAGAATCAGCCGATCGAGACGGATATCGTCATCGTCGGTGCCGGCCCGGTGGGCCTTTTTGCGGTATTCGAAGCCGGGCTGCTTGGCCTGAACTGCCACCTGATCGACAATCTCGACAAGGTGGGCGGCCAGTGCGCCGAGCTTTATCCGGAAAAGCCCATTTATGACATTCCGGCGCTTCCCTACTGCACGGGACAGGGGCTGGTCGACGAGTTGATGAAGCAGTCCGACCCCTTCAAGCCTGGCTTTCATCTCAGCCAGCAGGCCGACTCTCTGTCCAAGCTGGAGGATGGGCGCTGGCGGCTGGAAACCAGCACCGGCACGGTTTTCCACGCCACGGTGATCGTGATTGCGGCAGGTGCCGGCAGTTTCGTGCCGCGCCGGCCGCCTCTGGAGAACCTCGAGGACTATGAAGGCAGCTCGATTCTCTATGCCGTGCGCCGCATGGAAGCGCTGCGCGACAAGAGGATCGTGATCGCCGGCGGCGGCGATTCGGCGCTCGACTGGACGCTCAACCTGCACCCGCTGGCCAGCCAGGTGACGCTGATCCATCGCCGTGACCAGTTCCGCGCGGCGCCGGATTCCGTGGAGAAGATGCGCCAACTGGTGGCCAATGACGAGGTCAGCCTGCAGATCGGCCAGATCAAGGAACTCAAGGGTCAGGGCGGCCAGCTGGAAGCCGTCCAGGTCAAGGGATCAGATGGCGAACTGTACGACGTGCCCTGCGATGTACTCCTGCCCTTCTTCGGCCTGAAGATGGAGCTGGGGCCGATCGCCGAATGGGGCCTGAACCTGGATCGCGACCTGATTACCGTGGATACGGAGAAGTTCGAGACCTCCGTGCCCGGCATTTTCGCCATCGGCGACATCAACTACTATCCGGGCAAGCTGAAACTGATCCTCTCCGGCTTCCACGAGGCGGCGCTGATGGCCCAGCAGGCCTTCCGCTACTGCCGCCCCGACGAGAAGCTGGTCTTCCGTTACACCACGTCTTCAACGGACCTGCAGAAGAAACTGGGCGTGATATGAGCTATATCGTTGTTGTTGACCGCGAGGGCCAGGAACATCGCCTGGACGCCCTCAACGGCTGGCGTATCATGGAAATCATCCGGGACCACGAACTGCCCATCAAGGGCGAGTGCGGTGGCTGCTGCAGCTGTGCGACGTGCCACGTGTATGTGGATGACGACTGGCGTGCACGCCTGCCGCAGCGCGAGGACGAGGAGGACGAGATGCTGGACGAGGCCTTCGGCGTCGAGGACAATTCCCGCCTGAGTTGCCAGATCCTGTTCTCCGAGGACCTCGAGGGGCTGCGCGTCTATCTGGCTCCCGAAGGGGCCTGACGCCGGAGCCGGGCGCAGCCGCCTGCATGCAGTGCATGGCTGTTGCCCGCTTGTACGCCTTCCCAGGGTCCCCTTTTCCGACAAGAATGTAACTGCATCATGCAGACTCGGGCAGGGCCGGTGAGCCGGCCCTGCCCGGGTATCCCTATCCAACCGGCCGGTCGCCATCCGGCCGGTTCACTTTTGGATTCTGATCGGAAGAGATGTCAGCCATCGCAGAGGAGACGACGAAAGAACGGGCGAAGCCACCGATCGCCATCCTGATTGCGGCCAGTGCCATCGGCCCTCTGGCGCTCAACATCTTCATCCCCTCGATGCCGGGGCTGCAGTACAGCCTTTCGGCGGACTATGCCACTGTCCAGCTGACCCTGACGCTCTACCTGATTGGCCTGGCGGTCAGCCAGCTGCTCTACGGCCCGCTGTCCGACCGCTATGGCCGGCGTCCCCTTCTGCTTGGGGGCCTGGGCCTGTTTGTCCTGGCCAGCCTGGCCTGCTCCTTCGCCACCTCGATCGAGGAATTGATCCTGGCGCGCATCCTTCAGGCTGTCGGGGGCTGTTCGGGGATCGTGCTCGGTCGTGCCATCGTGCGCGACCTCTATGAGCGGGACCAGGCGGCCAGCATGATCGGCTATATCACCATGGCCTGGGTGCTGGCACCCATGGTGGCTCCCTTGATCGGCGGTATATTGGATACTTGGTACGGCTGGCAGGCCAGCTTCTATTTCCTGGTCGTGACGGGAGCACTGGTGTTCCTGGCCTGCCTGCGCTGGCTGCACGAAACGAATTTCCACAGGCAGAGCGCCGATGGCCTGAGAGGCTTTGTCATCGGTTTCCCGGTCCTGCTCAGGCGCAAGGAA
Source organism: Fodinicurvata halophila (assembly GCF_042651425.1). Taxonomy (NCBI): domain Bacteria; kingdom Pseudomonadati; phylum Pseudomonadota; class Alphaproteobacteria; order Rhodospirillales; family Rhodovibrionaceae; genus Fodinicurvata; species Fodinicurvata halophila. Next base: position 138,675 of record NZ_JBHSCW010000011.1, on the reverse strand, counting down.
TTCCTGGCCTATGCGCTTCAACTGTCCTTCAACAGCAGCGTGTTCTTCTCGTTCCTGGCCGGTGCGCCCTATGTGATGACCGAGACCCTGGGCCGCAGCCCGGTGGAATACGGCATCTATTTCGCCCTGGTCTCACTGGGATACATGGCGGGGAATGGCCTTTCGGGGCGCTTCTCCGTTCAGCGCGGCATAGACAGCATGATCCTTCTCGGGCTGATCGCCACCTGGGCCGGGACTGCCATCATGATGGCCTTCGTCGTGGCAGGTGTCCTGCACCCCATCACCATCTTTGTCCCGATGCTGCTCTGTTCTCTCGGCAATGGCCTCAGCATTCCCAATGGCCTGGCCGGAGCCATCAGCGTGCGCCCAGATATGGCCGGGGTGGGGTCGGGCCTGGCCGGCTTTATCCAGATGTTCCTGGGGGCCATGATCTCGCAGCTGGTGGGTTTCCTGCAGAACGGTGCCGTCTATCCGCTGTTCGTCATCATGCTGACCTGCGCCACGCTTGCCTTTCTGGCGAACAGCTTCACAGGTGCGTCCAAAGTGGCGCCCGGCACGCAAACGGGCCCCTGACGTTCAAAGGGCAGTGCCGTGCCCGCGGTCGACACGCAGCGGCTCGATCGTCGTCACGCTGCCATCAGGCCCCGTAGCATGGAATTCGGCGATTTCTCTCTCCACATCCAGGATCATCAGGCTGAGAACGCCCGTGGCAAAGGCCCCGGTATCCAGGGAAATGCGGTTTTCCGTGATGACCGGACAGGGCGGGTCGATCATGGGCGTGTGGCCATGCACAACGGTGTGGCTCAATCGTCCCAGGTGATTGAGAAACGGACCGCGAATCCAGATGCAGTCCTCCGCATCCTGTTCGGGAATCGGACGGTTGGGGTTAACCCCCGCATGAACGAAGGCAAAGTTGCCCGCCAACTCCTGAATGGAGGCGTCGCGCAGCATTTCGAAGTGATCGCGGAAGTCTCTGGCCACCCGGTCCCGTACCGCTGCAGGATCGAGATCGGCAAGGCCATAGGATTGCAATGTCTCCGCACCCCCATTCATAAGCCAGGCAGGGTCCGCTGCACCCTGGTCGAAGAATTCCAGGAGCCAGCTGTCGTGATTGCCCAGCAGAAGGCGTGAGTCCGGCCAACGTTTCAGGGTTGCGCTGACCACGTCCATGGCGCGTCGGTTCTCCGGTCCGCGATCGACGATATCCCCCAGGAAAATGACCTTTGGACTGTGTCCGCGCTGGGCTGCATCGCTTTCGATGAAGGTCAGCAGGCGATCCAGCAGGCCGGCGTGACCGTGGATGTCGCCGATGACGTAGAGGGGAGCTTGTGCCGTCAAGCCTTGTTCCTTTCCTTGTCTGCCGCCAGATCCTCTTGTCAGGGCGCGGGGATGGCACAGTTTGTACAGGGACTCACATGGTATCAGTAAAGGGAGCGCGCAGGGTGCCAGGCTTCATTTCTTTGCTCGGTATGGTTCTTGTGCTCTTCATGCAGCCGGCCCTGGCGGAAGAGGACCTCTGGCAGGGACTGGCCGAAGGCAGGAATGCAGCACTTATCCGTCACGCCATTGCTCCGGGAACCGGCGATCCCGCCGGTTTCGAGCTGGGTGACTGCAGCACGCAGCGTACACTCTCGGAGGAAGGCCGCCGCCAGTCCAGGGCCTTGGGAGAGCTTTTCCGCGCTCAGGGGATCAGCCAGGCCCGGGTGCTCTCGAGCCGCTGGTGCCGCTGCCTGGAAACCGCGGAGCTCCTGGGATTGGGCCAAGTGGAAGAAAGCCCGCCACTGGATTCCTTCTTCGGCAATCGGGATCAGGGGCCTGAACAGACAAGAGCAGCGCGGACCCTCATTCGCGAGCACCTCGCAAATGCCGGGACGCCCCTGGTCCTGGTCACGCACCAGGTCAACATCACGGCGCTCAGCGACGTCTACCCTGCATCGGGAGAGGTCATCGTGGTGAGCCTCGTGCCTGAAAGCGATGAGCTGAAGGTGGAAGGGCGCATCAAGCCCGAATTCTGACCAGATCAGCCGCGCCGGCGGCTGCGCAGCTCCGCGATCGCCTCGCAGACGGCCTCGAAGGGCAGCAGGGCCGAGCCGTGGCGATGGCGCATGTCGATGGCCGGAAACAGCAATTCAAGATCCTTCCAGTCGCCCTGTGGAGGATCCTGCCCTTCCTTGAGCATGCGACGGACCTCTTCGCTCACCTGCTCGGCCTCGGCAAACGACTTGCCCGGCAGGTGTCGGGCAAGCACGGCGGTTCCGAGCTGGCCCAGCGAACAGGCACGCACGGCATAGCCGATCCCGGTCACCCTCTCTCCCTCGGCCGAGAGGTCGAGGGTCATGGTGCTGCCGCAGATCGGGCTGCGCCGGTCCACGCTTACATCCGGCCCTTCGAGACGGTGATCGCCTTCGACGTCACGCGTGAGTTCCTTCAAACGCGTGCTGTAGAGTTCCAGAAGATCGTCGTCCAAGGGGGCTGTCACACTGCTCTCCGCCATTCACAGGCTACCTTTCCTGTCCTTAAAGGTATTCAGCACCCCGGTTCCCCGACAAGGGAAAGTTTCCAGCTGTCAGCTGTCCGGCGGGTCATTCGGCCGGAACCAGCCTCAGGATCTCGGCATCGGAGGCGTCGATCGCGACATAGAGGTATCCGTCCGGGCCGTTGGCGACATCCCGGATCCGCTGGCCGCGATCCTCGAGCAGCCGCTCCTCGCCCACGATCTCCTGGCCCTCGACTTCCAGGCGGGTCAGATGTGTCATGGCAAGGGCCCCGACAAAGAGATCGCCTTGCCACTCCTCGAACCGTTCGCCGTCATAGAAGGCCATGCCACAGGGAGCGATGGAGGGCGTCCAGTGCAGCAGGGGCTGTTCCATGCCTTCCTTGTGGGTGCCTTCGCCGATGGTGCCGCCGGTGTAGGCCATGCCGTAAGTGATGACAGGCCAGCCGTAGTTCAGGCCCTTGCGCGGGATGTTGACCTCGTCGCCGCCCCGGGGACCGTGCTCGTGCTCCCAGAGCACGCCGGTCTCGGGATGCAAGGCGAGGCCCTGGGGGTTGCGATGGCCATAGGAGTATATCTCGGGCTTGGCATCCTCCTGTCCGACGAAGGGATTGCCCTCGGGGATGCTGCCGTCGTCATGCAGGCGGATCAGCGATCCTGCATGGTCGTTGATGTCCTGGGCCCGATCCATCTCGCCCCGATCGCCGACGGTGATGAAGAGATAGCCCTCTCGGTCGAAGGCCAGGCGCGAGCCGAAATGCCGGGTCGTGCCCGAGAAGGGTTTCGCCGTGAAGATCCGCTCCAGGTCTTCCAGGCGGTCGTCCTGGAAGCGGGCGCGGCTGACCGCGGTGGTCATGCCGTCTTCGCCGAAGATCGAATGACTTAGATAGATCAGCCGGTTGTTCTCGAAATCGGGGTGCAGGACGATGTCCAGAAGTCCACCCTGACCGCGGGCTGCAACCTCGGGAACGCCGGGCACGGGCTCCGATCGCAGGTTGCCGTCGGCATCCACGAGGCGCAGCTGTCCCGGTCGCTCGGTGACCAGCATGCGTCCGTCCGGCAGAAAAGCCATGGCCCAGGGGCGCTCGAGGCCCTTGGCAAAGGTCTCGACCTGGAAAGTGGCCTGTTCCGAGGTATGTGTTTCCTGGGAAAAGGCGGCCGGAACCAGGAGGAATACCCCCAGGAAACCGGTGACGAGAAGGCGGATAGCATTGATCATGGCGCCGTCGACCCTCCATGGGAATCATGCAGTGCTGCCGTATGGCCGCTTGCCATCCGGCAGCACTGCTCCACTCTCCTATGTAGCATTTTTCCGGGCACCTGCCATAGGTGACGGGGTGTCCGTCCCGCTTTGCCAGTCACAGCAGACCCTTGTACTGCCTCTACAGGAACGGCATGCTGTCTCGCGAACCTATTGGGCGCCGAGTATCCTTCGGCCCAGTCAACAGGGGGGCAAGAGATGAAAGTCGCGATTGCCAAGGAGCGGCAGACAGGGGAAGCGCGTGTCTCCGCTTCGCCGGACAGCGTCAAGAAGATGGTGTCGCTGGGAATGACAGTGGCCGTGGAAAGCGGAGCGGGCAACGGTGCCAGCTTTTCCGACGCGGCCTACAAGGAGGCCGGCGCCGAGATTTCCAAGTCCGCGAAAACCCTGTTGGCCGATGCCGATGTCGTGCTGCGAGTCGCCCGGCCCGAGGCCGATGAAGTCGGCGACTGCCCGAAGGGCACGCTGGTGATCGGTCAGATGAACCCCTATCAGGAAACCAAGAAACTGGAGGCCCTGGCAAAGCAGGGTTTGACCGTGTTTGCCCTGGAGTTCCTGCCGCGCATCAGCCGGGCCCAGGCCATGGACACGCTCTCTTCCCAGGCCAACTTGGCCGGTTACAAGGCCGTGATCGACGCGGCCGCCGAATATGGCCGGGCCCTGCCGATGATGATGACGCCCGCCGGCCGCATAAATCCGGCCAAGATCATGGTTATGGGGGCCGGCGTGGCCGGCCTGCAGGCCATCGCCACGGCACGTCGCCTGGGGGGACGGGTCTATGCCACGGACGTTCGACCGGCGGCCAAGGAACAGGTGGAATCCCTGGGCGCCGAGTTCGTGGCGGTCGAGGACGAGGAGTTCAAGGCGGCCGAGACGGCTGGCGGTTATGCCAAGGAAATGTCGGATGCCTACAAGAAGAAGCAGGCGGAACTGATCTCCGAATCCATTGCCGACATGGACATGGTGATCACCACGGCCCAGATTCCCGGGCGCCCGGCTCCGCGCCTGATCGACGAGGACATGGTCAAGTCCATGCGACCCGGCTCCGTGATCTTCGACCTGGCGGCCGAGGGCGGCGGCAACTGCGCACTCACCCAGCCCGGAAAGATGGCGACCAAACACGGCGTGAAGATCATCGGGTATCAGAACGTGCCCTCACGCCTCGCGGCCGATGCCTCGATGCTCTACGCCAACAATCTCTTCAACTTCCTGTCGCTGCTCTATGACAAGGAGAGCAAGGCCCTGAAAGTCGACTGGGAAGACGAGGTCGTCAAAGGCACCCTGCTCAGCCGGGATGGCGCGCTCGTGCATTCCAGACTGACAGGCAGGGCGGAAGAGACGGAGACAACCTCATCGACGGAGAAGGCTTCGGAAAAGGGGAACGGCAATGGCTGAGCAGGCACTGGTCGACCGCGCGATGGACCTGGCCAATCGCGCGAACGAGCTATCCAAGGAGATCGCGGCCCTGGGCCAGGATGCCAGCCGTGCGGCAGTGGAGACCACAGCCGGTGGCAGCGAGACCTCTGTCCTCGTCGTCGGGCTGACGGTCTTCGTGCTGGCGGTCTTCGTCGGCTACCACGTCGTTTGGCGGGTGACGCCGGCCCTTCACTCGCCGCTCATGGGCATTACCAATGCCATCTCCTCGGTGATTGTCGTCGGCGCCCTGATTGCCGCCGGGACCGGGGACTACGGTTTCAGCGAAATCATGGGCTTCATCGCCGTCGTTCTGGCCAGCGTGAATATCTTCGGGGGGTTCATCGTGACCTACCGCATGCTGTCCATGTTCAAGAAGAAACAGAAATAAGCGGGGGACAGGACAATGGACAAGGATTTCGCCGCCCTGCTGTATCTCGTGGCCTCGGTCTGCTTCATTCTGGCGCTGCGCGGCCTGTCGCATCCCGAAACCAGCCGCAACGGCCTGCGCTTCGGGATGGTCGGCATGGCCATCGCGGTGCTGACCACTCTGTTCGTGGTGCCGGAGGTGAACTACCTGCTGATCCTGGCCGGCGTGGCCGTCGGCGGGACGATCGGTACGGTGATCGCGCTGCGCATCCAGATGACGGCCCTGCCGCAGCTTGTGGCCGCCTTTCACTCCCTGGTCGGCCTGGCCGCGGTGCTGGTGGCCCTGGCCGCCTTCTACGATCCCGCGGCCTACGGCATCGGATCGCCGGGCGACATCAAGGTCAGTTCCCTGATCGAGATGTCCATCGGCACGGCCATCGGCGCCATCACCTTCACCGGCTCCATCGTGGCCTTCGGCAAGCTTCAGGGACTGGTCAGCGGCAAGCCGGTGACCTTCCCGATGCAACACTGGCTGAACCTGGCGCTGGGCATCCTGACCGTGGCGCTGGTCGTCTGGGTCTGCACGACCCAGGCAAGCCTGCCGTTCTGGCTGATCATCCTTGTAACGCTGGCGCTGGGTATCCTGATTATCATTCCCATCGGCGGGGCCGACATGCCGGTGGTGATCTCCATGCTCAACTCCTATTCCGGTTGGGCGGCCTGCGGCATCGGCTTCACGCTGGAGAACAACCTGCTGATCATCACCGGCGCTCTCGTGGGTGCGGCGGGTGCCATCCTCAGCTACATCATGTGCAAGGGCATGAACCGCTCGTTCATCTCGGTGATTCTCGGCGGGTTCGGCGGCGAATCCGCAGCCGCCGGTGCGGACGATACGGACCGCACCTATCGCCAGGGCTCAGCAGAGGACGCGGCCTTCCTGATGCGCAACGCCGACAAGGTCATGATCGTGCCGGGCTATGGCATGGCCGTGGCCCAGGCCCAGCACACTCTGCGCGAGATGGTGGACCTGCTGAAGGCAGAGGGCGTCGAGGTGAAGTACGCCATTCATCCCGTTGCCGGACGGATGCCGGGGCACATGAACGTCCTGCTGGCCGAGGCCAACGTGCCCTATGACGAGGTCTTCGAGATGGACGAGGTCAATCGCGAGTTCGGCGAGACCAATGTGGCTTTCGTGATCGGGGCGAACGACGTCACCAATCCCTCGGCCAAGACGGATCCGTCCTCGCCGATCTACGGCATGCCGGTCCTGGACGTGGAGAAGGCACAGAACGTGCTCTTCGTGAAGCGGTCCATGTCCAGCGGTTATGCCGGCGTCGACAACCCGCTGTTCTACATGGACCAGACCATGATGCTGCTCGATGACGCCAAGAAGATGTGCGAGCACATCGTCAAGGCGCTGGAAAAGTAGCGCAGCCAGGCAGCTCTCAGAGCTGCTTGTAGAGGATGGTGGCGGGATCCAGGCGGTCCTCGTGCGGATCCCGGGCATAGCCTGGGATGGCGCCGAGCCTGACGTAGCCCAGCGAGAGGTAGAGCGATTCGGCGGCGCTGCCGGTCGTGGTGTCTAGGGTGATCAGGTGCCGGCCCAGCTTTCGGGCGTGAGCCTCCATCTCGAGCATGAGCTTTCGCGCGAGGCCGCGGCGGCGATGCGCGGGGTGGACCAGCAGCTTGGTGATCTCGGCCCTGTGGGCCTGGTTGGGCGGCATGTCGCAGTTCAGTTGAACCGTACCGACAATGCCTGGCTGACCTGCCCCTTGGAGAGTCCTGGCGATCAACAGGACGCGATCTTCATCGCGTAGCGGGCCCAAGACCTTCTCGCGCCAGAAGGCGACCGCATCGTCCTGGCTGAAGGGCAGGATGAAGTTGATGTTCGCGCCGTCGTGGACGCAAGCATGCAGCAGAGCGCCCAGCTCCTGGAGATTGGCTGCGAACTCTTCCCCCGTCAGGTGGGCCAGGGTCAGGGGGGACGTTTCCTGCATGGGCGCGCTCCTATACCGTGAACAGGACATATCGGGCCGTGCTGTCCGGCTCCGTGCGGAACACACTCGGCCCCGACAGCCGATACCGCAGGCAGTCTCCGGCGTGCAGCCGGTGAGTCTGCCCGTCGAGCGTGATGTCCAGCGCGCCTTCGAGCAGGAAGAGATGGTGCTCGAGGCCTTCGCGTGGGGGTGAGTCATAGGAGATGGTCTGCCCCGCCTGGATTTCCGCCTCGATGGCTTCTCCGGCCAGTGGCCGGGCCGGTGGAGAGATCGTACGCCTGAGAAAGCCGGCATGCGGGTCGCGCCAGACTTCCTGCTCGGCGCGGCTGATCAGGGGCGTATAGGCGTCTTCGACCATGTGCATCAGGCGCGACAGGGTCAGACCGTAAGCGGAGCAGAGGCGCCCCAGGATGTTCGCAGTGGGGCTGACCTCGCCGTTCTCGATGCGTGAAAGGGAGGCGCGGCTGACACCGCTTTGTCCGGCCAGTTGATCGAGCGACCAGTCCTGCTCGAGGCGCAGGCGCTTCAGGCGGGCAGCAAGACGGTCATCGATTTGGCTTTCGCTCATATATGGAAATAATTCTCATATACGAGAATGTGTCAAGGTCTTTGGGACACAATGGTCTAGCGGCGGGATGCATGAAGACACAAGAAAAGCGCAGTCCGGAAATCCGGACTGCGCTTTTCGGAAGAATGTTCGAGCCTCGAAAGAGGGAGATCTAGAAGCCTTCGCGCTCCATGCGCTTGCGCAGCAGCTTGCGATGGCGGCGCACGGCTTCGGCGCGCTCGCGCTTGCGCTTCTCTGAAGGCTTCTCGAAATGGCGACGCAGCTTCATTTCACGGAAGACCCCTTCGCGCTGCAGCTTCTTCTTAAGCGCGCGCAGGGCCTGATCGACGTTGTTATCGCGGACGTGTACTTGCACGGAAGCTCGAACCTCCTAGTCTCTTGAACAAAAACCACCGTTCCGCAACGCTTTTCGTTGCGGAGCCGGTTCCTTAGCACGGCTCGGCCCTTGTGAAAAGAACCTATCTGCCCAATACAGTCGTCATCTTTACGACTGCAACAATTTCATACATACAACAGGCCATGGCTGTTCTCAAGATCCTGCGGATGGGAAATCCGATCCTGGCCCGCCGCGCGGAGGACATCATGGATATTTCCGCGCCAGAGGTGAGCCGACTGATCGCCGACATGAAGGAAACCCTTCAAAGCGAGGGCGGCAGCGGCCTGGCCGCACCGCAGGTGGGCGTTGGATTGCGGCTGGTGGTCTTCCGGATTCCCGGGCGTCACCGTAGTATCACCTCGGCAGTACACGGGGATTTCCGGGTTCTGGTCAATCCCGTGGTCGAGCCGTTGGGCAAGGAGCTGGAAGCCGGCTGGGAGGCCTGCCTGTCCGTGCCCGGTCTGGTGGGCGAGGTCTGGCGATACAGGGCCGTGCGATGCCGCTACTACGACGAGACAGGGGCCTTGCACACCACGGATGCGCAGGGATTCGAGGCGCGAATCCTGCAGCATGAGTGCGATCATCTCGACGGCGTGCTTTATCCGCATCATATCCGTAGTATGCACAAGCTGATCTATTCCTCGGAACTTCATCATCAGGGAGCGATCGCGTGACGGACGAAGCCACAAACGAAAGCCTGGAGACACTGCGCGAACAGCTGCTGGACGCCGTCCTGCCGCATGTGCCCTTTGATGGCTGGGGCGAGACGGCCCTGCGCGCAGGTGGACGGGATCTCGGGATGGATCCCGTCATGGTGCTCAACGCCTTTCCGGATCCGGGGCGCGACCTGATCGAGGCCTACAATGCGCGCATCGATCGCGAAATGTTGCGCCGCTTCGAGGCCGAAGTGCCCGCGGATGCCAAAGTGCGCGAGAAGATTTCGACCTTGGTGCGCCTGCGCCTGGAGCTTCTGGATCCCGACAAGGAGGCAGTGCGCCGGGGTGCTGCCTTCCTGTCCCTGCCGTTCAATGCCGCACTGGCCTCGCGCCTGGTGTGGCGGACAGTCGATATCATGTGGTATGCGGCGGGCGATACGGCCACGGACTACAATTACTACAGCAAACGGGCCCTGCTCTCCGGTGTCTATTCCTCGACTTTCCTCTATTGGCTGAATGACCGGACGGAAGGTTACGAGGCCACCTGGGCCTTTCTCGATCGACGCATCGACGAGGTGCTGAAGGTCGGCGGGCGTGTCGGCAAGACCATGTCCCGGGTCATGTCGCTGCCGGACCGCCTGTTCGACAAGCGCGAACGTGACGGCTTGAAGAGCAGGCTGTCCCGCGGCAGAAGGCCATTCGTACCGCCCCGTTCGTGACAACCTGCTCCAGCCGGCCTCTCAGGTAACCTTGTGCAGCAGCCGGATGAACTCGTTTCGCTCGAGATCGTCGAGCGGAGCGATCACTTCGTCGTTCACCTGAATCGCCCCCTCGATCAGGCTCTGCACCACGCCTTGGCCGCTTTCGGTCAGCTCCAGGACCATCCGGCGCCGGTCCATGGGATCGGGGGTTCGGCGGATGTAGCCCTTTTCATTCAGGCGCTGGATCACACCCTGTATGGTTGCCGGATCCATTGCGGTCTCCCGTCCCAGAAGATTCTGGGACAGGCGGCCTTTTTCGTGCAGGCGCGCCATGGCGAAGAACTGTGTTGGAGTCAGATGGTGGGTGCTGAGCTGGTTGATGAACAGCGAGGAGGCGCGTTGATGGGCGCGCCTGAGTAGATGCGCGACCTGTTCCTCGAGCTGGAAAGCGACGCGCCCGGAGGACTTGTTCGCTCTCTCTGTCATGACTTCGGGCATTTGAACCTCTGGTGAAGGTTGACGAAAATGCCCTCCGCCGATCTTGTAGTGCCGCTTCTTCCGGCGGTCACATCAGCAACGGTATTGGAAGGTATAATAGGCCGACACAACGGGTGCGTCCATGGCTGTTGTGCCATTGCCGTGCCATGTCCGCAGCACAGAGCGGTTGTTCGCATGATGCGGGCAGTCTGCGCTTGTTCTTGCGGACTCCTTCTGCAAACTGCAGGTCTGTCGTGAAGTCCAGTTTCCGTACTGTTACGAGTATGTCCACATGAAGCCTAAGGTCCTACAAATCAGACACATGCCGGGCGAGCGGCAAGATCGCGTCAGCGCCGAGCTTCAGAGCAGGGGCTTCGAGCTGGATACGCGCTGGATCGCAGACGGGCACGAGCTGCCAGAAGGTATCGAGGACTACGATGCCGCCGTCATCTATGGCGGGGCCCAGATGGTCGAGCAGGTCGGAGAGCTGGATTACCTGGCCCGCGAGATTGACTGGATCGGCCGCTGGATGAAGAGCGACAAGCCCTTGCTGGGCATCTGTCTCGGAGCGCAGATGATCGCCCATGCCCTGGGCGGACGGGTCGGGCCGCATGCCGAGAACAAGGCCGAGATCGGCTTCTTTCCCATTGAGCCCACGCCGGACGGGCAGGGGCTGATTCCCGAGGAGATCATGGTCTATCACTGGCATCTTCAGGGTTTCGAAGCCCCACCGGACAGTGCGCTCCTGGCGCGTGGTCCCGTCTTCGAGCATCAGGCCTTCCGTTATGGCCGGAACGTCTATGGCCTGCAGTTCCATCCCGAGATCACCCGGGATATCCAGGCCTCCTGGCTGGAGGCCGGTGCGCATCTGCTCGAGCTGCCGGGCGCGCAGTCGCGCGAGCAACAGCTGGCTGCCACGGACAAGCACCTGGCTCCCCTCGGTGACTGGTTGCGTGGCTTCATGGATACCTGGATCGGGACAGCGACGACCTCTACCCTCCGGGCCTCTTGAAAACAGCGCCACCGCATCCCCGCTTGCTGATTCTGGATTCCGGCATCGGCGGACTCAGTGTCCTGAAGGAAATACGCCGGGCATTGCCGCAGGCAGAGGTGATCTACCTGGCCGATACGGCCGCCTTTCCGCACAGCGACCAGAACGAGGAAGCGCTCGTTGAACGCTTGGCGGCCCTGCTTGAGGTTCTGCTGGCCTCAGGACGGCCCGATCTGGTGCTGGTTACCGGCAGCACGGCCAGCAGTCTCGCCCTGCCGCAGCTGCAGGCACGCTTCGACCTGCCGATCATGGGGTGCCAGCCGGCCCTGGAAACGGCCGTGGAGATGACGCAGGCGGGCTGCATCGGCCTTCTGGAGACGGAAACGACGCGGCGCCAGCCGGCACGCCGGGATTGGATCGAGCGGGTTGCGGCAGGCTGCAGGGTGGTTCGTGTGGGCGCGCGCCGACTGGCGGGCCTGGCCGAGCGCAGATTTCGGGGACTGTCCATGGATCGTGCGCTGCTGGCACGGGAAAGCGGCGCCCTTTTTTCCGAGCCGGTCGCCCCAAAGCCCGATGCCGTGGTCCTGGGCTCACCCCACTACTGGTTCCTACTGGAAGAGCTGCGCCGGCTAGGCCCGCCGGATACCCTGTGGATCGAACCTGGGATGACCACGGCGCAGCGCGTACAGGATATGGCATCCTCGCTCGCGTCGACAACCTTGCGCCGGCCGCTGGCCAGGCGGCAGCCTGGCTCTCTTCACGCAGCTGTCCGCCCAGGACAGGAAGCCGGTCGAGAGAGGCTGTGCCGGCTTCGGGCTCGCCCGCGTGCTGGCGCTGGATCCCCTTTCCTCCGCCGGCCGGCAGCGTCTCGGGGGGCTCCTGGCGGACGCTTGATGCGGCTTTCCCGGCGTTGCGTCCCTCTCTCGGCTGGGGCAGTGTCCACCTCTGTTCCGCTCTGTTGAGGATGAAGCCCGTGTCCGTTTCCCACAGTCTGTCGTACCTTTATCGCCTGCCTGTGCATTCGGGCAGGCGCCTTGCTCTCCCAATGCTGATCGGGTTGCTTTTCCTGGCCGCCTGTGCCGGGCCGCGCCCGGCGCCCGAGCCCGAGAGCCATCCCCCCGTTAGCTATCCTCCCCAGGCCAAGGAGCGCATTCTCTCCATCGCCTATCGCGAGTGGCTGGAGTTCGGGCGTCCGGTCCTGGATCAGACAGGTTCGGAGGCCGAACAGCTGCGCCAAGGCTATGAGGAAGGCGATCCTCAGGTCTTCGCCCATCTCCAGGCTTATTGGAACGCCGTGCGTCCGGAATACGCCGGCTATGTCCGTGAACAGCGGCGCCGCTATCGCAGCGGGGTCGAGGAAGGGCTATGGGCAGGTGAACCCTGGTCGGCCGCCTTCATTTCCTATGTCATGCGCTCGGCCGGCATCGACCTGGCCGACTTCGAGTGGGACGCAGGCCATCGCAACTACGTGGACGCCGCCATTCGCAGTGCCCGGCACTATGGACGCGAGGCAGTCTTCCAACCGTACGAGATTACGGATTATGCGCCGCAAGTGGGAGACCTGGTCTGCTCTGACCGGACCATGCCGGCCTCCCAACGTATCCGCACCCTGGCGGAGAGAGTCGCGGAGATGGGCAGTGATCGCGGAATGCACTGCGATATCGTTGTCCACACCATGACGGGGCGTATCGCCGTGATCGGCGGCAATGTGCGCGATGCCGTGACCCTGTCCTTCCTGCCGACGGACCGTCAGGGGCGCCTGATACCCTGGCAGCCTGCGGATGGCCCCGAGACACGGGCCTTCTTTACCGTGCTGCGCACCAATATACCCGATCCGTCCGGCGGCTTTCCCGTGCCGCGCGGCCTGAAGGAGGCGGAACAGCTGCTGCAGCGCGCGGAAAGGTCCCCTGTCTCGGGATGAATGCAACCGTGGCGCATTTCGCGCTGTCGCTGTCGATCCTGGAACAGTGAGTGCAGAGACCGAACGGTAGCGTCCATCCGGAAATTATAGAGAGTCCGGAAAGGGATAACCCAGATGCCGAAGAGTGATATCGAGATTGCGCGTGAAGCGTCCATCCGTCCGATCATCGAGGTTGGAGAGAAACTGGGTATCCCGCAGGAACAGATTCTCCAGTACGGTCCCTACAAGGGAAAGGTTTCCTTCGATTTCATTCGCTCCCTTGAAGACCGGCCCGATGGGCGCCTGATCCTGGTGACCGCCATCACGCCGACCCCCGCGGGCGAGGGCAAGACGACCACCACCGTCGGCCTGGGCGACGGGTTGAACAGCATTGGCAAGAATGCGGCCATCTGTCTGCGCGAGCCGTCTCTCGGCCCCTGCTTCGGCATGAAGGGTGGGGCTGCTGGCGGCGGCTATGCCCAGGTCGTGCCCATGGAGGACATCAACCTGCACTTCACGGGCGACTTCCACGCCATCGGCATTGCCCACAACCTGCTTTCGGCCCTGATCGACAACCATATCTACTGGGGCAACGAACTGGGCATCGACAGCCGGCGGGTTGCCTGGCGGCGCGTCGTCGACATGAACGACCGTTCGCTGCGTCAGATCGTATCCTCACTGGGCGGTGCGGCCAACGGTTTCTCGCGCGAGGACGGCTTCGACATCGTGGTTGCGTCCGAGGTCATGGCCATCTTCTGCCTGGCCAGCGATCTGGAAGACCTGACGGAACGCCTGGGCAAGATTGTCGTTGCCTATACCCGCGACAAGAAGCCGGTGCTGGCACGTGACCTGCAGGCCGAAGGGCCGATGGCCGTACTGTTGCGCGACGCCATCGCACCGAACCTGGTGCAGACGCTGGAAAACAACCCGGCCTTCATTCACGGCGGTCCCTTTGCCAACATTGCTCATGGCTGCAACTCCGTGATTGCGACTAGGACAGCGCTCAAGCTGGCCGACTACGTTGTGACCGAGGCTGGCTTCGGGGCCGATCTGGGGGCTGAGAAATTCTTCGACATCAAGTGCCGCAAGGCCGGCCTCAAGCCCAGTGCGGCCGTCATCGTGGCGACGGTGCGTGCGCTCAAGATGCACGGCGGCGTGGCCAAGGACGACCTGGGCAAGGAGAATGTCGAGGCCGTCAAGAAAGGCTGCTCGAACCTGGCGCGGCATATTCGCAACGTGAAAGCCTTCGGTGTGCCGGCCGTCGTGGCCATCAACCGCTTCGTCACGGACACCGACGCCGAAGTGGAGGCGGTGCAGTCGGTTGCACAGGAGCTGGGCGCCAAGGCCATTCTCTGCACCCACTGGGCCGAGGGCTCGCAGGGCACTCAGGAACTGGCGCGCCATGTCGTCGAGCTGGTGGAAAGCGGCGTCGACCAGTTTGCTCCGCTTTACGACGACGAGATGCCGCTATGGGACAAGATCCACACCATCGCCACTCACCTCTACGGAGCGCATGATATCCAAGCGGACAAGACCGTGCGCAACCGCATCAAGGAACTGCAGGAGACGGGCTACGGCCACCTGCCGATCTGCATGGCCAAGACGCAGTATTCCTTCTCCACCGACGGCAATCTCAAGGGAGCGCCTTCAGGACACTCCGTCACGATTCGCGAGGTGCGCCTGTCGGCCGGCGCGGAATTCGTGGTTGCCGTCTGCGGGGATATCATGACCATGCCGGGTCTGCCCCGTACCCCGGCGGCCAACAACATCCGGCTGGATCCGGAAGGGCGGATCGAGGGGCTTTTCTGACCATCCGGCCGGGCTGAGTCATCTCTGCTGCGACATTGATCAGGCGTTGCGTCCGTCACGGGTTGCGTGTACTGATATGGCAGGTCAAGAAGGGGGCTTCTATGGCAGGACATATCAGGACAGTTGCATTCGCGATGATCGGGGGCGCCTGGCTGGCTTTGGCCTCTGCTGCGGTGGCTGAGGATGCAACCCAGACCGCAGCCAAGACCGAGGGACCGGGTCTCGAGGTTCATGCGGTGATCATGGAGGGCGCCGGCGCCATCTCCAAGGATGTTTCCTTCAGCCTGCACAGCACGAACAGACGCGGCGATCGCAAGCTCGAGGATTCCGACACGGGTGGCCAGGCGATTCTGGATGCTCCCCCGGGTGAATACATCCTGACCACCGTCTATGGCGCGACCACGCGCGAACAGAAGGTCGAGATCGGCGAAGACGGGGGACGTCATGTGGTCAACCTGGATGCCGGAGAGATCACCCTGGACGTCATTCGCGGCGTGGGCCAGCCATCGGTCAACAAGCCCATCAAGTGGACGATCATGACCTATGGCAAGAACAGCAACGGCAATCGCAAGGTTGTCTATGAAGAAACGGGCATCAAGCCCTTCCTGGTTCTGCCGGCAGGCTGGTATATCGTCCATGCGGAAAATGATGGCGAACGGATCAAGCATACCATCGAAGTGACAAGCGGCGTGCGCTACGACTACACGCTTATTCATTACTGAGCCGTCAAGGATATTGCCCCAGTCTTGCCTGGAAGAGACGGCACGACGGTTTGTCGAAGAAGGCCGGGTCCTGTTGCGACCGGGCCTTTTTCAAATCCGGAAGACTTCCCGCGTACCATTTTTGACCTAGCCTCTTTATCTTGATTCCAGAAAAGAACAAGGCCAATTGCCGAAAGATCGCTCATTGAGCGTTCTCGGAAAACTCTGGAAAAGGAAAAGATAATGCTGGAATGGGCAGTGGTGTTCTTTGTCGTTGCCATTATTGCCGCCGTCTTTGGGTTCGGTGGCATTGCAAGTGCAGCAGCTGGAATCGCCAAGATACTATTCTTCATCTTCCTGGTTCTGTTCCTCATCGCGATCATCAGTGGACTTGCGGGCGCGGCCGCGGTCATTCCCTGACAGGCAAATTCCATGAGGGGGATGGAGAATGCCGGGTATCATCCCTACATCATAGGAGTTGCAAAGCCCTGAACCACAAACGGAAAGGACAATACCGTGGCAAATCAGAGCGTGGATAAGGAAAACGAGAACCTGAAGGAGGAACTGGATAATCTCCGCAAGGATCTCGGAAAGCTGAGCGAACAGGTAAGCAAGACCGCCGGTGCGGGGGCCAAGGCCGCGTCGGACGAGACACGCGCGGAGATCAACCGCTTGCGCAGTGAGCTGAACCGCATTTCCGGATATGCATCCGACTATGGGAAGGCAAGTGTGGACAATGTCCACCATCAGGTGGAGCAGCATCCACTGGCCAGTCTGGCCACCGCCTTCGGCGTCGGCTTCCTGCTCGGCAAGCTGCTCGACAGGCGCTGAGACTTCAGAAGTCCTGAAGCAGTCGAACGGGGGGCGGAACCTTGATGAATGAACTGCGCAGCCTTGCGGCGCGATTTGCGGCCGCATTGTTCCTGGTAAGCTTGGCCGTGCTGGCCTTGGTCGGCGCAGCGGTATGGGGCGCTTTCGCGCTCTATCTGCGCCTCGAGGAGGTCATGGATGCCGCCTCGGCTGCTGCTGTTACCGGGGGCGTTGTGCTTCTCTGTGCAGCTGTTCTGGCAGGAATTGCCTGCCTGGTTCTGCGCCGCTCGACACCCCCTCGGCGACAGCAGCCGGCAGTGGATCCAACCAGCGGCCTACCGCTTGGCAAGGAGACGTCTTTCAAGGGCCTGCCCCTGCCTGGGCGGCCGTGGGAAAGAGTCTTTGCAGGAGTTGTCGCCGGGTTCTGCCTGGGGGCTTCGCCCGAACTGCGTCGCTCCCTGAGCAAGATCATCGAGGACTACACCCGCTCCTCGTCCTGACGGTTCCATTTCATCAGAGCAAATAAAGAAAACGGCACGCCTACCTGTGCGTGCCGTTTTCACGGTCAGGCCTGACCGATCCCTTGTCGCTGGCTGCTTCAGGCGGCGCGCATCTTATCGAGAAAGCCCTGGACCTCGTCACGCAGCCTGTTGGCTTGCTGGGTAAGACCTTCCGTTGCCTGCAGGACATCGCTGCCCATGCAGCCCGTCTGCTCGGCGCCCTGCTGAACCTCGGAAATGATTTCGTCCACCTGCTGGGTGCCGCTGGCTGCCTCATTGACGCTGCGAGAGATTTCTGACGTCGCCGCTCCCTGCTCCTCCGCTGCCGAGGCGATGGAGGAGATCATCTCGTCGATGCCGGTGATGCGCTCGCCGATCTTGCGGATGGCGTCGACAGCCTCTCCGGTAACCCCCTGCATCTCCGAGATCTGCTGCGAGATCTCCTCGGTGGCCTTGGCGGTCTGGTTGGCCAGGTTCTTTACCTCACTGGCCACCACGGCGAAGCCCTTGCCGGCCTCGCCGGCCCGCGCCGCTTCGATGGTGGCGTTCAGTGCCAGCAGGTTCGTCTGCTCGGCAATGTCCTGGATCAGCTTCACCACGTTGCCGATCTTCTCCGCCGCAGCCGAAAGAGTTGTCACGGTGGAGTTTGTCTGCTCGGCCTCCTGAACGGCTTCACGTGCCATGCGGTTGGAGGATTCCAGCTGCTGGTTGATCTCCTGGATCGAGCTGGAGAGCTGATCTGCTGCCGAGGCCACGGTCTGCACGCTGGTGCTGGCCTGCCGCGAGGCAGAGCTTACCGACAGGGCCTGTGTGTTGGTGTTCTCCGCGATCTGGGACAAAGACTGGGCGTTCTCGTAAATCCGCCCGGCTTCCGAGGAAATGGAGGTGCCCAGCTGACCGATACTGGTTTCAAGGCCTTCAGCGAGGCCGTCGATCGTCTGCCTCTTCTCCTCGCGCAGGACCTCGGAGTAGACGGAAATGGCCAGATCCATGTCCAGCAGTGAAGTCTTGTTGATGGCCTGTAGTGCGGCACTGCGCCGTTCGCTCAGTCCCCGGGCATGCCAGCGCCCGCTGAAGTGTTCGCTGATCACCTGCAGGAAGCGGGCGCAGAGAAAGCTGTAACCGCCGATGTACCAGGCCGGAGTGAGGCCGATGCGGGCGTGAGCTTCGCCGATGCGGCGCGCCGAGTCATAGTAGTCCTGGTTGAACTCCGCCGAGAGAATCTGCTGCCAGTGCTTGACTTGAAGCTTCTTCGCCCGTTCGCGGGACTCGTCGGAGCTGAAAAGTCGATTCGTCTCGTCATACTGTGCCAGGTGGCTGTAGAAGGCGCTCATGATGCGCGGCAGTGCGGACTCGATGATCGGCTTGATGTCGCGCAGCGCTGCTTTCGTTGTCTTGTCGATCTGGAAAAAATCAAGGCGTGTGTCGAGAGACGGATCGTCCGACATTATGGCAACTCCTGGCCGAAGCACTTTGTCTGCAGGTTCTGAGAACGCGTAAAAAGCGTTGTCGGGCAGGACGATAGGGGAAATATGTTAAGAGAGCCTTTATGTGAGCATCATTCTTGCCGGATCCGCGGATGTGACCCAAGCGCCCGATTTTGCTCCCTGTTTCGACACAAAGACTTGCGATTGTCTGAAACCTGTCAACGCGCTAAGCCTGCAGGGATGATCGTGCAGGGGAGAGCAGCAGGAGTTCGCGCATGACCCGGGGGGACTCACTCAACGTCGTGGTGTTGGCGGCCGGCCTGGGGACACGCATGCGCTCGTCCCGCCCGAAAGTCCTGCACGAGGTCGCCGGGCTGCCCATGGTGCATCATGTCCTGAAGGCCGCCGAAGCGCTTTCACCCAAGCGGGTTGTCGTCGTGATCGGCCCGGACATGCCCGAGGTCGAGCAGGCGGTTGCGCCCTGGCCCGTGGCGATTCAGCAGGAGCGCCTCGGCACGGCCGATGCCGTAAAGGCAGCCGCCTCAGTGTTGCAGGATGTGAAAGACGGCGACGAGCTTCTGATTCTCTATGGGGATGGACCTCTCATCACACCCGAAACCCTGCAAGGTCTGCAGCAAAGGCGACAGGAGACGGGCGCGGACTTCGTCTGGCTGGGCTTCCGGCCGCCGAGCCCGACTGGCTACGGGCGGCTATTGCTGGCCGAGAACGGTGAGGTGGAGGCCATTGTCGAGGAGAAGGATGCCACCGAAGACCAGCGCAGGATCGATCTCTGCTGGGCGGGATACCTGCTCGGCGATGCGGGGCGGCTTCTTGCGTTCCTTGGGCAGATCGACAACAGGAACGCCAAGGGAGAGTACTACCTGACCGCCCTCATCAGCGTGGCGCGCAAAGCCGGCTGCAGCTCGCGGAGTCTCGAATGCGGGGCCGAGGAAGTCACCGGGGTGAATTCGCGGTCTGAACTGGCCCTGGCCGAACGCTTGATGCAGGAGCGATTGCGCCGCCGGGCCATGGAGCAGGGCGTGACCCTGATCGACCCGGATACGGTCTGGTTTCACCATGACACGGAGATCGCTGCCGATGTGGTGGTACACCCGAGCGTGGTGTTCGGAGCCGGAGTCCGGGTGGCGACGGGCGCCGAGATATTCAGCTTTTCGCATCTGGAAGGCGCCGAGATAGCAGAAGGTGCACGTGTCGGGCCCTTTGCACGGGTGCGCCCGGGCAGCGAGATCGGCCCGAAGGCACGGGTCGGCAATTTCGTGGAGATCAAGGCCACCCGCCTGGGCGCTGGGGCCAAGGCCAATCATCTGACCTATCTGGGCGATACCACCGTCGGGGAGGGCGCCAACATCGGAGCCGGCACCATCACCTGCAACTACGACGGCTATGGAAAGCACCGCTGCGAGATCGGCGAAGGCGCCTTCATAGGCTCCAACTCAGCACTGGTGGCGCCGGTGCGGATCGGGGCCGACAGCATCGTCGGTGCCGGTTCGACCATCACAAAGGATGTGCCGCAGGACTCGCTGGCCCTCTCGCGCGCGGAGCAGATCAACCGACCCGAGGCGGCACGGCGTTTTCGCGAGATGCGCAGGAATGACAAGGAGACATCCTGATGTGCGGTATTATCGGCATTCTGGGGAACAAGGCGGTCACGCCGTTGCTGATGGATGCGCTGAAGCGGCTGGAATACCGCGGCTACGACTCCGCTGGGGTGGCCACACTGCTGAACGGGCGCATCGATCGCCGGCGCGCCGAGGGCAAGATCGTCAACCTGGAAGGGGTGATCGATGAGCAGCCTCTGGGGGGCACGGTGGGTATTGGCCATACCCGCTGGGCCACGCACGGCCGCCCGACGGAGAGCAATGCGCATCCCCATGCCAACACCGAGGTCGCTGTGGTGCACAACGGCATCATCGAAAACTTTCGTGCACTCAGGAAGGAGCTCGAAGCCGCCGGCCACAGTTTCGAAACGGAGACCGATACCGAAGTTGTGGTACATCTGGTCACCGACTACCTGAATAGCCAGAAGAGTCCGGAAGAGGCTGTGGCTGCAACCCTTAAGCGGCTGCACGGGGCCTTTGCCCTGGCCATCATCTTCGCCGGACGCCACGACCTGATGATCGGGGCGCGGCGTGGCAGTCCGCTGGCCCTGGGCTATGGCGATGGCGAGCTCTACCTGGGCTCCGACTCCCTGGCGCTGGCGCCGCTGACCGATCGGATATGCTTCCTGGAGGAAGGCGACTGGGTCGTCCTTCACAAGGACGAGGCGAAGATCTATGACCAGGAGGATCGCCCGGTCGATCGCCCGGTCACACGCACCGTGATGTCGGGAGCGATGATCGGCAAGGGCTCGTACCGTCATTTCATGCAGAAGGAGATCTTCGAGCAGCCGGTGGTCATCGGCGATACGCTGCAGAGCTATGTGGATCCGCTGAGCCGCAGGGTCACCCTGCCGGAGATGCCCTTCGACTTTGCGCAGATTCCGCGCCTGACGGCCAGTGCCTGCGGCACGGCCTATTATGCCGGCCTGATCGGGAAGTACTGGTTCGAACAGATGGCCCGCCTGCCCATGGATATCGATATCGCCAGCGAGTTCCGCTATCGCGAGGCGCCGTTGCCGGAGAACGGGGCCGCGCTGTTCATCTCCCAGTCGGGCGAGACCATCGATACCCTCTCGGCCCTGCGCTATACGCGCCAGGAGAAGCAGCACATCCTGTCCATCGTCAATCAGCCGGAAAGCGCCATCGCGCGGGAGTCCGACGTGGCCTTGCAAACGTTGGCGGGGCCGGAGATCGGCGTGGCGTCGACCAAGGCCTTCACCACGCAGCTGGTGGTCCTGGCCTGTCTGGCCCTGGCGGCGGGACGTGCGCGCGGCAGCCTGTCGAGCGAACGGGAGGCCGAGCTGACCTCGGCCCTGATCGAGGTGCCGGCCCAGGCCTCGTATTTCCTGGAGCGCGAGGCCCAGCTGATCGACATCGCAAACGAGATGGCGGATGCCAGCGACATCCTCTACATGGGTCGCGGCAGCATGTATCCCCTGGCCCTGGAGGGTGCGCTCAAGTTCAAGGAAATCAGTTACCTGCATGCCGAGGGCTATGCCGCCGGCGAACTGAAGCACGGCGCCATGGCGCTGATCGACGAACATGTCCCCATCGTCGTCTGTGCGCCGAGTGGGCCGCTGTTCGACAAGACGGCCGGGAACATCCAGGAGGTGATCGCGCGTGGTGGGCGCGTCGTCCTGATCTCCGACAGCCAGGGCATCGAAGCCATCGGCGAAGGTGTGACCCATGCCGTCGAGGTGCCGGAGGTCTCCCCCTTCGTGGCTCCGATCCTCTACGCCCTGCCGCTGCAGCTGCTGGCGTATCACACGGCCTCCATCAAGGGCACGGACGTCGACCAGCCGCGCAACCTGGCCAAGAGCGTGACGGTGGAATAGGACCGCCTTTCCGCCGCGGGCATTGCTGCTCGGCAGCAACGTGGTAAAACGGCGCGAAACCTGACTGCCGACAATTCGGAGAAATGCACATGTCCGCTGGCGAAGAAACCCGTATCGAAACCGATTCCATGGGCGAACTAACCGTTCCGGCTGATCGCTACTGGGGCGCGCAGACGCAGCGTTCGCTGCAGAATTTCCGGATCGGAGGCGAGACGATGCCGGAGGGTGTCGTCCGTGCCTTCGGAATCCAGAAGCTGGCAGCCGCGCGCACCAACATGAAGCTGGGCGTCCTGGATGCGAAGATCGGCGAGGCGCTCTGCCAGGCGGCCGAGGAGGTCGCGGCCGGCAAGCTGATGGACCACTTCCCGCTGGTGGTCTGGCAGACGGGCTCGGGCACGCAGACCAACATGAACAGCAACGAGGTGATTGCCGGGCGGGCCAACGAAATCCTGACCGGCAAGCGCGGTGGCAAGGAGCCGGTGCATCCAAACGATCACGTGAACATGGGCCAGTCCTCCAACGATTCCTTCCCGACGGTTATGCATATTGCCGCCGTGCTGGTTCTGGAGGAAACCACGCTGCCCAAGCTGCGCCGCCTGCAGGAAGGCCTGGAGGCCAAGTCGAAGGCGTTCGAGAAAATCATCAAGATCGGCCGCACCCATTTGATGGATGCCACGCCGTTGACCCTGGGACAGGAATTTTCCGGTTATGCACAGCAGGTGAAGTACGCGATTGCGCGGATCGAGGGGACGCGTGCGCGGTTGCTCGAACTGGCTCAGGGCGGCACGGCCGTTGGTACGGGTCTCAATTCCCTGGATGGCTTCGCCGAAGCCTTTGCCGCAGAAGTCGCCTCCATTACCGGCAAGCCCTTCGTCACGGCGGCCAACAAGTTTGAAGCCCTGGCCGCGCACGACGCAGTGGTCGAGGCCTCCGGGGCGCTCAACTCGGCCGCGGTTTCGCTGATGAAGATTGCCAATGACATCCGCATGCTCGGCTCCGGCCCACGCTGCGGCTTTGCCGAATTGCTGCTGCCGGCCAATGAGCCAGGTTCCTCCATCATGCCGGGCAAGGTGAACCCGACCCAGGCCGAGGCCCTGACCATGGTCTGTGCCCAGGTCATGGGCAATCATACGACGGCCAGCGTCGCGGGCTCCAATGGTCACTTCGAACTGAACGTCTTCAAGCCGGTCCTGATCTACAGCCTGTTGCAGTCGGCGCAACTGATCGGAGACGGCGCGGAGTCCTTCCTGGACAACTGCATTGCCGGCATCGAGGCAGACGAAAAGCGCATCGAGGACCTGATGTACCAGTCCCTTATGCTGGTCACCGCCCTGAATCCGCACATCGGCTACGACAATGCGGCCAAGGTTGCCAAGAAGGCCTATGCCGAGAACAAGACCCTGAAGGAGGCCGCCGTCGAGCTGGACATGATGACGGCCGAGCAGTTCGATGAGTGGGTGCGGCCCGAGAACATGATCGGACCGCGCAAGGCCTGATCCGCAAAGAGGCCGAGAGGGCCCGGACATGAAAGGCGATGGCGGAATCCGCAAGCGCTCGGTGACCCTGGCCGGTCACCGAACGTCCATATCGCTTGAGGATATCTTCTGGCAGCTGCTCAGGCAGGCCGCGGAGGAGGATGGCCTTTCCCTGGCGGCTCTGATCGCGCGCATCGACCGGCAACGGCTGGAAGGCGAGGCAGAGGCCAATGCCGATGCCTCCAGCCGTCCCGGGGTCGGGCTGTCCTCGGCCCTGCGCGTCTATGTGGTCCGCCGTCTTTGTGCGCAGCTGGATCGTGTGCCGTAACGTTATCCCGTCGGGAGGCTATTGCGTGGCCGGCCAACCGGTTTGTTCCGATGCCTGGGCATTCTGTGGGATCGACTGGCTCAGACTGCGTCCGAACCTTTGCCAGCGGAACGCGGGATCGCCCAGCGGGCCGACGATGTCCATGATCGCTTGGGGCGTGTCTTGGTTCTCTTCGAACAGTTCCGCGGTGGTCCGGATTTGCCGGCGCGGCAGGTCGGCCAGCATCCCCCTGAAAACGAGTTGCCGTCTCGCACCGCTCAGCTTCAGGTCCTGGCTCGTCAGTCGGCCGGACTCTATCTGCAGGTTGCCGGCGGCTTCCGCGGGATAGTCGAGGAGGGCGAAGAGGGTATCGGGGGTGGTTTCGCCTACGCCAGTCGGCATTCCGGCCTCCTGGTCGCCTGCGGGAAACTGGAGGCGACCCGAGAGATCGACGCTGCCCTCCAGGTTGCGCAGCATGCGGGTGATGGATTCGCCGTCCGTGGAAAGTGAGAAGGGCAGATCGAGCCTGCCTTCCAGAGGGGTGCTGCCAAACAGCGGCGACGAAAGGGATCCGGCCGAGGCCTCGGCAAGATTGCCGTCCAGATCGACACCGTAATTTCCTGTGGAATCGGCCAGCAGGCTGCCTGTAGCCGAAAAACGGCCACCCAGGACTTCGGCCGACAACTCTTCGAACTGCAGGCGGTTGTCGGCCAGTCCAGCGGACAGGCCCAGGTTTTCAAGTGGTTGCCAGGAGGTTTCGAGGCGCTGCAGGTTCAGGTCGAGCCGACCCTGGTAGCCGCGCAGGAATCCCAGTGGCAGAGGTGCTTCGGGCCACTCGGAACTCTCGGGCGCTTCGGCGCGGGCCGGCGGCAGGAAGGCCTGCAGCGAAGCCAGGTCCAACCTGTCCCCCTGCAGGGACAGGTTGATTTCCGGCCGACGGCCCGAGAAGACCAATTCTCCGCCCATATCCAGGCTATCTTCGCTCAGCAAGAGCTCGCTTTCACCCAGCTCGATGGCGCGGGGAGATGCCTCGGCCTGTCCCCTGGCCTCGACCCCGGGAAGCTGTTCGCCATTGCGGTCCATAAGCCGGGGAAGAACCGCCGCGTTCTCCGGATGCATGAACTCGAAGCGGAAGGCGGTAACAGGATAGCCGATGTCGATGTCCTCCGTCGTGCCTTCCAGGTGCAGTCTGGCGCTCTCGCTTTCCAATCGGGTGTCGTACTGCCAGGTTCCCTCTTCCAGGGAAAAGTTGCTGGCGGCATGGAGTTCCGGCAACCGGCGTACCGGATTGTCGGCGGCAAGGCCCAGCCAGTCGCCCAGCTGCCGGCCTGTCAGGCCCGACAGGTCGAGTTTTCCGTTCGACAGCGCCCGAGCGTCTGTGCCGCTGGAAAGCTGCGCCGAGAAGAAGAGGGAGGCCGCGCCCATGGCCATGTCGCTGTTGATGGAAAGTTCGTTGAGAGGGCCGTCCAGAATGCCGTTGGCCGTGATCTCCCCAAGCCGCCCGAAATAGCTGGGAAATGGCAGGTCAAGCGTGTCGGCCAGCTGTTCCGGTCGTACGAGCTCCAGCTCGAACTGCGTATCCGAAAGGTGCGGAACCTCTGCGAGATTATCCAGGCGGCCGCTGAGACTGGCGCCCAGACCGGCCAGGTTTCCGATCCGCAGTTGCTCCAGGGTGAGTTTTCCACCCTGAAGCTGCCCACTGATCCGCAGGTCGGACAGTCGTTCTCCCAGATAGGTCAGGCGCTCGGCGTGCAGGTCGAGGTTGGCGTCGAAACGGTTTAGCAGGGCGCCCAGGGCCGTCGCGTCCTGGCGCAGGCGTTTCGCCTTTTCCTCAGGGGTGTCGCTGTCACGCGGCAGGTATCCGTCCAGGTTCAGGCGATCGATTTCAAGTCCGAGGCCCAGACCCGGCCGTTCTCTCAGGGCGATAGCGAGGCCTCCGGTCAGGCGACTGACATCCAGGTTCAGTTCCAGGTCTGTGAACTGCAGCAGATCGTGGCTGTACTGGAAGGCCGTGGCCACGTCGGCATGGCGCAGGCGTTCGCCCGGAATGTGGCCTGTGTCCATGTCCAACCACGTCAGGAAATCCCTCAGATTGCCGGTTTGCCCCTCGAGGTTGCCTTCGAACTCCAGAGCTTGTGCGCCTGGAGAGAGAGTCCCGGTCAGTTGAAGGCTGCTGCCTCCCGGGGCTGAGGCTTCCAGGCGTTCGACCAGCGCCGCACCGGGGGCCAGGGTCGCGTCCAGGCGCAGGTCCTGTATCAGATCCCCCATGAAGCGTGCACTATCGGCCCTGAGGCGTAGCCGGCCATCAAGTTGACGGCCTAGAATGTCCTGCAACAGGCTCTGACCTCGTCCGTCCAGCCGCGCCACCCAGGATGCGAGGTCGAGTTGCGGCATGTTCAGGCGGAGGTCGAAGGCCGGAATTTGGGCGAAGCGGACCTGTACCTCGCCGCTGGCATCTATATTGCCCAGGCGAAGCTGTGCGTTGTCTGTCTGCAATTCCTCGAAATTCGTGGTCACCTTGGCTTCGAGGCTGGCCGGCAGGGCTTGCACCTCCCCCGGAGGGCTCGGGAACACCTGCTCCAGGTCCGCGATCTCTGCCGTCAGTTGCCCAGTCAGTTGGCGCTCGTCGTCCGAAAGCAGGATCTCGCCTCGCAGGCGGGCCTGTGCTTCGCCATACTCGGCGCTGGACCAGGAGACATCGACGGCACGCCGTTGCTCTGCATCGCTTTGTCCCACGGCCAGTGAAAACCGGTGCATTCTCCCTCGCAGGCGGCCCTGGCCCTCGAATCGCAAGGGTGTGCCGCTTTCCGGGACGCGGACGGTCAAGGCGACGCTGTCCGCAAGCATGCGGCGGTCCTCCTGAGATCCCAGGAAGATGGCTTCGCCACCGGAAATCTCGAGGTGGAGGGGGCGCAATCCTTCCAGTTTCTGCATCCACTCGTCGGCCAGCGTCAGGACCCTGTTGAGTGCATCGTCGCCGGGCGAAGCGAGAGAAAGTCGGGGTGTCTTCAGGTAAACTCTCTCGAACGCAGGGTCGCCGGAGAGCAGGGCAGACAGGGAGATGTCCAGTTCGGCCTCGGCAATCTGCATGAACGAGGTTGGCGCGGAACGCTCCTCGGCCGGCCGGATTCGCACGTCCCGCAGCTGCAGCTGAGGACGGGGCAGCAATGAGGCGCTCACGTCACCTGAAATGTCGACCCGGACATGCAGGTGTTCTTCCAGTTCCGCGGAAATGGCGTCCTTGCGCGCCTCTTCGTCAATCACGAAAGGTACCGCCACGGCGCCTGCCAGCAGGAGGCCGCAGAAAACCGCTAGGCACCACAAGACTGTCTTCAAAATCGTATTCCCGTAATCCCCCACAGCCCCGTGAGCCGGGCCCCCATGCGGCACAGGGTAGTGTTTCCCCCTGCCAGAGGCAAACCAAGGATATATCAAGCCTGTGCTTTTCAGGCTGGCAGCTTTTGCTTAATAAAATCCTGCAGTGCAATCTTTTCAATGGAGTTCAGTATGGATCGCCCGGCCGTTGATATCAGGTTCGAGGTGCTCACGGGGGATGCTCTCGAGCGGCACCTGCGAGAGCTTGCACGACTGCGTATCGATGTTTTCCGGGAACATCCCTATCTCTATATCGGCTCCATGGAGTATGAGGCCCGTTATCTTCGCGCCTATCAGGAGGCCGAGGAAAGCGTCATCATAGGCGCCTTCGACGGGAACGCCCTGGTTGGCGCAGCGACGGGCCTGCCGCTCAGTGCCGAGCCGCCGACCATGACCGAACCATTCCGTGCCCGGGGCCTGGATCCCGAGAGTTTCTTCTATTTCGGCGAATCCGTCCTGCAACGCAGTTACCGCGGCCGCGGGATCGGCGTGCGCTTCTTCGAGGAACGCGAGGCCTATGCCCGCTCGCTTGAACGCTTTTCCCGCTGCTGCTTCTGTGCCGTGGAGCGTTCCGAGGAGGATCCGCGCCGTCCGGCCGATTACCGGCCTCTCGACCGGTTCTGGCACAATCGGGGATACCGGAAGATCGAGGGCATGAGCGTCAGCCTGTCCTGGCAGGACGCCGACGAAACCGAGGAAAGCCTCAAGCCCATGAGCGTCTGGATGAAGTCCCTGTAGTTGGTCTCAAGGAGAACCGGGTTTCTAGGGGTGACGGTTCAGGCTGTTGGGCACGCCCACAAGGTCGGCCAGGCGCTGTCCCTCGCGCAGCAGCAGCGAGAGGTTGGAATCCCGCACCGTGGGCAACAGGTAGCGGGCTTTGCGGAACTGGTCGCAGTCCAGTTCGGCCGAGATCAGTTCCTCCGCCTCGCCGGCCTGTGCCAGGATGTGGCCGAAAGGGTCGATGATGCGCGAGCCGCCCCAGAAGCTGAGGTGACCTTCCCGCCCCACGCGGTTGGTCATTACCGAAACCGGCGCTCAGCTTATCTGGCGCTATCCTTTCGAGGTGGCGCTGCTGGGACGTCAGGTGTGAGCAAGGGGCTTCGCTAGTCATTCCTCTCAGAAGACGCCCTTAAACGAGCCTCAGGCAGCGCGCTGCCCGTTGTTTCCTGCCATGAAACGCTTTGCGGCCTGGAGCATGAAGCCGGAGCGGGTATAGCCGTGTGCTTCGGCATAGCGGTCGATCCTGCTCAGGATATCTTCCGGCAAGGTGATATTGACCCGGACGATGGGGGCAACGTCATCCGGTGCCGCCACGAGAATAGCCACACCGTCCCTGTTTTCCAGGTTGTCCATGATGTCTTCCAAGGAAGAGGCTTCGGGGACGGGTTCGCCGTCTTTCTTCATGCCTTCCAGATGCAGGGCGAGCGCTTCCTCTGCCATGACTCGAGCTTCGTCCAGCGTCGAGCCAGCTGTCACGCATCCCGGTAGATCAGGAAAGGAAGCGCCGTAATCACAGTCGGTTTCCTTGTGGATCAATGCTATGTACTGACGCATCACTTTGACCTTCGAAGCTTGAGACCGGCCTGCTTCTCGATGCTGAGCAGTGTTCCGGGAGGAAGATCCTTCTTTGGGTGCGGGATCGTTACACCTCCTTGCTTCTCAGGATGCTTGAACTGGATGTGGCTGCCTTTCTGGGCGACCTGATATCAGCCATCCTTCTCTATAGGCCTGATCATATCCCGACTGTTCATTTCTGCCCATGTATATTTATACACACTTTCCTTGGCAAACGATAGGTTCTAGTGGACTGGGAAGTTATGAAGGGGCAGATGTATCGGGTGATTGCTTGTTATGGTAGTAGCCAGCGATTGAAATCCAGGGATGGCGACAGGCATGGCGCCACGCGCGCTGGCTGATACAGGATATGGGAGAGAACTGAATCTCCGAGCTTCATCGAATGAAGAGGAGGAGGGTCCAAGCCGTTCTGATTGTCGCTGTGATAAAGGGTGGCATGCCGAGTGAGCCAATGACCCCTACGATGTCAAGAGTGGGCTCGCTCAATAATTATCAGGAAAAACAGATAGTTAAGGTGCCTCGAACCTAATATTAATATATGGTCGATTCTCACTGCAGAAATGACACCGCAACGAAGAAGCAGGGTAAGTGAACTGAGGATGCTGATGACCAACGAGGGACGACTGAGCCGCCGGAGTCAGATGAAACTGAGTGCAGCTTGCTATGAGTTAGGTGTCGCTAACGAACGACCGTTCAGATCAGAGATCCGGAGCATGTCAATTTACCACATATCGCTGAATTGCCATTTCTCGTGGCAATGCGCTGCGTTAAACTCGTAAAAGCCTTTGTAGTCCAAAGAGGCCGCGCTGCAGAATGAGCGATAAGGTTGAACGATGCTCTTCGAGTGAATTTGCAAGGGGGAACACGCCGACGGACCGGCGAGCCCGGAGGCTCGATTCTTTTCTCTTCCGCGTGATGGCGGGATGCGCAGGATTATTCATTCGGCATGGCAACATCAATCTTCAGTTTCGCGATAGCGGCTGGTTGACCCTCGGTGACGGCACCGGCCAGCCAGTAGACATTCACTTCAACCGGTTGCCGGCCTTGTTGCGAATCCTCGTCAACCCCGGTCTGGCTGTGGGAGAGACTTACGTTAACGGCGACTGGGAAATTGAAGAAGCTGACCTGCCCCGCTTCCTTGGCTATCTGCTGATAAACGAAGCACGTATCGAGGGCTGGCCACTGGTCCGGGCGCTGAACGGCATATACGGCATGGCATCGCATGTTTTGCGAACCAACACTACGCGCCAGAGCCGAAAGAATGCCTCGCACCATTACGATATAGGAAACGATCTCTATGAATCATTTCTCGATGGCGAGATGGTTTATTCCTGCGCCTTCTTCACACACGATACACAAAGCCTTGAAGCCGCGCAGAAGAACAAGCTGGAGATAACGCTCGACCGCCTCCAGGTGGAGCCTGGGATGCGCGTCCTGGATATTGGCTGCGGGTGGGGGGCGATGACCCGCGCGATTGCCCGCCGCAATGCCGAAGCAGTCGGGATTACCCTTGCAGACAGGCAATTGACATGGGCCGAACGGCATCTGCCTTTCGATCTGCAAGACAGGGTTTCCTGCCAATTGCAGGACTACCGTGACCACGCGGAGGAAAACCCGGAAGCTTACGATCGTGTGGTTTCGATCGGTATGTTCGAGCATGTCGGCCGACAGCACTTCGTCGACTACTTCAAGGCGATAAATCGTATGCTGAAGCCGGGCGGCCGGGCCCTCGTTCACAGTATAATCAAGCCCAACCGAACCCGGACGAATGCCTGGATGAGGAAATATATCTTCCCCGGGGGGTTGATTCCGCAACTTGAGGATATGACGGTCGGCGCCGAGGCGGCGAAACTGGTACGATCGCAGGAACCGTTCATCCATGACGGTAGTCACTACGCGATGACCCTTCGGCATTGGCGCAAGAGGTTCAACGGAAATTTCAGTGCGCTTGATCATGACCGTTACGATGAACGGTTCCGCCGCCTCTGGAATTTCTATTTGGCGAGTTCGGAAGCGGCGTTCGATACGCTCGGTTACGGGGTGGCGCAAATGGTCGTCGAGAAACCGGCCTGAGACTATTCCGGGCATCCGGTTCCCGTGGATGCGCCTGCAACCGATCGCTCCGGTAAGATAAGGCTCTAGCATCCAAAGTCCGCAGAAATCGCGAAACCCTGCCGCTGGGTCGAACAAGTGTTGCTGAAATTGGGTTCAAGCATGAAAGGGGTCCGATGAGAAGAGCAGGTACAGCGATGAACAGATTATTGGGTTTCTGAGAGAGCATGAGGCAGGCTCGAAGATCGCGGATCTTTGCCGCAAGCACGGCACGTCAACAGCGACCTTCTCTGCCTGGTAGGCCAAATATGGCGGCAAGGAGGTTTCCGATGCCAACCGCCTGAAGGCTTTGGAGGGGGAAAACCTGACTCAAGAAGCATCTGTGCCGATGCCATGCTGGACAACGCAGGCCTGAAGAATCTGTTGCCAAGAAAGTGGTGACGCCCGCTGCCCGGCGCAGGGCCATCGCTCTACTGAGGGACCGCCATGGGGTGCGCGAGCAGCGGGTCTTCGGCTTCGGGAATTACGAGAATTATCGCATGAGGGCCATGACCCTCTACAGCCGGAACGGTGTAATTAACCGTGTCTAATGAATGCCCATCCCCCGTTAATGGGGAAGAGCTTGATTTTTCTGGAAAATGGTGGGCGCGGCTGGGATTGAACCAGCGACCCCTGCCGTGTGAAGGCAGGAGACAATCTATTCCTGCTTCTGGCCCGAGATAGATAAAGCTTACTATATCATTGATTTTCGAAACAGTTTCCGTCATTGGTAATAGGCGGTAAGCGCGGGTAATTCTCGGATATGCTTACCTGGTGCTTACCTTGTGCTTACCCGAGGACGCCTATGCCGAAACTCACAAAGCGAACCGTTGATGCCATCGTTGCGGGTTCACGTGATTTTGTCGTTTGGGATGATGGCCTGCCGGGCTTTGGTATTCGGGTGAAGCCCTCCGGCGCAAAGTCTTTCCTTGTCCAGTACAGAAACCGGCATGGCCGTTCTCGGCGGCTGACGGTTGGACGTTATGGCGTGCTGACCCCGGATGAGGCGCGAGGGGAGGCACGCCAGTTTCTGGCGGCCGTGGCTCGTGGCGAGGATCCCGCGGAGAAGAGAGGTACCGATCGTTCGGCCTGGACAGTGAGGGATCTATGCGAGGATTACATGAAGGCCGCGCGAGCGGGAAATATCTTCACTCGGTACGGTGCCACGAAACGCCCTTCGACGCTTGCGACCGATGAGGGCCGGATCGACAGGCATATCGTGCCGCTGCTCGGCCATCGTGTTGTTCGCGACCTCAGGCGCCAGGATGTCCGCGCCTTCTTCATTTCTGTGAAGGCTGGCAAGACGGCTGCCGACGTAAAGACGGGCGTTCGAGGTCGCGCCATCGTGAAAGGGGGTGAAGGCACAGCGCGGCGAACCGTAGGCCTGCTTTCCGGTGTGCTGGCATATGCTGTTGATCAAGGCGTGATCGAGGTGAACCCGGCTCACGGACTGCGCCTGCCCGGAGATAGGAAGCGGGAATTATCCGGTTTCATGGCCAAATACGCTGCCCTGGGACGCGCCCTGGCGATGGCGGAAGATCGCCGGGAACCCTGGCAGGCTGTTGATGCCATTCGCCTTACGGCACTCACTGGTCTGCGACGCGGTGAAGTCTCCGGGCTCAAGTGGTCCGAGGTCGATCTTGCCGGGCAATGCCTATACCTGCGAAACACCAAAACCGGTGACAGCGTTCGACCGCTCGGACTGCCGGCGGTGGAATTGTTGCGATCTGTCCAGGAACGCGGGGCACTTGGGGAGTTTGTGTTTCCTTCGGTGCAGAGGGAGGCCGCGAGTTATGGGGGACTTCCTAAAGCGTACAAGCGGATCGTCACTCATAAGGAGCTGGAACAAGAGCAGCAAAACGCACTATCGGATCTGACGCTGCATGGGCTGCGTCATGGCTTTGCGACGACCGCGGACGGGCTCGGGCTCACTCTGCCAACCGTGGCTGCGCTCCTGGGGCATTCTGCTGGCGGTGTGACGGCCCGCTATATAGGCAGAACGGATACCGTCCTTCTGGCTGCTGCGGACAAGGTCGCGGAGGAAATTGCGCGACTTATGGACGGGAGCCAATGAAGCGATCGCTTCATTGCATCCGATAGCCCAGGAATTTATTTCCGTACGATTTCCGCTAACAGTGACAGTCAGCAATCCGACGAAGCTGGAGCTCGAAAATCCGCTCGAGGCAATCGATCGCGATTTTTTATTCTCCCCCGATCCTCCCCTGCTATAACAGCCCTCAGACCACGTAATGGGCCTGATAGAACGTCCCGCCAATATTTATTCGACCTCGCTTCGACCTTCTATCAACGGCCCGTAAATCGCGCCTGCGTGTTGGTCCTGCTGAGGTCGATGATTTTATTTCCTCCGGCTTTACACAGGGTCAATACAGCTGTTCTTGCGGCAATTCTCGACCTCAGATAACAGGCAGGGGCCGCTCAGAGAATTATAACTCATTGATATTATTTAGTTCTGAAAAATTGGCTATATTAACCTTTTGCCGGCGATTCTCGGCACTGTTGAGAAACAGAGGAGAAATGACCGATGCAAAACGTTCCCACTCGTTTGACCCGTTCCGAGGCTTCAGAGTACCTGCGGCAGCATCATGGCATTAGCCGCGCGCCAGCTACACTCGCCAAGCTAGCAGTGAAAGGAGGCGGACCAGCATATCGCAAGGCTGGAACACGCCTAGTTATTTATGAAGTAACAGAGCTCGATCGATGGGCTGAGGAAATTCTGTCGCCGCCCATGGGTTCCACGAGTAAAGCCTCAAGCAATGCTGCGGAATAATCGCCGCTGCGCCGGATCGAAAAAAAACCCGGCGGGCCATGTCCTAGACCAACCGGGCGGCGAAGTTTGATTTCCTACGTTGCTTGTATCGCAACACGCCGCCCCATGCAACCAATGGGGTACCAATGTCTGATTTTATCCCAACATTCCCGAGAACCGTTGCCGGAACTCGCTGGCGTGAGCCGCTCAGCCATCCTGAAATTGATGCTTTGGGAAAACGCGCCGATGTCTTGTATAGCCTCGCACTGCTCTCGGTGCAGGAACGCACGGCATTGCTACAGCTGTACCGTGAGCTTCAACGGGCTGACCGCAGCCTGTCGAACCTCTTGGAAGGGAAGCCGTTACCGCACGTCGAGGTGCGCCCGTCTCAAGCCATGCGTGGCGGCGTGGCGGCGAAGAAGATAGAGCACGACGCTGGTTTCGTCGCTCGTTTTCGTGAGTACATAGTGCGGCTCGAGCATCGTCATGGCCTGGGGGACGGGGATGCCGATGATATTTGAAACGTCACCATTCATACCCCTTCGTTGCTCCCTCACTGTTGACCTGAACAGTCGTCTCCGGCCTCAGGAGGGCGGCTCATGATGTACACTTTTGCAGACTTTAGCTCCGGACAAAGGCCACCGGAAAGCTGGGACGTTGCCGATGCCGTCGCGGCGGGCTGGACCAAGGACCAGATCGACGGGTTCATGCGCGCCAGGGTCCGCGATTGGAAACCACAGACGCCCAAGGAGACAGCGCGGGAGGATGAGCCTTTGGAGGTGGATCTTGAGGGACCCCCCATCCTCGACCCGAAGGATCCCTTGCGGTCCGCACGATCCCTGTTGAGAGACAATTACACCTCGAATGAGGTCCGGACCCTGCATCACCACCGTGGTGCCTTCTATGAGTGGGTCGGCCATTCCTATGCCGAGGCGGATCAGAACGCGGTCCAGGCGGCGGTGTGGCTCTTTCTGGACAAGGCGAAACGCTGGACAAGCGCAAAAGAGCTGGGACCGTTTCAGCCAAATCGTTCACGTGTCGGGGATGTAACCGCGGCGCTGGCGGCCGCTGCCAATTTGCCGGCCCACGTCGAGCCACCGGCCTGGTTGGAGAAGCCCGCAGACGCCCCGCCTGCCGATGAACTGCTGCCGGTTCGCAACGGCCTGCTGCATCTCCCCAGCGGGCGTCTGTATCCAGCCACGGCCAAGTATTTCGGCTTCAACGCAGCGGACGTGGATTACGATGCCGAGGCACCGGAACCCAGGGAGTGGTTGAAATTCATCAATCAGCTTTGGCCGAACGATGAGCAGTCCATTGCGGCCCTCCAGGATCTATTCGGGTATTACCTGTCGCCCGACACCTCCCAGCAGAAGATCGGCTTGATCGTGGGCCCGAAGCGCTCCGGGAAGGGAACGCTCGCCCGTGTCCTGACAGGCCTGCTGGGGCAGGGCAACGTTGTTGCGCCGACCCTGGCCAGCCTGGCAACGAATTTCGGCCTCGCCCCTCTGATTGGCAAATCGCTCGCCATTATCGGGGATGCACGTCTGAGCGCGCGAGTGGATCAGGCCTCCATTGCCGAGCGCTTACTGTCGATCTCTGGTGAGGACGTTCAGACCATCGACCGCAAATACCTGCCTCCGTGGACCGGACGAATGCCGGTCCGCTTCCTGGTCATGACAAATGAACTGCCGCGGCTGGCGGATGCGTCTGGTGCGCTCGCATCCCGTTTCGTTGTCCTGACAATGGAAAGGTCGTTCTATGGGCAGGAAGATCGCGGCCTTGGAGCGCGTCTGTTGGGGGAGCTGCCGGGGATCCTCAATTGGGCTCGGCAGGGATATCTGCGCCTGCGTGATCGTGGGTACTTCATGCAGCCGGAGAGTGCCCGGGAGGCAATCAGCGAACTGGAAGAGCTCGGCTCTCCCATGGGGGCCTTTGTCGAGCAGAAATGCGAGACGGGAACAGGCCTGCAATGCACCCCGGAAGAGCTGTTCAACGCCTGGCGCCAATGGTGTGAGGCGAACGGCCGCAAGGAACCAGGAACTCTACAGACGTTCGGCAGGGACCTCCGTGCAGCAGTTCCGAGCTTGAGTGTCAGCCGGCGCGGTGCCGATGGGGCGCGTAAAAGGCTCTATGAGGGCATCGATCTCGCCCCGGAAGCCCGTCCATTAGGTGGATACGGTATGGATTGGTGACTGGTCCGCAGTCGTCCGCGCACGTCCGCGCAACATCCTCAATTGGCTGCCCGCTGAAACCCGCAGAAAACCTCGCTTGGTCCGCGCACGTCCGCAGTCGTCCGCGATTATGCAAGATCTATATGAGAAAAATGTTGATGCATGTATATACCGGGGGAAATAAGAAAAAGTAGAGAATACAATGCATGCGACCGCGGACGTGCGCGGACGTTAGATGTGAGTACGGCGTAAAAACAGGCATCTAGGACGGCAGGACTATCTGAGGTCAGGAGCCGCTCAGAACATCGTGCTGGCGATGGAAACCACGGCCCAGCTTCCGGAAATGCCAATCCCGATCCCGAGCAGGACACCGCGCAGGCTTGAAGTCTCATAGGTGCGAGGGAACAAGCTGACGCCAAGCTTTTCCCCCGCGACAGTTGCCAGATATCCGATGCCCAGAAACGCCGCCATCGAGGCGATCGCACCGGACAGAAAGGCAATGCTGGCACCGGCTCCCACGTCGACCAGCGCGCCGGACACTGCGGCGAGTGGTAGTGTCAGGCAGGCCATTGCCACGACCCAGCTCAACGAGAATTTTATAGCTGCGCTCAATGTTCCGCCTCCGTCTGTCAGAGCGGATCCAAGCCTGTTCCAGGTAATGATCCTGGGGCTTGGAGCAGATTCTAGCCTCAACGAGGAACTGCCGGCAACCATCAGCCCTTAACTTAGTGAAACTTAGTAACTGGTTGCGGCAACACTTCAAGGCAGGCTCGTTCCATGACGCCCCGACAAGAGCGTTTCGTTCAGGAATATCTTTTGGATCTGAATGCCACTCAGGCCGCGATCCGTGCTGGATACTCTGAAAAGACCGCGAATGAGCAGGGTGCACAGCTGTTGAAGAAACCCGAGATTGCGGCGGCGATCGATGCCGCCAAGGCTGAGCGCGCCGACCGGGCGGATATCGATGCCTTCTGGGTGTTGCGCCGCCTTGTCGATGAAGCGGAGGCCGATCTTGCCGATCTGTTCGACAAGGAGACCGGCCAGGTGAAGCCGGTTCACGAGTGGCCGGAGATATTCCGCAAGGGCCTTGTCCAAAGTGTGGAGAGTGAAGAGCTATATGAGGGCTCCGGCCAGGATCGCGAACACATTGGACGCGTACGCAAGCTCAGGTTTTCGGACCGACACAAGCGCACGGAGCTCATCGGTAAACACGTCGACGTGAACGCGTTCCAGGATCTCATAAAGCACAACATGCATGAAGACCTGGCCAAACGTCTCGAGCGGGCAGCTGAGCGTTGGGGGGCGCCCACAGCGCCTGTCCGTCCAGCTCCCCAGGCCGATGGAACGCCCCCGTCGCCCCAGAAGCCCGAGGTAAAGCCTCATCCACTCAACACTCGAATGCGCAAGGCGGGAAAGGATGATGAGGCCAGGGAAACGGACAGCAAGCGCCCGCAGCCGCAGGCCAGTGAAGATTGGAACAAGCCTGCACCGCCCGCCTACAGCCCAATCCTGTCGGACTGGCCCGAAGGTGTTGGCCACGTGGAATGCGACTACGCCTCGTTGGAAGACGGGCTTATAGGCAGTCGCAACAAAGGAGACAAAGACAAATGACTATGACTTCTACGGATATTTCCAAGAAGATCAGGGCCGTAAATGATGAGTTGCGGTCCCGTGAAGCGGAGTTTGATACTCGTTCCGCCGAGGTTGCCGATGGCGTGGAGGGCGCCGGCAAGAAAATAACTGAGGTGAATGCCGAGATCGAGCGCCTCAAGCTCGAGCGGCGCATTCTGGAGCGGGCACTCCAAAAGGCGGAAGAGGCTGAAACGGCTGAGAGGGTCAGGCTCGAGGCTCAGGAGTGTGAGCGGCACTTTAGCGCAGCCCAGGCCAACGCAAAGACGCTTCTGCAAACGGCTGAGAAAGCCGACAACCTCCTATCTGAACTGAATGTCGTATTGGATGAGCTGACCAACCAGGAAAAGGCGGTCTGGTCGGAACTCCGCCTGGCAAAAAAGCCGCCAGGAAACACTACTGTCGGACGTAGAGGGGTTGCCGACCGCGCAAGTACTCTTGTCACTGCGATGGCGAATGGGCAGTTCGTGTACCTGCATGACAAGCGCGGCATTGCCGATTTTGTCTCTATCGGCTGGGCTTACCTCCTGGAAGGCAGCGGCGAAAAGGACGCCAACTGAGATGAGCGATAACGATACTTCCAGCGAGGCGGCGTACGTCCTCTTCCCAGACGATGCCCCGAAAGGGGAGGGGGCGCCTGAATGGTTCGATGCACGCATAGATGCCGCTACACAGCGGCTGTCTGGGCAGCAGGGCGCATCCCCTAAGGCGGATGAAGCTACGGGAGACGACAGCTCCGAAGCTGCTGAGCAGCTGTTCAAGAATGAGCAGCAGTATAACGATCAGCCAGTGCGCGACTTTGTTTCCGGGTTTGCGCACTCGGCCGCGGCGGATGGTGATGCTGAGCGCGCTCAGGAACTCCTGGCGGCCGGCGATGCCCTCTCCGACGACTTCAAGGCTGCTGGTACGGATCCTGGTGCTCTGGATCAGGCTTTTCAGATCGTCAAGGACCGGCAGGCCGATACCGTCGCGGGTCCGATCTCGGAGGAAGCCGTGCAGGCGGAATACATGGAGAGCATGGAGCTTCTCCAGGCCGAGGGCGTTACTGAGGCCGATATCTCGGCAGCGCGTCAGTTCATAGATGACCTAGAGGTTGTTGCGCCGGGCACGAAGGCGACGCTTCAGGCAACAGGAAGCGGAAACGATCCCAAACTTGTTCGCCTGGTTATCCAGGAAAGTCGTCGTCGCGGATATGGATCATAAGGACGCGGGCTGCGTCTCAACGTGGGGGTGTTTCGTTGGTAAACTCAATCTCTGATTACGCGAAGTGGAAAGCGAAGCGCCAGAAACACGGTGTTGGCGGTGTAAAGATCGTCCTGGGCTCAGTCGAGGACCAGCCGGACAAGGTGGCAAGCGATATCAAGCTGGCCAACGAGTTCGGCCAGGTGACCGGCAATCCTATACCGCCCAAGGCGATGGTGAAGGAGTACCGGAATGTCTTCGAGCGCAAGATCGAGGAAGTCCGCATACAACAAACCCTCGCTGCTTCCCCCAAGCTGACAGATTGGCTGCACTCCCCTGACAATATCGCTCTTTCGCGTGACGATCTCGAGCGGTTGGCCTGGATGGAGCGCTTTGGCGTCGGTGCCGCTGAGGAAGAAGAGCGTTCGCGTTGGACGGCTGCGCTGGAGCGCAGGATCCGGACATTCCCGCAAGGCTACCAACAGTGGATGGCGTTTAATGCAGCGGAGCGCGCACAGGACCAGGACAGAAGCTTTGGCGAAATCCTGGGGGATCGAACGCAGGTTCAGGACGATGAGGGCAATGTTGTTGCGGAGCGCAGACTTCCCGGGCCTGACGATCTCTTCTTTGCAGGGTCGCGCTACCTGACCTCTCGCCTTTCCGGATTGATAGGAGGTGATCAGCAAGAGGCTGCGGCGGAATATCAGCGCACCGCCGGCGAGATGGCCGATCGGATCATGGAAATTCCCATGTCACCGGCCGCAGAGCGTGGGCGCGAACGCCTCTTTGCACCGGCCGAGCCCGAGCGGATCCGAGACTATAGGGCTGCGCTCGAGGCGTGGAATGGGGAGGGTGAGCCGCCCGAAAAACCCGAGGCGGCGAGCTGGGGTGAGCAGGCCTGGCTCGATACGGCCCAGTTTGTTCGCGCCTTTGCGGAACAGCCTGGCGATGCGCTTGCCTTTCTGACGGAAACGGCGGTCGAGAGCCTGCCTACCCTGGCGGCCGCCAGCGCCGTGACCCTCGCGACCCGAAACCCAAGTCTTGGCGCTGCTGTTTCGGGTGGGCTGTCCGGGACGGTTGAGGCCAGCATAGAGCCTGCACAGTTCTTCCGGGAGCGTGGTATCGATATCTCCACGCCTGAGGGCGCAATGAAGGCGATATCAGATCGCGCACTCATTCAGGAAGCCGCCGAGCGTGCCGGCCTGCGAGGGACGATAATTGGTGTTATCGACGGCCTCTCAGGTGGCATTGCGGGGCAGCGATTGGCGCAGTCGCCTGTTGGCGACATGGTGCTCCAGTCCATCGTTCAAGCGGGCCTGGGCGGGGCCGGAGAGGCCGGGGCGCAACTTGCGACAGACCAGACGGTTGATGTCCGTGAAGTTTTCGTTGAGGCACTGGCCGAGTTTGCAACGACACCCGTTGAGGTTCTCGGCGTTGGCGGTCGCGCTCTCGTAGATAACCGTCGCAAGGCCCGGGCCGCTGAAAACAGGAAACAGCTCTTCGAGGCTTTGTCCGGACAGGCGCAGTCCTCGAACCTGCGCAACCGCATGCCCGACAAGTTCCGCGAGTTTGTCGATCGGGCCACGGCGAACGGTCCGGTCGAGACGGTTTATGTCCCGGCCGAGCAGTTCAACGAGTATTTCCAGAGCCAGGGCATGGATCCGCACGCTCTGGCCGATGAGCTCGAGGGCGTGACGCGTGACGATCTCGACGTTGCCCTTGCTGCCGGTGGTGACCTGGCTATCCCGACCGCGACCTATGCGGCCAAGATGGCGGGCAGCGAGCATGACGCGTTCCTGATGGAGAACATGCGGTTCTCGCCCGACGAGATGACGGCGAGCGAGGCGGCGCAGTTCAACGAGAACGTCCAGGACATCATGCAGGAGGCCTGGGAAGAGGCTGAGCGGATCCGCCAGGACGAAGAGCAGTTCCGCTCCCACGAGCAGGAAATCTACGACACCATGGTTTCGCGCCTGCGCATGGCCGGGCGCTCAACGGACGTGGCCACGACCGAAGCCATGCTGTATCCCGCGTTCTATCGGGTGATGGCCGAACGCTCGGGCCTGTCGATCGATGAGTTCATGGAGCGGTATCCCCTGCCCCAGGTACAGGGCGACCTGCCTCAAGGTGCTGTGCCGCGTGACGTGGACGACATGACGCGGATGTTGGCCGAGGCCCGCGCGGCCAAGCCGCTGAACGTGCGGCGCGGCATGACGCTGACCGAATTCATTGACCAGTACGGCGGGATCAATGATCCGGGCGGCGAGTTGCGTGCCCGCGATGCCGAGACGATCCGGCGTGGCCGGGGCCGGAAGACGTTGAACCTGGCGCGTGACGCGAACGACCAGGATCAGGGCAACATCCAGGGCCATGGTCCCGATGATGTGGCCCGGGCCGCGATCGAGGCGGGATACCTGGCCGACAATCCCATTGCCCAGCAGTACAGGGCGGCGGTGGAGAGCGGGGAGCAGGAGCCGGACATTACCGGTGCCCTGTGGGACGCCATCGATCAGGAGCTGCGCGGCACGCCTCAGTATGCCGGCGAAAACGTCACGGCCGACGAAGCGGAGCGGTCCAACGAGTGGCTCGAGCAGTTCCTGGAAGAGCTCGATCGGGCCGGTGTGTCGCTGGACGATGACGATGCCACGATCCGGGCAGCGCTGCAGCAGCGTTACGGGACCGATGACGGGCAGATGTATAATCAGTCCGGAGAGATCGACACGTCGAGCGAGGCGTTCCAGCGCTGGTTCGGTGACAGCAAGATCGTTGATCGTCAGGGGCGTCCCAAGGTCGTTTATCACGGCACGCCCGATGCCAGGGATATCTATACGCAGGGATTTTCGACGGCCCAGGAGCGGCTCAACGATCTCGATCAGGAAGGTCCGTATTTCTTCACGGACAACATCTCCGTTGCACGAACCTATGCCGATGATACGCGGGCATTCGACTATCAGAACGCGGAGCCGGAAACGCTCGGTGTTTACGTGAAGATCGAAAATCCGCTGACAGTCAATGCCGGTGGCGCTGCATTTAGCGGGATGGATCCTGCGTCGTTTCTCGCGGCTATTCCTGACGGTCCTGCCCGCGACAATGCAGAGCGGGCGGTCAATTCAGTAATCCGGGAAAGTGGTGGGCGGCTCACAACGGATCAGGTCGGAAGCCTGGCGCGGCGCTTCGGGTTCGATGGCGTCGTGGTCAACAATGTCGTTGATGACTACCTGGGCGCAGGAAGGCCCGCGACCGTTTATATGGTCTTCGGCGCAACCAATGTAAAATCCGTCAACAACCAGGGCACCTTTGATCCGAACGATCCGCGCATTCTGTATCAGTCCGCCTATCACGGCACGCCGCACCTGTTCGAGAAATTCTCGACGGATCGCATCGGCACCGGTGAAGGGGCGCAAGCCTTTGGTTGGGGGCTGTATTTCGCGGGCCGGCGCGAGGTGGCGGAGCACTATCGCAAGGCGCTGACGGATACCGGCGGATTTTCCCGCGCTGTCAATCTGGCTGAGGAAATCGCTGCGGATCCGGAGTTCTTCGGGTTTGGTCCGGATGATCTTGATGCCGAAGGTATAGTCGAGGCATTTAGTGCTGACGGGAACAATGTTTCCGCACGTGATCTCCCTGATGGCAGCATAGAAGTTACTGTTGATGCAAGGCGGGCCACTGGTCACCCCGGCCCTCCTGGTGTTTTCACGATTGAAAACGGCACTGTAAACATAACCCAGGAGCCGAGCGGACGCCTGTTCGAGGTCGAGGTCCCGGATGACAGTGAGCTGTTGCTCTGGAATGCACCGTTGAGCGAGCAGCCGGCAGAGGTGCGCGAGAAACTCCTGCCTCTTCTCGATCGCGAGAATGAGGACCGCATTGCCGACCTTTCGACGGCAGCGGCGATCGCGCGCGGAGAGGATCTTACTTTCGAGGAAGTGTACGCAGGCATTGAGGCCCGCCTCGGCTCCGATCGCGCCGCTTCCGAAGCCCTGCGCTCTGCCGGCATTCCTGGTCACCGTTTCCTTGACGGCGCCTCTCGCAGCGATGGTGACGGTACATA
This sequence comes from Fodinicurvata halophila, assembly GCF_042651425.1. Lineage (NCBI taxonomy): Bacteria > Pseudomonadati > Pseudomonadota > Alphaproteobacteria > Rhodospirillales > Rhodovibrionaceae > Fodinicurvata > Fodinicurvata halophila. The sequence continues at coordinate 96,148 of NZ_JBHSCW010000011.1, read as the reverse complement.
CAACTATGTGATCTATGACGACAGCCGGATCCAGGTTCGCGGATATGAACAGAACGACGAACGCGGTCCGCGCGGTTCGGTCCAGTTTCCGGGCGCAGGTATGGGCAATGGCGACACGGTCATTCGCCTGTTCGAGAGCGCGGACCTGTCCACCTTCCTGCACGAGAGCGGTCACTATTTCCTGACCGTGATGCAGGACCTGGCGCAGCGTGGCGAGGGTAGCTCTGTTGAGGATCTGGCCGCGGTCAAGCAGTGGTGGCGCGAGAATGCCGCCGCGGTGGCCCGTGATGCACGCCGCGCCATGCCCGAGGTCGAGGTCACGGCCGAGGATGTGATGAGCGCGATCGACGTGGGCGCGATCGATGATGAGGCCAAGGCCCGGGCCATCGATGTGGGCATGCAGGAACAGTGGGCCCGTGCCTTCGAAACGTATCTGATGGAAGGTAACGCGCCCTCGAGTGCCCTGCGTGGTGCCTTCGAGAAGTTCCGGGCCTGGCTGATCTCGGTCTATCAGCGCCTGCGCGGCCTCGATGTCAGCGTGTCGGCCGATCTGCGCCGGGTGTTCGATCGCATGATCGCCACGGATCAGGAGATTGCCGAGGCCGAGCGTCAGTCCGGCGCGACCGGTCCCGTATTCGCCTCGGCCGAGGAAATGGGCCTGACGGATCAGGAGTACGATCGGTTCCTGAAACTGCGCGCCGATGCGGAAGAAGAAAGCCGCCGTCGCCTGCTGCGCGAAACCATGGCGCCGATCCGTCGCCAGCAGGAGAAATGGTATCGCGACGAACGCGCCCAGGTTCGCGAAGAGGTCGAGCGCGAGGTCAACGCCTATCGGCACTATCGCGCCCTGGAATGGATGGGGAACCGGCGCTGGCTGGGAGACGGGGAGGTTAGGGACATGCCCGACATGCGCATGTCCAAGGATATTCTGGTCGATCGCTATGGCGCCGGTATCCTGAAAACCCTGCCTCGAGGGCAGCAGACCGTTTATGCCGTCGAGGGCGGCGCGGATCCCGATGAGATCGCGGGCTGGTTTGGCTTCGACAGCGGCGATGAGATGATCCGGGCCATGGAACAGGCCCCGCCGCGCAAGGAAGCGATCGAGGCCGAAACCGAGCGTGTCATGTACGAGCGCCACGGCGATGCGCTGAATGACGGAACGATCGAGGCCGAGGCCCTGGAGGCGGTCCATACCGATCGCCGTGGCGACTGGATCGCGGCCGAGCTGCGCGCCGTGACGGATGTTGCGGGATCCGATGCCGCCATGACGCTGAAACAGGCCCGCGAGACTGCCCGGCGTTCCATTGCCGGGATGCGGGTCCGTGACGCGATCAAGCCCAACCGGTTCCTGGCAGCGGAGCGCAAGGCCGGGGAAGAAGCCGAACGCCTGGGCCGAATGCTGGCGCGCGAGAAGATTTGGATGAACAACGCCCGGCGCCGGATCGCCACGAAGACGCGTGCTGCGCTGCGCGAGGAAGGCAGCGTCGACGCGCCGGCCAGCCAGGTCGACCAGGCGAACCGCTCGACGGCGAACTATAACCAGACGGTCCGTGATTTCATCATCGCCAAGCGGCGCCAGCTGCTGAACCATGCGCTCTACATGGAGAGCCGGAAGGTTGCGGAAGAGGTCGAGAAGGCCGAGAACTACGTCACGAAGCTGGGCCGCAAGAGCACGCGAGAGAAGATTGCGGGCGCCGGTCGGCGCGAGAATGCGCAGATCGATTACCTGGCCGCGATCGATGATATTCTCGAGCGTCACGACTTCCGGCGCATAAGTGGGCGCCAGGAAGAGCGTCGCGGGGCGCTGGCGGCGTTTGTCGAGGCCATGACGGCGGCAGGCCGGGAGAACGAACTCGCCATTCCTGAGGCCGTTTTGAGGGACACACAGCGCAAGCCCTACAAGACCCTGTCCGTCGAAGAGCTGCGCGGCGTGGTCGACAGCCTGAAAAACCTCGAGCACGTTGCCCAGCGCTGGAACAGGCTGATCGATGAGCAGCGCCAGCGGGATCTGGACGAGAGCGTCGACGATGTCGTGACGGCCTTTGCCGAGAACATGAAGGAACGCCCGCCCGGTCGGGTCGGATCGCGCGGTGAAGGCCTGCGGCGATCCGCGCGGCAGTACCTGGACCTGGTTCTCAACGCCAGCACCCTGTTGCGCGAAATCGACGGGTTCAAGGATTACGGCGCGGCGTACAAGAACATCAAGGAGCCGATCGATCACGCCATGGACCGGCTCTATCAGCGCCGGGAGCGGGCCGCGATCGACCTCGAGGGACTCTATGACGTCTATACCTCCGAGGAACGCCGGCGCATGTCGGTGCGGGAGTACATGCCGGAGCTGGGCTATTCCCTGTCCAAGTGGGAGCGGATCGCCGTGGCGCTCAACACGGGCAACGAGGGCAACTATCACCGGATGACCGACGAGCGCGTGAACGGTCACCTGACCGAGGCCCAGGTTAATGCTGTGCTGGAAACCCTGGATCAGCGCGACGCGGACTTCATTCAGTCCGTATGGGATTACCTCGAGACGTTCCGTGACGATATCAGCCGGCGCGAGCAGCGCGTGACAGGCGTCGAGCCGGAATGGGTCGAGCCCTCGCCCGTCACCATTGCCGGCAAGGAGCTGCGGGGCGGTTACTATCCGCTGCGTTACGATCCGCGCCTGTCCTCCCTGGCGCGCGACGATGACACGGCGCTGCAGACACAGTCCCTCCAGGCCGGCCGGTTCGGCAAGGCACAGACGCGCAACGGTCACCTCAAGGAGCGCGCCTCGTCTTCGGGGCGTTCGGTGGAGCTGGATATCTCGGTCCTGCACCGGCACGTCAACCAGGTGATCTATGACCTGGAGCTGAGCGAGCCGGTCGCGAACTCCTGGCGGATCCTCCAGGACACGCGGATCCGCGACGCCTTCATCAATGCCGGTCGTCAGCCGGACTTCGAAGCCCTTGAGATATGGCTGCAGGACGTGGGTAACGGGGAGCTGCGTGCGGCCGACCTGGTCAACCGGTCGACGCGCATGCTGAAATCGAACTTCACCGCGGCCAAGTTGGCCCTGAACCTGTCGACTGTGGCGATCCAGGTGACGGGCCTGGCGCAGTCGGCCGTGGTCGTGGGCAAGCAGAACATGCTGAAGGCGACGATGCGCACCGTGGTCAATCCATTCGCGTCGGGCGCGGACATTGCTTCGCGCTCGAGCTTCATGCGGCTGCGTCAGACCACGTTCAACAAGGATATCTACGACTTTTACAACGATCCGCGCATGGGACCGGCTGCGTCGCGCTGGGGCGACTTCCGCCGCGAGATCATGGGGCCGCTGTCGTTCTGGCTCATGACCAAGGTGCAGTTCTATGCCGTCGACGTGCCGACCTGGTACGCCGGGTATCAGCAGGGCCTGGAGATGTTCGGCCAGGATGAGGCGCAGGCCATTGCACACGCCGACGCTGTCGTGAAGCGCGCCCAGGCCTCGGGCTTGTTCTCGGACCGTTCGGCCGTCGAGCGTGGATCTGTGAGCCGCACGACGCGTCAGAACGAAGTGGTGCGGCTGTTCACGGCCTTGGGATCGTACATGTTCGCCAAGTTCAACGTCGCCTATGAACGCACGGCCCGGGCCCGGCGCGTGATCGATGAGGAAGGCATGTCGACGCGTTCGGCGCAAGAAGCCCTGTCCTGGGCCATTGACATGGCGTTCCTGTTCACGCTCGAAGCTATCTTGTACTCGCTGATCAAGGGGCGCCTGCCCGACGAGGACGACGATGATGATAGCTGGGGCGAGTTCCTGGCCCGTGAAACGGCGTTCTCTGTGCTGGGATCCATGCCGTTCGTGCGGGACATTGCCTCGGTATCCTCAGGGTTCGAGGGTGGTGGTGCCTATGGCGCGATCACGAAGGAATTCGCCGCGCCCTTCACGCAGGCCGGCCAGGGCGAGGTCGATCCGGCCCTGGTCAAGTCCGTGATCAACGCCACGGGCCTGGCGACCGGCCTGCCCTCGACACAGATCAACCGGGCCGTGGATGCGGCCTGGCGCGAGGCCGAGGGCGAGGACGTGTCGTTGGGTGAGTATTTTCTGGGTCGCAAAAGATAGGCTGTTATCGTACATTATAAACTAAAGTGAAGAATTTGCATTAAGGCCAATACGTTAGCTGAGAAAAGCGCGCGTTTCTCAGTAGGGATCAGAATATGCTAACGTCCATTTTCAGAAAGTGGCTGTCGAACCATTGCTCATTCGTGGTTACGTAAAGCAGCCTAAAGGACATGGGAATGGGAAATAGGTCCATATCCATTACGGTTCATCCATCATCGGAAAAGGGTGAGTACCTGACCGTCGAAGATGCTATGCGCCAAGTTCTGGATATGATTGAAACTGTAGAATGCTCAGAAAACCCTCATGAGGCCAAACGAAAGATTGTGTGGCGGCTCACCGAGGCTCACACAAACTCGCCACCATTTACCGTGACGGCGGAAGCATTCTCTAAAGATCCCGAGGTTTCTGTATCCCTAGAAGCCAGCAGGGTTATGGATCGCTTTAAGAATGATGTAACGCGTTTGTTTGATGGCGAGCCACCGCGTTGGATGGGCTCTGCCGCAGAAAAGGCGATACATCGGTTGCTGGCAAGGAACTTAAATGGCGTAGCTTACACAGGTGTCAATTTCGACGGGGAGCCTGCTTTCTCGGTCAATCCAGTGAGGGCCCAGAAAGCAATTGATGTAATTGAACGTAGCATCGACCAGGATATAGATGGCGAACGTACGGAAATGGGGACCGCCGAGGGTGAGGTCATTGGTCTTACCAAATATTACAGCTCCCCTGCTCTTATTGTTCGGGAGCGAATTTCCGGCACCAAGGTTTATTGTGTCTTATCTGAAGATCTGGCGGAGAAGATTGGCCCGGAGCATAGCTGGTTAGAGGCTTGGCAGGACCTAACACATAGGTTCAGCGGTGAGCTGGTTTATGGGAAGGATGGCTTCCTAAAGAGGATTATTGTCAGCCACCACGAACAGGTCGATTGGAAAGACATTTCCTTATCGCAATTGAAGGACGTCAATGTAATAGAGAATAAGTCCATTCAAGAGCACTTAGATGAATTCTGGGGGGAGAAACTTGGCTAGTCCCGCTCAAGTTTATTGGGATTCTTGCGCATGGTTAGGACTTGTGAATGGCGAAGAGTCTAGAAAGGCAGCGCTTGGCAACGTCTACGGACAGGCTAAGAAAGGGTACATCGAGATATGGACTTCAACCATATCAATAGTTGAGGCAAATAGGTTGGCGTCAGAAATGAAACTCTCAAAACCTATAGCGCCCGATAGCATTGAAGTATTTGATGATGTTTTCTTTCAGCCATTTGTGAAATTGGTCGCACTTGATATTCCTATTGCGCGAAATGCTCGAAAGTTGGTTCGTGAGACACCCAAGCTAAGCAAGAAGCCGGATGCAATACATCTTTCGACTGCCTTATTTTGGAGCATTCCAACTTTGCATACCTACGATGGAAATGATCTTCTACATCTGGATGGTGAGATGGAGTGTCGGGATGGGACAAACTTGAGGATTTGCGAGCCTGGAGACGAAACAGATGGGGGCTTGTTTGATCGATCAGTTTCCAAAGGCTCAAACTGATCGCTTCAACGAGAGGCTCTATGGAAGGTCGCGAAGAGGAAATCTCAACATACAAGCAGCTTGATAAGTAGGGCACGCATTGAGGGCATTAGGCCGGCGATCATGTGGCGTTCCGCAAGTAGCCGCCTGCCAAGACAGACCTTTAATGGATAGGTTGCGGTCTTGCGTTTCGGTATGGCTTGGTCGCGATCTGCCGGCCCAGGAAAGCGCGATTTTCGATCCTAGCGACAGGATTGAGAGCTTTGGCTTCGGGTGCGGCTATTGTTTGATCCTGTCCACACTGTCCGCACACTGAAGCTTGCCCATCGGTGTTGCGATTATCGCATCATGTTGCGAAACTACCAACGTGATTGCGATCTCTCCCACAGACACCTGATCCAGGCTCGAGGTAGCCTTCCTTATCGTTTGATGAAGGAGGCAATGCCATGAACACAGAGCATGAAGTGATCGCCCTGGGGTCTTTGTTTGAAGAGGCTATCCAGATTGCGAACCAGCGGATCGATGCCATTCCTGAGGATACCAGTCCCGAGGAAGAGCTGCGCGCTATTCAGGATGCCAGCACGGTTCCGGAGGTCATCGCATACCGTATCTCTGAGCTGCCAGCGGAGAGCGAACAGGGCCAGGCAGTGAAGCACAAAGCGCTCTCCTGGCTGGGCTGACCGGCAGCCAAACCAGTTCCCACTTGCGAGGCGAGGCTCGCTCCACTGCTTACCTATTGCTTACCCGGGATATGGAAGTTTCTGTATCCTGGGTAAGCTTTCTGGATAACATATTGTTTTTTATTGAAAAATAATGGTGGGCGCGGCTGGGATTGAACCAGCGACCCCTGCCGTGTGAAGGCAGTGCTCTCCCGCTGAGCTACGCGCCCTGTAAGATGGAATGGGGCTGTGTACTGACGCTTGTGCCGGCTGTCAAGGTGCCGACAAGGGGACGTGTCTGGTTTCAGATAGTTGTCTTGTGCTGGCACTGTGACGTAAGGTCATGACATAAGCTTGCCTTCGAGGAGCCCATCCATGGCCACCGAGCAGGACAACGAACAGGACGCTTCCCCGCAACAGGACCGTCTCAATCCCACCGTTTTCTACAGCTCGAGCATCGGCATCGTGTTGTTCGCGCTGTGGACGATGTTCTTCACGGAGACCGCCAGCGGGGTGATCAATGCCGTGCTGGCGTGGATTTCGAACAGTTTCGGCTGGTTCTACTTCCTCGCCGTGGTGGTCTACCTGATTTTCGTGATCGCGATCGGCCTGTCACGTTACGGCAAGCTCCGGCTCGGCCCGGCGCATTCCGTTCCAGAATTCAACGTGATCACTTGGGCCGCGATGCTGTTTGCGGCCGGCATCGGTATCGACCTGCTGTTCTTTTCCGTTGCCGAGCCTGTCACGCATTTCCTGGCCCCGCCGGAAGGCGACGCGGAAACCGTCGCGGCGGCGCGCCATGCCATGGAGCTCACGTTCCTGCACTGGGGGCTGTCGGGCTGGGGGATCTATACCCTGGTCGGCATGTCCCTGGCGTTCTTCAGCTATCGGCACGGGCTGCCCCTGACCATTCGTTCCGCCCTCTATCCGATCTTCGGCAAGCGGATCGAGGGGGCCATCGGTCACACGGTGGACACCGCCGCGGTGCTCGGCACGATCTTCGGCATCGCGACCAGCCTGGGCATCGGCATCATCCAGTTGAACTTCGGGCTCAGCTACATGTTCGGCATTCCGGAGAGCACGGCCACCCAGGCGGCGCTGGCGGTGCTGATCGTGATCTTTTCTGCTGTCTCCGCGGTCACGGGTGTGGACAAGGGGATTCGCCGGCTGTCCGAGTTCAACATGCTGCTGGCGCTGCTGCTTATGCTGTTCGTCCTGTTCACCGGCAAGACGCTGTTCCTGCTCAACGCCTTCGTGATGAACGCCGGGGACTACCTGTCCCAGTTCATAGACCTGTCGTTCAACACCTATGCCTATGATCCCCCCACCGACTGGCTGAATGCCTGGACGGTCTTCTTCTGGGCCTGGTGGATCGCCTGGGGACCGTTCGTCGGCCTGTTCCTGGCGCGCATCTCCCGCGGGCGGACCATCCGGCAGTTCGTGGCGGGAACGCTGATCCTGCCCATGGCCTTCATGATGGCCTGGATGTCCACCATGGGGAACAGCGCTATCGACATGGTCATGCACGGAACCGGCGTGGCCGATTTCGGCCAGCAGGCCATGGAGAACCCCGGCTCGGCCATCTATCTGTTCCTGGAGGGCATTCCATGGTTCGGGCTCACCACCGTGGTGGTGACCATCCTGGCCATCGTGTTCTTCGTTACCTCCGGGGATTCGGGCTCATTGGTGCTTTCCAACCTGACCTCGGTGCTGACCGATCCCAATCACGATGCACCGGCATGGATGCGTATCCTCTGGGCGGCGATCATCGGCGTGCTGACCCTGGCATTGCTGATCGTCGGTGGCCTGGGCGCCCTGCAGAGCGCTGTCGTCATCATGGGCCTGCCCTTCGCCTTCGTGCTGTTCCTGATGATGGCGGGGCTGTTCAAGGCACTCAAGGTCGAGGGCCTGAAGGAGGACAGCCACTACGGCAGCATGGCTGGGCATCTGTCCGGACGCATTGCACACGACGAGCAGGGCATTCTCAGCTGGCGGCAACGCCTGACCCGGGCCGTCAGCTTCCCCGGTCGCTCACAGATTGGCCGTTTCCTGCGCGAGGTGGGCAGACCGGCCATGGAAGAGATCCGTGAGGTGCTGAAAGAGAAAGGCTTTACCGCTCAGATCGGCGAAGGAGAAGGCAGGGACGCGCACCTGGCCCTCAACGTCAACCTGGGCGAAGAGCAGGATTTCACCTATCAGATCTGGCCACGCCCCTGTGCCATGCCGGCCTTCTCGATCCGCGACACGCACGCGGGCACGCACTACTACCGTCTCGAAGTGCATATCCTCGAGGGCAGCCAGGGGTATGACATCTATGGCTACACCAAGGAGCAGTTGATCGCCGATATCCTCGACCAGTTCGAGCGACACATGCTGTTCCTTCATGCGCAACGGGAGTCTCCCGGAACAAGCGCCGCCATGCCCGATGATCCCGAGACGGCGGCGCCGTGAGGCAGCACGAGGAGCCAAGCGATGAGCGAGCAGACATTCGATCAGTCCGTCGACTACATTGTCGTCGGGGCCGGGTCGGCCGGCTCCGTTCTGGCCAACCGGTTGAGTGCGGACGGCAGTAACCGGGTGCTCGTGCTGGAGTTCGGCGGCAAGGACAACTCCATCTATATCCAGATGCCCACCGCCTTTTCCATTCCGCTGAACAAGCCCCGCTTCGACTGGGGACTGCACACGGAGCCGGAGCCCGGCCTGCAAGGGCGGCGTATCCACCAGGCCCGGGGCAAGGTCATCGGCGGCTCGTCCTCGATCAACGGCATGGCATATGTGCGCGGTTGTGCCGGGGACTATGACGAATGGGTCGAGCGCGGGGCCGAGGGCTGGAGCTATGCCGATGTCCTGCCCTACTTCAAGCGTGCGGAAGACTGCCTGTACGGAGAGGACGAGTACCGCTCTACCGGCGGTCCGCTCGGCGTGTGCAACGGCAACAACATGAAGAATCCGCTGTATCGCGCCTTCATCAAGGCCGGTCGTCAGGCAGGATACGGCGAGAGCCGGGACTACAACGGTTATCGCCAGGAAGGCTTCTGCCGCATGGACATGACCGTGCGCGACGGTGTGCGCAGCTCGACCGCCAACGCCTATCTCAAACCCGCAATGAGCCGGCAGAACCTCCAGGTCGAGACGCACGCCCTGACGACGCGTATCCTGATGGATGGCAAGCGGGCGGTGGGCATCGAATACCAGAAGGACGGCAAAACGTATCGGATACAGGCTCGACGCGAGGTCATCCTGTCCGCCAGCGCGTTCAATTCACCCAAGCTGCTGATGCTCTCCGGGATCGGCCCGGCGGAGCATCTGAAGGAACACGGCATCGAGCCCGTGCACGACCTGCCGGGCGTCGGCCAGAACATGCAGGATCACCTGGAGGTCTGGGTCCAGCAGATGTGCACCCAGAAGATCACCCTGAACGGCTGGCTGAACCCGCTCGGACAGGCCTGGATCGGTGCCCGCTGGCTGCTGTTCAAGAGCGGCCTGGGGGCAAGCAACCACTTTGAATCCAACGGCTATATCCGCAGCCGTGCCGGCCTGAAGTATCCCGACCTGCAATACCATTTTCTGGCTGGGGCCATCGCCTATGACGGCTCCAGTGCCGCCAAGGGGCACGGCTTCCAGGTCCATCTGGGTGCCAACAAGCCAAAGAGTCGCGGATGGATGCGGCTGACCTCGGCGGACCCGGCGGCGGCGCCGGAACTGGTTTTCAACTATCTGCAGGAGGAAGAGGACAAGCAGTCCTATCGCAACGGCCTGCGCCTGACCCGGGAGATCTTCGCCCAGCCGGCCTTCGACCCCTATCGCGGCGAGGAACTGTCCCCCGGCAAGGACGTCCAGAGCGACGACGAGATCGACGAGTGGGTCGCACGGACGGCGGAAACCGCCTATCATCCCTGCGGCACCTGCCGCATGGGCTCGGGCCCGATGGCGGTGGTGGATCCGCAGTGCCGCGTCTACGGCATCGACAACCTGCGTGTCGTCGATTCCTCGATCATGCCCACGGTGACCAATGGCAACATCAACGCACCGACGATCATGATTGGCGAGAAGGCTGCGGATTCCATTCTCGGCCGCGATCCCCTGGCCCCTTCGGAAGCCCCGGTGTACGCCCCCTCGGATTGGCAGGAGCACCAGCGCGAGACCGCGCCGGAGCGGCCGGGAACGGAGCAGGCCGGATCATCGTGAGGCATCGTCGTGGTCGGGAGGCGCCCTGCCGGTGTAAGCCGGTAGGGCGCCTCCCTGAATATCAGGCACCCATGACGTGGGCGCCGTGCGTCAGCACATAGACCGCATAGAGCGACTGGCTTGCCGTCATGAACAGGCGGTTGCCCTTCGAGCCTCCGAAGCACAGGTTCGAGCAGATTTCCGGAAGACGGATCTGCCCGATCCGATCGCCGTTCGGTGCAAAGATGTGTACGCCGTCGTAACCATCGCCAACCCATCCGGCACTTGACCAGATATTGCCGTCCTCGTCGCAATCGATGCCGTCGGCAAGCCCGGCCTTGTCGTCGAGCGTCATGTCGGTAAAGGTTCTCGGGTTTTTCAGTGTCTTGCCGTCGACGTCATAGGCCCAGATGATCTTTTCCGCTTCGGAATAGTGTGTCGCGCCGGTATCGGCGACGTAGAGAATGCTGAAGTCCGGCGAGAAGCACAGGCCGTTCGGCTTGTATGGCTCGTCGGCGACCTTGTCGACCTCGCCGGTCTGCGCATCGATGCGGTAGACCGCTTCCTTCCGATAGGGCTGCGGCGAGCCCGTATCGGCCTTGGTCCCCTCGTAATCGAGCAGGCTGCCGTAGCCGGGATCGCTGAACCAGATGGAGCCATCCTCACGATGGACCACCACATCGTTCGGGGCATTGAAGTCCTGCCCGTTCTCTGGGCCGGCGAGATTCGTGACACTGCCATCGTGCTCGTATCGAACGACCCGCCGTGTCTTGTGTTCGCAGGTGATCTGGCGGCCTTCCCAGTCGAAGGTGTTGCCGTTGCTGTTTCTCGAGGGATAGCGGAACTGGCGGGAAACGTGCTCGTCTTCCTCGAGCCAGCGCAGCTGTTCGTCGCCTGGAATGTCGCTCCAGACGAGATAGCGGCCAACACCGTTCCAGGCGGGTCCCTCAGCCCAGAGCGTACCGGTGTGAAGCCTGACGATCGGCGTATTGCCGATCTTGGCGGTGAACCTTGGATCGAGCTTGACGACGTCTGGCTCAGGATAGCGTATCGGCTCAGCATCGGGACCGAAATTCCGGGCAAGCGCGTGTGGCGCCATCGCCGTCGTGGCGGCAATGGCTCCTGCTGCCTTCATCAGGTTACGGCGAGACACCGAAGGCGCTGAACTTTCCGTCTCGTGCGATGAGGGTGCAAGGTCCAGGAATTTGTGTGCTTGTACTCTGCGCATGGCGCTTCCTCCCCTGTGGGTGTCGTCTGGATATAAATCCGCGAGTCTCCCATCCTGCCCAGTTTGCCTGGGCTTGCTGTGCGAGGCGTAGCCACCCTCTAGGTAGGAGCAGGTGACAAGGGTATGGGGAATGCCTCGCTCGTCGGGGATGACGAATTCTCTGAAACTGCTCATCCTTCATTATCATCGGCAATGCCGTCAAGTATGGCTGCGTTCCGTGCAGTGGAGTTGCAGCTGACCTCTGCATTTGCCGTGCTTTAATCTGTTGGGATGCGGAAAATCGTACGCGAGTACAGTTTCTGATTATCAGAGTGCTACACGTCTATTCGCCTGCGGCTGGTGCGTGGGGCCGCATCTTCAGTTTCAGCTCGACGATCTTGCGCAGGCTGAGGCCGGTGATCTCGGCGATTTCGGTCAGCGGCAGCGCGGTTTCCCGGATCAGTGCACAGGCGAAGTCCTTGCGTGGCCGCTGACGGTGGCTGCGCCGGTGATTGCCGCTGCGCCAGAGCCGCTCGACGCGGCGCTGCTCCTCCTCGGCCTCCTGTTCCCGCTGGATCTCCTCGCGTCGCTTCTGGCGCATGCGGCTGGCGGCCGCGTCGTAGGCATAGGCGGCATAGGTGCGCCACATCCAGGCCTGGTTGGCACGACGCTTCCTGGCCTCGGCCTCGCGATCCTCGTGGACACGCTGTTCAACGGCGTCGTCCTCGTAGCTGTCCTGTCGACAGGCCCGGGCGGCTTCCTCGAGATCCATGCCGAGTGAGGACGCCAGGCGCTTCGCGGCTTCCAGTGCGGCCGAGCGTTCGCCCGCGAAGGGGCTCTCGGCCGCCAGGGTCAGCAGCTTGCGGAATCGTGCGCGTTTGTCGGCGGTGAATGCGTCGTTCATTATGCCTTCAATTTAACCCGAAAGACCCCGTATGCCGCAACAGGCGCCGTGCTCCGGAAGGCGGCATGACGGGGCAGAAGTATTGAGCCTGCGGCCCGAGCGTGGCAGCGTGATTTCCCGTGCAACAGAACAATCGAAGGATACACACCCATGCGTCTTGAGAACAAAGTCGCTCTCGTAACCGGTGCGGCCGCCGGCATCGGACTCGCCTGCGCCAAGAGCTTGGCGAAGGAGGGGGCGAAGGTGGTCATGGCCGACGTGGCGACGGAACGCGGCGAGGCCGCGGCCGAAGCGGTTCGTGGCGAGGGCGGCGAGGCCCTTTTTGTCACCTGCGACGTCGGCGAGAAGGCCGAGGTCGATGCCCTGGTGGCGCGCAGCGTGGAAGCCTTCGGAAAGCTTGATATCGCGATTGCCAATGCCGGAATCGTGCATGCCTGTGACTTCCTGGAACTGGAAGAGGAGGACTGGGACCGCGTCCTGCGGGTGAACCTGAAGGGCGTCTTCCTGACCGGCCAGGCAGCGGCCCGACAGATGGTTGACCAGGGTACGGGTGGCACCATCATCAACATGTCCTCGGTCAACGGCGTCATGGCGATCCCCACCATTACCCCCTACGTGGTGTCCAAGGGCGGCGTGAACCAGTTGACCAAGGTCATGGCACTGTCCCTGGCCGACAAGAACATCCGGGTCAATGCCATCGGTCCAGGGTCGATCCACACCGAGGTCTTCGAGTCCGTCGCCAACGATCCGGCCAAGATGGAGGGCATCCTGTCGCGCACGCCCATGGGCCGTGTGGGCGACCCCTCCGAGATCGGCTCGGTCGCGGTCTTCCTGGCCAGCGATGACTCCAGCTACATGACCGGTCAGACGATCTATCCCGATGGCGGGCGCCTGGCTCTCAACTACACGGTCCCGACCAAGAAGTGATCTGTCGGACAGCCGGTCCAATGCGAAAGGGCGGCCCCGTGGCCGCCCTTTCTTGGTCCTGACGAGAGGAACCGCCTTATTCGGGCAGTTTGAAGATGCTGAGATCCGGACGGCTGGGATCCTCGCTCTCCGAGGTTTCCGGCTTGTTTTCCGCCTCGAAGGGGGCCGCGGCCTTGGGAACGTTCTTGCCGCTGCGTTCAGCCTCCTTCTTGGCCTTCTCGATCGCGGCGTTCAGTTCCGACTGGGTAGAGAGACCAAGCAGAACGGGATCCTTCGGTCGGATGTTGGAAGCGTTCCAGTGACTGCGGTCCCGAATGGACTGAATCGTGGCCTTGGTGGTGCCGATCAGCTTGACGATCTGGCTGTCCTTCAACTCGGGATGGTTGCGCAGCAGCCAGGCGATGGCATCCGGTTTGTCCTGGCGCTTGGCCACGGGCGTGTAGCGCGGGCCCTTGGAGCGCTTGGATGGCTTGGGCAGGTCCTGTACCAGCATGCGCAGGCGCCGGTTGGAGTCCTGCTGGGCCAGTTCGATTTCTTCCTTGGTCAGCTGGCTGTTGGCCACGGGGTCCAGGCCCTGGATGCCGGATGCGACCTCGCCGTCGGCAATTCCCTGGATTTCCAGCTTGTGAAGACCGCAGAAATCGGCAATCTGCTCGAAGGTCAGGCTGGTGTTCTCGATCAGCCAGACCGCCGTGGCCTTGGGCATAAGGGGCTGTTGCTGCATAAAAACTCTCCTCCGACAACGAAGCTGGTTCTCTCCGTCGCCGCATCGCCCGGAAGGCGACGTTCGCAAGGTGTCAGGAAACTTCTATTCACGCTATATAGAACGCCCGATCCCATGGTAAAAGCCCTAAAACACACCTGAGAGTGCAGTTCGTCAACTTTCTCCCTGCACGTTGAGCATGAGCTTGCCGATATGCGTGCTGGATTCCATCAGGGCATGGGCTTCGCTGGCCTCCGCCAGGGGGAAGGCGCGATGTATGATCGGCCGGATCCGTCCCTGTTCCAGCAGCGGCCACACCCGGCTCTGCAGGGATGCGGCAATGGCCGCCTTGAAGGTTACGTCGCGGGCGCGTAGCGTCGAGCCCGTGATCGACAGGCGCTTCATCATGACCTTGGCGAAGTTCACCTCTGCCTTCGGGCCGCCCAGGAAGGCGATGAAGACCAGCTTGCCCTCGGGCTTCAGGCAGTCGACGTTGCGCTGGACGTAGCTGCCGCCCACCATGTCGAGCACGAGGTCCACTCCCTCCTTGCCGGTTTCCGCCTTGATGACGTCGACGAAGTCCTCGCTTCGGTAATTGATGGCGCGCTTGGCCCCCAGTTCCTCGCAGAAGCGGCATTTCTCCTCGCTGCCAGCCGTCACGTAGACCTCGGCGCCGAACGCCGAGACCATCTGGATGGCCGTGGTGCCGATGCCGGAGGATCCGCCGTGAACCAGGATCTTCTGGCCGGGCTGAAGTCCGCCCCGATCGAAGACATTGGACCAGACCGTGAAGAAGGTTTCCGGCAGCGCCGCCGCTTCCAGCAGGGACAGGTTCTCGGGCACCGGCAGGCACTGGGCCGCCGGCGCTACGCAATATTCCGCATAACCGCCACCGGTCACCAGTGCGCAGACCTTGTCGCCCGTACGGAAGGATTCCACGCCCTCACCGCAGCTCACGATGCGCCCGGCAACCTCGAGGCCCGGCAGGTCGGATGCGCCTGGGGGCGGATCGTAGGCGCCCTGCCTTTGCATGACGTCGGGGCGGTTGACGCCAGCCGCCGCAACCTCGATCAGAACTTCACCCTGTCCAACGGCGGGGACGGCGCGGTGAACGGGCTTTAATACCTCCGGTCCGCCGGGTTCGGAAATCTCGATCGCGGTCATCTCAGAGGGAATTTGGCTCTGGGTGGAGTTGGTCATCTGGCTGCTGCCTCCCTGCTCGCGGCTTTCTCCTCCATTGAAGAAGAGCACGGTTCTGTGTTGGAATACGATCAGGCTTCGAGGTGGTGGCCTACGGCTTGGAGATGAAGGATGGAGATAGATCCTGAAGAAGATGTGCGGGTCAAAAGCCTGTCGGTTGGACGCGATCTGGACTTGATGGGCATTGTCGAGCTCAAGGATTACCTGTCGGAACTTGAAGCAGAGATGGAGCGTGTCAAGGAGAAGATCTCCACCAAGGGAGAACACCTGAACGCGGCTGCCGAGCTTTTCAAGACCTGACACCCGCCGGTCTGCGACGAGCCTTCATGAACAGCAGCCAGCCCAGCGGACCTGCCAGCATGACCAGGACCAGCCAGCCGAGGCGCGGGCTGAAGGGGCAGCGGACGTTCGTTTGAGCGCGCCAGCTCCCGCCACGCGGTGAAAGCGCGACATGCAGCAGCGGCAGCAGCCAGCCGAACGTCAGGATCATCCAGGCAATCAGGCTTTCCATAACCCCGACAGAATGACCTTTTCCTTCGGCCTTGACCAGAGGGGGTGACAAGGCTGTTCTGTATGCCGGGTTTCACACAGGACCAAGAGGAAAGGAGAACTGCGTGGTTAAGGGGAAAACGGTGCTGGTGACCGGCTCTACAAGCGGAATCGGACGGGGCATCGCCGAGGCCTTCGCCATGGAAGGCGCCAATATCGTGCTCAACGGCTTCGGCGATTCCGAGGAGATCGACCAGCTGAAACAGGATCTCGCCGCGCGCCATGGCATGAAGGTTGGCTACGAGGGGGCCGACCTGATGGATACGGCGGCGATCGAGGAGATGATGCGCAACATCGAGGCCGATTTCGGCGGTGTCGATATCCTGGTGAACAATGCCGGTATCCAGCATGTGGATTCCCTGGAAGACTTTCCCGCCGACAAGTGGGATGCCGTGATTTCTCTCAATCTTTCCTCGGTCTTCCATACCACGCGCCTGGCGCTGCCCTATATGCGGACCCAGGGCTGGGGGCGAATCATCAACATCGCCTCGGCCCACGGGTTAGTCGCCTCAGAGAAGAAGTCGGCCTATGTTGCCGCGAAGCATGGCGTCGTGGGCCTGACCAAGGTCACCGCCCTGGAAACAGCGAACAGCGGAATCACCTGCAACGCTATCTGTCCGGGATGGGTCCTGACCCCGCTGGTCCAGAAGCAGGTGGATGCCATCGCCGAGAACCAGGGTGTGGAGCTGGAGGAGGCGAAGAAGATCCTGCTGTCCGAGAAAATGCCGCTGCATCAGTTCGTCACCGTCGAACAGCTGGGGGCCATGGCGCTTTTCCTCTGCTCGCCGGCCGCGGACACCATGACGGGGACGCCTGTGACCATGGATGGTGGCTGGACGGCCCGCTAAACCCGGGCACTGCCTGGGGGCGGCGGCATCCTTCAGAAGTGGATCTCCATGCGCAGGCCGCGGGAGTCTGTTTCCGCTGAGTCGCTCGGGACATGATGTCCCTGCTGATGGACCGACCAGCTTGCGGCCAGGGCACAGGCTGCGGCATCGAGGAAGTCGTCGGGGGATGCCCGGTTTCGCGCTACGGAGGGAATTGCGCGCTCCACCTGTTCCAGGCCCGCCCTGGCCAGAAGGTGCAGGCGGTGCCGCCGTCCCTCGGCTGTCTTCTTGTTGGCGAGCCTGTGCCAATCATTCAGTCGGTGGAAGACCAGTTCGGGGTGGGCTTCCAGAACCCGGGCCTGCCGGGCCGGCGTGATAAAGGCATCCAGCTCGCACAGACGCGGATGCAGGTTCCAGGCCTGTTTGCTGAGGCCTTGGCCGTCCTCACGCGCCATGCGATTGGCCGCCTCGTAGTCGGGACACTCCAGCAGGGGGCGTCTCAGGTCCATGAAGATCCGGCTTCGCGTGCGTGGGGGCAGAAGAGCGCGCGCCTCAAGGTCACAACGACGCCGGCCGCTGTCCGGCAGGCCAATGGGCATGTCCACGGCAATACAGGCTATTCGCTCCAGACTGTCCTTGGGCCAGCGTTCCAGAAGTTCAAAGCCCGGAGTTCGCCGGGACGCATTCAGGGAGCAGAGAATCCAGCCTGCACGGCAGCCGTCGAATCCTCCATAAATGATATCTTGTGTCCCCAATTTGTGTTAACCTTATTTTAGTATTGTTGCTGCAGGATAGCTTGTATCAGCGGAACACGAGCATTTGTATTTCCGCTTTGTATCCTTCGATTGCGAGTCTCCCTGTGCAACTTGCCGCCGATACTCTCGGCGGCATTTTCTTTGTCGGCGCTCAGGGGGCGACAAGGAGGTGGTCTTGCGACGCCCTTGTTGCCCATGCGCCGGACTATCCTGCGCCCTGTAATTCTCTTCAGTAAATAGAATGCAATCTTAAGGCTTGATTCTTTGCCTCGGATGTCTTTAGGCTTCGTTCCTAGGCAAGTTGCACAGGGCAAGGCTTGTAAAAGAAGGGGGCCGCACTTCCCAAGGGGGAGCTGCGGCCCTCAAAACTTTCAGAGCCTTGCCGCCTGCCTTGTGAAGGCCTTCGGGGGGCCACCATGGAATACCTCGTCGACAACACATCCGTACATGCGCTTTCCCAGGATCCGCCTGGTGGGGCGGAGCCTGTGCTTGTTTTCCTGCATGGGGCAGGCATGAGCCATGGTGCATGGTCCCCCCTTCTATCCGCCTTCACCGAAACGCCGGCCATTCTGGCGCCGGACCTGCCCGGGCATGGCCGCTCGGGCGGTCCGCTTCTGCCGGACATAGCGGCGATGGCGCAGTGGCTTGAGAAATTGCTTGAGGAGGCGGGCGTGATGCAGGCCTGTCTCGTGGGCCATTCCATGGGGGCACTGGTCGCCCTGGAAACTGCGGCGCGCTGTCCGGATCGCGTGCACAGTCTGGCTCTGCTGGGGGTGGCCGAGACGATGCCAGTTCATCCCAAGCTTCTGGTGGCCGCCAAGGAAGGCAATCCTCAGGCTGTGGAGATGATTGTCGGATGGGGCCATGCATCTCCAGCCGACCCGGGTGCAGAGGCGGCCACGGCCGTGCAGCGGACGCGGCAGCTGCTGAGCGAGTCGGTACCAGCCGTTCTCTACAATGATCTCGCCGCCTGCAACGACTATCGGCAGGCCGCGGAGACAGCCGTCCGCATCGACTGTCCCGTGCTGCTGGTCCTGGGCAGTGAGGACCGCATGACACCGGCCAAGGCGGGACGCAAGCTGCTGGACCACCTGCGAAACGCACAGGCCTGCCAGATCACCGGTGCGGGACATATGCTCATGCTGGAGCAACCTCGGGAAACGGCGCGGGCATTGGAGTACGGCCTGCCGGACTGCTTCGGTGGCTTAGCGCCGGAAACCACTTGATCGCGGATCGAGCGCATCCTGGAGACCGTCGCCCAGGAAGTTGAAGGCGATCACCGTCAGGAAGATGAACAGCCCCGGCCAGATCGCCAGCATGGGCGCTTCCCAGATCAGTTCCTGGGCCCCCGTCAGCATGTTGCCCCAGCTGGGCAGCGGCGGCTGGATGCCCAGGCCCAGGAAGGACAGCGCCGATTCCAGCAGGATGATGTTGCCGATGGACAGGGTGGTGGCCACCACGATGGGCGAGAAGACGTTGGGCAGGATATGACGCAGCATGACGCGCCAGGGTCCCGCCCCCAGGGCTTCGGCCGCGATGATGAATTCACGGCGCTTGAGACTGAGCGTGGCGCCGCGGACCAGGCGGGCCACGGTGGTCCAGCCGAACAGGGCGATGAGCGCGACGATGCGATAGAAGCTCAGCAATGTGGACTCGGCGACATCCTGCGGCACCCCCAGCTTGGTGGGATCGATCGCCGCCATGATGATGAGCAGCGGCAATAGGGGCAGGGCAATCACGGTGTCGGTCAGGCGCATGAGCACGGCATCGAAGCGCCCGCCGAAATAGCCGGCCACGATGCCCAGGCAGGTGCCGATCACGGCAGAACAGAGTGCCGCCAGCAGACCGACCGCGAGCGAGATGCGCCCGCCGTAGAGCAGTCGGATCAGCGTGTCGCGGCCCAGTTCGTCGGTGCCCAGTGGATGCTCGGGTGATGGCGGTGCGTAGCGGGCCATCAGGTTCACCTGCTCCATCTCGGCCCCCAGCCAGATCTCGAACAGAGGGGCGGCCGTGCAGGCAGCAGCAAAGATGACAAGCAGGATCAGGGAGAGGACAGCCGGCTTGTGCCACAGGAAGCGTCGCCAATAGGTTATCGTTCCGTCCCTATTGCCCTGAGGCTGTCCCTGGTTGGCAGAGAGGACTGTCTGCTGGCTCATTCGTATTCGATCCTCGGATCCAGCCAGCCGTAGACAAGGTCGGCCAGGATGTTGGCGAGCAGAACCGTTGCGGTGGCCAGCAGCAGGCCGACCAGCGCCAGGTTGTAGTCGTTGCCCATGACGGCGTCATAGATCGTCTTGCCCATGCCCAGCCAGCCGAAGATGGTCTCGGTGATCAGCGCGCCGCCGAACAGCGTGCCCATGTCCAGGGCCAGAATGGTCACCACCGGAATCATGGCGTTGCGCAGCACATGCCCGTAGAGGATGCGATTTTCGCTGAGTCCCTTGGCACGGGCGGTGCGCACGTAGTCCTGGCGCATGCTCTCGCGTACGGCTGCACGAACATGACGCAGCAGCGTGCCGATGCTGGTGATGCTGAGCGCCATTACCGGCAAGACCATGTGCCGGGCTGTTTCCACGAAGCCGCCGTCGCCGGTGCCGCCGGCAGGAAACCAGCCCAGATGGACCGCGAACAGCAGGATCAGAAGGATGGCCATCCAGAAGGAGGGGAGGGAAAGTCCGGCAAAGGCCAGCAGGTTGATCGTGATATCCGCCAGGCTGCCGGGCTTGCGCGCCGCCAGAAGGCCGGCGGGCAGGGCGATGATGAAGGCGACCAGCAGGGCCGCGAACATGAGCAACAGGGTGTTGCCAAGACGTGGCAGCAGGACTTCGGTTACGGGCACGGCGAACAGCCGCGAATAGCCGAGATCTCCGGACAGGGCTGAGGTCAGCCAGTTCCAGTAACGCTCGTGAAACGGCTGGTCGAGGCCGTATAGCGCCTTCAGGCGCTGGGCATCCGCAGCCGTCAGGTTCGGATCGGCGGAGATCATCAGGTCGACCGGGTCCCCGGGCATGAGCGCGATCAGCCCGTAGATCACGAAGGACATGACGAACAGGACGAACAGGGATTCAAGCAGGCGCCGGGTGAGATAGGCGCCCATCTAGACCTCGTTCTTCCCGCCGCGTGTCCGGCTGCTCATGCCTTCAGGATCCCTCGCGGTGCCAGTCCTCGACCCATAGGGTCGAGGTGCCCATGTGCCCGGTGGGCTGAACCCCCTCGAGCCATTCCGGCAGGATGAAACTGTTGGCACGCCAGAACAGAGGCAGGGCGGGCAGTTCCTTGGCATAGAGGGTTTGCAGTTCGCCCCACAGTTCGCGGCGTTTCTCGCGGTCGAGCTCGACCTCGATCCGGTCGATCAGGCTGTCCATGCGTTCGTTGGAGAAGCCGGTGAAGTTCTGTCCCACCCATCCGTTCTCTTCGCTGGGAATCTCCTCGGAGTGCAGGGTCGTGCGCGGCACGCTTTCCGGACTGGAAATCCAGGCGAAGAGTGCCATGGCACTGAATTCGCGCCGGTTCAGAGTCTCCCCGAAGAGCACGCGCGGCGGCTGGTTGCGGATGGCCAGCTCCACACCGATCTCCTGCCACTGGCTCTGCAGGACCTGCTGGATCAGTTCGCGCGTGCGGTTGCCGGCCGTGGTCATGATCTCGAAACGCAGGGGCTTGCCCTCGGCATTGTGGCGGACCCCCTGGCGCATCTCCGTCCAGCCGGCCTCCTCGAGCAGGGCGACGGCCTTCTCGGGATCGTAGGCATAGCGTGGTACGTCCTCCTCGAACACCCAGTCCAACGGGCTGACGGAGGTCAGGGCCACCGGCTGTTCGCCATGGAACAGCTGCTCTGAGATGGCCTTGCGATCGAGGCCGTAGAGCAGGGCGCGCCGCACGCGACGGTCGGCCAGGATGGGGTTGTCCAGATTGAGGTCGATGTGCTCGTAGATCAGCCCCGGCTTGTGAATGACATCGTAGCTGTCGCCGTGCCGATCCTCGAAGGCCAGTGCCTGGTCGATGCTGAGCCCCAGCTCACCGGATATCATGTCGATTGACCCCGACAGCAGGTTGGCTTCCAGCGCCGTGGTATTCTCGAAGATGCGGACGACGATCCGGTCGAAATGGGGATCCTTTCCGGACCAGTGCTCGTTCTTCACAAGCGTGATGCGCGCGCCTGGCTCCAGATCGCTGACACGGTAAGGCCCCAGGGAGAGCCCGGGATTCGTGGGGTTGCTGTCGAAGGCCGTGCGATTGCGATACTGCGCCGGGTTCTCCTCGAAGATCGGGCGTTCGATATGGGCGGGCAGCAGGCGGTAGTCGGCAAACGCGTTATAGGCGAAGGTCACCCGGTCCAGGTGGAAAGTGAAGGTTCTTTCGTCGTGGACGGTGATGTCCTCGATGCGGCGATAGAGTTCGGCGTTGCTGATACCGGACTCCGGGTGGCTGCCCACGTCCCAGGTGAAGACGACATCCTCGCTGGTGACCGGCGTCCCGTCGCCCCATTCGAGGCCCTCCTTCAGCTGGAAGGTGACTTTCAGGCCGTCCCGGCCCTCGTCGCGCGAAACCCGTTCGGCGCCGCCGTTCTCGAGGGTCGGTACCTCCGTACACAGGAAACAGGTGACCTGCCAGTCCTGATCGTAGTGCGAGAGCGGCCGCGAGGTCATGCCGTTGACGTAGCTCTTGGCCAGCATGCTGTCGATGTTGGGATTGAGTGTCGAGGGATACTGCGTGATGCCGATGGTCAGGGTCTCGGCGCCGGCGGCGCGGGCGGAAAGCGCGAAGGCTGCCAGCAACACAACGAGGGTCAACTTCATGAAAGAACGCATTTTCTCTCCTTTTCTCGCAGCCACGAGACTAACGCAGCTTGCAAGCAGGCGCGAGGGAGGAGGTTGTCCGGCCGGAAAGATTTCCCCGGCGCGAAGCCGCCAGCGGACAAGCCGCGCGGCGGCAGGCGTTGACAACCACGAGGGCCGCGATGACGCTGTTCCCACCATAACTCGAGGTATTTCGGGGGAGCCTCACGCTGGCAGGCACAGGCTCTGGACGACTCTCGTTCTTTCCATTTCAGGGGATGGTTCCATGAATCTCTATTCGATGCTTCAGCGCCGCCAGTCGGAAGGCCGACCGATTCGCGTCGGCCTGATCGGGGCGGGCAAGTTCGGCTCCATGTTCCTGGCCCAGGCGCGGGTCATTCCGGGGATGCAGATTCTCGGCATCGCCGATCTCTCCCCGGATCGTGCGCGCTCGGCGCTGGCCAGCACGGGCTGGGATGTGGAGGCCGTGGTCACCTCGAGCTTCGAGGAGGCGCGGGACAGCGGACGGACCTGCATCACCGACGATGGCGAGGCGCTGATCCGTGCGGATGGCCTGGACGTGGTCATCGATGCCACGGGCCATCCCACGGCGGGCCTGCAGCATGCCCTGCTGGCTGCCGAGCAGGGCCGGCACATGGTGATGGTGAACGTCGAGGCCGACGTGTTGGCCGGACCCTATCTGGCCGCGCAGTTCCGCAAGGCAGACCTGGTCTATTCCATGGCCTACGGCGACCAGCCGGCGCTGATCTGTGAGATGATCGACTGGGCGCGCACCTGCGGCTTCCGCGTGGTGGCGGCCGGCAAGGGCACCAAGTATCTCCCAGGCTATCATGCCTCCACGCCTGATACGGTGTGGGAGCATTATGGCCTGTCGCCGGAAGAGGCGGAAAAGGGTGGCATGAACCCGCAGATGTTCAATTCCTTCCTGGACGGGACGAAGTCGGGCATCGAGATGGCCGCCGTCTCCAACGCCGCTGGCCTGACGGCGCCGAAAGACGGCCTGTTGTTCCCGCCGGTGGGCGTCCACGACCTGCCGAAGGTGCTGAAGCCGCGCGATCACGGCGGTGTGCTCGAACAGGCGGGGATGGTCGAGGTGGTGTCCAGCGAGGAACGGGACGGCCGCCATGTCTTCGGTGACCTGCGCTGGGGTGTCTATGTGACCTTCGAGGCGATGGACGACGCAGGAATCGGTGCGGACTATGTGCGCCGCTGTTTCCGCGAGTACCAGGTGGTCACGGATCCGTCCGGCCGATATGCCACGCTGTTCCGCCCCACCCACCTGATCGGGCTGGAACTGCCCGTCAGTGTCGCCAACGCCGCCCTGCGCGGCGAGCCAACCGGCACCTCAGAGGCGTTCAACTCGGACGTCGTGGCCGTGGCCAAGCGCGCGCTCACCGCCGGTGAGGTGCTGGACGGAGAGGGCGGCTACACCGTCTGGGGCCGCCTGATGCGGGCCAGCGATTCGCTCTCCAGGGGCGGCTTGCCCATCGGGCTGGCGCATGGCGTGACTCTCAAGCGTGCGGTTGCCGAGGGTGAAATTGTTGTCTGGCAGGACGTCGAGGTCCCGGATGGAGATGCGGTAAATGTCCGCCGCGACATGGAAGAGATGTTTGGCAAGCGGCTGGAGACGGCGGTCTAGAAGCGCCTATCCAGCCTTCTCAACGCTTACCGCTCAGATCGCAGATGGCCCGGACGAAAGCATCCGGGGCCTCCTGGGGCAGGTTGTGGCCGGTACCGGGGATGATGCGGCGTTCATAACTGCCCGTGAAATGCGATGCGTGGCGATCCAACTCAGCGGGCGGGTCGACACCGTCGTCGGCCCCTTCGAGGACAATGGCAGGTACGGTGATGGCGGGCTGGTCGGCCAACTGAGCTTCAAGGCTCTGCAGAGCTGGATCACTGGGAACCAGCCCATAACGGTGCCGATAGGAGTGGATCACCACCTCGACGAAGTCCAGATTGTCGAAGGCGGCGGCGCTGCGTTCGAAGGTTTCCGCGTCGAAGCGCCAGGTCGGCGACCAGAGCTCCCAGAGCAGGTGCGTCAGGGCCCGGCGGTTCTGTTCCAGGCCGGCACGGCCGCGTTCGGAGTGTAAATAGTACTGGTACCAGAAGCGCCGTTCCTGTTCCGGCGCGGCCGGCATCCCCGCGTTGGCAATGTCCTGGATGTTGTATCCGTCCCCGCAACTGATCAGCCCCCGGGCGCGTTCCGGCCAGAGAGCGGCCACGACGCAGGCGGCCCGGCCGCCCCAGTCGTAACCGGCCAGGATGGCCCGCGGGATGTCGAGTGCGTCCAGGAGTGCCCGCAGGTCGTTTCCCAGCGCGGCCTGCTGGCCCGAGCGGGGCGTGTCTGCAGACAGGAAGCGTGTCGGCCCATAGCCGCGCAGGTAGGGAACAATACAGCGGATGCCTTTTTCGGCGAGGCGGGGAACCACCTCGTCGTAGGCATGAACATCGTAGGGAAAACCGTGCAGCAGGACAGCCGGAAAGCCGTCCCGTGGCCCCTGGTCCAGGTAAGCGACTTCGAGATCCCCGGCCACGATCCGCTTCATCGGTCTGCCTTCATGCCAGGTTTGCTGCGAAGTACCTCCCAGCGCTCGAGGCTTTCGGGCGGCCAGTGCTGGCTGCGGCGATAGTACTGGGGCATGGCGGGAACGTCATCGGGCAGAGGCAGCCAGGGCTGCTTGGACTCTGTGAAGATATGGATATCGGGCGGGAAGCGGTCGGGGTCGTCCAGGGTGCCGACACGCAGGAATGCAACCTTGTCGCCGGCGCCGGCATAATGGCTCCAGAGCGCGACGTGACAGTTCGGACAGCGGATGACCTTCTGGCCCTTGCCGCTTTCCGAGGGCGTATCAATGAGCAGCGGGCCACCTTGCAGGAGCTCCACGCGCTCGCTCTCGATCATGGCGTTGATGGCCAGCGCGCTGCCGGTTTCCCGCTGACACCAGCGACAATGGCAGCCGTGCACGAACAGGGGCGGGCCTGCCATGCGATAGCGCACTGCGCCGCAGGCACAGCCACCCTCGAGGTTCTCTGGATTTTCCGCTTGGCTCATATCCCGTTATCCCCCGATCATTGTCCTGACCCATGGAAGGACCAGAGTACTCCGCTGTGCCGGCCTTTGGCCAGCCATGGCCATTCCACAAGTCTCAGGCCACGCGCGTCAGCAGGACCTTGATGCCGGCCGAGGCGAAGGCCAGCGCGAAGAAGGCCTCGAACCAGCGGCGCAGGCGCAGGTAGCCACGGACCACCGGCGGAATCGAGAACAGCAAGGCATAGCCGTGGAAGACCAGGAAGCTCTGGAGCCCGATTGCGGCGATCACCAGGATCAGGTCCTGCAGCGTGGCGCCGGAGGGAATGGCGATGGAGTAGAGCGAGCCGAAGAACAGGGCGGCCTTCGGATTGGTCAGATGGATGGCCAGGCCTTTGCCATAGGCACGGCCGAGGGAGGTCGAGGGCAGTGTGTTCGTCTGAGGCTCACGGGCCGTCATCGCCTTGCGCCCCGCGATGGCAGCCAGGTAGACAAGATAGCTCGCACCGAGATAGCGCAGGATTTCCAATGCCCAGGCATTGGTCAGCATGATCGCGCCCAGCCCGAATGCGGCACTGACGGACCACAGCAACGAGCCGGTCATGACGCCCGAGGCCAGCGCCAGGCCGAACCTGCGCCCGCAGGTCATGGAGGTGCTGGCGATGGCCAGGGTCGTTGGGCCGGGACTGAGTGAGGCGATCAGGGCTGTGCCCAGGATCAGTGTCAGCTGGATGCTCTCGGACATGGGCCTGTTCAAAATGAGCGATGTGGACTCCGGCCGGGGCGAGTCACGCCTCCTCGCGTGCGCTTGACCAGCCGTCGGGGTCGTTCAGGAAGGACTCCACTTCGCGGATGCCGGCCTCATCCAGGTACTTGCGCTCGGCGGCTACCTGCAGCGCCTCGTGCCAGGTGCAGAGTGCGTGCAACTCCACGCCCTGTGCCCTCAGTTGGGCGATGCCTTCCGGGAAGATGCCGTAGTGGAAGATGACGAAGGTGTGCGCCACCTTGGCTCCGGCCTCGCGCAGGGCCTCGACGAAGCTCAGCTTCGAACCGCCGTCGGTAGCCAGGTCCTCGACCAGCAGGACGCGCGCGCCCTCGGGGAAGGTCCCCTCAATGCGGGCGTCGCGGCCGAAGCCCTTGGCCTTCTTGCGAACGTAGACCATGGGCAAGCCGAGGCGCTCGGCGATCCAGGCGGCGAAGGGAATGCCGGCCGTTTCGCCCCCGGCCACGGCGTCGAAGGCCTCGACACCTGCCTCCAGCCTCAGGCGTTCCACCGCCAGGTCCATCAGGGCCGCGCGGGCCCGCGGAAACGAGATGATCTTGCGGCAGTCGATATAGACCGGGCTGCGCCGGCCCGAGGTGAAGGTAAAGGGCTCCTGCGGACGGAAGTGCACGGCCTCGATCTCCAGCAGGGTCGCGGCGGTCAGGCGGGCATGGTCTGTCAATTGGGTCATGGTCTTTCGGTCCCCTTGCATCGCTCCCGCTAGATATCCTGTTCGATGCGACAGGACAATCTCGGAGGCGAGGGAAAAGCGTGCATTTCCTTTCATCGGCAGCCAGACTGCCCATCTGTCGGACAGGACATTCTTGAAGAGAGCGCTCAAAGGCATGCTGACAGACCCATCCCCTGGGCGAAGCCTGGACGCCATCCGGCAACGTGGCCCGCTGGTTCACAACATCACGAATCTCGTGGCCATGGACCTGGCCGCCAACGCCCTACTGGCCATCGGGGCTTCGCCCGTGATGGCCCATGCGCAGGAGGAGGTGGAGGATTTCGTCTCCCTGGCCGGGGCGCTGGCGATCAACATCGGCACCTTCACGCCGGAGTGGCAGGACGCGGCCGTGAGCGCGGCGGTCCAGGCCCTGGGGAACGAGACCCCCTGGATACTGGATCCGGTGGGCTGCGGGGCCACCCGCTTTCGCATGGACAACGCCATGCGCCTGCTGAAGATCCGTCCTTCGCTGGTGCGCGGCAATGCTTCGGAGATTGCCGCCCTGGCCAACAACGCGCTTGGAACCGGCAAGGGTGTCGAGGCCACGATGTCCGTGGCGGATGTGGAAGCAGAGGCCAGCCGGCTGGCCAGCGAGACCGGCCTTGTCGTGGCGGTGACAGGCGAAGAGGATTTCGTCACGGACGGACAGCGCGCTCTGCGTGTCGCCGGCGGCCATACCCTGATGACACGGGTCACGGCGGTCGGGTGTGCGCTGACCGCCATAACCGCTGCCTTCATGGCGGTGGAAGAGGATGTCCTGGCTGCCACCGGTCACGCGCTGGCCTGCATGGCCGTGGCCGGTGAGACGGCCGGCAAGGCAGCCGATGCGCCAGGCTCCTTCCGGGTGGAATTGCTGAATGCACTCTATCGCATGCATCCCGGGGAATTGGACGAACGCGCGGCAATTCAGTGGCTGGAGGCAGACGCATGAAGCGACCCGATTTCGATCTGTCCGTCTATCTCGTCATGGGGCCCGACGATGTCAGGCATCACACCCTGGAAGAGATGCTTTCCCGTGCCCTGAAGGGCGGCGTTACCCTGGTGCAGTTGCGTGACAAGACGGCCGACAGGCAGCGGTTCGTGGAACTCGGCCGGGCCATGCAGACTCTCCTGAAACCGGCCGGCGTGCCGCTGATCGTCAACGACCGGGTGGAAGAGGCCATTGCCCTGGGTGCGGCCGGCGTGCATGTGGGCCAGGACGACATGTCAGCTCGACTGGTGCGTCAGTCCGTGGGGCCCGACCGGCTGGTCGGTCTGTCCAGCTCGCGACCCGAGGACGCGGCAGCTGCCGACCCTGGAATCGTGGACTACCTTGGTGCCGGTCCGGTTCATGCCACGACCAGCAAGGCGGATGCCAAGACCCCGATCGCGGCACAGGGAGTGGGGGCGATCTGCCGCGCTTCTAGCCTGCCGGTGGTGGCGATCGGTGGAGTCCGGGAGGGGGATGTCCCGGACCTTGTCGCTGCTGGAGTGGCCGGCGTGGCAGTGGTTTCGGCCATCTGTGCCGCGGAGGATCCCGAGGCGGCCGCCCGAGGCTTGCGCCGGGCCATGGAGCAAGCCCGAAAGCCGGCCTGAAACGCGCTGGGACGCAAGGGGGAGCGTCAACCGGGCTCGCAGGCCAGGTTCCCCACACGCTCGCGCGCAAGCGTGCGGAAGATGCTGCTGGAAATGATTCCCAGCAACAACCAGAACCCCGCTGAGGTGCTGAGCGAGGCAAGCAGGAACTGCTCGCTGAGCTCCGGCGGGATGCTGCTCTGCACGGCCGGGACGGCAGGAGCGCCGTAGACATGTGGCAGGGCCAGCAGGGCCAGGCCTATCGGTTTCAGCCAATGCGGTCGCAACAGCACCAGGGCCAACAGTCCCGCCGAGCTGCAAAGCGCCGTGGCCAGGAACCAGGACTGGCGCTCAAGCAGCGGAGCCTCCTCCACGCCCGGCAGGCGAGGTGGAACGCCGAGTGCAGGCAGCAGGCTCCAGGCCAGGAAGCCGCCGATACCCCAGAGCAGGCCATGCCAGGCCCGGGGGCGGCCCACCAGGCTCATGCCCGCGGCAATCACCAACCCGAATCCGATTCCGGTCATGCCGTTGGACAGCAGTGTCAGCAGGCTTTTTCCAAACACACCGGCCTGGTCCCGGTCCTGCAGGATATTGTCGTGCATGCTGAGCGTCTCGTTTGCGCCATGGCCAGCTTCGTAGACCTCGGCCTGATGCACCAGGGGCATCAGAGTGGCGAACTGCAGCACAGTGACGGCGAGTCCGGCTATAGAGCCTGCGACCAGCCCGGTAATGAGAATGCGGCTTAGCACAGGCGTTTCCTTCAATGGCGCATTTTACAGACTTTCAGGTTAACGCTCCGGGGTTGGCGGAATCAATCATTGCCGGCTGCGCGCACTTAAAGGACACAGTGGCGGAATGCAGCACCGGAGAGAAGAAATACGCTTTCGTTGGCGCTCTTGGGGTAAGCAGGCGAAAAGTGACACAAAAAAGCAGAATGTTTCATACGAAAACACCCGTGGCTTTCTTGTGTCACGCACGTGTCATTACTGAGCGGAATGAGTATAAGTGGCTGTTTTTATTTTCATGGCATCGGGGGCGTGTAGCAAAAGTACAAGCCTGCCTTGAAGATTGCCTTATTGCCGCCAAATGGAAAGGCGATACATGGGCAGGATTACATTTGATCCTTGCCATAGTACTGAAGGAAGGAGCTTGGAGAATGAAACAGATCGTTCTGGCCCTGACAGCGATTGCCGGTCTGACCCTGGCTGGGTGTTCCGGCATGTCCACCACGGAGCAGCGTACCCTGAGCGGGGGCGCGGCCGGTGCGGCCGGCGGCGCGGCTCTGGGCGCGATCACAGGCGGCAGCGCAACGACAGGAGCCCTTCTGGGCGGCGCGTTGGGTGCCGGTGGCGGTTATCTCTACGACCAATCCGAAGAAGACTGAGCCTGCCCCTATCAGTCTTTTCCGTGAACCGGGAAGCCATTGGCTTCCCGGTTTTTTTTATGTCGGAACCGGGCTCATGCCTGCTGTTGGCTGGGCGGAGGTGCCGGTTGTTTCGGCTGTTCCAGAGGCTCCGTGGAGGCGAAGCGTTTCTGCCAGAAGAAGAGTCCGATCCCCAGCGCGATACCGAAGATGTCGGTGTACGTACCGCCGGAAATCATAGAGATCGCGGCGATCAGCAGGGGGATCCGGACATAGATCCGAGCGTGGCCGAAGTACCAGGCCTGCACGGCCGAGGCCAACAGGAAGATGCCGACCAGGGCCGTGACCATGTTCTGGGTGATCTCCGGCCACTCGGCCTGTAGCAGCAGGCCCGGTGCATAGAAGAACATGTAGGGCACGATGAAGGCCGCCAGACCGAACTTGAAGGCCGTGACCGACGTTCGCATGGGATCGGAACCGGCGATCGCCGCTCCCGCATAGGCGGCCAGGGCTACAGGAGGTGTGATGGCCGAGATGACCGCGTAGTAGAAGACGAAGAAGTGGGCGGTCAGAGGATCGATACCCAAACGGATCAAGCCCGGCGCGATGACCGAGGCAGCAACGGCATAGGCGGCTGTCGTCGGCATTCCCATGCCCAGGATGATGGAGATCACCATGGCGAAGGCCAGTGCCAGCAGCTGGCTGGTATCTGCCAACTGGAGCAGCATCGAGGAAAAGCGCAGGCCGACACCGGTCAGGCCGATCACACCCACGATGATGCCGGCACAGGCACACACCGCGATCAGCTGGATGGCCATGCGCGAGGCCCGGTTGAGGGCCGAGATGATGCGCACCGGTCCCATCCTGTGCTGGGTCAGCCAGCTGACCACCACAGCGGCGATCAGCGACATGGTGCCCGCCCGGATGACGGAATACCCCGACAGCAGGGTATAGATCAGGATGATGATGGGGATGAAGAGGAAGACCTTCTTGAGAATCTCTTCCATCCGCGGCAGGGCCGAGGAGGGCAGGCCGCGCATGCCCAGCTTCTGCGCCTCGAAGTCGACCATCAGGAAGACGGCGGCAAAGTAGAGGATGGCCGGTATGATGGCCGACATCATCAGTTCCGTGTACTTGATGCCGGTGATCTCGGCCATGATGAAGGCGCCGGCCCCCATGATCGGCGGCATGATCTGTCCGCCGGTGGAGGCGGCCGCTTCGATCGATGCGGCGGACTGCGAGCGATAGCCGACCCGCTTCATCAGCGGGATGGTCAGCGACCCCGTGGCCACCACATTGCCGGCCGAGGTCCCGTTGATCATGCCCATCAGACCGCTGGAGAAGACCGCCACCTTGGCCGGACCGCCGCGCGTGCGACCGGCAACGGCGAAGGCGAAATTCACGAAGTACTCGCCCACCCGAGATTCCTGCAGGAAGGCGGCGAATATGATGAACAGGATAATGTAGGTCGAGGAGACGGCAACCGTCGGGCCCAGGATGCCGTTATCCGTGTAGATGTAGGTGAAGAAGCGCGCGGCGCGGTAGCCGCTGTGCTCGAGAATCCCGGGCAGATAGGGGCCCAGGAAGGAATAGGCGATAAAGACCAGCGCGATGACAACCAGCGGCATCCCCGCAACACGACGGGTCAGTTCCATGATCAGCAGGATGCCGGTCAGCGAGATCCAGAAATCCGGCGGGGTGGGCATGACGCCCGCGCGCGATTGCAGCGCCGCCAGGTTGATCAGCAGGTAGACGCAGACCAGGACACTGCAGATCGCCAGGATCACATCGTACCAGCCAAAGTACTGTGCCTGCGGCTTGAAGGCCCAGCTGCTGAGGATCGCGACAATGAAGGCGGCGAAGGTGCCGATGCTGGCGTATTCCCAGACCCAGGGCGGTGGTGCCATCTGGCCCTGGATCACGACAATGTGCGCGGCATAGAGAGAGAGCAGGGTTGCCCCCAGGATCAGAAGGCCGCCGACGATTCCCGGCAGGAGTTCCAGCTTGGAGGGTGACCAGCCGACGTTGCCGCCGGTTTCCGTATCCTGGAACTTGCGCGCGGCCATCAGGATGAACCCGATCACCAGTGCCCCGGCGACGTGCGTGATCCGGAAGGACCAGGTTTCCATGGGAAAGATGTTGAGTGTGATCAGATGGAAGGCGGCATAGGCCACGCAAGCTGTGAAAATGAACCACCCGCGCCAGCTTTTCGGGTCACGTTCATTGGCAACGACCACTTCATCGTCGATCTTCTCGACGTTCAGGGTTTCCGCGACGTCGGATTTCGAGGCGTCTTCCTTGTGCGTGTCGTTGTCTTCTCGGGCCATCGCTGCCGTTTCCGGTGAACAATCTTAATGGTAATGCGTGAGATTATAGTGTTTGCAGGCGGCAAGGAAAAAGCCAGCCGGAAGCCCGCGGGCTTCCGGCTGGTCGGGATCGGTTACTACTTCATTTCAGGCGGAATGAGATCCTCGTCGATCTCGTATCCCTTCTCCCGGAAGTACTGCACCGCGCCTGGGTGGAAGTACATGAAGCTGTTCTTGTCGTAATGTTTGGGCAGCGTTTCCTTGGCTGACTTGTGGACCTCCATCATGCGGTCGTTGTTGTCGAGCACGACCTTCATGATCTCGTAGCCGAGGCTCTTCGGGATTTCCTTGTTGGCAATCGCGAAATTCCACATGGCCACGGTGTCCTGGTCCTCCTGGATGGCATCATAGGTGTCACCGGGGACCGTGAACGGCGCCAGGGACGGGTTCTCGTCCAGCAGCGTCTGGATCTGTTCGTCGTTGAACGAGAAGATGTTCACATCCCGCTGAGCGGCAACCTCGCTGAAGGCCGCGATCGGGATTCCGGCGCCGAAGGCGAAGGCATCGATCAGGCCGTCCTGAAGCTGGCTGCCCAGGTCGCTGGCACCCCCGTACTGCGGCTCGATATCGATGCCCAGCTGTTCGAAGAAGCGCGGGAAGTAGGTGCCCGGCGTGCCGCCGCGCGGCCCAACACCAACCGTTGCGCCGTCCAAGTCATCGACGGAATCGATTCCCGAATCCGCAAGGGCAATGATCTGGAAGGGCGTCTGGTACATCGGGAACAGGGCCCGCACGTCACGCATTTCGACGCCCGGTGCGATTTCGTTCTCGCCGATCCAGGAATCGTAGCCCGGTCCCATGGTGGTCATGCCGAACTCAAGGTCGCCAGCATTGACCAGCGCCATGTTCTGGACCGGGCCGCCAGTGGCCTCGGAGGACGTCCGGATGTCCAGTTCTTCCTGCACGAGATCGGCCCAGCCGGCCCCGTAGATGAAGTAGGTGCCGCCCTGGCTGGCGGTTCCGACAGTTACGGAATCCGGCCAGTCACTTGTGTCCTGTGCAATGGCTCCGCTGGCCATGGCGCTGGCCATGACGAGAGCCGCGCTGGCGGTTCCCAGTTTTGTGAGATATGAAAATTTCATTCCTATGGTTCCTCCCTTTTCAAATCAGGGGTGTGGGGTACAACCGTAGCTGTACCGACTGTCAAGGAGGATCCGGTTGCAGGGGTCGGGAATGGGCTCGAATGGCATGCGCCTTCGAGTGTCCGTGGTGGCCGAGCCGGGTCGAATGTGGCAGGCCAGCCAGCGTTCCTCCCTGTTTGCAACCGGTCTTGCTGCCGGTAAGCTTTGGTACCCAGCTATGGCAAAAACATACAGTTGTGAGTGCAGAAAGCAAACTAAAGTTACTGTCGCTCGCCGACTGATACAGCTTTAGCGGGTATTTCCTGCTGGATGTCCGTGCAACGCTATATTCGAGCGATCTCGTTCCAGTGCATGTTTGCCGCCTTTTCGTGAAGCGGCATATAGGATATGCGGATAAAGGGGAAGTCATGGGGAGTCGTCAGAGATCGTGAGCAGCATTTCCGCCAATCCATCCATCAATCTTTCCGCGGATGTCGCGAAGGCACGCTATATCGTCCTGGGAAACGAGAAGGGGGGCTCGGGCAAGTCCACCACAGCCATGCACCTGGCCGTCGCATTGATGAATGCGGGCCGAAGCGTAGGCATCATCGACCTGGATGCGCGCCAGGGAACCCTCTCGCGCTATGTCGAGAACCGCACTGCGTTCGTGGAGTCCCAGGGTCTGTCTCTCCAGATGCCGAAGCTGGAGAAGGTGCTGGGCTCAACACTGGATAACGGGTCAGAGGCCCGGGCCGAGGAGGAGGAGCGCCTGAACGCCGCGGTTGCCCGGCTGGAGGATTGCGACTGCCTGATCATCGACACGCCCGGCAGTGATTCGCATCTCTCGCGCCTGGGTCATGTTCTGGCCGACATCCTGATCAGTCCACTCAATGACAGTTTCATCGATTTGGACCTGCTGGCTCGCCTCGATGCCGAGGGACGCAAGATCCTGGGCCCCAGCATCTACAGCCAGATGGTCTGGGAACAGCGTCAGAAGCGGGCGCGACAGGGCGGCCGCCCGGTGGACTGGATCGTCATGCGCAACCGCCTGTCGCACCTGGATGCCCGCAACAAGCAGCGCATTGGCCAACTGTTGGAGAAGCTCTCTCAGAGGATCGGCTTCCGCCTGGCGCCAGGCTTCGGTGAGCGCGTGATCTTCCGTGAACTCTTTCCCCAGGGGCTGACGCTTCTGGATCTGCGTGAGACCCACAGCAGTCTGACCATGAGTCACGTGGCCGCACGTCAGGAGGTTCGCGAGTTGCTGCGGACCATCGGCGTGACGCAGGAGAGTTGATGCCATGTTGATTTCCTGCCGGCCCGCGCTGATCTAGACTGGATGAAACATCGGGCTGCAGCACAGTGAGCAGGTATCATGGCGGGTAAGGGCGACGTTACGAAACCGGGAACGTCCGGTCAGTCATACAGCAACGAAGTCGACAGTTTCCTGCGCAAGGTCAGGGATCTGCCCGCAGGCACGGGCGGTGGCGGCCAGCGTGGTCGCCTGATCTTCTCGCTGGATGCCACGGCCAGTCGCCAGCCGAGCTGGGATCAGGCCATGGACCTGCAGGCCGAGATGTTCAGCCAGACCGGAAACCTGGGCGGTCTGGATGTACAGCTGGCCTATTATCGGGGATTCGGGGAATGCAAGGCCAGCCGTTGGCACTCCGATCCGAAGGCCTTGCTGAAGGCCATGACCGCCGTGCAGTGCCTGGCCGGTCGTACGCAGATCGGGCGGCTGCTGCAACATGCCCGTAGCGAGAATGCCAAGAAGAAGGTTTCCGCACTGGTTTTCATCGGGGACTGTGTCGAGGAGGATGTGGACGAACTGGGTCATCTGGCTGGCGAACTCAAGCTGGTTGGCGTGCCCTGCTTCATCTTCCAGGAAGGCCATGAACCGATGGCAACCCGAGCCTTCGACCAGATTGCCCGGCTGTCCGGTGGCGCGCACTGCCGCTTCGATGCCGGCTCGGCGCGACAGCTCAAGGACCTGCTGGGCGCGGTCGCCGTCTATGCCAGCGGGGGTCTGAAGGCATTGTCCGAGCGCTCGACGCGCGAAGGAGGTGCAGCAAAGCAGTTGCATGACCGTCTGCGCCTGAGCGATCACAGACGCGGCTCGTGATGCTGGGTGCCATCGTTCTGGCGGTCACCGTTCTGGTAGGGGGATACCTCCTTCTGCGCTGGTTTGTCACGGCACCACCAGGTCGCGTGAAGACGGCCCTGATCTGGACGGCCGCCCTGATCGGCGTGGGATTGCTGCTCTTCGCGCTCTGGGGCGGCATACGCCAGTTGATTGCACTGGCCTTGCCATTTCTCATGCCGATGCTGTTCCGCTTGCCCGGCCTGTTGCGTCGCCTGAAGCTGCCCGGCGGCGGCTCTGCACCGGGTCAGGTCTCCACCGTCGAAACACGCTTCCTGCGCATGACCCTGGATCACGATACCGGGGACATGGATGGGGTGGTGCGTGAAGGGCAATTTCGACCGCAACGCCTGTCCGAGATGACGCACGAACAGCTGCAGGCTCTCTGGGAAGAGGTGCGCAGCGCCGACGAGGAATCGACGGCCGTTCTGGAAAGCTACCTTGAGCGTGTGCTGGGAGAGGATTGGCGCAGCGGTGAGGGAGAGGAAGAAGCGTCCTGGGCCAACAGCGGCCGTGGCCGGGCGGGCCCGGAAAGCGGCGCAGAAATGTCACTGGAGGAAGCCTGGCGCATTCTCGAGCTGGATCCGGGTGCCGACGAGGCAGAGGTGCGGGCCGCCCATCGGCGATTAATGCAGAAATTTCATCCGGATGCGGAAGGCTCTACCTATCTGGCCAGCAAGATCAACCAGGCCAAGGAGGTTCTGCTGCGGCACCTGAAGCGCCGTGGTTGATCTTCTCGTGAAAAAGTTGTGAGTTGAAGAATGGGCATGCCGAACTTTATTCAGATCAGTGTGTTGTGAACAGGAGGACTGGTTCAAGCCATGCCAAAACCCATACGCAAAGCCGTTTTTCCCGTCGGCGGGCTGGGAACCCGTTTTCTGCCGGCCACCAAGGCCATGCCCAAGGAAATGCTGCCCGTCGTGGACAAGCCCTTGATCCAGTATGCGCTGGAGGAGGCCCGCGCCGCGGGAATCGAGGAATTCATCTTCGTGACAGGACGTGGCAAGGCCGCCATCGAGGATCACTTCGATCATTCCTACGAACTTGAGGAAACGCTGCGCGAACGTGGCAAGCAGTCGAGCCTGGAGATGATCCAGGACACGGTCATGAAACCGGGCCAGGTGGCCTATATCCGCCAGCAGCAGCCAATGGGGCTGGGCCATGCCGTCTGGTGTGCGCGCGCGCTGCTGGGCGACGAACCCTTCGCTGTCCTGCTGGCCGACGATCTGGTGCAGGCACCGCGATCCTGCCTGGCGCAGATGATCGAGGTTTACAACGAAGTCGGGGGAAACGTGGTGGCTGTCATGGACGTGCCGGAACAGCATACCGATCGCTATGGCATCCTGGATGTGGTCAACGACGACGGCCGGATTGCCGAAGCCCGAGGGCTGGTCGAGAAGCCGAAGCCGGCTGAGGCTCCCTCGACCCTGTCGATCATCGGCCGCTATATCCTGCAGCCGCAGGTGATCGGCGAACTGTCGCGCCAGGACAAGGGCGCCGGAGGCGAGATCCAGTTGACCGATGCCATGGCACGGACCATCAGCGAGGTGCCCTTCCATGGCCTGCGCTTCGAGGGCACGCGTTTCGACTGCGGCAGCAAGGAGGGCTTCCTCGAAGCCAATATTGCCTTTGCCCTGGCGCGCGAGGACCTGGGTGACGCCATGGGGGAGATTCTCGAGCGTTACAGCCCTGCGATGAAGGAAACGGCATGAGCAGCGAAGCGCCGACAGAGACGTCCGGACACACGTTCCATCCCAGCCTGCTGCGCGAGTACGATATCCGCGGCTTGGTCGGAGACACGCTCTTCACGGAGGATGCACGAGCACTTGGCCGTGCCGTGGGGACGAAGATCCGGCGCAATGGCGGGCAGCGCGTTGTGGTCGGCTATGATGGGCGGCTCTCGTCGCCCGAACTGGAGGCCGCCCTGGTCGCCGGGATCCTGTCCAGCGGCGCCCATGTGGACAGGATCGGTCTCGGCCCCACACCGATGCTCTACTATGCGGTCCATGCCCTGGATGCGGATGGCGGGGTCATGGTGACCGGCTCGCACAATCCCCCGGATTACAACGGCTTCAAGCTGGTCATCGGCAAGCAGGCCGTGTTCGGTGAGGATATTCAGGAACTCGGCCGGATGGCGGCACGTGGCGATTTCCTGCAGGGTCATGGCGAAATGGAGGACC
Organism: Fodinicurvata halophila; assembly: GCF_042651425.1. NCBI lineage: Bacteria > Pseudomonadati > Pseudomonadota > Alphaproteobacteria > Rhodospirillales > Rhodovibrionaceae > Fodinicurvata > Fodinicurvata halophila. Next base: position 58,676 of record NZ_JBHSCW010000011.1, on the reverse strand, counting down.
ACGAACTGCTGGAGGCCTATGTTTCGCGCCTGCTGCGCGACTACAAGGGATCGCAGCAGGTCAAGGTGGCCTGGGATGCCGGCAACGGTGCGGCCGGTGTCGCCATGGAGCGGCTCTGCGAGCAGTTGCCCGGCGAACACATCCTGCTCAACCAGCGCATCGACGGGACCTTCCCGGCCCATCATCCCGACCCGACAGTGGCCGAAAATCTGGAGGAATTGCGTCGGGTGGTCCTGGATGAGGGCTGTGATCTGGGCATCGCATTCGATGGCGATGGCGACCGCATCGGCGCCGTCGATTCCAGGGGGCGTATCCTCTGGGGCGACCAGCTGATGCTGCTGCTGGCCCGCGATGTACTGAAGGCACAGCCGGGGGCGACGATCATCGCCGATGTGAAGGCCAGCCAGATCCTGTTCGACGGCATCGCCGAGATGGGCGGCCAGCCGCTCATGTGGAAAACGGGGCATTCGTTGATCAAGTCCAAGATGCAGGAGACCGGATCGCCTTTTGCCGGAGAGATGAGCGCTCACCTGTTCTTCGCCGATCATTTCTACGGTCATGACGATGCACTCTATGCCGCCGTACGCCTGCTCTCGGCCCTCGAGACCTGGGGAGACAGCCTGGCGGCCTTCCGCGAGTCCCTGCCGCCGGTGGTCAATACGCCGGAACTGCGGTTCCCCTGCCCCGAGGACCGCAAGCAGGCGGTGATCCGCGAGGTCCGCGAGCGCCTGGAACGCGAGGGAGCTGCCGAGGTCAATGCCATCGACGGTGTCCGGGTGACGGAAGAGGGCGGTTGGTGGCTGCTGCGCGCCTCCAACACCCAGGATGTCCTGGTGGCGCGGTGCGAGGCGCGGGACGAAAGCGCTCTGGCCCGGCTCAGGGAGCGTCTGGCCGAGCAGGTGCGCCTGAGCGGACTGGAGTTGTCAGAACACTAGAGTTTCAAATCCACATAAAAACTGCGCTTAATGATTCCTTAAAAACCTGCTTTTTAGACTTTCCGCCGACACTCTCAACTCAATGCGAGGAAAATCATGAGTGAGCGGGAAGGAAACGAGACAGGGACAATGGTCGACCAGGTCGCGTCCATCGCGGGCGGCCTGGGACTCGAGTTGACCGATGTGGCCGGGCATGTGGAGAGCATTGCCCGGGACGTTGAGGAGCAGGCCTCGGCCCTGAACGAGTTGTCGAGCCAGGCCGACCGCGTTTCGGAGCGCAATCACCGGATCCTCGAGATGGCGGCTTCGGCGCGCGAAACCGCTTCCGGCGCCTGCCAGGAAGTGGCGGGATCGCGCGAGACCATGGACAGCGGCCTGGAGAAGATCCGCAACCTGGTTCAGTCCGTCAACGACATTGAAAGCCAGCTGTCCGGATTGCAGGAGGCCTTGGACAAGGTCTCTCGGGTAGCGGCAGGCATCGATGCCATCGCCAAGCAGACGAATCTTCTGGCGCTCAATGCGACCATCGAGGCCGCCCGGGCCGGCGAAGCCGGCAAGGGCTTCGCCGTCGTGGCCGGGGAGGTCAAGGAGCTGGCGGGACAGACCAGCAAGGCGACCGCGGAAATCGACGAAACCCTGAACCAACTGACCAGCCAGGCCCGGCAACTGATGTCCATGGGCTCCGAGAGTACACAGCAGGCCGAGGCCGTACGCGAGGGAACCGAATCCCTGGATGGCCTGCTGAGCAATCTGCAGCAGGCCATGGAAGCGGTCGACGGACGGGCTGGTGACATCGCCAAGGATGCCGGAGATATTGATGAAGGTTCACGACAGCTTGCGGAAACGCTGAACGGCATGACAGGCGGCATCAGCCGCTCCGGAGAAACCCTGAACGAGAGCCGGGATCGTATCAACAAGCTGATCGCCACAGGCGAGGACCTGCTGGGCCTGGTGGCGGACAGCGAGGACAACACGCTGGATCGCCCTTTCATCCAGTTGGCCCGCGAAACAGCAGAACGCTGCAGTACGGCCCTGGACGAAGCCGTCGGCGAGGGGGCAATCACCCGGGACAGGCTGTTCAGCCGGGACTACCAGTTGATTCCGGGCAGCAATCCCGAGCAGTACATGGCGCCCTTCACGGAACTGGCTGACCGCCTCTTCCCCGAATTCCAGGAAGCCGTTCTCGACAAGGATGAACGCATCGTCTTCTGCGCCTGTATCGATACACAGGGATATATACCGACGCACAACAGGAAGTTCTCGAAGCCGCAGGGTGACGATCCGGTCTGGAACAATGCCAACTGCCGCAATCGCCGCCTGTTCAATGACCGCGTCGGACTTGCAGCCGGACAGAACACGAAACCGTTCCTTTTGCAGACCTATCGCCGTGACATGGGGGGCGGGCAGTTCGTCCTGATGAAGGATGTCTCGGTGCCCGTCCATGTTGGTGGAGAGCACTGGGGAGCTGTGCGCCTGGCCTATCGTCCCGAAGGTTGACGCCCTGGACCAGCAGGAATGGAAAAAGGCTGCCGGAGTTTATCCGGCAGCCTTTTTCCGTAATCCGTCTGTGTCGCGTGTCTGGCCGTGCACTCAGCTTCCCGAAGGATTGACCACCAGGCAATCCATGCCTTCGGATGACAGGGTTTTGCAGGCTGTCCTGGCCTGCGTCTCCTCGAGGCCGATCAGGCGAGCGCGATAGAGGGCCCCCTTGACGCCGCGGGTGCTGCTGACAGCCACATGCTCGAGGGACAGTCCCTGGACCTGTTCGGCGGCCTTGCCGGCGATGTGCTGGGCCGACTGGGAATCGCTGAACGCTCCGACCTGAATGGCCCAGATGCCGGAGGTGGCGGCGTCCCCCTCGGCATAGGTGGCGTCGCTCGTGGCGGCCTCGGCGCTTGCAATCAGGGAAAGCCCGGAGTCCTTCTCAGTGCCTTGAGTGGCAGCGGAGCCCGCGGCCGAGGCCAGTTGCATCGGTTTCGGAGCGGCCGGTCCCTCGGGAGCCACGCTGCGGGCCACACGAAGCTGTCTTGCTTCCTCGAAGCCGCGGTCCAGCAGGGTCACCATGTGAGCGTTGCGGGACTGGGAGCTGCGGCCGCCGAAGACCACGGCGATGATGCGACGGCCATTGCGCACGGCCGAAGCCGCGAGGTTGAACCCGGAGGCATTGATATAGCCCGTCTTGATCCCGTCCAGGCCCTTGTAGCGGTCCAACAGCTTGTTCGTGCTGTTGATGGTCTGGCCACGGTAGGTGTATTCCGTAGTGGAGAAATACTCGTAGTAGTGGGGAAAGTGATCCAGCAGCGCCTTGGCGAGGTGCGCCATGTCGCGCGCCGTCGTTACCTGGCCGCTGTTCGGCAGGCCGGAGGCATTGCGGAACGTCGTATGCCGGAGGCCCAGCTGCCGTGCCTTGCGGGTCATGAGCTGGGCGAATTCCGATTCCGTGCCGGCGATGCTCTCCGCAACCACCACCGCCACATCGTTGGCCGAACGCGTGACGAGAACGCCGATGGCGTCCTTCACGCGGATGGTTTCCCCCGTGCGCAGGCCCAGCTTGGACGGTGGCATGCTGGCAGCGCGCGGGGAGACATGCAGCGGCTGATCCAGCGTCATGCTGCCGTTCTCCAGCCGCTCGAACACCATGTAGAGCGTCATCATCTTGGTCAGCGAGGCAGGGTAGCGCTGGGCGTCCGCACTGGACGCGTGGAGAACCTGTCCCGTCTGGTAATCCATGACGATGGAGGCATATTTCGGATTGGCCTGGGCGGCCGCTGCCAGCAGAAAAACGGCGGCAAAAACGCACAGAAACTTTGCAGCAAGGCGTGGAAATGATGCGGGAATCATTAAGACGGCCCCCAAAGAATAGATGATAGTCCCCTGAATCACAGCGATTCTATGCGATCGATTCGATCCTGTCCAGAATTTCGCGATGACCGGGCCCGAGAGGCTCAGTATTGCGCTGGAATGGTTTATAAAGGATTTACGAGCTGTCCTCGCCGACCAAGGCCAAGCGGGCTTTGCTCTGGTCAGCCAGGAGGCCTTCCACCCAGGGGCCGTGCGGCATGCGGGCGGCCAGGGCTGTGATTTCCCGGTTCCACCACTGCCGCTGCTCGCTCAGTTGGTCATAGTCGTACTGGGCATGTCGCCAGCACGCCTCCTCGCCGCTGTAGGTCAGCATGTCTACGGGGTAACCGACATCGGCGGAACTGTAACGGGTGGAATCGAACGAGAGGTAAGCCAGCTTCAGAGCATTCGCCAGCGTGGTTTCGTAGGTCAGCGCCCGGTCGAGGATCGGCTTGCCGTAGGCGATCGAGCCTATGGAGAGATAGGGGGTCCGGTTGTCCACCTCGATCCAGTTGCCCTCGGGGTAGACGAGATAGAGGGTTGGTATCCGGTCCCCGGGCAAGCAACCGCCAACGATGCTGTGCAGGTTGAAGTTCAGATCCGAGCGTTCGAGAAAGCTCCGGTCCTCGGCCTCGACCTCCCTCAGGCATTTGCCGTAGGCGATGACGGCATCCAGCATGCTGGCGAATCCCTGCGGGGCCTGCTGCTGCTGATAGCGGTCGAAGTAGGAGAGCTGCTTCTCGCGCAACGAACGCAGCCCGGAGGTCATGACCACGATGCTATGGTCTTGCGGGCCATGCAGCGTCGCCTTGCGCGCGTTGGTGACAAGGTTGCCGCTGGTGACCCGTCCGTCGGCCAGACAGACGAGACCTTCCGCAACGCGAATTCCGAGGCAATAGGTCATTGTTTGCTGCTGAGCTTCCTGCGAAAGATGCGACTCCGAAGCCCCTTCTCCTTACGCTCAGAAAGGTGGCAGCTTTCGAAACAGGCGGCAAGCTCTCATACGGGCCAATTGGCGGAGGAAATGGCGGTGGGCGCTCCGGGAAGGGCCGAGGAGCCAAGGGAGCGCGAGCTCGCCTTCCAAATATGCTGCACTGCACAAAAAATTCTTGACTTGGTCAGAGCAGTCCTTATCTTACGGGTATGCTGCATCGCAGCAAAGACATGCGTGGATCATCCGACGGGGCGCGTACAGCCCCTGGAGAATAAAGATGAACCCGCCAACCATCAGGAGTAGTAAGATATGACCACGAAGAAAACCGCCTCGGCGCAGGAAGCGTTGAAGCCTGTTGAGGCCGCCGTCAATTCCGGTAAGGAAACTGTCGAAGCGGTTCTCAAGGTCAGCGCCGACGCTGCCACGAAGCAGTACGAGCAGGCCTTCTCCATGACCAAGGAGCAGGTCGAGAAGTCCTCCAACATGGCGTTCAAGAGCTATGACGAGTTCTCGGATCTCGGCAAGGAGAACCTGAACGCCGTCGTGACCTCCGGGTCCACTTTTGCCAAGGGCTTCGAGGCCATCAGCAAGGAAATGATGAGCTTCACCCAGAGCAACATGGAAGCCGGCCTGGCCATGACGAAGAAGATGCTGGGCGCCAAGAATCTGCAGGAAGTTACTGACCTGCAGGGTGAATACAGCCGCGGCCAGTTCGACAAGTTCCTGGCGGAGACCGCCAAGCTGAGCGAGATGTCCATGCAGACGGCCAACGAGACCGTTGCTCCGCTGCAGACTCGCGCCCAGGCGACCATCGAAAAGGTCATGAAGCCGGCGGCCTGATGCTTTCGGCAGCATGACAGATGAACAACGGGGCCCGGCAGCGATGCCGGGCCCCGTTTCGTTTGCAGCCGCTCTCTGTCTTTGCCAAACTCTGTGCATGACAGCCTTGAGGGAACACCCTCTTGACGCCGCATTCTTCTTTCCAAGTTAATCAGTAGGGAACGATTTTTGTGTTATGCTCATCAGATCCGGAGGCAGTCAGTTACCTCGCATGTATCAGGAAGCGGTAATGAGTACGGACGACGGACAGGACGACGATGATGGCGCCTCTACCGGCGTTGTCGTCAAGCCCAAGGCGAAGACCAAAAAGCCGTCACTTTACAAGGTTCTCATGCTGAACGACGACTATACGCCCATGGAGTTTGTCGTTCATGTGCTGGAACAGTTTTTCTCGAAAGGTCGGGAAGAAGCCACACAGATCATGCTCCAGGTGCACCGCCGTGGCGTCGGCGTGTGCGGCGTCTTTACATATGAAGTCGCGGAAACCAAGGTAACCCAGGTGGTCGATTACGCGCGCAAGCACCAGCATCCCCTGCAGTGCACGCTGGAAAAGGAGTAGGCCTCTCATGCTCTCGCCCAATCTCGAAAAAACACTGCACCGCGCCCTGGCCCTGGCCAGTGAACGCCGGCATGAATACGCGACGCTGGAGCATCTGCTGCTCGCGCTGAGCGAGGACGGGGATGCGCTGTCCGTGATGCGCGCCTGCGGGGTCGACGTAAATCGCCTGCGCAGTGATATCAGCGATTATATCGATAATGAGCTGGCTAATCTGATCAACCTGCAGACGGAAGAGAGCAAGCCGACCGCCGGTTTCCAGCGCGTCCTCCAGCGTGCCGCCATCCATGTGCAATCCTCGGGGCGTGCCGAGGTGACCGGGGCCAACGTCCTGGTGGCCATGTTCTCGGAGCGCGAGAGCCACGCGGTCTACTTCCTGCAGGAACAGGACATGAGCCGGTTGGACGCGGTGAACTACATCAGTCACGGCATCGCCAAGGTGTCCGGCAAGGAGGAATCCAAGACCGTTCACGGCACGGACAGCGAGGCCCAGTCCGAGAAGGCGTCTCAGAAGGGTCGCGAAGCCCTGGATGCCTATTGCGTCGACCTGAACCAGAAGGCCCAGAATGGCCGCATCGATCCCCTGATCGGACGCGAAGCCGAGATCGAGCGCACCATCCAGGTGCTCTGCCGCCGCACCAAGAACAACCCGCTCTATGTCGGGGACCCGGGTGTCGGCAAGACGGCGATCGCCGAGGGACTGGCCAAGCGGATCGTCGACAGCCAGGTGCCCGAGGCCCTGAAGACGGCCACGATCTTTGCCCTCGACATGGGCTCGCTGCTGGCCGGAACGCGCTATCGCGGCGACTTCGAGGAGCGGCTGAAGGCGGTTATGAACGAGCTGGAACAGCAGGATCATGCCGTGCTCTTCATCGACGAGATCCATACCGTGATCGGTGCCGGTGCGACCTCCGGCGGGGCCATGGATGCCTCGAACCTGCTGAAGCCTGCCCTGCAGAACGGTACGCTGCGCTGCATCGGGTCCACGACCTACAAGGAATACCGCAGCTATTTCGAGAAGGACCGCGCCCTCGTGCGTCGTTTCCAGAAGATCGACGTCTATGAGCCCACGGTCGACGATGCGGTGAAGATCCTGCAGGGCCTCAAGCCCTATTACGAGAAGCACCACAGCGTGCGCTACACGCAGGATTCCCTGCGCAGTGCGGTGGAGCTCTCGCATCGCTACATCCATGACCGCAAGCTGCCGGACAAGGCCATCGACGTGATCGACGAAGCCGGTGCGGCACAGACCCTTCTGCCGGACTCTCGCCGGCGCAAGACCGTTGCGGTCAAGGACATCGAGGCGGTGGTCTCCAAGATCGCGCGGATTCCCCCGAAGGCCGTCACCAAGGACGACCGGGAGGCTCTGCGTACGCTGGAGCGCGACCTCAAGACGATGGTTTTCGGGCAGGACAAGGCCATCGACGCCCTGTCCGCCGCAATCAAGCTGTCCCGGGCCGGCCTGCGCGAGCCGGAGAAGCCTATCGGCAGCTATCTCTTTGCCGGGCCCACCGGTGTCGGCAAGACCGAGGTGGCGCGCCAGTTGTCCCGGACACTGGGGATCGAACTGACCCGCTTCGACATGTCCGAGTACATGGAGCGTCATACCATCAGCCGCCTGATCGGGGCCCCGCCGGGCTATGTCGGTTTCGACCAGGGCGGCCTCTTGACCGATGCCGTGGACCAGAACCCGCATTGTGTCCTGCTGCTGGACGAGATCGAGAAGGCGCATCCCGATCTCTTCAATATCCTGCTGCAGGTCATGGACTACGGGAAGCTGACGGACCACAACGGGAAGACCATCGACTTCCGCAACGTCATCCTGATCATGACGACCAATGCCGGAGCCGCGGAAATGGAGAGGCCGACCATCGGATTCATCTCCAGCAGCCGGGAGAGTGAGGACGTGGAGGCGATCAACCGTCTCTTCACGCCGGAGTTCCGCAATCGGCTGGATGCGGTGATCTCCTTCGCCGGGCTGTCGTCCGAGATTGTGGCCCAGGTGGTGGACAAGTTCGTCATCCAGCTGGAGGCCCAGCTGGCCGACCGCGGGGTCACCATCGAGGTGAGCGACGAAGCCCGGAAATGGCTGGCCAAGAAGGGCTATGAGCCGTCCTACGGGGCACGGCCTCTGGGTCGGATCATCCAGGAGAACATCAAGACGCCGCTGGCGGAGGAGCTTCTCTTCGGCAAGCTTGCCAAGGGCGGTTACGTCCGCGTCGAGGTCAAGGACGACCGCCTGAGTTTCTCGTTCGAGGAGCCGCCGAAGGGCAACGGCAAGAAATCCTCGGGCTCGAACGGCGGCAAGGGCAAGACTCCTGCCCTGGTGGAATAACCGATTGGACAAGCTGTACGTGGAAAGGCCCGGAGCGATGCTCCGGGCCTTTTTCTATGCGCTGTCGTTGCTTGGGGTCCTGCCGGTCAGGGCTCGTTCCTCGATCAGGCTGTAGACCGCCCGCAAGGCCATGGCTTCGCCGCCGGTGGGCCGGCCCGGACGGTCGCTCTGGTTCCATGCATAGATGTCGAAGTGCACCCAGGGAGTCTTCGGCGGGACGAAATACTCCAGGAAGAGCGCCGCCGTGATGGAGCCGGCGAAGGGGCCTTCGGAAATGTTGCTGAGGTCCGCGATCTTGCTTTTCAGTTTCTGCTTGTAGGGCTGGTGCAAGGGCAGGCGCCAGATGCTGTCCCGTTGCGTCTCCGCGTGACGGAGAAGGGCGGTGGCCAGGGCGTCGTCATTGCAGAACATGGCCGGCAGATCCGGGCCCAGCGCAACCCGGGCGGCCCCCGTCAGCGTCGCGAAGTCGAACAGCAGGTCGACCGTCTCGTTGCCCGCTTCACTGAGGGCATCGGCCAGCACCAGCCGGCCTTCCGCATCCGTGTTGCCGACTTCCACCGTCAGCCCCTTGCGTGTCTGCAGCACGTCCATCGGCCGGAAGGCGTCGCCGGAGACGGAGTTCTCCACGGCGGGAATCAGGACTCTCAAGCGCAGCGGCAGCTCCGCCTCCATGATGATGGAGGCCAGTCCCAGGACATGGGCCGCACCGCCCATGTCCTTCTTCATGATCTTCATGCCGTCGGCCGGCTTGAGATCAAGCCCCCCGGTGTCGAAACAGACCCCCTTGCCGACGAGAACCACAAGCGGTGCGCTCTCGTCACCGCCCGACCAGCGCAGATCGATCAGGCGTGGTGCGCGTGTCGAGGCACGGCCGACGGCATGGATGGCGGGATAGTTCTCCTCCAGAAGGGAATCGGCCGAGGTCACTTGGCAGGATGCGCCGTGCGTCCCCGCCAGGCTGCGGGCGGCCTGTTCCAGTTCAGCCGGCCCCATGTCATTGGCCGGCGTGTTGATCAGGTCCCGGGTCAGCCCGATGCCGCCAACCAGTCGCTGCACGGTGACAGGATCGCAGTTCAACGGCCAGACCAGGGACGCGGACAGCCGATCCACCTTGCGGTACTGGCTGTAGGTGTAGCTGCCCAATGCCCATCCCAGTGCGGCTGCGTTCGCGCTTGCACTGCCAAGGGCCGGCTGAATCTCATAGGTCCCCGGCGGCAGGCTATAGGGCAGGCTGCCGTAGGACCAGATATCGTCGAAGTCATCGACGCCGACCAGCATCTCCCCCAGATATCCCTTGCCGTCAGGCAATGCACAGAAATTGCCGGACTTCGCGCTGAAACCGTTGGCGGCAACCCACGACCTGACATGATCCTCCTGTGTGGCAAGCCACCTTTCCAGGCTGTCCGCATCGAGAATGCGCAGGGGTGTGGCGTTGCCGGGGGACTCGACAAGTGAGGCAAGCATGTGATTTGTCATGATTCTCGGTTCACCTGGACTGGGTGGAAGAAGCAGTTGCAGAAGATCTCGGGCGGCGGCAGGCTGTAGGCTGGATGCTCGCCGCCGAGCGTTTGGGAGTTCCTATGGATAGCACACTGGTTATCGGAAACAAAAACTACTCTTCCTGGTCGTTGCGTGCCTGGCTGCCGTTGCGGCAGGTGGGGATCGATTTCGAGGAAAAGGTCATTCCCCTGCGCACTGCGGAAACGGCCGAGGCAATCCGCGCCTGGTCGCCCAGCGGCAAGGTGCCGGTACTGATCCATGAGGGCCGGACCGTCTGGGACAGCCTGGCCATCGGGGAGTATCTAACCGAACGTTTTCCCGAAGCCGGCCTGTTGCCGGCGGACACTCGCGCCCGGGCCAGGGCGCGCTGCGTGATTGCGGAGATGCACGCGGGCTTTGCAGCGCTCAGGAAGGAATGCCCCATGGACATGCGCGCGCACCGTCCGGCTTCGCTTTCCCCGGAAACTCAGGCCGATGTCGAGCGCATCAGCCAGCTCTGGGAAGATTGCCTGAGTGAGGCCGCGGGCACGGACGGTTTCCTCTTCGGATCCCCCGGCCTCGCCGATGCCTTCTATGCCCCTGTGGTCAGCCGCTTTGCCACCTATGGCATCTCGCCCGGCCCGCAGGGCAAGGCCTACATGCAACGGGTCCAGGAGTGGCCACTGTATCAGGAATGGCTGAACGTCGCCCGGGAGGAGACCTGGGATTTCAGCCTGACGGCCTGAACCTCAGGCCGCGTGGGCCGGCGGCTGCTGGCCGTTTCGCCGCGAGGCGTCCGCGTGTCCACGCTTGACGGTCCGCTCGATCTCCTCGGGACTGCTGAAATACTGGCCGTCGAAGCGATCATAGCGGGGATCGAGCGCAACGAAGCGAAAGCCGTCGTTCTCGCGAACCGCAAGCCCGACCCCACGATCCTGGTTCTCTATCAGAAGTGCGCCTGTGTTTCCGAATACCTGCATGATGCCTGTCCTCGCTGGATGGTGCCGTCGATCCCGGATCGGGACGCGGCGCTGTTCAATTGCCGTCCAGACTACAGCAGGCTTGATGATGTTATGATGTCATCCGCATGATAATGCAGGGAAGGCCGCGTCCAGCACGGAGCCTGTCAACGGAACTTCAGGGTGCGCAGGAAGAACTCCGAGGTGCGTTCCAGGCTGTCATCGAAAGTGGAACCCTGCAGGGTGTGTGCCTGACCGTCATAGATCTGGAGCTCATAGTTGGCGCCCACCGTTTTCAGGACCTCGGCGGTTTCCCGGGCCCGCCCCACAGGCACGATGGGATCGCGCGCGCCATGCAGCAGCAGGGTGGGAGGCATGGACTCGATGCGTGAGCGGTCGATGCTCCGGGACAGGCCTCCGCCGACGGCGACGACGGCCTTGATGCGCTGGTCATCCACGGCCCGGCTGAGCGCCTGGAAGGCGCCGAGGGAGAAACCGTAGATACCGATGCGTTCGCCGTCGACCTCGGGCAGCCGGGCAATGTACTCGAGAGCCTTGCCGACGATACGATCGCGTTGCTCGAAATAAGCGGGGCTTGCCTTGTTGCCGACGTTCAGACCATCGAAGTAGTGAATGATGAACGCGGCGATGCCTTCCTGCACCAGTTCTTCGACGATCGGATAGAAAAGCGTTCCCCCGCCGAAACCGCTGGCGCCGTGCAGGACCGCGACAGCCGGAACCGTGTTCCGGGAACTGGCCACCTCGGGCAGGGCCATGTCGATGCGCACGTTGCGCCCCTCGACAGTGAAGCTGCCCATGCCATTGACGATCTGGGAGGGACTGCCGGCGTGAGCCTGGGGGACGGGAAGTAGCAGGAAGAGGGTAAGAACGAGACAGACCAGGGCAGGAATGAGGTGTGTTCTGTGCTCCCGCATCGCTTCGCCAATGCCTCCCGATGATTGCTCCTGTGGCTCTATAACACCAAAACCCGCACCGGTCCCAACCTAAAACGGCTTAAGCACTGTCAAATTTCGGTCAAGCTGTGTTTGCTCTTCACCGTTGCAGCCCCTCGTCGGCATGCACAGGCGCCCAGAGGACCTCTTCGATTCTGCCGGCACCGGTGGCCAGCATGACCAGGCGATCGACCCCCAGGGCAATGCCCGCAGCCTCCGGCATGCCGTAGTCCAGGGCGGCGAGAAAATCCTCGTCGATGGGGTAGCGCTCTCCGTAGATACGTTCCTTTTCCGCGCAATCGGCTTCGAAGCGACGGCGCTGTTCCGCTGCATCCGTGAGCTCTCCGAAGGCGTTGGCCAGCTCCACGCCGGCAACGTAGAGCTCGAAGCGTTCTGCAAGTCTCGGGTCGGACGGCTTCGGGCGCGAGAGGGCGGCCTGGCTGACAGGATAGTCGTACAGGATTGTTGGGGCTGCATGCCCAAGATGGGGCTCGACCTTCTCCAGCAGGATACGCGTGAAGACCGCCTGCCAGTCGTCGTCCTCGGCGGTGCGGATGCCCTGCTGGCGTGCCGCGCTTGCAAGCAACGCGGCATTCGGGGCCAGGGGATCGGGGGCGGTGGCCAGCAGGTCGATGCCGGCATAGCGATGAAAGGCCTCGGGCACCGACAGGTAATCCCAGGGCTGGAAGACATCGACCTGACGGCCATCGTGTTCCATGGTTGTCCGCCCGAGTGCAGACGCCACGGCACGCAAAAGCTCTTCGCAATCATGCATCAGGCGCTCGTAAGTGTCGTGCGCCCTGTACCATTCCAGCAGTGTGAACTCCGGGTGATGCAACTCGGAGCGTTCGGCATTGCGGAACACCCGGGCCAAAGCGAAGAGACGCGGTTCTCCTGCGACCAGGAGTTTCTTGCAGGCGAATTCCGGAGACGTATGCAGATAGAGCGTGGCCTGCTGACCCGCGGGCGTGCGCAGGCTGGTTTCGAAGGCTTGCAGGTGCGGCTCCAGGCCGGGGGAAACCTGCAGGGCCGGTGTTTCCACTTCCAGAAAATCCCGCTCCGAGAAGAAGCGGCGCAGTGTGCTCAGGACCGCGGCACGCTTGACCAGGCGGGGGCGCCGCTGGGCGTAGATATCCGGATGCCACCAGTTGGCAGGAGGTGCAGGCATGCTGTACGGCCATTCCGTGCGGCTTGGCGTTGAGGGAACACCGGCAAGCTGTTAGCTTCCGGCATCTTTCTCAACAGGGATATTCGATCGTGAAAGTGAATGCCAGTGCACTGCGGCAGGGCAATGTCGTCGAATACAACGACAAGCTCTTCGTCGTTCTCAAGGCCGACAACATCAAGCCGGGCAAGGGAACGCCCGTCACGCAGCTGGAAATGCGCCGCCTGAGCGATGGGGTGAAGGTTTCGGAACGCTTCCGCACCACGGAGCAGGTGGAGCGTGCTTTCATCGAGGAAGGCGATTACCAGTATCTCTATGAGGATGCCGAAGGCTATGCTTTCATGGAGGTCAATACCTTCGACCAGGTCATCGTGCCGAAATCGGTGATCGGGGACAGGGATGTCTATCTGCAGGAAGGACTGGTGGTGAAGGTCTTCCAGCACGAGGGCGTTCCCGTCAGTATCGAACTGCCCCAGCGGGTGACTCTGGAAGTGACGGACACCGAACCGGTGGTCAAGGGCCAGACGGCCGCCTCCTCCAACAAGCCCGCCTCGCTCAGCAACGGCCTGCGGATCATGGTGCCCTCGCACATCACCGCGGGCACGCGGGTCGTCGTCAATACGGCGGACAACACCTATCAGGAACGCGCCAAGGACTGACGTCCCCTGGTTGGTATCTTCGGGGATGAAGGACAAGTCGCCTGCTGGCTGGCAGGCGATCTGTCTTCGGTGGCTTTGAAGAAGCCCTGTTGTTACCAGCCTCGCCGTCACCGATGAGTAGCTGAGAAAGGAAGACACAGGCCTTCAGACGGAAACGGCTATGCCTCGATAAAGGCAAGAAGGTCAGTGTTGATTACATTGGCATGCGTGGTGCACATGCCGTGGGGGAAGGTCTCATAGATCTTGAGGGTCCCGTTTTTCAGAAGCTTTGCGGACAGCAGCGCAGAGTCGGCGATCGGAACGATTTGATCATCATCACCGTGCATGACGAGCGTCGGGACGTCGATTACCTTGAGATCCTCGGTGAAGTCCGTTTCCGAGAAGGCCTTGATGCCCTCGTAATGGGCCTTGACACTGCCCATCATGCCCTGCCGCCACCAATTCTCGATCACGCCCTGTGACACTTTCGCTTGTGGCCGATTGAAGCCGTAGAATGGGCCGCTGGCGACATCGAGATAGAACTGGGCACGGTTGGCCGCGAGTTGACGCCGGAAGTCGTCGAAGACTTCGAGCGGCAAGCCACCCGGGTTGGCGGGAGTCTTCACCATGATGGGCGGCCCCGCACCGATGAGCACGAGCTTGGCCGCACGGCCCTTTCCATGGCGGGCTACATAGTGTGCTGCCTCTCCGCCCCCCGTGGAATGGCCGACATGAATGGCATTGCGCAGATCGAGGTGTTCGACAAGGGCAGCAACGTCGTCGGCATAATGGTCCATGTCGTGGCCGTTGCTGGCCTGACTCGAGTGACCATGACTACGGCGATCATGAGCGACGACGCGATAGCCCTTCTCCACGAAGAAAAGCATCTGCGAATCCCAGTCGTCACTGGAAAGCGGCCAGCCATGGTAAAAGACGATCGGCTGGCCGGAACCCCAATCCTGGGTGCCATCCTTTGCGGTAACCACACTCATCGCTTGGGTTCTTGTGTCGGAGAGAGAAGACGGGATGGGACTTTTGGTCGATTTTGCGAAAGCCAAGGCCGGCAAGGCCCCGGAAATGGTGGCCAGCAAACTTCCCAACAAGACATTTCGGCGAGATGCGCCAGCGGCTAAAAGAAAGTTCTTATCTATCGCTTTGATCTTTCATTGGCTCAGGACCGTGACTGGCCGACAGCAATCCCCTGCCAGTTCGGCAGGGGAGCTGGGGTGTGCCTTTCCAGACGCCCGGTTCATTCGGTCGTCGAGTGGTTCGAATTGTCTAAGTCGTGGCCGAACATGAGAGGATTGGCGGTGTCGTTCCGGCTGTGCAGAGCGACATTCTCGCCGCCATGCCGCTTACTGAGGTAAACTGTCTCTTCGTTGGATCTGTGCGTGGAACTCGCGCCGATATCAGCGGCTGTCTGAAGGTTGTTATAAACGGTTCGATGGGCTGTTATCCTGTTCTCCTGGATGTCCCCGGTCAGGTCGGGACCGGATTCGCGCGAGTTTTCGGCGCTTTGTGCATAAGAATCGCGTATCAGTACCTCCGTAGATAAACCGGTGAACATGAGTCCGGATAACAACAAGGTGAATAAAGCTGGGGCAGTATATCTCTGAGTATAGGATTTCATCGTATATCTCCTTGAAAAATGTATATTTGAAAAATCCCTCTTAATGACTGGAGGGCAGGGAAAAAGCGCATCTTAACGTTCGCTAGTCTGGTTTCTGTCCTGTTCGGGGATAGAGAAAGCGGATCAGTATTCTCCGCGTGTCGAAACCAGAAACACCAGACAGGGACTCCTGTCATTCGGGGACTCATCCAACGGGAGTTCCCGCCGCAGGCCTGTCTTCGGATCCCAGAGTTCGGGTGCGGCCCTGTGAACTGCAATAGGATACCCCGAATGCTCGCAAACCTGCCCACTAGGGTAGGCTTGCAACTCCACTCGGGTGGGTTTGGGGGAGCAACTACCTCGGAATACACGCCCGTCAGGAGGGCTGGCCGGGCGTTTGCCGGTCCTTCGCGAATGACGTGTGCACGCGAAAATGACGTGCCTGTCGGATCGGAGGTTTAAGCGATTTCATTACTGAACCCTTCGTGGCTTGCTCAAGCTTTTGGAAAAAGCCCCCTGCTTCCCCAGGGGGCAGGGTTGGGAAGCAGGGGGAGAGGTCCTCAGTCCGTATCTTCAGGGGCTTCGTATTCGGGCATGGTCTCGATGTCCTCTTCCGTCAGGGAGCTGGCGAGCTGGCCATTCTCACCGGCGGAAAGTTCGGACAGGGGGATGGCGATCTGCTTGGCTCCGATGCCGAGGATGCCGCCGGCTTCTGCCAGGACAGCCACTGCCTCTCCACTCTGATCGGCGAGCAGGTCCTCGACTCTGGCCACTTCATCGCCTTCGCTGTTGACGATCGCGGCGCCGACGACCTCTTCGGGGTCCATGCCGTTGCTCAGCATCACGCCTTCATATTCGCCTTTGAGAGGGCGCAGGTTCGACATGTTCACCGTGGGCTCCTCCGCGGTGTCACTTTCCATGGTTTCTTCCACGGTCTCCGCGGCATCCTCGGCCGCATCGTCAGTCGCTTCGGCCGCGTTCTCGACATCTTCCTCGGCCGCTTCTGCCGCACCGGTCTCGCCGTCGTTGACGTTTGTGCCTTCCTCTACGGAAGGCGCAGCATCGTTGTCCGAGGTTTTGCCGGCCTCGGCATTCACGCCGGACCCGGCGTCAGGCGACGTCTCTGTCGTTTCGGCCGGCTGGCCGCTGTCCTTCTCCGAGGGCGTGGAGGATTGGGCCAGGGCCAGGCTGGTCGATGACAACAGCAGGGCGAAGGCCGAGATCAGGGTTATAAGTCTTGGTTTCATGACGGCACCTCTTCGTAAACCGTTGTTTCGGTTTCTCAGAGGTTGGGAAGCGCCGATACCCTGGCAACGTGCCTACCAACAATGTCGCAGCAATGCCTTCGGATGCCTACACAAGAGGGGGTTGTTCGCGTTCCGGCAGAGGGCGTACGCCCCTGAATGTCACAGACGACAGCTGATGCGTACGCGGACAAGAGGGTTTTCACAGCCGTGATCCTGATTAGCTGTAAAGGATGGGTTTCAAAAGCCGACCCATGCCGGAGGTGACACAATGGCACGGAACGACAACTTTCAGAGCCATGATGAGCATGCAGAGCGTACCCCGGAGCAAGCCCGCCAGGGCAAGGAACTGGGAGTCATGCGCTACGTGCTTTTCGTTTCGGCAGCACTGGCGGTGGTCCTTCTGGGAGGCCTCTTCCTGGGCTTCGCCTGAGGTGGGGCGGCGGATTACCCTTGTGCTGCAGCAGGCATGACCTGACAGGTCAGATCGCCGATCCTCTCGATTGTGCCATGCAGCCTGTTCCCGGGGAGAACAGGGCCGACGCCGGCCGGAGTACCTGTGTAGACAAGATCTCCGGGCAGAAGCGTGAAATAGCGGCTGAGATAGGACAGCAGCTCATCCACCGCCCAGGTCATCTGCGAGAGGTCACCGACCTGGCGTTCCTCGTCATCTACGGATAGCGCGATCCGCCCCTCTGTGGGATGTCCGATCTCCGCGGCCGGATAAAGGCGAGAGCAGGGCGCCGCGTGATCGAAGGCCTTGCCGACCTCCCAGGGCCGCCCCTTCTGCTTGGCTTCACCCTGGAGATCGCGGCGAGTCATGTCGAGGCCCACGCCATAGCCGAAGATATGTTCGCGTGCCTTGGGACGAGGGATATTGCGACCTTCCTTGTGCAGGGCAACCACCAGCTCGACTTCATGATGCACATTCTGGGTTTCCGAGGGATAGGGAAAGTTCCGTCCTTCAGGCAGCAAGCTGTCGGCCGGTTTCATGAAGAAGAAGGGAAGCTCGCGACTGTCCTCGCCCATTTCGCGGACGTGTTCGGAGTAGTTGCGTCCGACACAGAAGATGCGCCGTACCGGAAAGGTTGCGTCGTGTCCGGCAATGGGAAGGGAGGGCGGAGCCCAGGCGGCAGGGATATCGGTCATCATCATGCCTTCTGTTGGGAGGATGAGTCGGATTTGCTGCAGAAAAAGTGGTTTCCTGTCAACTTTACCCGAGGCCGAAGTGCTTCTATAGCTGTGGCGCCGATGCTCCCCGCGTGGAGCGGGAGCATAAAACGCAAAGGAAGGTTCGCTCTTGATGTTCAGGCTGAAATTCGGGCTGCTGCCAATCGTTCTCGGCGGGGCCTTTCTGGTGTTCGGGTCGATTTCCCAGGCCACTGCCCAGGAGGTTACCTTACGTATTCACCATTTCCTGCCGGCTTCCTCCACAGTGCAGGTGGAGCTGCTGGAGCCCTGGGCCGAGCGCGTCGAGACCCAGTCCGAGGGCCGGATCGCCATCGAGATCTACCCGACCATGCAGTTGGGCGGGCGTGCCCCGCAACTGTTCGACCAGGTTCGCGACGGCGTGGTGGAGATGGTCTGGACACTGCCCGGCTATACGCCGGGGCGTTTTCCGAAGCTCGAGGTTTTCGAGCTGCCCTTCGTGCCCGGCAGTGCCAGGGCCACCAGCGCAGCTGCCCAGAAGTATTACGAAACCCACGCCCGGGATGAACTGTCTTCTGTGCGTCCCATCCTGGTGCACGCGCATGCGCCAGGCACTCTGCACATGAAGGACACGCGCATCCGCAAGCTGGAGGATCTCCAGGGCGTGAAAGTGCGCGCGCCCACACGAATCCTCAACGATACGCTGGACATACTTGGGGCGTCGCCCGTGGGCATGCCGGTGCCGCAGGTCCCCGAGGCCATCTCCAAGGGGGTTATCCAAGGTGCGGCCCTGCCCTATGAGGTAACGCGGTCCCTGCGCATGCACGAACTGACCGATAGCCACACCGAGTTTCACGGAGAGCGCGGTCTCTATACCGCGGTCTTCCTGTTCCTCATGAACAAGCAGACATATGAGTCTCTGCCGGCGGACCTGCAGCAGGTCATCGACGATAACAGCGGACTCGAGCTGGCCCTCGAGATTGGCGCCACTTGGGACGAGGCCGAGGAGCCGGGGCGCCAGGCTGCCCGCGAGGAGGGGGATGCCTTCGACATCATAGAGGGGGAGGAACTGCAGCGCTGGAGGGAAGCCAGCCAACCCGTGATCGAGGAGTGGGTCGCCGAGCGGGACGCGGCCGGAGATGATGGAGAGGCGCTGCTTTCGGCGGCCCGGGAGCTGATCGAACACTACAGCGAGGAGTGAACGAAGCATGTACGGCAGCCGCATTTCCGATGGGTCTGTGCTCTGGCGGATTGCGGAGAGAGTGCTGCATGCAGTCTGCCTCGGCTTCGCCATCTTCGGTGGCGCCTTGCTGTGTCTTGTGGCCTTGCTGACCGTGGTCAGCATTCTGGGGCGCGCGGTCTTTGGTGCCGGGCTCGGAGGCGACTATGAACTGGTCGAAATGGGCTGCGCCACGGCCATTTTCACCTTTCTACCCTATTGTCAGTACGTGCGTGCGCATGCCCGGGTGGATTTCTTTACCCAGCGGCTGGGATCACGGCTTAAGGGGATTCTGGATGGCCTGGCCGATCTGCTGTTCGCTCTTATTGCTGCCTTGATCGCCTGGCGGTTGGCTGAGGGGGGACTGGATCTCTGGCGCTATGGCGAGTCGACCATGGTGCTGCGCCTGCCGGTGTGGTGGGGCTTCGTTCCGGCCGTGCTGTCGTTTGCATTGCTGGCCTTGCTCTGTGCCTATGGCGTGCTGCGTCGCTTCCGTGTCCCAAACGGGCAGGCGAGCGGGGGATGACGGCTTTTACCCTGGGACTCGGCAGTTTCCTGCTGCTCCTGGTCCTGCTTGTGCTGCGCATTCCCATCGGCGTCGCCATGCTGGCTGTCGGCGGCGGGGGGTACATGGTGATGAACGGCGAAACCGCCTTTCTGAACTACATGAAGACCACGCCCTACTATCTCTTCTCGAACTACTCCTTCTCCGTCATTCCGCTCTTCCTGCTGATGGGGCAGTTCGCCACGCGTGCGGGACTGTCGGAAGCTCTGTTTCGCGCGGCCTATGCCTTTCTCGGCCACAGGCGCGGGGGGCTGGCCATCGCCGGAATCGGCGGATGCGCAGGATTCGGGGCGATCTGCGGGTCCTCGACCGCCACGGCCTCGACGATGGGGCAGGTCGTGCTGCCGGAGATGCGGCGCTACGGCTATTCCGGTGCTCTGTCCACCGGCACGCTGGCGGCCGGAGGAACCCTGGGGATCCTGATACCACCCTCGGTGATCCTGGTGATCTATGCGATCCTGACGGAACAAAACGTCGCCAGCATGTTCCTTGCGGCCTTCATACCGGCCCTGCTGGCGGTGGTCGGATTCATGCTTGCAGTGTCCGTCTATGTCCGTCTTTTCCCGGCCGAAGGTCCCTCGGTCGCACCCATGCCGTGGCGCGAGCGCTGGCGGGTCCTGCTGTCCATCTGGCCGGCCCTGCTGATCTTCGTCGCCGTGATCGGGGGCATCTATGGGGGGGTCTTCACGCCGACCGAAGCAGCGGCGGTGGGCGCCGCCGCCACCGGCCTGCTGGCCCTGCTGAAAGGCGGCCTGGCCAACGGAGGCTGGCGCGGCGTCCTGCTGGGCACAGCGCAGACGACGGCCATGATCTTCCTGATCCTGCTGGGTGCCGAGGTCTATTCCGCCTTTCTCGCGCTGACCCGAATGCCCATGGAGGCCGCTTCCTGGATCACCGCCGCGGAACTTTCCCCCTATCTGGTGATCATCGTCATCCTGCTGTTCTACCTGCTGCTGGGCTGCGTCATGGACAGCCTGTCCATGATCCTGCTGACCATTCCCATCCTGTTTCCCATCGTCAGCGGACTCGACTTCGGACTGGGACCCGAAGAAACCGCCATCTGGTTCGGGGTGCTGGCGGTGATCGTGGTGGAACTTGGCTTGATTACACCGCCGGTCGGTCTCAATGTCTTCGTGATAAATGCCATGGCCAGAGACGTGCCGATGCTGGAGACCTTTCGTGGTGTCCTGCCCTTCCTGATCGCGGAAGTGCTGCGGGTGGGCCTTCTGGTCGCGTTCCCGGGTATCGTTCTGTTTGCCCTGAGGTTTGCATGAGTTCCTCCGGTAACCTTTTCGAATCCACAGCCGACAGACCGTTGGCGGATCGCCTGCGACCCGTGCGCCTGGAGGAGGTGGTGGGGCAGCAGCACCTGCTGGCTGCGGATGCCCCGATCGGCCGGATGGTACAGCAGGGACGCCTGGCCTCTATGATTCTCTGGGGGCCGCCCGGATGCGGGAAGACCACGATTGCCCGGCTGATCGCGGATGCCAGTGATCTGGCCTTCGAACCGCTCTCGGCCGTGTTCTCCGGCGTGGCTGACCTGCGCAAGGTCTTCGACCGGGCGAAGGAGCGGCGGGGTGCCGGCCAGGGAACCCTGTTGTTCATAGACGAGGTGCATCGTTTCAACCGCGCCCAGCAGGACGGGTTTCTGCCCTACGTGGAGGACGGCACGGTCATCCTGATCGGCGCTACGACGGAAAACCCCTCCTTCGAGCTGAACCCGGCACTGCTGTCGCGTTGCCAGGTCTATGTGCTGAACCGCCTGGGGGAACCCGCCCTGAGCGAACTGATGACAAGAGCGGAGAAAGAGGCCGGCCGCTCCCTGCCGCTGGACGACGAGGCGCGCAGTGCGCTGCTGGCCATGGCCGACGGAGATGGCCGCTATCTCCTGAACCTGGCCGAGCGCCTATTCGCGGAGCCGGAAGACAGCCAGCTGTCGACTGCAGACCTGGTGGCTGTCGTGCAGAAGCGTGCACCGCTCTATGACAAGGGACAGGAAAGCCATTTCAATCTGATCAGTGCACTGCACAAGTCGCTGCGTGGCTCCGACACGGATGCCGCGCTCTACTGGTTTTCCCGCATGCTCGATGGCGGCGAGGACCCGGAGTACATCGCTCGTCGCCTGGCGCGCTTTGCCTCCGAGGACATCGGCCTGGCCGATCCCCAGGCGCTGCCCCAGGCTCTGGCGGCCTGGGATGCCTATAACCGGCTGGGCAGTCCGGAGGGAGAACTGGCCCTGGTCCAGGCGGTGATCTACCTGGGTACCGCGCCCAAGTCCAATGCCGCTTATTCGGCCTCGAAGGCGGCCATGCGCGCGGCCCGTGAAACGGGCTCGCTGGCGCCGCCGAAGCATATCCTGAATGCACCCACGAAGCTGATGAAGGAGCTGGGCTACGGAAAGGACTATGCCTACGACCACCACACGGCGGAGGGCTTTTCCGGCCAGGATTACTTTCCGGACGAGATGGAGCGTCAGGCGTTCTACAATCCCGTGGAACGCGGCTTTGAGCGCGAAATTTCCAAGCGGCTGGAGTACTGGGCCCGGCTGCGGGCAAAAAAGAGTTCATGAAGAACGCTCTAATTCAGCCTTGCGCCGCCTGCGATTCCGTCATGCAAAGCTGTTCCTTGCGTTGCCGGACTGGGTGCGTAAGGTCCTCCCGTCACGTCGAAACAGTTTTGCCAGAAGGCCGGTACGGGATCTGAATGACCAAGACCATGACCGAGCAAAATGTTCCAGACCGCTCCGCGGTCGCCCTTCTGACCATCGATTTACAGCGCGATTTCGTTTGTCAGGGCTCTCCCGTCCAGGCGTCGGGAGTCAGTGGTTGCCTGCCGCAGGTCCGCAGGATCGTCCAGGCGTTCCGCGATTATGAAAAGCCGATATTCCATGCCGTTCGGCTCTATCGTCCCGATGGCTCCAACGTTGATCTCTGTCGACGGTCCGCCGTCATGGAGGGGTTGCGCGTCCTGATGCCCGGCACCAAGGGCGCGGAACTTCTGGACGAGATCAAGCCCAATGCCGATGTCCGCCTGGCCAGCGAGGATCTTCTGGCCGGTGAGTTTCAGGAGATTGGCAACAGGGAATGGGTCTACTACAAGCCGCGCTGGGGTGCCTTCTATGGGACGGAGCTCGAGACACGCTTGCGGGATCTTGGCATTGGGACACTGGTGGTCACCGGCTGCAATTTCCCGACCGGCGGGCGGGCCACGATCTATGAAGGCTGTGCCCGCGATTTCTGTGTGATCGCCGGCAACGATGCCATCTGTGATGCCAGTCGCGAGGGGCTGGACGAGCTGGGCCGCCTGGGCGCTTATCAGAAAACCACGGAGGCCGTCCTGGAGTGGCTGTCGGGCAAGCGGCAGAACAGCGCTGCCTAGCCGCGGCTCTTCCCGCGACGGCTTTTCGGTACCTGCTCCTTCTGGTAAGGGCAGTCTCCGTACTGTCGGGAAAGAGGGCTGAAGGATGTATTCGCTGTTTGCCGTGGCGGCCGGAGGCGCTCTAGGTGCCGTAGCCCGACACCTTCTCGCGGGCCAGATCATGCGCCTGACAGGACATGGTTTCCCGTACGGAACCCTGTCGGTGAACGTCCTGGGTGGCCTGCTGATGGGATTGCTGATCGGCCTTTTCGCCTTGCACTGGAACCCGGGGCAGGAACTGCGCCTGTTTCTGACAGTGGGTCTGCTGGGTGGTTTCACCACCTTTTCCACCTTTTCCATGGAGACGATATTGCTTTTGGAGCGCGGCGCGTGGCCTTCAGCCGGGCTCTATGTCCTGGTGTCAGTGAGTCTGGCGATAGCCGGCTTTGCCATGGGCCAGGCCCTTGTGCGTCTGTTGTCAGGGTGAGTGCCGTGGTCGAGAACAGAAGCGTCGCACGGGAAGATGGGCAGCAACGGCTGGACCGCTGGTTCAAGCGGCATTATCCGGGCCTGTCTCACGGACGGCTGGAGAAGCTGTTGCGCAAGGGACAGATCCGCGTGGATGGTCGGCGTGCGAAGGCTTCCACTCGGCTGGAGCCGGGGCAGATCGTGCGCGTGCCGCCGCTGGGAGAAGACAGTCGCAGCGGCAAGCCCCCCGCCCCGACACCGACGCTGTCGGAAGCGGAAGCGGCAGAGTTGAAGGCCCGTATCCTCTATCAGGATGACTGGCTGATGGCGATCGACAAGCCTGCCGGACTGGCCGTCCAGGGGGGCAGCAGGCAGCACCGTCACCTGGATGCCTTCCTGGACCTGCTCCAGTTCGAGAAGAAGGAACGCCCGCGCCTGGTCCACCGGCTGGATCGAGACACGGCCGGCGTCCTGTTGCTGGCCCGAACGGCCGAGGCGGCGCGCCGCCTGACAGCCATCTTCAAGGGGGACGAGGCCCTGAAACTCTACTGGGCTCTGGTGGCCGGGCAGCCGGACCCGGCGGCCGGCGAAATCGACCTGCCGCTCGGGAAATACCGCAGCAGAGGGACGGAAAAGGTGGGCCCGGACGTGGAGGAGGCGCGCACGGCCATCTCGCGCTATGCCCTGATCCAGAAAACCGGGAAGCAGGTCACCTGGCTGGCCCTGCGGCCGCTGACCGGTCGGACGCATCAGCTGCGGGTCCATTGCAATGCCATTGGCCATCCGATCCTGGGCGATGGCAAGTATGGCGGCCGCCAGGCCTTTCCGGAGAAACCCTGGAAACCGGAGCGTCTCATGCTGCTGGCACGAGAGATCACCTTGCCCCATCCCGAGGATGGCACCACTTTACGGATCACTGCGCCGCTTCCCGAACACTTCGAGGCCGCCTTCCGGACTCTCGGTTTCGACAGTGATACGGGCTATGCCCTCAAGGCGGCCGGGACGCTTGGACTGTAGGCCCTCATTCGTGAGTTGAACAGAAATACAGATGCCCACTCATTCCTATCGCCTGATTCTCTTCGATTTCGACGGCACCCTGGTGGACAGCCAGGCCAATATTCTGCGCTGCATGGCGCAGTCCTTCTCCGAGGCCGGATTGGACCCGCCACCGGAGCAGGATATTCGCAGGATCGTGGGGCTGACCCTGGATGTGGCCGTCGAGCGCCTGCTGCCGACGGGGTACGCCGACCGGGTGGAGGAAATCTGCGAGGGCTATCGCAGGGCATTCCTCAGCTGGCGACAGCATCCGGACTACAGGGAGCCGCTGTTTCCCGGCGTACGCGAGACGCTGGAGCGTCTGAACGAGCCGGAGATATTCCTGGGGATCGCCACTGGCAAGAACCTGCGCGGACTCTCGGCCTCCCTGGACCATCATGACCTGGCGCATCTTTTTTGCACGTTCCAGACCCCGGATCACTCTCCCGGAAAACCGCATCCGGGCATGGTGCTTCGTGCCATGGACGAGGTGGCCTGTCGCCCCGAGGAAACCCTGCTGATCGGGGATACGACCTATGACATCGAAATGGCCCGGAATGCCGGTATCAATGCAATCGGCGTCAAATGGGGTTACCATGAAGCGCATGAGTTGATGTCGGCAGGCGCATTGCGCGTGCTCGATCGCTTCTCGGACATTCCGGACCATTTACCAGACCTTGCGGAGATACAGGCATGAGAAAACTGAAGTGGGTGCTGCTCGCCGTTATCGTCATTCCCATTGCCCTGGCGGTGACGGCCTATGCCATCATCTCCACCTACAGCTTCGACGAGGTGAAGGCCATTGCCCGTGAAGAGGTCAGGAAGGCCACGGGACGCGAGCTGGTCATCGATGGTCCTCTGGATGTTTCGCTTTCGCTCTCGCCGGCGGTGACCATCAGCGACGTGCGCTTTGCCAATGCCGAGAGCGGCAGTCGCGAAAACATGGCCACCCTGGAGCGTTTCGAATTGAAGGTGGAGCTGCTGCCGCTGATCAACGGAGATATAGAGGTCCAGGAGCTGGTGCTGGTGGGAGCGGATATCCTGCTCGAAACGGATGAATCCGGGGCGCCCAACTGGCAGTTCTCGCCGCCCGAGGCAGCTTCCGGGGAGGGTACGGAGACCACCGCCGACCAGGCCCGGGAGACGGGACGCCAGCAGATGCCCAATCTCCAGTCCGTCTCGATCGAAGACAGCCAGGTCACCTACCGGAACGGTGAGACGGGTGAAAGCACGACGCTCACCCTGGCCAGCGCCACGATCACGGGCTCGGGCGATCTGCTGGATCTGGAACTGGACGGGGACTACCGCGAGGCACCCTTTTCCTTTGCCGGCTCCGTCGGTGGGCTGGACCGCTTGACTGGAGGAGGTGACTATCCCGTCAAGCTCGAGGGACAGCTGGCCAATGCCGATATCGGGCTGAATGGCAATATCATCAGCATGACCACCGATCCGCGGCTGGATCTTCAGGTGTCCCTGGAGGGCGAGAGCCTCGCAGCCTTTTCGGACGTGAGCGGCACTGAACTGCCGGATCTGGGGCCGTACAGCTTCGACGGCCACCTCGAGGGCGAGATGGCCTCGCTCTCTCTCAACGGCATGACCCTGGAGATGGGAGAAAGTGACCTTTCAGGAGACCTGAACCTGGACACAAGCGGGCAGCGTCCACGAATCACCGGGGAAGTGCAGAGCACTTTGCTCGATCTTGCCGACTTCCAGGCGGGCTCGGGTGGCAGCGAGGACGAGAACGGTGAAGGGAATGGCTCGGACAGTGAATCGTCAACGGATTCGGACTATGTCATTCCGGATACCCAACTCCCTCTCGATGCCTTGCAAATGGTCGATGCTCAGCTTCAAGCCAGTGTGTCGACCCTTCGCGTCCAGCCGGACACGGAGATGTCGGATGTGGAGATCACTCTGGCACTGGCTGACGGCAAGCTGGATATCACGCCGGTACGTGCCGGTTTCTCCGGAGGGGAACTTGGAGGCGGCCTGAGTGTAGACAGCTCGTCCCAACCGCCTCGCCTGGCTGTCGACATGACCATGGAGGACTTCGACTTCGGACGGTTGCTGCGCGAACGGGGCCTCACGGAGGATGTCGAAGGCACGGCCGACATCACCCTGGATCTCGAAGGCAATGGAAACTCGCCGCGTGCGCTTGCATCCAGTCTCAACGGACGCAGCGAGATCGTCGGCGGTGAGGGCGTGATCACCAATCGCCTTCTGGCCATTGTGTCCACTGGCCTCTCCGAGATCATGGGACCGCTACTGGGGGATAGCGAGCAGACCCGATTGAACTGCGTGGTCAGCCGTTTCGACTTCCAGGACGGTGTGGCCACCAGCCGGGCCCAGCTGATCGATACCACGACGTTCTCCGTCGCCGGTGGCGGGCGGATCGACCTGCGCGACGAGAGCCTGAACATGAACTTCGACACCTCAACGCGACAGACGGCCCTGGTCAGCCTTGCCGTGCCTTTCAACGTGCGCGGAACGTTAAAGGATCCGAGCTTTTCGCCGGATCCCGCGGGTACGGTTGCGGCCGCCGCAAAATTGTTCGGATCCGACAAGGATCCCGAGGAGATCCTGGGGTCCATCCTTTCGGGAGGCGGTTCGGATGGACAGGCCGAAGAAGAGGAGAATAATCCCTGCCTGACCGCGCTTGGGCAAACGGAAGGCCAGACCCAGACGTCCGGAGACGGGCAGCAGTCCACTGCGGAGGATGGAAGCCAGGTGGAGGACTCCGCGGAGGGCGTTGCGGACGAGGTTGAGGAAGGCATCAAGGGATTGCTGGGAGATTGACGAACCCATGATTCAGCCTGCCAAGCGATTCTACAAATCTGCGGAAGCTGCCGAGCTCGAGAGTGGTTACGGGATTTTCCTGGATGGCCGTCCCGTAAGCACGCCCGGCCGCAACAGCCTTGTTTTTCCTGCAGCGACACTTGCCCACGCTGTGGCCGAGGAGTGGGAGCAGCAGGACGAACAGCTGGAGCCGGGAGCTATGCCGCTGACGGCTCTGGCCTTCACGGCTTTCGATATCGTGATACCACGGCGCTCCGAGGTCATCGAGGAGATCGTGGCCTATACGGACACCGATCTGCTGTGCTACCGCGCAGCCTATCCGGACAGCTTGGCGCAGCGACAGAATGAGGTCTGGCAGCCGCTGGTCGATTGGGTCGGTGCTGCCCATGATGCGCCACTGTCGGTGACCTCCGGCCTCCAGGTGGTGGAACAGCCGTCGGAGAGCCGTCGAAACCTGAGACGGGTGGTGGAGGGGCTGGACGGTCTGGAACTGGCATCCCTGTCATCCGCGGTGCGCACGAGTGGCTCGCTGGTGATCGCATTGGCCCTCTGCGAGAAACGCATCTCTGCAGAGGAGGCCTTTGCCGCGGCGGAACTGGAAGAGACCTATGAAATGGAGCTCTGGGGTTGGGACAAGGAGGCTCAGCAGCGCCGGGACGGCCTGAAAACGGAACTGGAAAGCGCCCGGCGTTTCATTGAGCTTTATAAACCGTGAGACTTGACTGTCCGACGTCTCAGTAACTGCCATTCTGGTTCTGGTTCGGGATGGGACTGCCGGCAAGGAGAGCGACCCATCTCGTTTGCTCGTATTGGCTGCAGATCGTCATGATGGCAATTGTTGCCGGAACCCCGATAAATGCACCGGCAACTCCCCAGATCATGCCCCAGAAGAAGATCGAAATCACGACAACCAGAGGGGAAAGCGCCAAGGCACGCCCTTCCAGACGTGGGTCCACGTAGTTGCCCAGTACGATCTGGATGGTCGAGGTGCCCAGGAGCACGAGCAGGGGCATCAGCCAGTTGTCAAACTGAACCGTGGCAAAAACCACAGGCGGTATGACGGCAAGGATCGAACCGATGAAGGGAATGTAGTTCAGTATGAAGGCGATCAAGCCAAAGGTCAGCGCGAAATCGAGTCCGAGCACCAGAGCGAAGAGATAGGTCAGAAGGCCCGTCAACATGCTGACGAAGGTGCGCACGACGATATAGCGCCGGAACTTGTGACTGATCTGGTGAATGGCATCGAGAATGGGTTTGCCGTGCGGCATGGAATTCAATTTGTCGGCGAAGTCGCGGATTTCCAATAGGCCGAGCAGGATAAAGATAAACGTCAGGCCGATAAGTCCGATGCTTGCGTTCACGCGTTCGAAGGTGCCCGCCACCATTCCGACAATGGGCCCAATATCCATTTCCTCGACATTCGGGACATTGACCGGAAAGCCATTTGCGGCGGCCCAGGACAGGAGGCTGAAATAGGCGCGGTCCAGTTCGTAACGATACTCGCCGATGCCGTCGCCGATCAGGAGGACACCCAGTGCCAGCAAACCGAAGAAGGCCCCGAAAGCGATCACGAGTACCAATACGCAGGTAACGAATCCGACCCATCGCGGGAACCGCTTATCCAGTTTCTGCTGGATGGGCCAGACAATCGCCATGAGGAAGAGCGCGAAGGCCAGAGGCAGGGTAACCGGGCGGCTGAGATAAAGGACAAAGATGAAAAGTGTAGCGGCGCCAAAGATGATTGACCACTGTACCAGTCTGGCCGTCCGGTTCATTCTTGCTCCCTCCCGTTATTATAGAAGTTCTACTCTTGTGGAGCCTTTGCGGCCAGCCCCAGCTTGGCGACAGCCGGTGCGCATGATATCAGCAGATAGGTGAAATTTCATATTTGCGCCACAACAAGACAGGAAATGACCCATGCATGACATTCTTGGCGAGTTGGAAGAGCGGCGTGAACGCGCGCGTCGCGGTGGTGGGGAACAACGCGTCGAGGCCCAGCACGCCAAGGGAAAGCTGACGGCGCGTGAGCGGATCGAGGTCCTGCTTGACGAGGGCTCCTTCGAGGAACTCGACATGTTCGTCGAACACCGCTGTCACGATTTCGGCATGGAGGAACAGCAAACCCCCGGCGACGGAGTCGTGACCGGGCACGGCACCGTGGATGGGAAGCCTGTCTTCGTCTTCAGCCAGGATTTCACCGTGTTTGGCGGCTCGCTTTCCGAGACGCACGCGGAGAAAATCTGCAAGATCATGGAGCAGGCCATGAAAGTGGGCGCTCCCGTGATCGGCATCAATGACTCGGGGGGCGCGCGGATCCAGGAAGGCGTGGCGTCTCTTGGCGGTTATGCCGATGTCTTCCAGCTGAATGTCTCGGCCTCGGGCGTCATTCCGCAGATTTCCATGGTCATGGGACCGTGTGCTGGCGGGGCGGTCTATTCTCCGGCCATGACCGATTTCATCTTCATGGTGAAGGACAGTTCCTACATGTTCGTGACCGGACCCGACGTGGTGAAAACGGTCACGCACGAAACGGTCACCCATGAGGAACTGGGCGGCGCGGTCACGCATACGACCAAGTCGGGCGTTGCCGACCTGGCCTTCGAGAACGACGTGGAGGCCCTGCTGGAGCTCAGGCGCTTCCTGTCCTACCTGCCGGCAAGCAACCGTGATGAAGCCCCGGAACGCCCCACCGAGGACCCGCCGGAACGGGACGACTATTCCCTGGATACGCTGGTGCCGGGCAGCCCCAACAAGCCCTATGACATGAAGGAGCTGATCGAGAAGGTCGTCGACGAGGGCGAGTTCTTCGAGTTGCAGCCGAACTATGCCGGCAACATCATTATCGGCTTTGCTCGCATGGAGGGACGAACCGTCGGTGTCGTTGCCAACCAGCCCATGGTTCTGGCCGGGTGCCTGGATATTGCCAGTTCGATCAAGGCCGCGCGTTTCGTGCGCTACTGCGATTGCTTCAACATTCCCATCCTGACCTTCGTAGACGTGCCGGGCTTCCTGCCCGGCACGTCGCAGGAGTTCGGCGGCATCATCAAGCACGGGGCCAAGCTGCTGTTCGCCTTTGGACAGGCGACCGTGCCCAAGGTCACCGTAATCACCCGCAAGGCTTATGGGGGTGCCTATGACGTCATGAGTTCCAAGCACCTGCGCGGCGACGTGAACTACGCCTGGCCTTCGGCCGAGATTGCCGTGATGGGTCCCAAGGGTGCGGTGGAGATCATTTTCCGCAAGGATGCCGATGATCCCGAGAAGATAGAGGAACTGACCGAGGAGTATCGCAAGAAGTTCGCCAATCCCTTTGTGGCGGCTTCGCGTGGGTTCCTGGATGATGTCATCATGCCGCACGGAACGCGCCGCCGAATTTGCCGCGCCCTTCGCATGCTGCGCAGGAAGAAGATCGAAGAGCCCTGGAAAAAGCATGACAACCTGCCGCTTTAGGGGCTGTCGCCGCAGCTGGCGGACAGAAAGAAGAAGAAAGGGAGGGTCGGTGCGTGTTTGACAAGATTCTGATTGCCAACCGGGGAGAAATCGCCTGTCGCGTCATCAGGACATGCCGGCGCATGGGAATTGCCAGCGTGGCGGTCTTTTCCGAGGCGGACAGCGATGCCTTGCATGTGCGCATGGCCGACGAGGCCGTGCTGATCGGGCCGGCGGCTGCGGCTGAAAGCTATCTGCGTAGTGACAAGATCATCGAGGCGGCCAGAAGTACCGGCGCCCAGGCCATTCATCCCGGTTTCGGGTTCCTGTCCGAGAACGCGGAGTTCGTGAAAGCCGTTGCGAAGGCAGGCCTGGTCTTCATCGGTCCGCCGGCAGACGCCATCGCGGCCATGGGCGACAAGATCCAGTCAAAGACGCTTGCCGAGAAGGCCGGGGTCAACACGGTGCCAGGCCACGTCGGGGACATTTCCGATGCAGATACGGCCATTTCCATCGCCGCCGACGTCGGATACCCGGTGATGATCAAGGCATCGGCCGGAGGTGGCGGAAAGGGCATGCGGATCGCGCGAAACGATCAGGAAGTGCGTGATGGATTCAGTTCGGCACGCAACGAGGCCAAGAGCAGTTTCGGCGACGATCGCATCTTCATCGAGCGCTATGTGGAGGAACCGCGGCATATCGAGATCCAGGTGCTGGCCGACGGCAAGACCGCGCCGCTCTATCTCTGGGAACGGGAATGCTCCATCCAACGCCGCCACCAGAAAGTGATCGAGGAGGCGCCCTCGCCCTTCCTCGATGAAAAGACCCGCAAGGCCATGGGCGAGCAGGCCTGCCAACTAGCGGCGGCCGTGGACTACCATTCCGCCGGCACTGTCGAGTTCATCGTCGACAAGGACCGCAATTTCTTCTTCCTGGAAATGAACACGCGGCTGCAGGTGGAGCATCCTGTTACGGAAATGATCACTGGCCTGGACCTGGTGGAGTGGATGATCCGCATTGCCGCCGGTGAAACGCTGGATTTCGGGCAGAAGGATCTCAAGCGCCAGGGCTGGGCCGTCGAAACCCGGGTCTATGCCGAGGATCCGGCGCGCAACTTCTTGCCATCCATCGGTCGCTTGAGGCGTTACCAGGAGCCTGCGACGGGCCGTGATGTCCGGGTTGACAGCGGTGTCGACGAAGGCTCCGAGATTACGATGTTCTATGATCCCATGATCGCCAAGCTGGTGACCTGGGGGACCGACCGCCGCGCTGCCGTGGCCCGCATGCAAACCGCCCTTGATTCCTTCTATGTCAGGGGCATCAATCACAACATGAACTTCCTGTCGGCAGTGATGGCGCATCCGCGGTTTCGCGAGGGCAACATCACGACCAACTTTATCGCCGAGGAATTCGCCGACGGCTTTTCCGGGCGCGAACTGCGCGAGGATGAGCGTCGCCGGCTGGCCGCGGTGGCGGCGTTCATCGACTGGCGCCGGCAGGAGTGCCACGGCACTCCGATGCACGCAGCCGAACGCGTGGTGCGGGTGGGGCAGGAACAGTATGCCTTCGCGCTCGAACGTGCCGAGAAGGGTATACGCGCAACCTCGACCGAGGGCACGACCACCATCGAAGGCGACTGGCGACCCGGGTGGCCGCTTTTCAATGGAGAGGTGGATGGTACGGCGCTGACCGTTCAGGTTGACCGGCGTGGACCTGCACTTGTGCTGTCCCACGACGGCAGCGTGCTCGAAGCGCTGGTGATGCGCCCTCGGGTGGCGGAACTGGCACGAACAATTCCCGAAAAGGCGGCACCTGACCTGTCACGCTATCTGCTTTCTCCCATGCCGGGCCTGCTGGTTTCCGTGAAAGTCGAGACGGGCCAGGAGGTCAAGGCCGGCGAGGAATTGGCCGTGGTCGAGGCCATGAAGATGGAGAATGTGCTGCGTGCCGTGTCGGATGGTACTGTCGTGAAGATTCATGCCCAGCCAGGGGAAAGCCTTTCGGTTGACCAGGCCATTATTGAATTTGAAGAGCTTCCGGCCAATTGAAGCTTTATGGAACATCTTGACCCGCCTGACGTGGTGACTTGGGACGAGCGGCGTCTCTGGTTCGAGGAACTGGAGGAAAGGCACGCACGCTCGGGCGCGTCGCGCCACCTGTCCGAGCAGGCCTGTGCCCTGATGCTGGACCTCCAGGCGGTCTTCTGTGCCGGGGCCTGGGCCACTGTGATCATCCTTGCGGCCGCGATCGTGGAAACCCAGGCGGATCGCTCGAAACTGTACCGGACCGCTTCGGCGCGTGACCTGCAGTGGCTGCGTGGCTTGCGCAACAATTTGCTCCACGAGAATCAGGGGGAGCCGGTTCTGACGATCGAGGATCAGTGGGTCCAGCGTCCGCAGTGGGAAAAGCATGCGCGGCGGGCGATCAAGCTGGTGTTCCAGGCAATCTATCCGGAGTCCTCGCAGGAAGAGGACGAAGAGATATCGGCGGAAAAGGAATGAAGTGATGGCACAGATTTCCCGGCATCTTACGATTCACGGCAGGGTCCAGGGAGTAGGCTATCGGGACTGGGTGCAGCGTGAAGCCACGGCTCGCCAGCTCAGGGGGTGGGTGCGCAATCGTCGAGACGGCACCGTGGAAGCCGTCTTCAGTGGTTCCGAGGCGAACGTCGAGGACATGATCCAGGCCTGCTGGGAGGGGCCCGCAATGGCCCGGACGACAGAGATCGAACAGGCCCCGTGCGCAGTGCCCGAGGAAACGGGGTTCACCATGTTGCAGACTCTCTAAACGGGTCGGAAGAGATTGCCACTTGATCGCCTTCGATACGCCTGATCCTGCCTATCTCTATACCTGCCGACCCGGGGCTTATGGCATCGCCTGGGATGATCAGCGGCGCCTGTTCCTCGTGCGCACCCCCGATGGGCTGGAGATTCCGGGTGGCGGAATCGAGCCGGGCGAAACGCTGGAGCAGGCCCTGCGCCGGGAGTTCGTGGAGGAAACCGGCTATGAACTGGAGGGGGTGGAACCCTATCTGTCCATCAGGCAGTATCTGACCAAGCCTCTGGAAGACAAGTTCTATGACAAGTACCCGACTTTCTTCCTGATCGCCCTTGGCCGACGGTTGGGGCCGCCTTTGGAAAGCGATCACGAGCCCTGCTGGATCGAGCCGCGGTTCGCCCGGGGTGAAATGGCGGAATCAGGCCAGGAATGGATGATTGAGCACATCGTGAAAGAGTTGCTGGGGAAAAGTTTTCCCGAACATGCCACTGGAAACGCACGGTCTTCTTCGTTTAGAAGAGAGGGCCGTTTCACAAAGGAAGGGGGCAGTCATGGCGGAGCCGGAAATCCAGACACCTCAGGGTAGCGGAGAGTCTAATGAGAAGCTGATGCCCCTGGTGGTCTATATTCTCTACCTTGTTGGTTTTATCATCGGCATCACCCCGCTGATCGGTGTGATCATGGCCTATGTCAACAGGGGAGGCGCCGCTGCCTGGCTGCAGACCCATTACAGCTTCCAGATCCGGACCTTCTGGATCGGGCTTCTGCTCAGCATCATCGGGGCAATCACGGTTCTCATCTTCATCGGCTGGCTGGTCCTGTTCGCAACTGCCATCTGGTTCATTGCCCGCTGCGTAAAGGGGCTGATGCACCTGCAGCGGGGCGAGGCCTATCCCGACCCGGCGACCTGGCTGCTCTGAGGGAAAGGTTCTCAGGCCTCTTCAAAGGTATCCAGGAAGCTGCGATACAGCGCGGCGTCCAGATCATCGAAGGTGACGGGGAGTCCCTGGTCCACCAGCGAAGTGACGCCGTAGTCACGGAGGCCACAGGGAACGATACCCTGGAAATGCGCCAGATCGGGCTCCAGGTTCAGGGCAATGCCATGGAAGGTGACCCATCGACGGACCCGGACACCGATGGCCGCGATCTTCTTTTCCTGTCCGCTTTTCTCGTCGGCGACCCAGATTCCGACACGTCCCTCGCGCCGCTCTCCGCGCAGGTTGAATTCCTGAAGCGTCCGGATCAGCCAGTCTTCCAGGCTGTGGACGTAATGGCGCACATCGGGGCGCCGCTTCCTGAGATTCAGCATGACATAGGCTACGCGCTGGCCGGGACCGTGGTAGGTGTACTGACCGCCGCGCCCTGTTTCATAGACGGGAAACTGCGGGTTCAGCAGATCGTCCGGATTGGCACTGGTGCCGGCCGTGTAGAGTGGCGGATGCTCCAGAAGCCAGACCACCTCGCGGGCTTGCTCCGCGGCGATCTCGCCCGCCCTTGCTTCCATGGCGGCGAGCGCCTCTGGGTAGGGGACGGCAGTCGTGGACAGGCGCCATTCGGCACGACCCGAACCCGGATCGGCATAGAGGGCGCTGTCGGCCAGAGCGGTTTTGTCCATGGCGATGTGCTTGTTACTCTTGCCTGGGCCTTCTTCGTGATCCACGCCTTGCGCTTCGGACTTGTGTTCGTCAAAGCTTGGTCTAGTTTCGAACAGCCCTGATCCTTGTAGGCCATCAGGGCCAGCCAGAAAAGAACAAGGGACCGTCCATGGCAGACAATCTCTCCGAGGCCGCGCTGGCGTATCACCGCCAGCCGAGAGCCGGCAAGCTTGAGGTTACGGCGACCAAGCCCCTGGGAAACCAACGCGATCTGGCGCTCGCCTATTCACCCGGTGTGGCGGCGGCCTGCTATGCCATTGTGGATGATGAGGCGGAAGCCTCGCAGGTTACAACCCGGGGAAACCTGGTGGGCGTGGTCACCAACGGGACGGCCGTTCTCGGCCTGGGATCGATCGGGCCGCTGGCGGCCAAGCCGGTGATGGAAGGCAAGGCCGTGCTGTTCAAGAAGTTCGCCGGCATCGACGTCTTCGACATCGAGATCAATGAGCGTGATCCCGAAAAGCTGATCGATATCATCGCTTCGCTGGAACCCACCTTCGGGGGCATCAATCTCGAGGACATCAAGGCGCCGGAGTGTTTCATCGTGGAGGGGGCCCTTCGCGAGAAGATGGATATTCCCGTCTTTCACGACGATCAGCACGGCACGGCCATCATCGTCAACGCGGCCATCTATAACGGCTTGCGGCTGATCAAGAAGTCCGTGGAGGACGTGAAGGTGGTCTGTTCCGGGGCCGGTGCTGCGGCCCTGGCCTGTCTCGATCTGCTGGTCAGCCAGGGAGTGCAGCGCGAGAACATCTGGGTCACCGATATCGCCGGGGTGGTCTACGACGGCCGCATGGACGAGATGGATCCCTGGAAGGAAAAATACGCACAGGCCACGGACAAGCGCCATCTGGCAGAGGTCATAGAAGGGGCGGACATCTTCCTCGGGCTGTCCGTTCCCGATGTGCTGAAGCCGGACATGGTCAAGCAGATGGCGCGCGATCCGATGATCCTGGCACTGGCCAATCCGGTTCCGGAAATCATGCCCGAGGATGCGCGGGCCGTGCGTTCGGACGCGATCATCGCAACGGGACGCTCGGACTACCCGAACCAGGTCAACAACGTCCTGTGCTTTCCCTTCATCTTCCGCGGTGCCCTGGATGTGGAATCCACCACGATCAACGAGGAAATGAAACTGGCCTGCGTGAGAGCGATCGCCGACCTGGCGACGATCGAATCCTCGGAAGTGGTGACGCAGGCCTATGGGGGCCAGCCGACCTCCTTCGGGCGTGATTACCTGATTCCCCGCCCCTTCGATCCGCGCCTGATCATCCAGGTGGCCCCGGCCGTGGCCAAGGCGGCGATGGACAGTGGCGTGGCCAAGCGGCCCATCGAGGACATGGCTGTCTATCATCAGCAACTGAGCGAATTCGTCTTCCGCTCCGGCCTGGTCATGAAACCGGTGTTCGAACGCGCTGCCGAGAATCCGAAACGGGTTTTCTTTGCCGAGGGCGAGGCCGAACGGGTGCTGCGTGCCGCCCAGGTGCTGGTCGACGAGCGGCTGGCCCGTCCGGTGATCTGCGGCCGTCCCAAGGTGGTGGAAAAGCGGATCCGCAAGCTGGGCCTGCGCATTCGCGAGGGCGAGGATTATGACCTGATCAATCCCCTCAGCGATTCGCGTTACAGCGACTACTGGCGACTCTACCACAGCCGGATGGAACGCAAGGGCATCTCTCCGGACCAGGCCCGTACGATCGTGCGGACCGATTCCACGGTGATCGGGGCGCTTGCCGTCCTGCGTGGGGATGCCGACACCATGGTCTGCGGCGTGGAAGGGCAGTACAAGGCACATCTCAAGCATGTGAACGACATCATAGGGAAGGCTCCGGAGGTCTACGATTTCTCCGCGCTCAGCCTGCTGATCACGCAGAAGGGAACCTTCTTCGTCGCCGATACCTACGTCAGCGACGACCCCTCTGCCGAAGAGGTGGTCGAGATGACGGCCATGTCGGCGGAAGCGGTGAAACGCTTTGGAATCACACCGAAGATCGCGCTGATTTCCCACTCCAACTTCGGAAGCCACGAGGATGCCTCGGCACAGAAGATGCGCAGGGCGACCCAGCTGCTGCATGAGAAGTATCCAGAGCTTGAAGTGGAGGGGGAGATGCATGCCGATGCCGCCCTATCCGAGGATATCCGCGAACGCATCTTTCCCAATTCGCGCCTGAAGGGGGCTGCGAACCTGTTGATCATGCCGACCATCGATGCAGCCAACATCTCCTTCAACCTGTTGAAGGTCCTGGGGGACGCCCTGCCGGTCGGCCCCCTGCTGATCGGTGCGGCGAATCCCGTGCATATCGCGACGCCATCGATCACTGCACGAGGCGTCGTGAACATCAGTGCGGTCGCCGTCGTGGATGCCCAGAGCCGGGAAGCCTCTGCCGCCCCTGTCGAAGCGGACAGGGGCTGAGCCGATGGCCGAAGCCGATACCCGCGCACCCGAGCCGGAAACGGAGGATGAGGTCGTCGGCCTTCCGGCTTCCCTCGTGCGTGCAGTGGAGGAGGCTCTTGAGGAAGGCGAGGCGGAGAAGGTCAGTGAACTGATCAGTGAGTTGCATCCTGCCGACATGGCTGACTTGCTGGAAAGCCTGTCGCCGGTGCAGCGTGCTGAACTGCTGGGCCAGATCGGCCAGACGCTGGATCCCGAGGTGCTGTCCTACCTGGACAGCGACCTGCGCGAGGATGTCTCGGAAACACTGGGCGCCAAGGAGATCGCACGTGTCCTGAAACGCCTGGAAAGCGATGATGCGCTGGAATTCTTCGAGGATCTGAGCGAGGAACTTCGCACCCAGGTGCTGGCGCGCGTGCCGGTCACGATACGCCGCCTCTTGCAGGAAGGGTTGGAGTATCCCGAGGATTCGGCCGGTCGCCTGATGCAGCGCGAGGTGGTCGTGGTGCCCGCCATCTGGACGGTGGGCGAAACCATCGACTACATGCGCTCGCACAAGAAACAGATGGAGCGGGACTTCTATGACCTCTACGTCGTGGATCCCCGTTATCGGCCGATCGGCAAGATCCCCTTGTCCAGGGTTCTCAGAAACAAGCGGCATGTCCCGATCATGGACCTGTTGGACGAGGGTGTCCGCAGCGTGCCCGTGACCATGGACCAGGACGACGTGGCCTACCTCTTCAAGCAGTATTCGCTGCTCTCGGCGCCGGTGGTCGATACCGCGGAGCGCCTGGTCGGCGTCGTGACCATCGATGACATCGTCCATGTGGTCGAGGAAGAGACCGAGGACGATCTGCTGAAACTGGGTGGCGTGACCGAGACCAATGTCTACAGCGCCGTACTGGAAACCACGAAGTCCCGGTTTACCTGGCTGCTGGTCAACCTCGGGACGGCGGTGCTGGCCTCGCTGGTGATCGGCATTTTCGAGGCAACCCTGCAACAGGCGGTGGCTCTGGCCATTCTGCTGCCAATCGTGGCGTCCATGGGCGGGAATGCCGGCACACAGACGGTGACGGTGGCCGTTCGCGCGCTGGCCCTGAAACAGCTTTCCGGAGGCGCGAGCCAGCGTTTCATCACAAAGGAACTGCTGGTCGGCGTGGCCAACGGTTTCCTCTTCGCAGGTCTGGTCGGGCTCGTGGCCTGGATCTGGTTCGGGAATCCCTTGATCGGCGTTGTCATCGCGCTAGCCATGATCATCAACATGGCGGCTGCCGGGCTTTTCGGAACGCTAATTCCCATCACGCTGGAGAAGCTGAACATCGACCCTGCCGTGGCCTCCTCGGTCTTCCTGACCACTGTGACGGATGTCGTTGGCTTCTTTGCCTTCCTGGGCCTGGCCGCTCTGATCCTGCTGTGATTGTCTTTACGCGATTGATTCACGTCTCGAGGAAAAGCATCCTTGCTTAGCTGGAAGACGGAGGCATTGGACATGTATCGACTTTACTGGTCGCCCTCCACCGGAGCGTTTGCCCCGGAAGCCGTGCTGAACGAGATCGGGGCGCGCTACGAGCGCGTTCTCGTCGATACACGCGAGGACCAGCACCGTGAAAGCGACTTCCTGGCGCTGAACCCCCGGGGGCAGGTGCCGGTCCTGGAGCTCCCCGATGGTTCCGTGATGACCGAATCCGCGGCCATGGTCCTGACTCTCTGCGATCGCCATCCTGAGGCCGAGCTGCTTCCCGTTCAGGACCATTCCGCCCGGGCCCAGGCCTATCGCTGGCTGTTCTTCGCGGTCGCCAACATCTACGAGGCCGACCTGCGCCATGCCTACAACGATCGCTATACCGTGGATCCCATGGGTGGCGAAGCCGTGCAGCGCCAGGCGGAAAAGGATCTCGATACCCACTGGGGCACTGTCGAACAGGCCCTGTCCGAGGACGGACGGATCCTGCCGGACAGCTTCAGCGCCGTGGATATCTATCTCGCCATGCTGGCGCTCTGGCACCACGACATTCCCCGGTTGCTTGGTACGCATCCGCGGCTGTCCCGGCTTGTCGAGCGGGTGCGTGGCCGTCCGGCGCTCGGGGCCTTGTGGAAGGAGAGCTTCGGGCATAAGAAGCTGAGCTGACGGCCCAGCCCTTTCCGGATAGGAAATTCATGATGAAGCATTTCGATCCAGCCGACGCCAACTGGGAGGGGCGTGTGCACGCGTCCTTCGCCCGGCAGGGGATCATGGACACCCTGGGTGCGCGTTTGGGGTCATTGGCACCGGGAAAAGCCGAGATTCTGCTGGATTTCCATGAGCGGCTCAGTCAGCAGCACGGGTTCTTTCACGCCGGTGTCATCAGCACCATTGCCGACTCTGCGGGGGCCTTCGCTGCCTACAGCCTGTTTCCGCCAGGCCGTGCCATCGTGTCCGTGGAATTCAAGATCAACATGCTGAATCCGGCGGATGGTGAGCGCCTGCGTGCTGCGGGAGAGGTTCTGAAGTGCGGCAGGACACTGTCGATTTGCGAGGTCGAGGTTTACACTATCAAGCAGGGTGCGGAGACGCTTTGCGCCAAGATGCAGCAGACGCTGTTCCAGGTCGCGGAAGGCAAGTGAGTTTGGCCGGGCACTGGGGTGTCCGGTCGGCTCAGTGAAAGGGAGGTTGGCTAAGATGTATAGGGGTCTGAATTTCGGGCTTGGGGAAACGGTGGACATGCTGCGCGAGAGCGTGGCCGGCTTTGCGGCCGCAGAAATTGCACCCCTGGCCGCAGAGATCGATCAGAGCGACAGCTTTCCCCGCCAGCTCTGGCCGCAGATGGGCGAGCTCGGCCTGCATGGCATTACCGTGGACGAGGACTACGGCGGTTCCAACCTGGGCTACCTGGCGCACGTCGTGGCCATGGAGGAAGTCAGCCGGGCCTCGGCGTCGGTTGGCTTGTCCTATGGGGCGCACTCCAATCTCTGCATCAACCAGCTCCGCCGGAACGGAACAGGGGATCAGAAGCAGCGCTATCTGCCCGGACTGATATCGGGTGAACACGTGGGCGCCCTGGCCATGAGCGAGCCCGGAGCCGGCTCGGATGTGGTCTCGATGAAGACCCGGGCGGAGCACAAGGGAGACCGCTATATCCTCAACGGCACCAAGATGTGGATCACCAATGCCAGCGAGGCGGACGTCCTGATCATCTACGCCAAGACGGATCCAGGGGCGGAGTCGAAGGGCATCACGGCCTTCCTCGTGGAAAAGGGATTCAAGGGCTTTTCCATCGCCCAGAAGCTGGACAAGCTGGGTATGCGTGGCTCACCCACCTGTGAAGTGGTCTTCGAGGACTGCGAGATTCCGGAAGAGAATGTCCTGGGGCAAGTGAACAAGGGCGTGCAAGTCCTGATGAGCGGTCTGGATTACGAGCGAGCGGTCCTGGCAGCGGGGCCGCTCGGGATCATGCAGGCCTGCATGGACCTGGTCCTGCCCTATGTCCACGATCGCAAGCAGTTCGGCCAGTCCATCGGGGAGTTCCAGTTGATCCAGGGCAAGCTGGCCGACATGTATGCGACGATGAATGCCTGCAAGGCCTATGTCTATGCTGTGGCGGCCGCCTGCGACAGGGGCGAGACCGCGCGAAAGGATGCCGCGGGTGCTATCCTCTATGCTGCGGAAAAGGCGACGTCGATGGCACTGGAGGCGATTCAGATCCTGGGAGGAAACGGCTATATCAACGAGTACCCCAGCGGACGGCTGTTGCGTGATGCCAAGCTCTATGAGATCGGTGCAGGCACCAGCGAGATACGCCGTTGGCTCATTGGCCGCGAGCTTTTTGCCGAGACGGCCTGAAGTCCAGTTAACCGGGAGTTTCTTGTGTCAACTGTCCTGATTACCGGGGCCAATCGCGGTATTGGCCTCGCACTGGCTGGCTGTTTCGTGGAAGCTGGCTGGGATGTTCATGCCTGCTGTCGTCATCCCGAGAAGGCGACGACACTGCAGTCCCTGGGTGCGTCCGTCACCATTCATCGGCTGGATGTGACGGACATGCTGCAGACCGAGAATCTGGCACGAAGTCTGTCTGGTGTGCCGCTCGATATCCTCGTCAACAATGCGGGTGCAAAAGAGCCCGGCTCGGCTTTCGGCAAGGTTCCCTACGAGGAATGGTCACGCGTCTTTGCCGTCAACACCATGGCGCCGCTGCATCTGGCAGAACGCTTTGTCGGCCATCTGGAGACGGGCTCGAGAAAGCTGATCGCCAATATCAGTTCGCGCATGGGCTCCATTGGCGACAACGACAGCGGCGGCAGTTATGTCTATCGCTCCAGCAAGGCTGCTCTCAACATGGTGACGCGCTCGCTGTCCATTGATCTGGCCGACAGGGGGATTTCGGCGATTGCCCTGCATCCGGGCTGGGTCCGCACCAAGATGGGCGGGTCGAATGCGAAACTGGAGACCGACGTTTCGGCAAACTCGCTGAAAGAACTCATGCTCAACCTGCGTCCCGAGGACAACGGCCGCCTTCTGAACTACGATGGCGAGCACATTCCCTGGTAGACCTCCTGACGGCGTGTCAGGTGGACGTCTCAGAACTGTTTGTCGGGGCTGTCGCCGGTGAAGTTCTGCGTGCCCCTCATCGTGGCTCCGATATGGGGTTCGGGATCGTCGTTGGCCGAGGCGGCACTCTGCTGGTGCGTGACGCGCGGCAGCGTGACGACGAAGCGCGAGCCCTGGCCCGGCGTGCTTTCCGCGATGATGTCGCCGCCCATTTCGCGCGCCAGTTCGCGCGCGATGGCCAATCCGAGGCCGCGTCCCGGGCGTACGTGATCCTTGTTCTGCTTAGCGCGGTAGCCGGCCTCAAAGATGCGGTTGAGCTCCTGCTCCGGGATGCCGATTCCTTCATCCCAGATCACGATGGCAAGCTGTTCCTCGGAGAGCGGCTCTGCCTTCAGTCCCACCGAGCCGCCATGGGGCGTGAACTTGATGGCATTGCCCAGCAGGTTGATCAGAATCTGGGCTATGGCCCGGCGATCGCCCTTGATCATCCAGGGGCCGACCGGTCCGATCTTCGACCAGTTCACACCCGCCCGTTCCGCTTCGAGGGAGAGAATGACTGCAACCTCGGCCACGATCTCGGCCAGCGGCAGTTCGTCATCGGCCTGGTCTTCGCTTTCTTCCTTTGGCTGACTGCCTTCGACAAAGGTCGTGATCACCCGCTGCAGGTGGGCAGCGGCCGCCGAAATGCTCTGCAGGCAGTGCAGGTAACGGGACGGCAGGGGACCATAGGGGCTCTTGGTGGCGAACTCCGCGTAACCGACAATGGCGTTGAGGGGAGAGCGCAGCTCATGAGCCAGGCGCGCCAGCCGCTCCTCTTCACTTTCGTCGCTGTTCTGTTCGCTGATCTTGAGGCCGTAGCGCAGTTCGGAAACCTCGATGGCCAGCCGCTCCATCTCCTGAATCAGCCGGTAATTGGTGTCTTCCTCCGGGGCCGACTCGAGGGCCTGCACGTTTTGTGTCTGCCGTCCGGACCCGGCATGGGGCTCCCAGGGGGCCGCCGTCCCGCGATAGCCGAGGTAGCGTCCGGTGGTGTCGTCGAAATAGGCAACACCGCAGAGACTGACGACATCGGTGTCGCCTTCGGGGTTGGTGATGTGGAAGAGCAGGTTGCGGAACGGACGCCGTGCCTCGACGGCGCGGCGCAGGGTGTCACGGCTCAGTTCGTCCGCTTTCTCGTCCGCTTCGGAAAAAAGCGACAGCAGGGGCTCTCCCACCAGCCTGTAGGCCAGCCGGCCCAGGCCACGCGTGACCGGAGCGCTGACGTAGGTGAGATTGAGATCGCTGTCGGTTTCCCAGAGCCACTCTGCAGATGCACGCAGGAAATCTTCCGCCCGACGGTCCACCTCTCCGGAGGGATAGGTGGACTCAATCCGGGATTGCTGCGTTTCCGCGGCTTTGCGCTCGGGGACGCCTATCATGGACACGCCGGTGGACGGCATGGAACTCCTTCCAATTCCCCATCGCTAGATCCTGCAGAATAACCTTCCTGCAGGCTACGTGGAAAAGCAACTCTCACGATAACACACTTTTAACATATTTTTAGAAAAGATCAGCCCTTTCTTTTCCGAATAGCGCATTTCCTGTCCAGCGAACAAGGTATGCCTTTTATCCCGAGTGAAACGTTGCTCTCCCCCGGAATCGGCCCAGAATCAGAGTTGGAAAGGAGAGGGGCACAGACTGTCTCGAAGCGCATCAGCTCACGTAGCGGAAAGTCCCTTCACCGGTGGCTACAAGCTTGCCGTCCTCGTCACGAATTTCGCAGCGGCTGAAGAAAATGCTGCGGCCGCCGCCAATTTTCTCGCCCACCGCCATGAGGCGACTGCCTTCGCGGCCCGGCCCGATGAAGTGGATGTTGAGGGACAGGGTGACGGCTCTACGCTGGCCTTCCGGCATCTCGGGATGGGTTCCTGAGCCGCCGCAGGCCGCATCCGCCAGTGTGGAGACCATGCCGCCGTGAAGGGCCTGTCCGCGATTCAGGTGTTTCCTGTCGACCTGAAGCGCGATTTCGATTCGGTCGATTTCCCAAGCCGTGATCCGGAGGCCGACAAGCTCGCCGAAAGGGCCGATGTCCTCTTGATGGTCGTGCGCGGGCAGGGTGGAAGAATCGGTTGTCATGGAATTGGAGACTGCCGCCATGGCAGTGCCCTGTCCAGCCCTTACGCAGGAATGCCGGACAGGGTTGCGCCAGTTACATGGGCAGGTCTTCGCTCATGGACATGAGCGAGGCGTTGCCTCCGGCCGCCGTGGTGTCGATCGAGATCACCCGTTCCGTTGCGAAGCGATGCAGGTAGTGCGGGCCGCCGGCCTTGGGGCCGGTGCCCGACAGCCCCTCTCCGCCGAAGGGCTGCACGCCCACCACGGCCCCGATCATGTTGCGATTGACGTACATGTTGCCCACACGGATGCGGCGGCGCACGAAATCCACCGTGGAATCGATGCGCGTGTGCAGGCCGAAGGTCAGACCGTAGTCCAGCGCGTTGATGTCCTCGATCAGCTTGTCCATTTTTTCCGCCTTGTAGCGCAGGACGTGCAGCACGGGCCCGAAGACCTCGCCCTGCAGGCGCTTGAGGGAATCGATCTCGAAAGCCACGGGCGGAACAAAGGTTCCCTTGTCGGCGTCCGCCGGCGTTTCCGCCCGGGCGATCAGGCGGCCTTCCGACTCCATGCGGTTGATGTGACCGTTCAGCATGTCCCGGGCTTCGGGATCGATCACGGGACCCACGTCGGTGGAGAGCCAGGCGGGATCGCCGAC
Source organism: Fodinicurvata halophila (assembly GCF_042651425.1). Taxonomy (NCBI): domain Bacteria; kingdom Pseudomonadati; phylum Pseudomonadota; class Alphaproteobacteria; order Rhodospirillales; family Rhodovibrionaceae; genus Fodinicurvata; species Fodinicurvata halophila. The sequence continues at coordinate 14,071 of NZ_JBHSCW010000011.1, read as the reverse complement.
GCTCAATTCGCCAATGGCGCCGGAGAGCATCCTCAGGGTCTTGTCGGCCACATCCTCCTGCACGCAGAGGATGCGCAGGGCCGAGCAGCGCTGTCCTGCCGACTGGAAGGAGGAGATGACGACGTCGCGCACCACCTGTTCGGGCAGGGCGGTGGAGTCCACCAGCATCGCATTCTGCCCCCCGGTCTCGGCGATCAGGGGCACGATGGGCCCTTCGCGCTTGGCCAGGGTCTGGTGAATGAGGCGGGCAGTTTCCACCGAGCCGGTGAAGGCAACCCCCGAGATGCGCCTGTCCGGAACCAGTGTGCCGCCGATCTTCGCGCCGTCGCCCGGAACCAGGTGAAGCACCTCGCCGGGAATGCCGGCGCGATGGAACAGCCGCACCGCGGCGGCGGCCACGAGGGTGGTCTGTTCGGCCGGCTTGGCGAGGACACAATTGCCGGCCACCAGGGCAGCCGAAACCTGCCCGGTGAAGATGGCCAGCGGGAAGTTCCACGGGCTGATGCACAGGAAGGTGCCGCGGCCGTGCAGCTCGTATTCATCGATCTCGCCGGTGGGGCCGGGCAGCTTGAGCGCTCCGGAGAAATCCTCGCGGGCCTTCATGGCATAGTAGCGGCAGAAGTCGACCGCCTCGCGTACCTCGGCGATGGCATCGTTGGGGGATTTGCCGGCCTCCTTGATGCAGATCGCCATCAGCTCGGCCGTGTTCTCCTCCATCAGGTCCGCCATCCGCTCCAGGCAGGCGGCGCGCTGGTCGGCCGGCGTTGCGTTCCAGGAGAAGTGCGCCTCTGCGGCAATCTCCAGCGCCTGCAGGGCCTGCTCCGGTGTGGCATTCACGACCTGGCCCACGACTTCCTCGTGGTTGGCGGGGTTGCGGACATCCTCGACTTTTCCGTCCGCGTCCCGGCCCTTGATGATGGGGGCGGCCTTCCAGTGCTTTTCCGCCTTCTCGCTCATCTGCCGGGACAGGGGGGCCATCACCGAGATGTTGGTCAGGTCCAGACCGGCGGAGTTCTTCCGGCTCTCGCCGTAGATGTTCCGGGGCAGGGGGATGTGGGGGTGTGGAACCCGCTTCAGTTTCCTGGCCTGCTCCACGGGGTCGGCCACCATCTCCTCGATGGGCAGGTCCTCGTCCTGGATGCGGTTGACGAAGGAACTGTTGGCGCCGTTCTCCAGCAGGCGGCGCACAAGATAGGCCAGCAGGTCCTCGTGGCTGCCCACGGGGGCATAGATGCGACAGGAGCGGTTCTGCTTGTTCTTGCCGACCACCTCTTCATAGAGCGCTTCGCCCATGCCGTGCAGACGCTGGAACTCGTATTCGTCGTTCTCGCCGGCGAATTCCAGGATGGAGGCCAGGGTCTGGGCATTGTGAGTGGCGAACTGGGGATAGAAGGCATCGGTGTTGGCCAGAAGCTTCTTGGCGCAGGCCAGGTAGGAGACATCCGTCAGGACCTTGCGCGTGAACACGGGATAACCGGGATAGCCCAGCTCCTGCGCGTGTTTGATCTCAGTGTCCCAGTAGGCACCCTTGACCAGGCGTACGTTGAGACGCCGCTGATGGCGGCGGGCCATGTCCGCCAGCCAGTCGATCAGGATATAGGCGCGTTTCTGATAGGCTTGGACCGCCAGCCCAAAGCCGTTCCAGCCGGCCAGGTCGGGATCGCCGGAGACGGCTTCGATCACGTCCAGGGAGATGTCCAGCCGGTCGGCTTCCTCGGCGTCGACGCAGAGGGCGATCTCCTTCTGCTTGGCATCCAGGCAAAGCTGCTTCAGGCGCGGCACGATCTCGTTCATGACGCGCTGGCGATGGGCGAACTCGTAGCGCGGATGCAGGGCCGAGAGCTTGACCGAGATCCCCGGGCTGTCTTCGATGCTCTTGCCCGAGCCGGCCTTGCCGATGGCGGCGATCGCCTGGCGATAGGACTCGTAGTAGCGGTCCGCATCCGCCATGGTGCGGGCCGCCTCACCCAGCATGTCATAGGAGTAGCGATAGCCCTTGGCTTCGATGGGCTTCGCGCGCTCGAGCGCTTCCTCGATGGTGCGTCCCATGACGAACTGGCGGCCCATGATGCGCATGGCCTCGCGCACGGCGCGGCGGATCACGGGTTCGCCGGAGCGGTGGATCATGCGGCGCAGAACGCCGCCCACATCCCGACGCTTCTCGTCGCTCAGCTTGACCACGCGCCCGGTGAGCATCAGGGCCCAGGTCGAGGCGTTCACGAAGAGGGAATCGCTGGCGCCCACGTGCTTGTCCCATTCGGCGGAGCCGATCTTGTCCTTGATCAGCTTGTCGACCGTGTAGGAGTCCGGCACGCGCAGCATGGCCTCGGCCAGGCACATCAGGATGACGCCTTCCTCGCTGGAGAGTTCGTACTCATGCATGAACGCGTCGATGCCGCCCTGGCCTATGCGCGAATTGCGCACCGCCTTCACCAGGTTTGTAGCCTTCGTCTCAATCCTCTGGCGCGTATTCGCATCGGTTTCGGCCAGCTTGATCAGGTGCTTGACGGTCTCAGCCTCGTCGGCATGGGTGTTCTCGCGCAGCGTCTGGCGCAGTGTGCCGACCTCCGCCAGTGCAGGATCGATAATCATGAGATAGCTCCCTTCTCGTGCGCCGTTGCGAACCCCGGTGAAAATAGCAATACCACGTAGGCGATAATTCTGATAAGTTGTGGTAACAAGCGCGATTTTGCAAGGAAATAGCAAGAAATGGCAGCAAAATCCTCCAGGGAAGCCGCATCCGACAGGAATTTAGACCAGGTCGATCGAAACATCCTTCGCGCCCTGCAGACGGAAGGCCGGCTGAGTAACGTGGAACTCGCACGGCGCGTCAGTCTCAGCCCCACGCCCTGCCTTGAACGTGTTCGGCGCCTGGAACGTGAAGGCTACATCAAGGGCTACCGAGCCCAGCTCGATCCGATGAAGCTCGATGCCGCCTTGATGATCCTGGTCCAGGTCACGCTGGATCGCACAACACCCGAAACTTTCGAACAATTCCGAAAGATTGTCGAGGGTTTGCCGGAGGTCCTGGAATGCCACATGGTTTCCGGTGGTTTCGATTACCTGCTCAAGGTCCGCATTGCCGACATGACGGCTTATCGGCGTTTCCTGGGCGAAGGGCTGGCGGAGATGTCGGCGATCGCGCAAACCCATTCCTACGTGGTGATGGAAGAGGTGAAGACGGACAGCCCCCTGCCGATCCATGACCCGCCGGAAGGCAAGTGAGGCGTTTCTGCACGGGTCGCTGATTTTTTGTACAGGGGGCTGAATCCCCCAATTGACATTCATTCTCAGAAAACGTAGAAATGAAACTGCGAATGATTAGCGGTGTCTCATGTACGTTTGTCTCTGTAATGGATTTACCTGTCGCGATGTTCGCCGTTCCATCGAGGATGGAGCGGTAACGCCCGCCCAAGTTTATCGTGCCCAGGGTGTCAGGCCCAGTTGCGGGCGTTGCAAGGAAACGATCTGCGATATTCTCTCCGAATGCCGGAAGCCGGCGGAGAGCTTGTCCTTCTCGTCGGAACCGCTGCCGTTGCCGGCCGAGTGACAATCGCCTCTCTTTCCTGATATAATCACTACACTGTCTGTGGTCACGAAGGGTGGCCGCAGCACATGTTCGTGTGCGCAACAACAAGGCGAGTGCAGGAGAGATCCATGAAGGGCGACAAGCAGGTCATCGAGTATCTCAACAAGGTACTCACCAACGAGCTGACGGCGATCAACCAGTACTTCCTGCATTCGCGGATCCTGGGAGACTGGGGCATTTCGGAACTGGCCGAGAAGGAGTACGAGGAATCCATCGATGAGATGAAGCATGCCGACAAGCTCATCAAGCGGATCCTCTTCCTGGAAGGCCTGCCCAATCTTCAGGACTTGCACAAGATCCTGATCGGCGAGGACGTGAAGGAAATCCTGGAATGCGACCTGAAGCTCGAAAGCAAGGCCATTCCTCTTCTCCGTGAAGCCATCACCCATTGCGAACAGGTGCATGACTTCGTCAGCCGGGAACTGTTCGAGAGCATTCTCGAGGGCGAAGAGGAGCACGTGGACTGGCTGGAGACCCAGCTGGGCCAGATCGGGCGCATGGGATTGGAGAACTTCGTCCAGCTGCAGACAAGCGCCAACGAGTCCGGGGACTGAGCCTGGCGCCTGCCTTCAGCGTCGCCTGTGCTCTACCACAGGCCGGCGTGGCGGCACGCCCTTATTCCTGCTGTATGGCGCGGTCCGCGTTCTCGGAGCGCGGAGCCGTGGTCTCACAGGTCTTCGCCTCCTGGTCGGGCGGGCCGGCGTCCTTCGGCGTATGGGACCAGTGACTGTTTTCCAGCGTGGTCAAGCGCATGAGCAGGATGGGGTCGAAGGTGCGCAGGACAGTCATGAAGCAGCTCCCTGAATAGATAATGATAATCATTATCAATATTATGCAGAGGCTGGCAAGAGGTTTGCCCTGGCGTCGCCAGGGACAATGTACGCCGGACCTTCCGGCCAGGATCGATCGGCGCGTCGGGGTCTTTGGGTGCGGGCGTCAGGCGGCCCGGTGCGTGGCCTGCGCCACGCGTGCGACCGCCAGCTGATCCGCTGCTTCCGACGTGGCGATGCCCTGTTGCTGGGCGCGGCGGAAGATCTCCTCCAGGGTTTCGGCGATGCGCGCCACCGCCTGGAATGCGCGCGCCCGATCATAGGTCGGCCCGCCGGCACGGGTTTCGTGAGCGATGTTGATGACCCCGCCGGCGTTGATGACGTAGTCCGGTGCGTAGAGAATTCCGCGCTCCTGCAGAGCGCGGCCATGGCGCGCTTCGGCCAGCTGGTTGTTTGCCGCACCGGCCACGATGCTCGCCCTCAGACGCTCGAGGCTCAGATCATTGATGACCCCTCCAAGGGCGCAGGGTGCAAAGACTTCGGCATCCACATCCAGCAGCGCATCGCCCTCGAGCGGAATGGCATCGAAGCGTTCGCGGGCTTGCTTCATGCGCTCCGGGTTCAGGTCGCTGACGAAAAGGCGCGCGCCTTCCCCGAACAGCAGCCGGCAGAGTTCCATGCCGACCTGGCCCAGTCCCTGCACGGCGATGGGAACATCCCGCAGGCTGTCGAGAGAAGAGCTGTGCCGGACGGCGGCGCGGATGCCGCAAAACACACCGAAGGCCGTGGCCGGAGAGGGATCCCCGGCGTCGCCGGCGCGTATGCCGGCGACATGCCTGGTCCGTTCTGCCATGACCTCCACGTCCGCGACGGAGATCCCGACGTCCTCGGCGATGTGATAGCGTCCGCCCAGGCTCTCCACGAAACTGCCCATGGCCTGCAGCTGCGCCGGAGTCTTCTGTGCCCGGGGGTCGGCCAGGATGACGGATTTCCCGCCGCCGAAGGACAGGCCGGCCAGGGCGGATTTATAGGTCATGCCGCGCGAGAGGCGGAGGACATCGGTCAGAGCCGCCTCGCTGTCCTGGTAGGTCCAGTAGCGGCAGCCGCCCAGAGCGGGGCCCAGGGCCGTGTTGTGGATGGCGATGATCGCGTGCAGGCCGCTCTCCCGGTCATGGGCAAAATGGACACCTTCGTGACCGTCGTACTCGTGATGCTCGAAGACCGTCATTTTCGCGACTCCTGTCAGGTTTTTCCGCCTTTCGGTGGGCAAACCTTTGCCTAAGTCTCTTCGAATATGATATTGGAAATGAAGCGTAATTTCTTTTCTATCTTTTCAGCTGCCGACAGGGGCTGCGTGTGTGTCACTGTATGCATACGCAAGAATCGATCTTTTTGGCGTTGCGTCGCGCCGCAGTGCCCCTGAACCTTGGTCTTTCCGCTATTCTCTGGCGGTGTGAATCGAGATGGAGCCAGTCGCATGAGTCGCATCGACTCCACCCTGTCGCCCCAGAGCGAGGATTTCCGGAAGAATGCCGAGGACATGGGACGCCTGGTGGGCGACCTGAACCATCAGCTGGCCAGCGTTCGCTCGGGCGGCGGCGAGGCCGCACGCGAGCGCCATCTGAAACGCGGCAAACTCCTGCCCCGCGAACGCATACGCCTGCTGCTGGACGAAGGGTCGCCCTTCCTGGAGCTTTCGCCGCTCGCCGCCTGGGGGCTTTACGAGGACCAGGTCCCCGCGGCGGGGATCCTCACCGGCATCGGGCGTGTCAGCGGACGCGAATGCATGGTCGTGGCCAACGATGCCACCGTCAAAGGCGGGACCTACTATCCGTTGACGGTCAAGAAGCACCTGCGCGCCCAGGAGGTGGCGGAACAGAATCGCCTGCCCTGCATCTACCTGGTGGATTCCGGTGGCGCCAACCTGCCCAACCAGGACGAGGTCTTTCCGGACCGCGATCACTTCGGCCGCATCTTCTATAACCAGGCGCGCATGTCGGCTGCCGGCATTGCCCAGATCGCCGTGGTGCTCGGGTCCTGCACGGCCGGTGGCGCGTACGTGCCGGCCATGTCGGACGAGGCGATCATCGTACGCGAACAGGGAACGATCTTCCTGGGCGGGCCGCCCCTGGTCAAGGCGGCGACAGGCGAGGAGGTGAGCGCCGAGGACCTGGGCGGGGCCGAGGTGCATACGCGGCTGTCGGGGGTGGCCGACCACTTCGCCGTGGACGAGAAGCACGCGCTGGGCCTGGCGCGGCAGTCCGTGGCGCGCCTCAACAGCGTGAAGACCACCAGCCTGGATCTGAGCGCTCCGCGCGCGCCTCGCTATGATCCTGGTGAGCTGCACGGGGCCGTACCCTGCGACCTGCGCCAGCCCTATGACGTACGCGAGATCATCGCGCGCATCGTGGACGACAGCGCCTTCGACGAGTTCAAGACGCTCTACGGACCGACACTGGTCTGCGGCTTTGCCGAGATTCACGGCTATCCGGTAGGGATCCTGGCGAACAACGGCATCCTCTTCAGTGAGTCGGCGCTGAAGGGCGCCCATTTCATCGAGCTCTGCTGCCAGCGTGGTATCCCGCTGGTCTTCCTGCAGAACATCTCGGGCTTCATGGTGGGCCGGAAGTACGAGGCCGGCGGTATCGCCAAGAACGGCGCCAAGCTGGTGACGGCAGTTGCCAGCGCCAACGTGCCCAAGTTCACCGTCGTGATCGGTGGCAGTTTCGGGGCCGGCAACTACGGTATGTGCGGGCGGGCCTACAGCCCGCGCTTCCTCTGGATGTGGCCCAATGCCCGCATCTCCGTGATGGGTGGCGAGCAGGCGGCCAACGTGCTTGCCACCATTCGTCGCGATGCGCTGGAGGGGCGCGGCGAATCCTGGCCCGCGGAGGAGGAAGAGGCCTTCAAGGCCCCGATCCGCGAGCAGTACGAAACCCAGGGACATCCCTATTACGCGTCGGCGCGGCTGTGGGACGACGGCGTGATCGATCCGCGCGACACGCGGACCTGCCTGGCCCTGGGCCTCTCGGCCAGCCTGAATGCCCCCATCGAGCCCACCCGTTTCGGCCTTTTCAGGATGTAGTATCATGACTGAACAGCTCTTCAGGGAAGATCGCAGGGACAACGGCATTGTCCGGATCACGTTGACCCGGCCCGAGGTTCACAATGCCTTCAATGACGCGCTCATCGCGAAGCTCAGCGAGACGCTGGCGCGCCTCGACGGCGATCCGGAGGTTCGCCTGCTGCAACTGGCCGCCGAGGGGCGTTCCTTCTCGGCCGGCGCCGATCTCAACTGGATGCAGGCCATGGCCGGCTACAGCGAGGCGGAGAATATCCGTGACGCCGAGGCCATGGCTGCCCTGATGGAGCGGCTGAACAGCTTCTCGCGTCCGACCCTGGCTCTCGTCCAGGGGGCGGCGATTGGCGGCGGGGTCGGTCTCGTCGCCTGCTGCGACATTGCGCTGGCCTCCGAGACGGCAGCCTTCGCACTCACCGAGGTGCGGCTGGGGCTGATCCCCGCGGTGATCTCGCCCTATGTTCTGGATGCCATGGGCGCGCGGGCCTCGCGCCGCTATTTCCTGACGGGGGAAAAGTTCTCCGCGGTCGAGGCCTGTCGCCTGGGACTGGTACACGAAGCGGTCGCTCCTGACGAGTTGGAGGCAAGGGCGGAAAAGCTCTCCGGCAACCTGCTGGCCGGCGGCCCCGAGGCCCTGCGTGCGGCCAAGGACCTGGTGTTCTCCGTGTCGGCCAACCGTCACTCGTCCGAGCTGACGCGCGAGACGGCGAAGCGAATAGCCCGCTTGCGTGCCTCCCCAGAAGGGCGCGAGGGCATTCGCTCGTTCCTGGAAAAGGCGACGCCTTCATGGCGGCAGCAGCGGGAGTGACGGCTGTGACGCAGGAGCGAAAATAGGGACTTGGGCGCTGGTTCGTGACGAACACAAGTGAGTGAGGAAGAAATCGGCCTGTCAGGCCGTTCAGCAAGATGGAATTTGCCAATCAACTGATATTCATGGGAGGTGCGCTGCTGCTGGTCAGTATCCTGGCCGGCGTGCTGTCCTCCCGCATAGGGGCGCCCCTGCTGCTGGTCTTCCTCGGACTCGGCATGTTCTTCGGGGAGGACGGTCCCTTCGGGATCTCCTTCGACAATTTCGATCTCGCCTATCTGGTGGGCAGCCTGGCGCTTGCCATCATCCTGTTCGACGGTGGCCTGCGCACGCCCCTCAAGTCCATTCGTGTGGCCTGGGCGCCGGCCTCCTTGCTGGCGACGCTGGGCGTACTGATCACGGCTGGTCTCACGGGGCTCTTCGCCTGGGCCGTGCTCGATTTCGGGCTTGTGCCTTCGCTGTTGGTCGGCTCGATCGTGGGCTCCACCGATGCCGCTGCGGTCTTCCTGCTGCTGCACCAGCGCGGCATGGACCTGAAGCGCCGGGTCGGCACGACCCTGGAGGTCGAGTCCGGCGTCAACGACCCCATGGCCATCTTCCTGACCATCACCCTGGCCGAGCTCGTGTCGTCGGGCACAACTGACATCACCTGGGATATCGCCCGCAGCTTCCTGCTGCAGCTGGGCGTCGGTGCGGCCTTCGGCCTGCTGGGCGGCTACGCACTGACCTGGGTGGTCAACAAGCTGGAACTTGCGCCCGGCCTCTATCCCGTCTTCGTGATTGCGGGGGCGCTGGTCGTGTTCGGCGGGGCGCAGCAGCTGGAGGGCAGTGGCTTCCTGGCCGTCTATCTGGCCGGCATCGTGGCGGGCAACAAGCGCTTGCGGGCCAACCAGCTGATCCGCAGGTTCCACGACGGAATCGCCTGGGTCTGCCAGATCGGCATGTTCCTGATGCTGGGCTTCCTGGTGACCCCCAGCAACCTGCTGCCCGACCTGTTGCCGGCCGGCCTGATTGCCCTGGGACTGATGTTCATCGCCCGGCCCGTGGCGGTCCTGCTCTGCCTTGCGCCCTTCAACTTTTCGCGCGAGGAGCGATTGTTCATCGCCTGGGTGGGCCTGCGCGGCGCCGTTCCGATCTTCCTGGCGATCATCCCCCTGCTCCAGGGCGTGGTCGGGGGGATGCAGTTCTTCAACGTTGCCTTCCTGGTGGTGCTCAGCTCGCTGATCCTGCAGGGCTGGACCGTGCCCTGGCTGGCACGAAAACTGAACATCGAGCTGCCTCCCACCCCGGAGGACAAGGGCAAACTGGATTTCGAGCTGCCGACGGGCTTCGACCGCGAGATGGTGGGCTATCGCATCGCCGAGTCCAGTCCCATGGTGAACAAGTCGATCGACGCGCTGCGCGTGCCCGACCGCGTACGCATCCTGGCGCTCCTGCGCGGGAACGTCGTGGTGCCGCGCCAGCTGATCAAGATGCTGAAGCCGAACGACTACCTGCTTGCCGTGGCCCCGCCCGAACAGGTCCTGCTGCTGGATCGCCAGCTGCTGCCGCGGCGGCGCAGCCGCTCCCGGCGCGAGGAAGTGACCCTGGGCGACTTTTCCTTTCCCGGAACCACGCCCGTTGGGGCGCTGTCCGACATCTATGATCTGCCGGTCACCACGCAGGAGCGCGAGATGCCGCTGGCCGATTTTCTGCGCAAGCGGCTCGGCAAGACGGTGTCGGTGGGCGACCGTCTGGCACTGGGACCCATCGAGCTGGTCGTGCGCGACCTGAACGAGGAGGGCATCACCGAGGTGGGAATCTGGCTGGAACCGGCGCCGCCGCAGCTGCTGCCCGAACGGCTGCTCGTCCTGTTCCATCGCGCGGCAGCGCTTTTCCGGCGGGGATGGCCGGGGATCTCCACGACACATCACCAGGACAGCTCGGTGGAGTCGTCCTCGGAGGCTGACGACGACCAGGCGGCAAGTGCAGGGGACAGGAAGCCATGACATGTCCTGGGCCGCCACGTGCGGGAACGAGCAAACGGTGTCTTCTTTCCAAGTCGCGAGGTGCAGCGTGTTTTCGACTCTTCTGATTGCCAATCGCGGCGAGATCGCCTGTCGCATCATGGACACCGCCCACCGCCTGGGGCTGCGCTGTGTGGCGGTCTATACAGCCGCGGATGCCGGGGCGCGCCACGTACGCCTGGCCGACGAGGCCGTGTACCTGGGGGACGAGAAGGGGCCGGGCAACTACCTGGATACGGCAGCCGTCCTGGCGGCGGCGCGGACCTGCGGGGCGGAGGCGATCCATCCCGGCTATGGCTTCCTGTCCGAGAACGCGGACTTCGCCGAGAGCTGCGCCGAGGCGGGGCTGGTCTTCGTCGGGCCTCCGACCTCGGCCATCCGCGCCATGGGGTCCAAGACCCGGGCCAAGCAGATGATGGAGAAGGCCGGCGTTCCCCTTGTGCCCGGCTATCACGGCGACGAGCAGGACGACGCCACCCTCGAAGAGGCTGCCGCCGGGATCGGCTATCCCGTGCTCATCAAGGCTTCGTCCGGCGGCGGCGGCAAGGGCATGCGGATCGTCGAGGATGCGGCGCGCTTCACCGACGACCTGGAGGGCGCACGCCGCGAGGCGCGGGCCGCCTTCGGCGACGACCGGGTCCTGATCGAGAAGTACCTGACGCAGCCGCGCCATATCGAGGTGCAGGTCTTCGCCGACAGCCACGGCAACTTCGTCCACCTGCACGAGCGCGACTGCTCCGTTCAGCGCCGCCATCAGAAGGTGATCGAGGAGGCGCCGGCACCCGGCCTGTCCGAGGAGGTGCGCACGGGCCTGCAGCAGGCGGCCTTGCGCGCCGCCCAGGCGATCGGCTACTGCAACGCCGGCACGGTGGAGTTCATCGCCGAGGGCGAGGACTATTTCTTCATGGAAATGAACACCCGCCTGCAGGTGGAACATCCGGTGACCGAGATGGTCACCGGCCAGGACCTTGTGGAATGGCAGCTGCGCGTGGCCGCCGGCGAGTGTTTGCCGTTGGCACAGGAGGACATTCCCCGGCAGGGACATGCCGTGGAGGCCCGGCTCTATGCCGAGGATGCGGCGCGAGACTTCATGCCTTCGCCGGGACGGCTGGTACACCTTGCCTTTCCTGACACGCAGGCGGGTTTCCGGGTCGATGCCGGCGTCGAGAGCGGGGACAGCATACCCGTCGACTACGATCCCATGATCGCCAAGGTCATCGCCCATGGCCGGGATCGGGCCGAGGCGCTGCGGCGGCTGGAGTATGGCCTGCGCCGAACGGAGATCGCCGGGCCGGTGACCAACCTGGCTTTCCTGCGCTCCATCGCGGGTCATGTTGCCTTCCGTAACGGGGATTTCGATACGGGGTTCGTCGAACGCTATCGCGCGGAACTCCTGGTGCCCTCCGAGGGCCTGCCGTCGGCGTGGGTGCTGTTGCTGGCCGCGCTTTCCCGTCTTCAGGAACAGCGCCTGCACACCCTGTCTGTCCAGGCCGCCACACAGGACCCGTACTCGCCCTGGGCCGAGCTGTCCGGCTGGCGTCCCGGCGGCCACGAGGCGCTGGTCCTGGATTTCCGGTACCAGGACGAGGAGCATGCCGTCCAACTGTTGGCGTCGGGGCGGGACTGGAACGTCTGGGTGGGCGAGGCGTGCCATCGGGTCCGTCTGGAGGACAGTGGTGATCTCACGTCCATGACGGCGGCGATCGATGGCCGGCGGCTTGGCTGGCGCTGTTTTCGCGAGGGCGGCGACTATCTGGTCGTGGTGGATGGCCAGTGTCATCGCCTGCATTTCCTGGACCGCCACGGCTTCGAGGCCCTGACCCAGGAGGGCGCGGACCGCCTGGTTGCGCCCATGCCGGGCAAGGTCACCCGCGTGGCGGTCACCCCCGGCCAGCAAGTCGCCAAGGGCACCGCCCTCATGGTACTTGAAGCCATGAAAATGGAACATACCATCACCGCCGCCGAGGATGGCATTGTGCAGGAGGTCCTCTTCGCGGAGGGTGATTCCGTGGGCGAGGGCGTTGAGCTCATTCGCTTCGAGGTTCAGGAAACAGGAACGGCAGGTAACGATGAGTGAATTGCCGAAGACAGTCCGTCTGGTGGAAGTGGGCCCGCGCGACGGCCTGCAGAACGAGTCGGCCCATCTGCCCGCTGCGATGCGCGCGGACCTGATCGTCCGCCTGGCCGATGCCGGCCTGACCCACATCGAAGCCGGCGCGTTCGTCAGTCCGCGCTGGGTGCCGCAGATGGCCGCGACCGCCGAGGTGATGTCGCTGTTACCCGCACGTGCCGGCGTCAGCTATCCCGTCCTGGTGCCCAACGAGAAGGGCCTGGATGCGGCCCTGGAGGCCGGAGCAGGGGAGATTGCAGTCTTTGCCGCGGCCTCCCAGAGCTTTTCCCAGCGCAACATCAACTGTTCCATCGAGGAGTCGCTGGAGCGCTTCGCGCCGGTGACGGAGCGGGCCCTGGCCGAAGGCCTCAAGGTGCGCGGCTATATCTCCTGTGTGCTGGGCTGCCCCTACGAGGGCGAGATCGATGCGGAAGCCGTTGCCTGGGTGGCCCGCGAACTGCGCGGCCTCGGCTGCTACGAGATCTCGCTTGGCGATACCATCGGAGTGGGCACGCCGGGGCAGGCGCGAAACCTGATCCGGCGGCTGGCGCGGGACGTGCCGCTGTCCGAACTGGCGGTCCACTATCACGATACCTACGGCCAGGCCTTGGCCAACATCTACGCCAGCCTGCTGGAAGGCGTTTCGGTGGTCGATGCCTCCGTCGCCGGACTCGGCGGCTGTCCCTATGCGGCCGGGGCCAGTGGCAATGTCGCCAGCGAGGACGTGGTCTACATGCTGAATGGCCTCGGCATCAGGACGGGGGTCGACCTCGACCGCCTGGTCGCGGCGGGCAACTTCATCTCCGAGCAGATTCGCCGTCCCTCGCGTTCGCGCGTGGCGCTGGCGCGCAGCGGTGCGAAGGCATCCGAGGTGGCCTGACCTTGGGGGATTTGCACCTGATCAAGCTGTCGGTGGGCAGCGAATCCGTGGACAGCCTGACGGAGTTCCAGGAGCGTCGCCTGGCAACCGCTGGCGGGCTTTGGCACGACACCCGCATGATGCCCCGGCGGCGGGCCGAGCTGTTGGACGGCGGTTCCGTCTACTGGGTGATCAAGGGCCTGGTCCAGGCGCGCCAGCCACTGGAGGATATCGAGGAGCGCGTGGACGAGGAGGGACGCTCCTATGCCCGACTGGTGCTGAAGCCGGGCCTGGTGCGCGTGGCAGCCCGCCAGCAGCGTCCCTTCCAGGGCTGGCGTTACCTGCCGTCCGAACAGGCGCCGGCCGACCTGGGCCAGGCGACGGACTCCCTGGCCGAGGCGCCGCCGGAGATGCTCGCCGAGCTGCGGGCGCTGGGTCTGCTGTGAGCGCGCGGACGGCTGTGGATAACTTTTCTGACATGAATCTCGATTTTGCTCTGGACAGCGCCCGGCGATATCCCTAAATACCAAGGCGTCGCGGCGCTGAAGGCGCTCTGCCTTAACTTCCGCGGCTTCCCGAAGACAAAACTTCAGACAGCGTCTGAAAGGCGTTGAATGGGTCTGTCTTCGTGATTATAATCTCCAACCTTCCGTTCAGGGACTGAGTGGTCTGGAAGCGATGCTTCCGAACGGGGGTTCTTGGCCCTCACCTCAGGGTGAGATGCCGGCTCTTTGACATTGTTGATTGTTATTGGAAGGGATACGCGGACGGCGGTTTTGCGAGCTGTTTTGGCTTGGGCCGTTGTTCGAGATGCGTATCCTGGCTTTAAGCCCTCTGGGGGATTTTGGTC
>NZ_JBHSCW010000010.1:0-205080 GCF_042651425.1 Fodinicurvata halophila | reverse complement strand
TCGGGAAAATCAAGCAGTTCAGAGGCATCGCAACACGTTATGACCGCAAACCGGAAAACTACCTCGCCGCGCTCAAGCTGGCTTCACTCCGCATCTGGTTGAAGTCTTATGAGTCTGCGGCCTAGACAGGGCATACCAAATCTGGAGAGGAACTGACCTTAGGAACTCTCGGTTTACACGCGGAAATGGCAGCAAAATTTTCATGTACTTGGCCAAAATTAGTGCCGAGGTCGGATACGAAATTCCTGCAGAAGACCTAGTAACGTTAATCAAGCTAAATCCACCACTTCGACTAACTGCCTTCTCAAGCCTTTCACGCCGGAACCATCCTAATGCTGAATTCTATCAGATCAAAAAGATGTTTAAGGACAACGTATTTGTTGACGATTTTAGCATCATACTGATTGCAAAATTCTGTATTCATTCGAGATTTCGCGCCGATAGACGGCTGAAGCGTGAAATGCGTGAGCTAATAAATCTTTTCGAAACGATCGGCACCGAATATTCAATATACGCCGCACTCATCATAGGATCCAAATTCCTTGACCCAGATGAACTTACTTCACTGTTAGAGAGTTCGTTTGATTGGTGGAAGGACAGCTACTGGCTTGGTCGTACAGTCGGCGGCACTACTCCAATCTGCAACACTAACGCACCTTCATCTACCACCTTTCTTGATCTTCTCAGAAAGGCAGAAAACCGAGCCGCTTGGGATGTTTACAAATTTCACCACCAGCTACAAACGGACAAAACAAAAGCTCTCCACTTATACAAATATGCACTTTCGAAGAACCACTCCTATCCACAAGGAATCATCCATCCGAAGGCACTGATCATTAAATCGCTGTCTCAGAACGCGCGCTTCCAGTCGGAAGTACGAGAAATTATCGCTTCGCATCCCGCATTACGTTCAGACCCTTTCTACCGTGCTTGGGGGCTGTAGCTTAAGCTCGCTGCAATAAAGTTGAGCTTATGGGGCTCGCGTGATTGGCAGCCCAAAACTCAAAATCGCGCAGCTGCTTTAGGTCGGAAGAAAACAATCTATTGAAGTTCCGTACCTTAACACCCTCTGGGCGGCTTCCTTCGAATGCGTTTCGCGCATGCTCAGGCGGGACGGAATCCTTGAAAAGGTGAGAACTTCATGTTCGAGGGTGAAGAAGATCTCCCCCCTACCACCCGCGCATATAACTAATTGCCGACAAGAAAGAATGAGATTTTCATTTAAAATCAATACCCTAATACCTCACTCGCCAATCCTCATGCTGGGGTGCTTTGCCGCAAGGCAAGGCCTCGAAGCATCTTGGCACAGGCTTCAGGGCCGCCTCATCTCACGGCCCTGGCTGCAAACCGGCGCAAGACTCCGGCTTTTCCACAGTCCGCGTGTAACTCCCGACTCGACAGAGGCGCCACTACACGATATCGTAGGGACACTGTAGAAAATCGCAATATATAGGGAATAGGGCGATGACGTGGACAGCCGAACGTATCGACGAACTGAGCCGCCTCTGGAGCGAGGGCCAGTCCGCCTCCGCCATCGGTAAGCAGCTCGGGATATCCAAGAACGCCGTGGTGGGCAAGGCTCACCGGCTGAAGCTGCCCTCGCGCCCCTCGCCCATCCGCAAGCAGGAGGCCGGCACCAGCACGCCCGCCCGCAAGCGCAGCGATTCCCTGGCCATGCCGGCCCGCGGCGAGAACAGCGGCGAGACGGCCGAAACGGCGCAGCAAGCGGCCGGCCAGGCAAGCCAGGGCGAAACCGCGACCGCGGCCCCGCCGTCGCAGCCAGCCGAGATGCCGCAGCCGGCCAAGGCGCGCCCAAGCCGTGCGACGGCGCCGAAGCGCCCGCAACCGGTGACCCGAAAGCTGCCCCAGGCCGAGGCCGGGATCTCGAACCGCAAGTGCCAATGGCCCATCGGCGATCCCTCGCAGCCGGACTTCCATTTCTGCGAGAGCCCGGCGGCGCCCGGGCGCCCCTACTGCGCCGAGCACTGCGCCATGGCCTATATCACCCGCTCCAAGGACAAGGGGTCCGAGGCGGCCTGAGGCGCTGCCTGCCTGCCCGGCGGCGTGCCGGGGACACGGGCGTTCGCCCAGAGACGGGTCACACGGGCGCGGTTCGAACAGGACAGCCATCCGCAAAGCGCGTTTGACAGTTGAAACACCGGCACCGCATCCTTCAGGTCAGTCCTGCTGTCCTACCCGGAGGAGTTCGCCCATGGTCCAGATGCTTCCCGCCCCGGAGCTCATACCGGTCATCGCCGCCTTCGCCCTGGTGGCCACGATCACGCCGGGCCCCAACAACATCATGGTCACCGCCTCTGGCGTGAACTACGGCTATCGCCGCACTCTGCCCCACATCCTGGGCATCTCCATCGGCTTCCCGGTGATGGTCCTGGCGGTGGGGCTGGGACTGGGCGGCTTGTTCCGCGCCGTCCCCGCCCTGCACGACATCCTGAAGATCGCCGGCATCGCCTACCTGCTCTGGCTCGCCTGGCGCATCGCCACCACGCGGCGCCAGGGCGAGGCAAGTTCCCGTCCTCCGCTGACCTTCCTGCAAGCCGCCGCCTTCCAGTGGGTCAACCCCAAGGCCTGGATGATGGCCACCGGCGCCGTGGCCGCCTATACCACCGGCGGCGACAGCGTCTTCGCCGAGGTCCTGCTGATCACCGCGCTCTTCGCCCTGGTGGCCTTCCCTTGCGTATCGGCCTGGACCCTCCTGGGCTCGGCCCTGGGACGCTTCCTGGCCGAAGGCCGGCGCCTGCAGCTCTTCAACATTGCCATGGCCGCGCTGCTGGTGCTTTCGATCCTGCCGGTCGTGTTCGAATAGAGTGCCCTGGTGTCCCGGCGAACAGGTTTCGGCAGTGACAGGCGCCGGGCCTCTGCCGTAGACTTGCAGGCATGAAGACAGCAGTTCCCTCTTTCCTTCCGGCGCTGGGGATGGCCCTGCTGCTGGCCACCACACCCGCCTGGGCCCAGGACTCCTCCGGAGAGGAGGCGCCCGCACCCGAGGACTCTCCCAACCTCGAGGACGCCCTGCCCGAGGAGACCCGCACCCTGCTCCAGGAGATGCTGGGCCGCCTGTCCGAGAGCATGTCGGGCCTGGTGGAGAGCCTGCCGCGCTACGGCATGCCCCGGATCAACGAGGAGGGCGACATCGTCATCCCGCGCCTGGACCCGCCGCCCGAGAGCGAACAGAAAGACCCACAGGCGGAGAACGACACCGAAAAGGCACCGCGGGAGACCGGCACGGATCAGAACCCGGGGGACACGCGCGAGATATGACCGACAGTACCGCGAACGACCCTGGTGCCGCCGCGGCACGGCACGAGACGGGGAGCGACCCTCTGAACGCCTTCCTGCCCGGTGAGCGCCTCAGCCTGCCACCCTCTGCGCCCGGACCGCTGTCGGGCCTGGAGGTCGCCGTCAAGGATATCTACGACATCGCGGGCCACGTGACCGGCTGCGGCAACCCGGACTATCGCCGCACGCACGAGCCGGCGGAGACCACCGCCTCCAGCGTCACGCGGCTGCTTGAGGCCGGCGCCGCCATGGTGGGCAAGACCATAAC
This sequence comes from Fodinicurvata halophila, assembly GCF_042651425.1. NCBI lineage: Bacteria > Pseudomonadati > Pseudomonadota > Alphaproteobacteria > Rhodospirillales > Rhodovibrionaceae > Fodinicurvata > Fodinicurvata halophila. The sequence goes on along the minus strand of NZ_JBHSCW010000010.1, from coordinate 201,515 downwards.
CGACGAGTTCGCCTACAGTCTCAGCGGCCAGAACCATCACTACGGCGCGCCGGCCAACAGCAACGCACCCGGCCGCTCCACAGGCGGCTCCTCCTGCGGGTCGGCGGCGGCCGTGGCCGGCGGACTCTGCGACACGGCGCTGGGCAGCGACACCGGCGGCTCGGTGCGCATCCCTGCCGCCTATTGCGGCCTCTACGGCCTGCGCCCGACCCATGGACGCATTCCCATCGACGGCGTGGTGCCGCTGGCGCCCTCCTTCGACACCGTGGGCTGGTTCGCGCGCGATCCCGAGACCTTCCTTGCCGTGGGCGAGGTCCTGCTGGGCACGGACGAGAAAGCCTTCGACTTCGCGCGGCTGCTCTACGCCAGCGAGGCCTTCGGGCGTCTGGAAGACGATGTCTCGGAAAAACTGGAGCCCTTCGTCGAGCGCCTAGAGATGCGCCTCGGCAAGCGCCAGCCCGCGCAGCCGGCCGCCGAGGACGGTGGCCTGGATGCCTGGCGCGACGCCTTCCGCCACCTGCAGGCCGCCGAGGCCTGGGCCGTCTACGGCGACTGGATCGAGGCCCGCAGCCCGACGCTCAGTCCCGAACTGTCCCAGCGCATGACCTGGGCGGCCGAAGTGGCCGGAATGGAGGAGACACTGGCCGAATGCCGGGCCCTGATGACCTCCGTGCAAACCCGCATGGAAGCGCTTCTGGGCGAGGACGCCCTGATGGTGCTGCCCACGGCGCCGGACATCGCCCCGCCACTGGGGGCCGATCCCGACGTACTTTTCCGGCAGCGTCTGCACGTCCTGGCAATGACCAGCTACGCCAACCTCTCGGGCCTGCCCCAGGTGCACCTGCCGGTCACCACGAAACAGGGATGCCCGCTCGGCCTGTCCCTGCTCGGCCCGCGCGGCAGCGACCGTGCCCTACTGGAGTTTGCGGAGAGTTTCTCGCGGTCCGCCGGTTTCTGAATCCGACGCCTCTATCCCGGCGGCACCGCAACGGACACCGCGGCCTCAGGCCTGGATGCGCAGGGCCTCCCCCTGGCCGCCCGCCATTCGCTCCGGCGGCAGCAGGATGATGACCCGGGTTCCCTCTCCCGGCCTGGACTCCAGGGTCAGTTCTCCGCCATGCAGTTCCACCAGCGTGCGGCTGAGCGGCAGGCCCAGGCCGGTGCCCTCGTGGCGCCGCCCCAGGCCGGAATCCAGCTGCGTGAAGGGCTCGAAGACCCGCTGGATATTCTCCGGCTCGATGCCGATGCCGCTGTCCTGCACCTCGAGGCAGAGGCCGCCCTGCGATGTGCTCTGGGCGTGGAGACGGACCGTTCCGCCCTCCGGCGTGAACTTGATGGCGTTGGACAGCACGTTCAGCAGAACCTGCTTCAGACGGCGCTGGTCGGCATAAAGCTGCAGGTCGCTCTCGGGCACCTCCCACTCCAGGGCCACACCATTGTCCTCGGCCCGGTGCTGGACCAGGCGGGCCGAGGATTCGACCAGCTGCAGCAGGCGGAAGTACTCTGCGTGCAGTTCCAGGCGCCCGGCCTCCGCCTTGGAGACCTCGAGGATATCGTTGATGATGCGCAGCAGGTGCGAACCGCTTTCCTTGATGTCGTGGCTGTAGTCCAGATAGCGGACATCGCCCAGCGGGCCCAGCATCTGCTGTTCCATGATCTCGGCAAAGCCGATGATGGCATTCAGCGGCGTGCGCAGCTCGTGGCTCATGGTGGCGAGGAAATCGCTCTTGGTGCGATTGGCCAGTTCGGTGGCCTGCATGGCCTGCATCATTTCGGCTTCGGCGTTCTTGCGCTCCGACACGTCCTGGGCGGCACCCAGGATCCGCTTCAGGCGGCCGCTTTCGACGTCGTGCTCGCCGCGGGCCAGGATGCGCACCCAGACATCCTGCTCGCTGTCGCACTGCAGTCGGACCTCCTCGGAACAGTCCTCTCCGCGCGCCAGCTTCAGCAGGCACTGGCGCAGCACCGGCCGGTCCTCGGCCACCACCAGGTTTTCCCAGTCCTCGGTCGTGTCCGGCAGACCCGGCAGCGAGAGGCGAGAGAGCAGGGTGCCGGCATACCATTCCAGGCCCAGTCGGCCATCCTCGTCCAGCGCATAGGAGAACACCAGGTCCGAGGCCAGATCCGAGATCAGGCGGTAGCGATGCTCGCTTTCACGCAGACGTTCCTCGGCCTTCTTGCGGTCGGTGATGTCCACATAGGTGGCCACCACGCCGCCGTCGGGCAGGGGGTTGGTGCGGATCTCCAGGTTACGGCCGGTAGGGCGAAGCTCCTCGGTCACGCAAGGGCGCGGCAGGAACAGACGCTGGATACGCTGCTCCACCAGTTCGTCCACGTCCCCGGCGCCATAATCGCCGCGTTCGGCGCTGTGGCGCAGCACCTTGTGATAATCTCCCTCGGCCATCAGCTGGCGCGGCACGTTCGCGATCTCCAGGAAGCGGCGGTTGTAGGCCAGCACCTGCATGTCCTTGTCGACCACCTTGATGCCCTCGGTCATGTGATCGAAGAAGATCTGCAGCAGGCGCGCCGAGCGCAGGCGCTCCTCCTCGGCATCGCGCCGCTCCAGCTCGGTCGCCACCCAGCGGGCGATCAGGTTCAGGATGTCGCTGTGCCGCTGCGTCTCGCTGTCGGGTGCATCGTGAACGGCAAACAGATGGCCGATCTTCTCGCCAGTGCGGCCGTACAGGGCTTCCCCGCTGAACGCGCGTCCACCCAGGTCCACCAGCATCCTGTCCTCTGGGAAGCGCTCGCTGGCGCGATCCGGAAAATAGCAGCGTCCGGACTGGCTGTAGACACCCTCGCAGGGCGTTCCTTCCAGGGAATAGCTGAACACTTCTCCCGGCCCCCCGTCCATCCAGCAGGACAGGACCTCGGCCCGATGCCCGCTGCGATCCAGGCGGGCAATCCCTGAGAAGCGGTAGTTCAGCAGGACGGAAACCGCCTCGCAGGCCGTCTCCAGGAAGTCGCGGCCGCGCGCCGGCCCGGTGACCAGCAGCGTCAGCGCCTTCTCGCGCCGCTTCATCTCGGTGATGTCGGTCCACAGGATGACCTGGCCGCCATCGGCCGTGCGGCTGCCCATCACGTCCAGCGTGTCCCCGTCCTGGTAGCTCTGCTCGATGCGATAGGGAGGATTGCGAAAGACTGAAAGCCTGTACTGCAGGGCGGCCTCGTCCTCGGCGCCCCATTCGCGGACCAGACCCTGTGCACGGGCCGTACGGGCCAGCTCCTCGAAGGTCATGCCCGTCTCGATGCGCTGGTTCGCCCTGGTGAAGCGCTCGCGGTAGATCCTGTTGGCCAGGATCAGCCGCTCGTCGGCATCGAACAGGGCCAAGCCCTGGGGCATCAGGTCCACTGCATCCTGCAGACGTCGCTGGGCCACGTCCGCCTGGTCTCCGGCGGAGACCACCTTTGTGATATCGGTGGCCACGCCGCGATAGCCGAGGAAGGTGCCATCCGCGTCGAAGCGCGGCTGCCCGCTGCTGCGGAAGACTCGCAGACCGCCGTCGTGGGCGCGCGCCATGTAGATCATGCTGTTAAAAGGCTTGTGCGCATCCAGCGTCCGGCGGTGCTCTTCCCAGAACCCCTCCTCCACTTCCAGGTTGGCAACCTCCCAGCGCGCCTTGCCAAGGTAGAGAGAGGCGGAATGGCCGGTCAGCCGGCTGTGGTTGGAGGAGAACCATGTAAAGCGGTGCTGCGTATCGGTTTCCCAGCCCCACTCCTCGGCGATCTCCTCCTGCTCCTCCAGCCTGCGCCGCAGCGTCTCCGCCTCGGCCTCGAGCTGTCTCTTCTGCCTGCGGTTGCGCGTCAGGGCGGCCCCGAGCCAGACGGCAAGGCAACCGGGAATTCCTGCAGCCAGGACTGCGTAGAGGAAGACCTCTGCAGACATCGACACCCCGGATCGAATACCAATGACACATCAGGCCGTGAAGACCTTGGTCTCCAGCCCTGACGTGCATAAATTACGATCTTGCCATGAAGGGTTCGTTAATATCGAGAAGATTCTGCACCGAGGGGTTGTCCAATAAGAGAATCTCTCAACACGAAACAGGTAAACACCCTCAGGAGTCGTAGGACACCAGGGTATGCACCGGCACATCCACCTTGCTGCGGCCCTCCAGGAAGGTGAGCTCGATGATGCAGGCCGCCGCCGCCACCTCGGCGCCCGCCCGGCGCAGCAGCTGAATCGAGGCGTCCATGGTACCGCCGGTGGCCAGCAGGTCGTCCAGGACGATCACACGCTGTCCGGGTGTCACGGCATCGGCCTGCATTTCGATGGTGTCGCTGCCGTATTCCAGGCCATAGCTGTACTCCAGCGTCTCGCCGGGCAGCTTGCCCTTCTTGCGCACCATGAAGAAGCCGATGCCCATCTCCAGCGCCAGCGGCGCGGCGGTCAGGAACCCGCGGGACTCGATGCCCACCAGCATGTCGGGCTTGTAGGGCGCCACCTCGTCGGTCAGCCGGCGCACCGTCTCCTGCCACGCCTCGGCGTGCATCAGCAGGGTCGAGATGTCGTAGAACAGGATGCCCGGCTTGGGGAAGTCGGGAACGGCGCGGATATGCTCTTTCAGGTCCATCGATCCATCTATCTCGTGTGCAGTCTGCAAAACGGCGCACAAGCTAGTGCCTGAGAGAGCTATGTGCAACTGGCCTTGCTCCGGCCTGGCCGCACGGCGCTGTGCGAACGGCGCATCAGCCGTTGTAGGTCACCTCGCCCAGTCGCTGCAGGTCATACCCGCGATAGCTTTCGGCGCGCTTGAGGAACGCCTCGCTGCGCGCAATGGCGAACAGCTTCTGGACAGGGGCTTCGAAGTAGTCGCGCCGACGCATCACCAGGTCGAAGGCCTCCCGAATATCCAGCGGTATGAAGTCCAGTCCGTAGCGGCCGGCCACGGCCGCAATGCCCAGCCCGCAGTCGGCCTCGTCCTCGGCGATCTCGGTTGCAAGATCCCCCTCGGTCGGAGCCTCCCGCACAAGCAGGTTGAGCGCCGCCTGCTCCAGGCCGTGCTCCTGGATAAGCGCGTCGAAGAGGGCGCGGCTGCCGGTACCTTCGGGGCGCAGCAGGATACGGGGCTGCCGGCCGGGCAGGTCTTCCAGGCTCTGAATGCCCAGCGGGTTGCCCGGTGCGACCAGAAGGCCCTGCTCGCGCTCGGCCCAGCGAATGGCAACGACGTCCGGATAGGGTATCTCGCGACGGACCGTCTCCACGTTGTAGCTCCCGCCGTTCGGGTCGCGAATGTGCAGTCCGGCCATCACGGCCTGTCCCTGCGCCAGATGCTCCAGGCCGTTGCGACTGCCGTTTGCAAGCACGGCCAGGCCGCTGCCGGATTCCCGCAGGGCCCACTCCAGCAGAGGATCGCTCGACCCCGCATAGATGGGCGGTGGTGCGGCATCGTAGCCGAGCGGCAGCTCCGTGCGCCCTTCCACCCAGCGCTCGATCAGCTTGCGCGAGAACAATAGCTTGCCCGTCGCCCGGGTACAGGGGATCTGCCGCCTGGATGCCATCTCGTAGACGGTGCGCTCCTTGAGGCGAAGGTAATCCGCGACCTCGGCCGTGGTCATCAGATCCATTGCATTTAACCCTGTTTCACTGCAATATTTACATTGTTGTCGATATTTACGCTCCTGTCCATAATTCTCTGAAAGAACAGGGAATTCCATGGACGGCGACAACGCGTTCCTGACCGCCTTTCACCTTATCCTCAGCGGCGATCCGGCACTGGCCCAGATCGTGGGGCTGTCCCTGCGCGTCACGCTGAGCGCCGTTCTGATCTCCTGCCTCATCGGCCTGCCGCTCGGGGCGGCGCTGTCGCTCGCACGCTTTCCAGGCCGCGGCGCGGTGATCGTGGTGTTCAATGCACTGATGGGCCTGCCGCCCGTGGTCGCCGGTCTGGTCGTCTACCTGTTGCTCTCCAACACAGGCCCGCTGGGCTTTCTGTCGCTGCTCTTCACGCCCACGGCCATGATCATCGCCCAGAGCCTGCTGATCACGCCGATTATCGTCTCGCTCACGCGCTCGGTGATCGACGATCTCTGGGCCGAGTACGAGGAGCAGCTGCGCTCGCTGGGCTCTTCCGCCCTGCGTGCCATTCCCACGCTGCTCTGGGACGGGCGTTTCAGCCTGGTCACCGTCGTCCTGGCCGGCCTCGGCCGGGCCATGGCCGAAGTGGGGGCCGTCCTGATCGTGGGCGGCAACATCGCCGGCTTCACGCGCACCATGACCACGGCCATCGCGCTGGAAACGGCCAAGGGCGACCTGGCCCTGGCGCTCGGCCTGGGCATCATCCTGCTGCTGCTCACCCTGATCCTGAACGCCGGGGCTTTCGTCTCGAGCCGGGTCGCACAACGACAGGCGGCCTGATCCATGCACGGAATACCCTCCATACTGCCGCTGAAGGTTTCGGAGCTGCGCTTCGCCGTGCGCGAAAAGCAGCTCGTCCGGGGCATATCCTTCCAGCTGTTCGACGAGTCCCGCACGGTGATCATCGGGCCGAACGGCGCCGGCAAGTCTCTGACACTGCGGCTGTGCCACGGCCTCCTCAAGCCGACGGGCGGCGAGATCGCCTGGACGGGACCGGCCAGCAGCAACGTCGCCAAGCGCCATGCCATGGTCTTCCAGCGTCCGGTCATGCTGCGGCGAACGGCCCGCGCCAACCTGATTCACGCCCTTTCGGTGGCCGGTGTCGAGCGCAGCGAACGCCCCGGCCGCGCCGATGCGGCCCTGGCGCACTTCGGCCTGGACGAACTGGCCGAACGGCCGGCGCGCACGCTGTCGGGCGGCGAGCAGCAGCGCCTCGCCATTGCCCGGGCCTGGGCCCTCAAGCCACAGGTCCTGTTCCTGGACGAGCCCACCTCGGCCCTGGATCCCGCCGCCACCCGCGCCATCGAGCAGATGATCCACGCGATCCATGCGGAGGGCGTGAAGATCGTCATGACGACTCACGACATGGGCCAGGCCCGGCGCATCGCAGACAACGTTCTGTTCCTGCATCACGGGCAGCTTCTCGAACAGACACCCGCCGACCGGTTCTTCGACGAACCGCAAACAGAAGAGGCCCGCGCCTTCATCAAGGGTGAGCTTCTCTGGTGACCTTCACCCAACCACCAACGCTAGGGAGAGACCTCATGAAAGCTTTCAAGACCCTGTTCACCGCTGCGGCCCTGTCCGCAGCCGCCCTCACGGCACTACCCGCCAGTGCCCAGGAGGATGTCATCACCGTGGCTTCGACCACCTCGACGGAGAATTCCGGTCTGTTCGACCACCTGCTGCCCATGTTCGAGGAGGAAACGGGCATCGAGGTCCGCGTGATCGCCCAGGGGACCGGCCAGGCGCTGGAAACCGGACGGCGCGGTGACGCCGACGTGGTCTTCGTGCACGCCAAGCCGGCCGAGGAGAAGTTCGTTTCCGAGGGCTACGGCGTGGAACGCGTCGAGGTGATGTACAACGACTTCATCATCGTCGGCCCCGCCGAGGATCCGGCCGAAATCGCCGGCGGCGAGGATGCCGTCGAGGCCTTCACGGCCATCGCCGAGACGGAATCCACCTTCGCCTCGCGCGGCGACGATTCCGGAACCAACAAGAAGGAACTCGCCATCTGGGAGGAAGCGGGCGTCGACCCCTCAGGCTCCTGGTACCGGGAGCTCGGCCAGGGCATGGGTCCAACCCTGAACACGGCCGCCCAGATGCCCGCCTACAGCCTGGCCGATCGCGGCACCTGGATCAGCTTCGAGAACCGGGGCAACCTGGAGATCATGGTCGAGGGCGATGACCGCCTGTTCAACCAGTACGGCGTGATCCTGGTCAATCCCGAGAAGCACGAGAACGTCAATGCCGAGGATGGCCAGGCCTTCATCGACTGGCTGGTCTCCGACGAGGGACAGCAGGCCATCGCCAACTACAAGCTGCGCGGGGAACAGCTGTTCATCCCGAACGCTTCGGACTGAAATCGGTGAATCGATTGACCACGCTGTTTGCGGCCATGGCCTTCGGCCTGGCCGCAACGCCAGCGGCGGCAGAGCCCGTCAAGCTTCTGGCGGCGGGTAGCCTGCGGGCGGCGCTCAGCGAGGCGAGCGAAGCCTTCACGACAGCCGAAGGCACGGAGGTGATACATGATTTCGCTCCCTCCGGCCTGCTGCGCGAACGCATCATGGAGGGCGAGGCGGCGGATGTCTTCGCGTCGGCCAACATGAAGCACCCCCAGGCCATCGCGGACGAACGGGGCGGCGAGGTCGTCGCCTTCGCCCGCAACCGGCTCTGCGCCATCGCCCAGCCGGACCTGGAGGTCACGAGCGACAACCTGCTCGACGTCATGCTGCGCGCGGACGTCCGTGTCGGCACCTCCACGCCCAAGGCGGATCCCTCGGGCGACTACGCCTTCGCGCTTTTCGACAAGGCGGAGGCCTTGCAGGACGGGGCCGCGGAGAAGCTGAAGGAGAAATCCCTCCAGTTGACCGGCGGCCCGGACTCCCCTAAGCCTGATACACCCCGTTCCGTTTACGGCTGGGTCATGGAAGAAGAGCGAGCCGACCTCTTCCTGACCTATTGCACCAATGCCGTACTCGCAGCGGGGGAAGTGCCGGAGCTCCGGATCATCGACATTCCCGACGCGCTGAATGTCGGAGCCACCTATGGCCTGCTGGTCCTGAGGGACAGTGAAGCGGCCCGGAGCCTGGCCCGGTTCATACTGGCCCCGGAGGGCCAGGCGATCCTCGAGCGTTACGGGTTCGCGCCGCCCCCGGGATGAAGCAAGGGAGAGTGCACGATGAAGTTGAGTGCCCGAAACATCCTGGAAGGCCGCGTCATCGCGATCAATAAGGGCCAGACGACGGCGCACGTCCGTATCGAGGTGGCCCCGAATGTCGTGCTGACGGCGTCGATCACCAACGACGCCGTGGATGACCTGGCGCTGCGCGAGGGCGAGACCGCCAGTGCCGTCATCAAGGCCAGCGACGTGATGATCGGCAAACAGGACTAGGCCGTGAACAGCGGGGCGAAATGGCTGTCTCTTGCCTTTCTCCTCGGCGGCGTCCTGGCCGGCGCGAACGCCGCGTTGGCCACTGAAATCGAGGACTCGGCCGGACGCGTGGTCTCGGTTCCCGAGCAGGTCGACCGCGTCTTTGCCGCCGGCCCGCCGGCCGCCATCCTCCTTTTCACCCTGGCCCCCGACAAGCTGCTCGGGTGGACGCGCGCGCCCTCGCCCGAAGAGGCCGCGTTCCTGCCCGAGGCCTATCGCGACCTGCCCGCCCACGGCCGCCTCACCGGAAGTGGCGACAGCATCAATCTCGAGGTCGTGCTGACCCTGGAGCCGGATGTCGTGGTCGATGTGGGATCGGTCAGCGACACCTACGCCGACCTGGCCGACCGCGTCTCGCAGCAGACCGGCGTGCCTTCGGTTCTCTTCGGCGGCCGCCTGGACGAGTTGCCCGGAACCTATCGGCGCCTGGGCGACATTCTCGGTGTCGAGGAACGCGCCGAGCGGCTGGCCGGCTACGTCGAGACCACGCTCGACGAGGTGCAGAACCGGATTGCCGAGGTGCCGCCGGAGGAGCGGCCGCGCATGTACTACGCCCGCGGTCCGGACGGCCTGGACACGGCGCTGAGCGGCTCCATCAATGTGGAGGCAATGGACTTCGTCGGTGCCCGCAATGTCGCCGGCGAGGCGCTGGGCGGCGGCGGGCTTGCCTCCGTCTCCCTCGAACAGGTCATCGCCTGGGATCCCGAGGTCATCTTCACGGTCAATCCGGACTTCGCGGCCCAGGTGGAGGACAATCCGCGCTGGCAGACCGTCTCGGCGGTCGAGTCGGGGCGCGTCCACCTTGCTCCGCAGTTGCCCTTCCCCTGGATCGACTTTCCGCCTTCGGTCAACCGCGTTCTCGGCGTGCGATGGCTTGCCTCCATCCTCTACCCCGATCTCTTCCCCGAACCGATGGAAGCGATCACCCGGGAGTTCTATGAACTCTTCTACATGCGGGACCTGAGCGACGCCGAGATCCGGCAGCTTCTCGGCGCCCGAGATGGCCGCTAGGGAGCCGTCGACCGGCGAGCGGCAGCAGACCACGGCACGCCGGCGCGCCCTGTCCGGAGTGGTGGTCGGGAGCGCTGCGCTCGCGGCGGCCGCATTGCTGGCCTTCTCGCTGGGGGCCTACCCGGTCACAGCCAACGATCTCGGCCTTTGGCTCTGGTCGCACCTGACCGGCGCACCTTCGACACTCGACCGCTCCACGGAACTGGTGATCGGCCAGATACGCGGGCCGCGCGTGGTCATGGCCATGATCGTCGGCAGCGCCCTGGCGGCGGCCGGCGCTTCCTATCAGGGGCTGTTCCGCAATCCTTTGGTTTCGCCCGACATCCTGGGCGTTTCCTCGGGCGCGGCGCTGGGGGCCGTGCTCGGCATCTTCCTGTCGCTGCCCATGCTGGCAATCCAGGCCATGGCCTTTGCCGGCGGCCTGGCGGCGGTGGCCATCGTGTACGGCATCACCAGCACGCTCAGGGGCCGTGACCCGGTGCTGGTCCTGGTGCTCGCCGGCATCGTCATCGGCACGCTGCTGGGCTCGGGCGTGTCGATGCTCAAGGTGCTCGCCGATCCCTACGACCAGCTCCCCGCCATCACCTTCTGGCTCCTGGGATCGCTCTCGGCGGTCAATCGCGGCGATCTCGCCTCGGTGGCCCCCGCCTTCCTGCTCGGCCTGGTGCCGCTCATGGCCCTGCACTGGCGCATGAACGTGATGACCCTGGGCGAGGAGGAGGCCCGCTCCCTGGGGGTGGACACGACCCGGATCCGCATCGCGGCCATTCTCTGCGCCACGCTGATGACAGCAGCGGTGGTCTCCATCGGCGGCATCATCGGCTGGGTCGGCCTGGTGATCCCGCACATCGCGCGCTTCCTGGTGGGGCCGTCCTTCGGGCGCCTGCTGCCGGCCGCCGTCCTGATCGGCGCCGCCTTCATGCTGCTGGTGGACACCCTGGCACGCACCCTGAGACCGACGGAAATCCCGCTGGGTGTCCTGACCTCCGTCATCGGTGCACCAATCTTCATCTGGGTCCTGGCCACCGCGAAAAGGCAATGGCAATGAGCACGGACCTGCTGCAGGTGGAGGCGCTGGATTTCGGCTACGGCCGCAAGGCCGTCGGCAAGGGCGTAAGCTTCACCTGCCGCGAAGGCGAGGCCCTGGCCCTGCTCGGCCCCAACGGCAGCGGCAAGACCACGCTGTTCAAGACCCTGCTCGGCCTGCTGCCGCCGCTTGCCGGCCGCATACGGGTTGCAGGCGAGGACATCCGCGACTGGTCGGCGGCGCAGCGGGCGCGCAGCTTTGGCTACGTTCCCCAGGCCGCGCCCGGCTATTTCGCCTTCTCCGTCTACGAGGCGGTGATGATGGGCCGCACCGCGCGCATCGGCACCTTCTCGGCCCCTGCCGCCCGTGACCGCCAGGTGGTCGAACGCGTCCTGGACGAAATGGGCATCGCCCAGCTGGCCGAACGTGCCTATACGGAGATCAGCGGCGGCGAGCGACAGCTCGTCGTCATTGCCCGCGCCCTGGCCCAGGAGCCGCGTATCCTCGTTCTCGACGAGCCAACCGCCAGTCTCGACTTCGGCAACCAGGTCCTGGTTCTGGAGACGATCCGGCGTCTCGCCGCAAGCGGCCTGACCGTCATCCTCTCGACCCACCACCCCGACCAGGCCTTTGCCTGCGCCGAACGATCTGCGCTGCTGAAGGATGGCCGGGTGGTGGCCATCGGCGCGACGGGAGAGACCCTGACGGATGAGTCCCTCTCCGCGCTCTACGGCACGCCGCTTACGGTGCGGCACATCGACGGCTGGACAAGCTGCGTTCCGGCGACAAGGCGTTCCGGAAGCCATGCTTTCTAGTGTAGGCTCGGGAATCTGCAATTTTTGCGCGGAGGCATCCGGCTGGCGATGAAGGGCATGAAACGCATAGCGGGAGAGGTCAGCGGCGCCTTCGGCGACCTGGGCATGTTCCTGCCCCATGTCCTGGGAGCCATCACCGTGGCTGGCCTGGCGCCCCTGGGTGTGCTCTTCGGCTTCGGCCTCTTCCTGGTCGCCAGCGGCCTGTTCTATGCCATCCCGATGGCGGTGCAGCCGATGAAGGCGGTCTCCGCCATCATGCTGACCGGCCAGCTCGACCCGGCATCGATCGCGGCGACCGGCCTCGTGCTCGGCCTGGTCTTCCTGGTTCTGGGGGTGACCGGCTGGATCGATCGGCTGGCCCGCCTGATCCCGCAGTCGGTTACGGCCGGCCTGCAGCTGGGCCTCGGACTTTCGCTGGCCCTTCTTGGCCTCGACCTGGTGATGGAGACGCCCTGGCTGGGCCTGCTGGTCCTGGCCCTGCTGCTCGGCCTCCTGGCGCTGAAGCTCCTCGCCGCCATGCCACTGGTGCTGCTGGGCGCCGTCGGGCTGGGCCTGCTGGCGGGCACGGCGGAGCTTCCGGGTGCGGTCACCCTGGGGGGCAGCCTGCCTGCCGTCACCCTGCCCGGCTGGGGCGACCTGCTGCTGGCGCTGGAGCTGACCGTGCTGCCCCAGCTGGCACTGACCCTCACCAATGCCGTGATTGTCGCCGCCGCCCTGGCACGCCAGCTCTATCCCCGCGCTGCCGGGCGGGCCACGGAACGCAACCTGTCGCTCTCCACCGGCCTGGCCAACCTGCTGCTCGCACCCCTGGGCGCCCTGCCCATGTGCCACGGCGCCGGCGGCCTGCAGGCCCAGCACCGCTTCGGCGCGCGCAGCGGCCTCGCCCCCATCGTCTTCGGCAGCCTGCTGCTGCTCTGCGCCCTCTTCCTGTCCCAGGATGCAGCGGCCATCCTGGGCGCCATTCCCCTGGCTGCCGTGGGCGCCCTGCTGGTCATCGCCGGCGGCGATCTGGCCTTTTCACGCCGCCTGCTGGATGCCCGCCCCAACTGCTGGCCAGCCATGGGCACGGCGGCGGCGCTGACTCTGCTGGTCAACCCGGCCGTCGGCCTGCTGGCCGGCTGCGCCGTGGAGGGCGTGCGTGCAAGCGTCAAACGTCACCTGCATGCGCGCCGCAAGGGGCATTGAAACGAACACGCGCTATTGATCCCCCTTGACCTTCCCCCAACTGGAAGCCTCAATCTGCCTCTCTGAAACTTGAAACCGGCCTCGGCCAGGACGGGATAGAAACTCATGATCAAGGCGCTTTCCACTTTCTCCCTGACTCTGGCTGCTGCCGGCATGGCCGCGGGCGCGGCCCTGGCCCAATCGGGCAATTCCTACGGCTATCACATGATGGACGGCTGGAGCGGCTGGTTCATGGGGCCGATCATGATGCTGCTGGTCTTCGGCCTGCTGATCCTGGGTGTGGTGCTGGTGCTGCGCGCCCTGGGCATCGGCGACACCTCGCGCAACAATGGCAACAGCCAGGATCGTGCCCTGGAGATCCTCAAGGAACGCTTCGCCCGTGGCGAAATCGACGAAGAGGAATTCCAGAACCGCAGGAAGCACCTGCGGGACTGAACCCCCTACACAAGGATTTACAGGCATGGCCCTACAATTCCGCCGCATTCCGGTTCTGTTCCTCGCCGGCAGCCTGCTCCTGGCCCTGCTGCAGTTGTCCCTGCCGACCCTGGCCTCGGAAAAGCTCGAGGTCTACAAGTCGCCCTACTGTAACTGTTGCGAAGCCTGGGTCCGCCATATGCGCGAGGCCGGTTTCGCCGTGGAAGTTCACGACGTTGAAGACCTGGCCCCGATCAAGCAGAGCCACGGCATCACCCCGGACCTGGCCTCCTGCCACACCGCCGTTCTTGGCGACTACGTGATCGAGGGGCATGTTCCTGCAGAAGATGTCGCGCGGCTGCTCGAGGCCGCGCCCCAGGCAAAAGGCCTGGCCGTCCCGGGCATGCCGCTGGGCTCACCCGGCATGGAGCAGGGAAACCGCAGCCAACCCTACGATGTCATCGTCTTCACCGAAACGGGCAAGCAGGCCGTCTTCGCCCGTCACTGAGTGAGCGCGGCGCGTCCTTCTGCTGAAACCTGCGCTGGGGTCACACCTTGGCCTCCAATGAGGACTCTCTCCCAGCATGGAAAGGTTGTAGGCTTGCCGGGTGCACATCGTTCGGTGCACGCTCAAGATTCCACAACCCCGGAGATTGCCCATGCCTTACAGGATTATCTTGAGCCTGCTTCTGCTGGCTGCGACGCAGGTCGCACAGGCGGATTCGCATGACTGGATCGCGACCAGCACCACCGCCATGGCGATCACGGGCGACATTTCTGTCGAGGATGACCGTATCGTCTTCCAGAACGGCGCGGCGCTCGAACTCGGGGCCCTCGGCCCGGACAGGCCGGGTCTCTATCGCGTGAGCTCGTCACAGAACCCCGTTCTCCTGAACGGCAATCGCCTTTGCGGCGACAAGCCACCTGCCTTTGTCGCCCTTGCCCACAGCGAGACCAGCGACAGCCTGGCCAAATCCCAAAGCCTGCATCTGAAGGTCTTCGACGGCGCCGAAGAACCCCCCGCCACAGTGACGAAGGGCATGGACACGGACAGTCCCGGCTTTTGTGCGCTGTTCAACTACGAACGGGCCGGATCATCCCAGGATTAGGAAGCGAAGATTCGATCATGTTGTCCGGCTGGCTGCTGCTGCCTTGAGCTGCGGCGCCAGGTCGCCCTGCTCGCGGATGTCCACCCGTTCGAGGCCGAGCCAGGAGGCCATCGAGGTCAACGCCCTGAACAGCTCGGCGGCTGTTTCCGGCGGAGCATTCCGTTCCGCGAAGGCACCCTGCACCTGAAGCGCGCCAGCCCGGCGGTCGGCCTTCAGGTCGACCCGGGCGACGATCCGCTCGCCCAGCAGGAAGGGGAAGACGTAATAACCGTAGACGCGCTTGTCGGCGGGGGTATAGATCTCGATCCTGTAGTGGAAGGCGAACAGGCGTTCGGTGCGTGCGCGTTCCCATATCAAGGGGTCGAACGGGGCGAGCAGGGCACGGGTCTCGACTTTGAGGGGGCGCTGGGCAGCGCGGTGGAGATAGGCCTGCTTTGGCCAGCCCTTAACAGTGACCGGGATCAGCACGCCCTCTTCCACCAGTTCCTCGATCCGCGGATGGGCATCGTCGGGGGCAAGGCGGAAATAATCGCGCAGGTCGCTGGCCGTGGCCACACCATGGGCCTTTGCCGCGATCTCCATGAGGCTGCGCTGCGCATCGGCGGGTGAGGGTGTCGGGCGGGCCGTGATCTGCGGCGGCAGCACGCGTTCGGGCAGGTCATAGAGCCGCTCGAAGTTGGGGCCGCGCGAATGCGTGGTCACCAGCCCGGCCCAGAACAGCCACTCCAGTGCCCGCTTGGGTTCGCTCCATTCCCACCAGCCGCTGGCGCTGCGGTGACCATCGAGGTCGGCGGCGCTCAGCGGACCGTTCCGCTCGACCTCCCGCAGGACATGGTCGATGACGGCGCGGCGCTCGCGGCCGAAGGTGGCAAGCCCGCTGTAGATGCCGCGTCCCTGCCGCG
This sequence comes from Fodinicurvata halophila, assembly GCF_042651425.1. Classification (NCBI taxonomy): domain Bacteria; kingdom Pseudomonadati; phylum Pseudomonadota; class Alphaproteobacteria; order Rhodospirillales; family Rhodovibrionaceae; genus Fodinicurvata; species Fodinicurvata halophila. The sequence goes on along the minus strand of NZ_JBHSCW010000010.1, from coordinate 186,041 downwards.
CCCGTTCCATGCGCCAGCGCAGCAGCGGTTCAATCTCCACCGGCAACAACGAGGCCTCATGGGCCCAATATTCGAACAGCGCACGCGGCCGCCGGGCCTGGGCGCGGTCGAGGATGGTCGTGTCGTAGGCACCAAGCCGGGAAAACGCCGGCATGTACTGAGCCCGCTGGGTAACATTGACGGAATCGATCTGGAACAGGCCGATGCGCTCGAGAAGCCGCAGCAGATGGCGCCGTTCGACCCGTGACGCCGGCTTCCGTCCGGCGAACCCCTGGGCGGCCAGAGCAATCCGCTGCGCCTGCAAACGCGTCAATCGTTCCTGCCCCGCCATACGGCCTTGCGTCCCCTTCCGTCCGGTGGCGGGACGCTCAGTTCCTGACGATGTAGTAGTCGAGACTGTTGTTCTGCATGACCTCGACGCTGTGGGTAGCGACACCCCGCGAGTGATGCGCCTCCACGTAGTACCAGCCGGAGGGCAGGCTCATCCTGGGATTGGCGCCGTTCTCCTGGGCGACCAGGGACCTGTGGTTCCCGCTAGACCCTTCGTGGTGGTAGACGCGCCAGTCGATATTCTCCCGGATCGGCGTCATGCTCGAGCTGTCCGTCAGCAGGGCGAGGGAGATCTTGCCCGTCCCGCTGCGAGAACGTGCGTAGCGCCGGCTTGGCAGATCGCGGCCGGAGCCACAGCCGGCCAGTCCACCGGCCAGCGCCAGGAGACCGAGCCCCGCCAGCGCCTTCCGGCGGGTCAGGAGGGACGTCTGGGAATGCGATTCAGGCATGAGATGAATCCGGTCAGGCTTTTGCGCGAATCCAGATTATAAAGCAGCCGAATCGCAAATTCATCAAGAATTGTCATGGCCTGTGACCGAATCTTCATATGATGCGTGCAGAGTGGCGCGTTGGGCGCTTTCGTTACCGACGCCCGGGGACCAGAGATCGATCCACTGTATTAGCAGAAAGAACAATCCATGATAGTCATGTGTTGGTATGTGCATTCGTCGAAGGCACACGCCATCTGGTGCCACCCGCAACCGAAGAAACACTCATGAGACAGGTCATCGCCATTACCCACGTCACGCTCGACGGCATCATGCAGTCGCCTGGAGGACCGGAGGAGGATCCGAGTGGAGGCTTCAGGCAAGGCGGCTGGATTGCACCCTTCTTTGACGAAGCCCTGGACGAGGCCCTCGGCGAAATCATGTCTGATGACTTCGACCTGCTCCTGGGACGCCGCACCTACGAAATATTCGCGGCGTACTGGCCCTATGTCGGTGACCATCCCATCGCGAGGGCCTTCAACAAGGCGACGAAATACGTCATCACGAACAGCCTCGACAGCTTCGACTGGGTGAACACGCATCCCCTGCGCGGTGACGCCGTTGAGGAAATTCGCGGGCTGAAGGCCCCCGACGGGCCTCCATTACATGTCTGGGGCAGCAGCGAACTGCTTCAGACACTGATCGCCGCAGACCTGGTCGACGAGTTCCGCATCTGGATCTTCCCGCTGGTCCTCGGCCAAGGCAAGCGGCTGTTCGAGACTGGCGTGCCGCCGCGGGGCCTGACCCTGATCGACTCGCGCCCCGTACCCAAGGGCGTCCTCCTCAACACCTACCGTCCAGCCGGACCTCTCCCGGAAGCATCGCTTGTTCCTGACACTCCGTCCGAAGCCGAGCTGGCGCGCCGCAGGAAGCTGGCTGCCGAGGAAGGTCAGGGCATCAACAACGCGGGCAGGCATACAGGTCAGATAATCGAACGGTAACATCTGCTCCTGAATAGATGCCCAACATCAGCCTTTGGGAAAATCGCACAAGTCAAAAAACTGGGCCCCTTGTTGATTATAATAGCGATTGCCCAGCTCAGGCTTGGGAAGCCCCCATCGCTTCGATCCGCCGCATGACGCGCCGTATCGTCAGGTTCCAGAAGTGGCGGGCAGAGTATTCATGCAGACTCTAACGGCGCGACCGAATATCCGTTTGGCTGAGATTAGCCTTCCTACCGGCAAGCCGTGTTTCAACAGGGCATGGCACAGTTTGCGCTGTCCGCCGCGCACTGTGTTTTCTCTTGGCGCGCTTCTTTGACGCGATGGGCCCAAGTCACGAGCCCAATGCTGGTAAAGACCAGCGCGAAGCCTATCAAGTGAATGGGGTGAAACTCGTCGCCGAGCCAGAAGTAGGATAGCACCAGCGCCATCGCAGGCATTGCGCTCATGTAGCCCGAGGCGGTGCTTGGCGGTACCTGGCTCAGACCGCGAAACCAGATCAATGTGCCGATTGCCAGCGGGCCCATGCCCCAGACGAAAAGCCCACCCCACTCGTTCAGTGTCGGTTTGGAGAAGTCGAAGCTTGCGGCCTCATACAGGCCGGGTCCGGCAAACAATAGCGTCGCAACCCAGACGATGAGCGGCAACGCCACGGTGGGGCGTAGGTCCTTGATCAGCTGCTTGCCCAGCAGCGAGTAGAGCGTCTGGCTGGCCACTGCGCAGAAAACCAGAATGCTGCCCAGAATCAGGTCCCAGCCAGAGGATTGGATAGACTGTCCTGAGACATTGATCACAAGCACGCCGGCGACGGCCAGCGTGACGGCCAGAATCTTCCGCCATCCCATGCTGTCATGCATAAAGAGCACGGCAGCGGTGGCCATGGCGGCGGGACTCAAACTCATCACGACTGAGCCGACCACACCGTTCACGCGCTGCATGCCGGTGAGTAGGAAGAGCGTGAATGCGACGATGCCCACCCCGCCAATCACAACGATTTTGATCCAGTCCGGCTTGGATATGCGCGGCAGACGCCGCCGGTAGACGATCAAGAAGGGCGTCAAGGCCAAAGCGGCCACCGAAAGACGAAGGAACGGCCCGAGAAAAAGGGGAAAGGCCTCCGACACGACCTTGGCAGACGGAGTCCCCGTGCCGAACAACGCCATGCCTATAAAAAGCTGGGCGTAGATTTTCAACTTTTGATTGAATTCTACACCCGTCACTCCCCGAAAGAACACGACCGAACATTAAGTTTAATGATTTCAGTTAGTTATGATTATCTTGGGTTGCGACACCTTAGAGATTTCTATGTCCTGGACTGAAAACACTCGCCGAGACTATGCCCGCAATGGCCTGCGCCACGCAAGCAGCAGCACGGACGAGGAGCGGGTGGTGGTCGTCCAATTCATGTCCGCGCAGAGCAAGATCGGACGTCCTTGGATGACGGATTCTGAACGTCTGGGATGCGATCCAGTACATGGCAGCAACGGGATGCCAGTGGGCGATGCTGCCGAAGGAATTCCCTACGTTTACCACCTTTCAGGGTTATCCCCACATGCTGTGCAATAGTGGGGTGCTTGAGCTGACACACACGACGCTCCACATCGTAAGATCCCAGAAGTACCAGGCGGAATTGTTATTTAGACTCTAACCCTCTCACCCCGTCCCCTTCCAGGACTTCACCATCTTCTCGCCGCTGCGGCCGACCACGTAGCCGCCGACGCCTAGTGTCAGCAGGTCCCAGAGGCGCTCGGGCAGCTCAAGGGTCAGGCCCATGCCGAACAGGGCCTGCAGATAGGGCGCCAGCAGGTAGTTGTTGGCGATCACCGCGGCGATGACCAGCATCAGCAGCGGCCGCCAGGTGGCCGTCAGGGGATGTTCCGAGCGCGCCTCGGCCAGCACGATCTCGGCGCCGGCACGTTCGATCTCGCCGGCATGGGCCAGCAAGGCGGCGGTCAGTTCGCGTTCCGCCTCGTCCCGTGCGCCCTTGTCGGGAAGCACGCGGTCCAGCACCTGTCCGAAGACCGGCGCCAACGCCGCAATCAGGGCTGGAAATGCCATCGTTCCCTCCTCATCTTCCCGTCTCGATGTTTCCCATGACGGACCAAGCCGGCCGCCAAGACCGGACGTAGCACCGGCCCGTCCGTCTTGATTCCGCCGCTCGCCCTCCCGACAATGCCGGGGTTGGCAAGCTGCAGATTGAGCCATGTTTTCAGGACCCCTGAGCGACAGGCGCTACAGGCATCTCTTCGCCGCCCAGGTGATCGCCCTTCTGGGCACCGGCCTGACGACGGTCGCCCTGGCGCTGCTCGCCGACTCCCTGGCCGGCGCCCAGGCGGGCCACGTGCTGGGCACGGCCCTGGCGATCAAGATGGTGGCCTATGTGGGCATCGCCCCGCTGGTCGGCGCCTACGCCACGCGCCTGCCGCGGCGCAGCCTTCTTGTCTCACTCGACCTGCTGCGCGCCTCGGCCGTTGCCTTCCTGCCCTTCGTCAGTGAGGTCTGGCAGATCTATCTGCTCATCTTTCTGCTGAACGCCTGTTCCGCCGGTTTCACGCCGCTGTTCCAGGCCACCATTCCCGACATCCTCGAGACGGATCGCCACTATACACGGGCTCTCTCCCTCTCGCGGCTGGCCTACGACCTGGAGAACCTGCTCAGTCCCCTGGCCGCCGCCCTGCTGCTGACGCTGGTCAGCTTCGACCTGCTGTTCCTGCTGAACGCCCTGGCCTTTCTGGCCTCGGCCCTGCTGGTCATTTCGGTCGTGCTGCCCCGGGCCCAGGCGACGGATGCGCCGCAGGGCCTGCGCGACCGGCTCGGGCACGGCCTGACGATCTATCTGCGCACGCCCCGCCTGAAGGGCCTGCTGGCCCTCAGCCTGGCGGTGGCCGCCGCCGGCGCCATGCAGATCGTGAACACCGTGGTCTATGTGCGCAGCGACCTGGGCCTGGGGGAGACTGCGGTCGCGCTCGCCTTCGCCGCCGCCGGCGGCGGTTCCATGGTCGTGGCGCTCGGCCTGCCGCGCCTGCTGGACAGCGTCGCCCAGCGCCCGCTCATGCTGACGGGCGGCGGCCTCATGACGGCCAGCCTGTTCCTCGGCCTGCTCCAACCTGCCTACGGTCCCCTGCTGCTGCTCTGGTTCCTGCTGGGCGCGGGCAGCTCCCTGGTCCTGACGCCCTCGGGGCGGCTGCTGAAGCAGTCCTGCCGCGAAGCGGATCGCGCCGCCGTCTACTCGGCCCAGTTCTCGCTGTCCCATGCCTGCTGGCTGGTCACCTATCCGCTGGCCGGATGGCTGGGCAGCCAGTACGGGCTCTCGCTCGCCTTCCTTGTCCTCGGCCTGCTCGCGCTGACAGGCACCCTTGCGTCCGCACGGCTCTGGCCCGATGGAGATCCTGTCATGCTGGAACACGAGCACGCGCCCCAGCATCACAGCCATCTGCACGTCCACGACGAACACCATCAGCACGAACACGAGGGCTGGGAAGGCCCGGAACCCCATGCGCATCCGCATCGCCATGCGCCCGGCCGCCATCGCCATGCCTTCGTCATCGATACCCATCACGCGCACTGGCCTGTGTAATCACACTCTCCCGCATGTCGATTGACGCCGCGCGCAGCGCCAGTGCCGCACCGTGGGCGGCCAGGGTGCGGCGCAGCCAGCCGCGGCCGTAGCGCGCGAAGCCGGCCAGCCCGGCGTAGTAGATCGCCCGCTCGGCGCAGAGGTCGCGCAGCACCGCCTCCTCCCGTCCGCGCCGACGGGCTGCCGCCAGGGTGACCGGACCGAAGACCCCGTCCACAGCCACCCCCAGCGCCTGCTGAAGGGCGCGCACCGTCACCTCGGGCGGGCAGTTCACCGCCATGTCGAAAACCGGCAGCGCCAGCGGCGGCGGCAGCCGGTCGCAGTGCTGCGCCTGCCAGAAGTGCGTGCGATAGAGGTCCGCCGCGGCGGCCGCGTCCAGCCGGCGGATGTCGTCCGCCTCCGCGTCGGGATGGAGCCGGCGATAGAAGCGCAGCGAGATGCCCCAGCGCGTGGTGCCGCCGGGATCGGCCGGATCGTCGGTGACGGCCCCGCCGCCCTCCCACGCCAGGACGAAGGCGAGGGCATCATCAAAGCCGGGTTGCATCAGGCGCCTCCTGTCCAGGCGTGGGCCGATAGGCGGACTCCCGCTCCAGGTAGCGCAGGCGCTCGTCGTGGTTCTCCAGCTGCCGGGTCACCTGCTCGCGCATCAGGCGCAGCTCGGTGCGCACCTCCACCAGGGTCTCCACGGACTGCCAGGCGACGCTGCCGGTGCCCACCAGGGCGGCCAGGATCAGCGCCCGCCACAGGCCCATCCAGGCCCCGCGCAGGCCCATGAAGGTCGCATTCAGGCTGTCGGGCTTGCCGTACAGGCTCATCTCCTCCTCCCCTCTCATGAGATATCCGTCACCAGGCCGCCGGTGACCGTCACGGTCTTGCCGTCGGCGCTCTGAAAGCTCCCGCTGACACCGGCCTGGCCGGCGCTGGCAAAGCCGGCGGCGCTCACCGCGCCCTGGAAGTCCGCCGCCCCCAGCGAGCTCACGCTGGCCACGGTCTGCGCCCCGGCATCGCGCACCTGGAAGCTGGCGCCGCCGGCCTGGTCCTGCAGCTCGACGATGACGCGGTTGTCGGCTCCGGCGCGCCCGAAGAACAGGCGCGTCGCCCCGTCGGCGTCCTTCAGGTAAGCATAGGTGCCGTCGGCCGAGAGGCCGGCCGCGCCGCTGCCCAGCGTCAGGAAGCCACCCCCCGCGTGAATATTGTTGGCCGCACTCAGATTCCCGGCCGTCTCCACATCGCCGGTGAAGGTCGCCCCGGCCAGCGGCGCATAGTCCGCAAGCGCTGCCACCAATCCCGCCGGCTGCACGGCGCTGTCGGCCAGCTGCCCCTGCGCCGGGCTGGCGTGCGGCGCGCGCCAGGCCGCACCGTCGAAGAAGAGGTGCCGGTCCTCGTCGGCGATCCAGGCCTTGAGGCCCGACGGCGGATCGAGGAAGTCCCAGCCGTCCAGCCACAGGGCGATGCGCCCCGCCGCGCCCGACCAGTCGCCCTGCGCGCCCGCCGGCAGCAGCCAGGCCTGCATGGCCTGCGGCTCCGCCGGCGGTGCGGTCTCCGTGCGGCTGACCAGCACACAGGCCAGCAGGGCATCCAGGCGGTTCAGCGCCGCGTTATGGAACAGTTCCTTCTGCGCCTGCCCGGTGAAGAGATAGGGCAGGTGGAATCGGGGCGTCGTCTCGCTCTCGTGGCTCACAGCTCGGCCTCCCTTGCTTGCCCCCGGCCCACCACCGGGGAGATCTGGCAGACGCGCAGCCGCACCGAGGAGGGCACGGTCCCGAAGTCGGCCTGCTGCTGCACCGCCGTATAGGTGAACTCCGGCGCCGGGCAGGTCTCCCGGCGCAGCACGGCCCCATCCTGCAGTACCTCCAGTTCATAGGTCTCGGGCCCGTCCTCCAGCGCCACGTCGAAACCGTCACGCCAGCGCCGGTCCAGCCGCGCCCGGCGCACCCAGGTGATCGCCAGGTCGTCGTTACCGGCGCGCCGCCCGCGCAGGTGCACCGGCGCCCAGGGCTGCAGCGCGCGGCCTTCGCAGGTCCGCTCCGTCACCTCCGCATCATCGCCGTCCCGGCCCCAGGTGACGGCGCGGTACCAGCGCGGCCGGCCCAGGTCGTTCACGTCCAGGGCGATGCGCCCCAGCCCCGGCCCGTCCAGCAGCACTGCCGTTTCCTCGGCCTTGTGGCCGGCCACCGCCGCCTCGGTGCCCAGGCGCCCGCGCAGCAGGCGCGACAGGCGATAGCTTCCCGGTCCCATCAACTCGGCAGAGGCGAACTGCAGGATCTCGCCGCCCAGCCACAGCAGGTTACGCCCCGCCGCCACCTGGTCTTCCGGCAGGCTGTCCAGTTCACGCTCCGGGTCATCCAGCTGCAGCTCCACGGCCGCTGCCCGGTCCCAGTGGGTCACCGGCCCGGGCGGCAGGATCGTCAAGGCCCGGCCCGTCACCGCCGCCGTCTCGCTCTCGGCCAGGCTGCGGAAGCTCTCCGGCTGCGGCAGGCCGCCACCCTCGACCAGCGCCCCCGGCCAGCGCAGTGCCGGGTCCGCCGGGCTCAGCGCGACATAGAAGCCGGCGCCGGCGTCCTGACTGCGCAGGGCCGGCAGGTCCAGCAGGATCAGGTGCGTTGGACTGTTGCGGGCCGGCGCCCGGTTGCGCGCGGCCAGCGCCGGCACGCCGGGCGGGGCGGCCGCCTCCAGGGCGCTGCCCGGGCCCGTGCGGTCGGCCACCAGCTCCAGCGACAGCAGGCCGGGTGCGGCGAAGCGGCGTTCGAGGATACGCCCCTGCAGCTCTGCACCCTCCAGCTCCAGGCTGACCACGTCGCCGGGGCCCAGCCGCCGATAGGCCGGTGGCAGGGTGATCTCGTGGGTCACCCGCTGCTGCCAGGCCAGGGCCAGGCTGCGCTCGGCGATGCTCCGCGCCTCGTCGGCAGTCAGCAGCAGCGGCAATTGCAGCTCCGTCTCGCTGCGCGACAGGGACTCGCGCCGGCGTGCCTGCTGCACCCCCGCCTGGTGGTCGCGCGCCACGTCGGCATACTGCACCGCCAGCGCGCGCGGCAGGCTGTGGACATCGGCGCGCCGGCTGGCCAGCCGCGGCACCGGCGCCCCCTCCGCAAAGTCCGCCGTCGCGCGTCCATCGGCATCGAAGGCGCCCAGGTCCTCGGCGGGAATGCGCGTCTGCGCCGCCTGCACCAGCGGCCGGAAGGCCAGCTGCCCGTCCTGTTCGCGGATGTCGAAGAAATAGGCGCGCTGCAGCGGCTCGATGGCTTCGCGCGCCGACATGAGGCGCGGGATGGCATAGCCGCGCAGCGGCTGCCCCTCCAGCGCCAGGGCCTGGACCGGCCCCACCCCGGCCCGGGCACAGAGGTCGACCAAGGCATCGGACAGGCGCGTGCGTTCGGGCGGCAGCGCCACCTCGAAGGTGAAGTTGGGCAGGCGGTTGCCGAAGGGCCCCAGCTCCAGGCGCTCCAGCACCAGATAGGCCAGGCCGCGATAGGCCGGCACCCGGCCCGCGCCCTCGACACTCTCGATCACCGGGCTGGGCGCCTGCGCCGCGTCGCCGGGATAGAGCTGCAGCCCGGCGGCCAGGCCATCCAGCTCCTGGCCCGCTTCCCACAGCAAACGCCCGTCCGCCCAGATGCGCCTGAGCGCGCGGACCGGCCCCTGGCAAAGCCCCAGGGCCAGCGAGACGTCATAGCTGTAGGTCGTGGTGGTGGTCTTGGCACTCGAGCCGCCGCCCTTGCCGCCTCCACCGTGGGTCTCGGTGCGCGTGGACTTGCGCTCGGCCACCGGACCCATCCAGATCACCGTGCCCGACAGGCGGCAGGCCGCGCCATAGACCAGCGGGATGGCGCTGCCGTACTCCGAGCCCGAAACCCGCAGCTCCGACAGCCGCGGACCCTCCACCCGCTGGCGCGGCAGCGAGGCGCCGAACAGCACGTTGTCCACCGCAGCCCCCGCCAGCCCGCCCACGGCCTGGCCGATGGCGGCCCCGCCCAGGGTCTGGCCGAACAGGCTGACGCCGGCCGGCAGCAGCGACTGCCCCAGCGCCCCGCCGGCGACGGAGAATGCCAGCGTCGCCATCAGCCCCGCTCCGACACAGCCGGCACCAGGCGATAGGCTGCCACCGCCGGCCCGGGCCAGCAGCCGTCATAGCCATGCTCAATCACCCGCCCGCTTGGCGCATGGGCGTGCAGGATGCCGCGCTCCGTCACGATGGCCACATGGGTCGCCCGCCCACGGCAGGACAGGCGCAGCAGGTCCCCCGGCTTCGCCGCCTCCGGCGCGCAGGGGGTCAGCAGCCGATCCAGCCCGCGCGCCAGTTCCCCTTCGTCGGGCCGGCGCGGATAGCCGGCCGCATCCGCGTGCGGCAGGCCCAGCGCCTTCGCCACACCGATGGCCAGGCCGATGCAGTCCACGCCGGCGCCGCGGCAGCGTCCGCCGTGGCGGAAGGGCGTGCCCAGCCAGCCGCGCGCCTCGGCCACCACGGCCCGGCGCAGATCGTTCTCTGTCATGGTCTTGGATCCTCAGGCCCGGCTCAGTCGGGTCACGGGGCGCAGCACGGCATCGCTGCCGGGCAGGCTCGGCTCGCCGCGGAAGTTCACCAGGTTGTCGAAGCGCTGGCGGCAGGTCGCGGCCGCCTTGTCGCAGCCGGGCGTCAGGCGGATGCGGTCGCCGATGTCCGGCGGCCGGCCCAGGGGCTCGAACAGCACCAGGCGCCCGCTGTCGGCGCGCAGCTCCTTCACCTCCAGGGACCGGCCGGCATGGCGGCCATCGAGAAATTCCACCAGCCCGCCGCGCCAGGCCTCGGGCGCCGCCACCTGGATGTCGCAGGCCAGGACCTGGTCCGCCGCCAGCCCGCCTGGCCCGCCGGCGCCCAGGGCCGTCACTTCGCCTTCCAGCGCCAGCGCCGCCAGGTCCACGCCGCAGCGGGCATCGCCCAGGTCGGCGCGGCAGTGCGGCTGGTAGACGTCCCCCAGCGGCTGGTTCAGGCGCTGGGCCGGCCCGCGCAGCTCGGCGCGGAAGTGATGGTCCCGGGGCTCGATCTCGCCGATATGCCCCTCGGCCAGCACCAGCGGCGCCGTCCCCTCCGGATCCTGCCAGTCCACCTGCAGGATGCGCACCCGGGCCCCGTCATAGAGTCCGGCGCGCAGGTCGGCTTCGGCGATCTCCTCGCTGTGGAAGCCGCCCCAGGCCTCCAGGCTGTCGCCGGTCAGCCGCCCGGTGGCGCGGATCTCGCTGGGCTCGAAGCTGACGGCCGGGCGATAGCTCTCGCCGGCGATCGTCAGCGGCCGGTCGTGGGTGGTGAAGCCCTGCACCCGGCCGTCGCGCCGCTCCACCCGCCAAGCGAGCGCCAGGCGGGTCAGCGCCGCGCCTTCCCCCGGCCAGCTCACCTCAGGGTCATAGACGAAGCCGTCGCGCACGACCTGCTCACGTGACCAGACGAAGACCCGGGCCGGCCCGCGCGCCAGCGCCTCGGCCAGCGCCCGGTCGATCGCACGCCAGCGCCAGGCCTCCTCGCCCAGCAGCACGAAGCCCGCGAAGTAGTGGATCGCCGACAGGGGATAGCCCAGCACCTCCTGGGCGATGCGCCAGGTCTCGGCCGTGCGCGCGAAATCGCCCGCCACCACCCAGTCGTAGTCCTCAACCTGCAGCACGTCATAGGCCGGCCAGGCCCAGGCCGCCGCCGGAAAATTCAGGCGCGTCAGGATCTCGCTGTCGGGGCGGAAGACCTGCGGCGTGAACAGCAGCAGCGCCACCTGCACCGCCGGATAGGCCGCCCGCACCCGGTCGCGCAGCGCGTCGGTGGCCGCCCCCAGCCGCTCGCGGCACCAGTCCAGATAGGGCCCATGCACCTCCGCCGGCCCCTCCACCCGCTGCAGCCAGGGCGTGGGCGCATAAAGCCCGGTCTCGGCGTGATAGGCGTTCAGCGTGAAGGCGTCGTAGATGTGCGGCACCTGGGTGCCGAAGCTGCCGTCCCACCACCAGGGCTCGCCGATCTGCAGGCAGGGCGCCAGACCGGCGTCCACGGCCAACCCCAACGTCGCCTCGGCCACGCCGCCCAGCCAGTCCAGGGCGGCCGCGTTGCAGGGCGAGATCAGCGACGAGGGCGGCTGCCAGCCGGTCAGCGCCATGCGGCCCGCATGGTCCTTCTGCGCCCAGTCGGCCGGCATGAAGTCGGCCAGGATCTCGAAGCTGAGCGACAGCCACAGGCGGAAGCCCGCCGCCTGCAGCCGCGCGCAGAGATCGGCCAGCCAGGCCGCCGCCGGCGGGTTCAGCGACGCCTGGTCCGGGTCCACCTGGAAGCGCCCGGCGCCCTCGTCCCAGGACAGGTTGTGGAAGTGCGAGATGCCCAAGTAGAGCACCCAGTCGTCGCGATAGCCCAGCTTCACCGCCTGCGCCACCACCCGCGCCGGTGTCAGGTGATAGGCGTTGTCGTAGCCGTCGGCCATGGCCAGGCCATGCGGCGCGCAGCCCTGGTCGTTGATCGCCAGCAGCGCCCCCGGACCCGTGCAGGTCAGCTCCTCCAAGTGCACCTCCACCGTCTCGGCCTGGGGCAGGCGCTGCTGGGTTTCCACCGTCACCCGCACCTCCTGCCCCGCGGCCATGCTGTCGGTCAGCACGGCCGCCGGCTCGAAGCTGACCGTCTGCTGCGGGCCGCTCGTGGTGCTGGTGACCCTGTACGCGTCCGGGCCCGGTGCGCGCTGGGCCGGGAAGACCAGGCGGTCGCCCGGCGAGATCGTCAATCCGCTCGGCACCGCCAGGCTCACCTGGCTGTCGCCGCTGGCCAGCGGCGCGGCCAGGCTGGTGCGCCCGGCCATGTAGCTCCGGGGCGGCAGGGTCAGCAGCACCCGCTTGATGTCGTCCACCGGCACCCGCGCCGCCCGCACGGCCTCGGGGTCGTTTGCGTCTGGCGGGCTGAAGCCACTATACAGATGGTCGTCGAAGACCACCTCGATGACCTGGTCGTAAGGGTCGTCGTCCGCCGCGTTGGGATTGGGCAGCACGCGGTGGTTCCACAGGCGCAGGTGATGGATTGGCCCGCCATGGGTCTCCAGCGCCAGGGCCGGCCCGTTGAAGGCGTCCAGGCCCAGGGTCTCCGGGTTGGCGCGGTAGCGGAAGCGCAGGCTGCAGCCGCGATAGCTGGGTTGCGCCTCGTAGCGGTGCAGCAGGTGCCCGGCCGTATCCTCGCTCGCCCAGTGCGCGCCGGCCAGGTCCAGGTTGCGGCGATAGACGGCGCGGAAGACCAGGCTGTCGTCACCTGCGCTCACCAGCGAGGCCGAGGTCAGCAGGTTGAAGTCCGTCTGCCAGTAGTCCGGCGCGAAGCGCATGATCTGGCCGTACCGCTCGGCCGCCGGCAGGCTCATCAGATAGCTCATGACAGGATCACCTCCACCAGCGGCACCTCGGCCACCTCGTGCCCGCCCGGCGCCAGCCAGGAGACCTCCAGCCGGTCGCTGTCGAAGCGCACCGGCACGTCGAAGATGAAGCCGGCACGCAGCTCCACGCCCGCTGCCGGTGCGCTGTCGAAGACCAGCTCACCGGCCAGGCGGTCCACGCTCCAGCCCGCCGTCACCTCGGCCCCGTCCACTTCCACGCCGTCCAGGGCCACGCGCAGGCTGTCCACCTGCGGCAGGGTGATGCGCCTCTGGTAGCTGGCCGCCCCGGCGCCATAGCGCTTGACCAGCGCGAAACGCCGCCGCACCCCGTCGCCATGGCCCAGCAGCTGGTCGGTGGGACTGACCGCCTGCGTCGTCGGGCAGGACTTGTAGTCGGCCCAGTCGCGCAGCGGGAAGGCGCGCGCCCGGCCCCGGCGGGCATAGAAGAAGTCCATCAGCAGGTCGCGGTCGGCGGCCGAGCGCAGCCCGCGCGCCGCATTGAAGCGCAGGCGCGCCGCCGCCCGGTTCTGGTTGCGCTGCTCGCGGCCCGAGGCGGTCTCCACGATGGCGGTGCTGAACTCCGGCCCGCCCTCAGACCCCCGGGCCAGCGCCAGCGGGAAGGCCACGTCGTCGAATCCCCCCGGATCGAAGCCTTCAATGGAATGCTCAGGCATCGCGCCGTCCCTTCTCGACAATGCGGGCCAGCTGCACCGCCGCCTGACTGGCGGCCTGGCGCACCCGGCGCGGATCGCCGCCGGGGGCCTGGATGTTGATGGTGATCTGCGGCGCGCCCGCTGCCTCTCGCGTCGCCGCATTGGGCAGGATGCGTCCGCCAGCATCGGGCCGGAAGACCTCGGGCCCGCGCTCGCCCACCAGATAGGCACGGCCCGGCCGCACCGGCCCGCCGCTGGCCCGCGTTCCACCAAACGGCAGCAGATTACCCAGGAAACCGCCCAGCTGGTTCGTCACGCCCTGGCCCAGCTGCTCCAGCGGCCCGTCCAGCACCCGGCGCAGGGTCATGCGCTGCAGGTCGCCGACCAGGCCGCGCAGCACCTCGGACAGCTTGCCGCCCTCCAGCGCTGCACCCTCGAAGGCGCGGGCGAAGGCCGTGCCCAGGTCGTCGGCGGCCCCGTTCAGGCCGCGCGCCGCCTCACGGCTCTGCAGCAGGCTCCGGCGCAGCTCCGCCAGCGCCTTGGGATCGGGCAGGCCGGCGGGCGATGCCTCCAGCACCCGGCCCAGCTCGGCCTCGGTCTCCCGGCGCAGGGCCTGCAGCTGCCGGCGATAGTCCGCCAGGTCCACCTCCAGGCGCAGCGGCGGCGCCTCATGGCGCCCGTCATGACCATAGGGCGACGACAGCTCGGCCATGCCCAACCTCCTCTTCGCGTGGGGACGTCACGGAATCTTCCCATTTTTGTTTCAGGGTCCCCGCGTTGCCTTGCCGGCCCGCTGGGTCTAGGCTCGCGCCATTCGCGGCTTTCCAGGGAAACAGACGCATGGCCCGCTTCCTGCTCTACCTCTTCTGCCTCGCCCAGTTGGTGATCGCCTTCCTGCCGCTGGCGCGGGTGGCCGTCTTCGAGGGCCTGTCCGGAGAGATCTTCGGCCCCTCCAGCGGCACCGCAACGCTGGTGATGAACACGCCGGTGGTGGCCAGCGGCTTCTGGCTGGTCGCCTGGCTCAGCCTGGCGCTGCTGTCCTACGGCTTCGCCCGCATCCTGGCCCAGCAGGCGGCCCTGATGAAAAGCCTGGAAAAGCTGCCCGTCCGCGAGGCCCCGGCCCGGGACACCGCCCCGCGTGAGGAACCGGCCCCTGAGGAGCCCAGGCGCGAACGCAAGGCCCACCGCGAACCGCCGTTGACGGACGAGCCGCCGCTCAAGGACGAAGACGAGGAGGAGACGCGCAGCCGCCGCCTCCGCGGCCTGCGCAACGAAAAGCCGGCCCGCCAGGAGAAACAGCGCCGCGAACCCGTCCTGGGCACGCCGGGCACTGCCAATGACGAGCGGTGATGCGCCCCTGATCCTTCCAAACCCTCTCCCTACCCACCGTCATGCTGAGGTGGCTTGACGCAAGTCAAGCCCTCGAAGCAGCTTGGCACCAACAGCGCCGTTGGCATTTTGCCAGGTCCATCAGTCGGTGCCAGCCTGTTTCGAGGCTTTGCCTTCGGCAAAGCGCCTCAACATGAGGAAAAGGGAAGAGGGCTTAAATATTTGCAATAATTAATAAAAAAACCTCCCGCCTTCATAAAATTTCCTTCACCTTGAGGCTGCGCGAAGCGCACTCGAAAGGTCTCTTGCACCGGCGGCGCCGCTGGCATGCTTCCCGACGCCAAGCGTCAGCAGGACCCAGAGGCGCTTTCTCCCAGCAAGGCCACCAGACATTCCAGTTCTTCCCGCGACAGGCCGCCGTTGGTCGGTGTCAGCAGGCCGCGGCCTTCCAGCAGGGCGGTGAACTCGCACGGGGTCATGGCCCAGAAGGTCTCCGGGGTGAGCCCCAACCGCCCGAAGGCCAGCGCCATCAGGCGGCGCCAGTCGATGCGCCAGTCATGTCTTCCGGCTTTCCCGGCGCGGCTTCGGCGGAGCCGCCTCCCTCCTGTTCCTCACCTGCCAGCGCCTGAATCAGCAGTTGTGCCGCCACGGGCAGCAGACGGGCCGCCCCCGCGCGCAGCAGGCGGTCCTCGATCTCCGGCTCCGACAGCGCCTCCGGCCCCTCCTCCAATGCCAGGGCCAGCAGAGTGACCACCTCGCCGATGCGCCAGCCCTGGCCCGCGACCAGGCGTTCGGCCAGGTCGGGCAGTGGGCCCAGGGCCGCCTCGGCGCGGGCCACGAAAGCGAAGGTCGGGCGCAGGCGATGGTGCCGGCCCTGCAGGGTCAGCACCACCTCGCCGCGCTGGGGATTGCCCGTCACGCCCACGCTCATGGCGTGCCTCCCCCGGTGGTGAAGCTCACCGGCCCGCTGCTCTCCAGGGTCAGCGAGAAGGTCTCGGCCTCGTTGTAGCTGCCGGTGCGCACGAAGCGGGCGATGCAGACATCGCCCTGGAAGCGGTCGCCGTTGTCGAAGGTGACGCGGGCGCGCTCCACCTGCCGCGCCACGGCGCTGGCCTGCAGGCGCGCCCAGGCGGCGCTGTCGTTGGCCAGGCCCTCGGCCTCGATGGTCAGGCGCTGCACCCCGGCATCGGGCAGCAGCTCGCGAAAGCCCTGGGAGTCCAGGGTGGTGGCGTCCTGCAGGTCGTTGTCCAGGCTGACCGCATTGCTGCGCAGCCCGGCCACCAGTTCGAAGCTCTCAGGGTCCTGGAGGTCGGCCAGGTACAGGCGGGCCAGGCGCCCGCGATAGGCCTGGTGACTCATGGCGTGCTGCCTCCTTCAGGCTGTGTAAAGTACAGGCCCTCGACCTCCAGGCGGGCCGCGCGCCAGGGCCGCTCTGCCGGTGCCGCCAGCGGCCCGCGGCAGGTCAGCGCCGCCAGTTCCCCGCCCGGCCAGGCAAAGTCGGCGCCTTCCAGCAGGCGGCGCGCCCGCCGTAGCGGCGCGTCAACCTCCTCGGCCGGCGCCTCCTGACGCGCGTAGGCGGTGAGCACGACACCCAGGCGCGCCAGGCGTACGTCCTGTACGTCCAGGTTGGTCTCCTGCTCCGGCCGCCCGATGACCAGCAGCGGCAGGGGGGCCGTCGCCGGCACCGGCAGGGCGGTGAAGAGCGCCGCCCCGCCATGAAAGGCGGGCAGCAGGGCGGCCAGTTCGGCATCGCCGCTCAGGCGTTCGTAGAGCGCCGCCGACAGGCTCATGAGCCCGCCTCCGGCCGCACAGCCTCCAGCCGCGCCTGCTGCAGGCCGTCAGGCCCGGCGGCGGGCACCAGCGCACGCAGTTCGTAGTCCACACCGGCGTGGCGCAGGCGGTCGCCGAGCTTCAGGGCCAGATGCCCGGGCAGCCAGGCGCGTCCCGTCACGGCGCTCACGTCATAGGGCGCGTCCGGCGCCCCGGCCGGCAGGCGCAGCTGAATCTGGCCGAAGACCGGCCCCGCCTCCTGCCAGTCCACCTGCCACCGGCCGTCACTGTCGCGGCTCTCGACCCGGCGCAGCCAGGTCAGGCGCGCGTTCAATCCCATCATCACGCCCACCCCCTCACGGCTTGCGCCAGGGCCGCAGCAACAGGCGCGCCTCGCCGGGCAAACCCTGGCCCTGCAGTCGGCGCGTCACCTGCTGGTCGCCCAGGCGTTCCTCTTCACGGCTCAGATCGGCGCCGCGGCCCAGCAGGCTGCCCGCCACCAGACGCAGCGCCTGGCGGATGGCATCGGGCAGCGGCACTTCGCCCGGGCCGTCGCCCCAGCCCGACTGCCAGCTTAGCGTCACCGGCACGCCGGCACGGAAGCCGCTGGCGCGCGAGACGGCCCATGGCCGCGCCGTGAAGCCCTCGGGCGCCAGCGCCGCCCCGTCGACCTCGACAGAGGAGAGCGCGCTCAGCGGTCCTTCCGGCAGTTCCAGCAGGCGCCGCCGGCGCGGCGGCACGATCTCGCAGGTCACCTGCCGCGCCGTCAGCGACGCCGTGCCCAGCCAGGCCGCCACCAAGGCCTCGGCGGACTCCGCGGCCGCCTCCAGACGCGGATGGCCCGCCTCCACCCCGGCGAAGGCGGCCAGCTCCGCCTGCGTTAGTAAAGACATCGTTACTTCTACTCCCTTGCGCGAAAAAGCACGGGCGGGTCCACGCTAGGAACCCGCCCGTCAGTCAGGGGGATAGGGTGGTGTGGTTCAGGCCAGGTGGGCCGGCAGGTTGTCGGCCAGCACGATGGCCTCGCCGGTGGCGTACTGGTAATCCGTGCGCGCCGTCATGGTGTACTCCACCACCCGGCGGCGCGGCTGCCACTGGCCGTCCACGGTCATCTGCCGCTGGATGCCGAAGAACAGGTTGCCGGCCGGTGTCATCATGATGCGGGTCCCCGTAGCGCCGCTCAGGTGCGGCTCGGGGATCACCGGGATGCCGAAGTAGCGCAGCTCGGGGAAGCCGCCCACCAGCACCCGGTCGCCCAGGGCCGTCTGGCGGCTCGCCGTCTCCTCGGCATAGCGTTCGGCGAAGGCCACCGGCACGAAGATCGCCTGGTCCGTACGTCCGCGAAAGCGTACGGGCTGCTGGCGCAGCAGCAGGGCCAGGACATCGCGCGCCGAGCTGTCGGCGTCGATGCCGTGGGCCACGTCCTCCAGGTCCAGGTCGTTCACCGCCGCATCGGCCTCGGCCAGGGCGATCCAGCCGTCGTTGATGGAGCGGAAGGGATCGCCGCTCTCGGCCTCGGCGCCGTTCCAGGCCAGGTCGTTGACGTCGTTGCCAAAGGCCTTGGCCAGCAGGCCGGCGATGGCCTGTTCGGCGTCCTGCTGTTCGATGTTGTCCTCCAGGAAGGTCAGGGTCACGTCCTCGGCCCAGATCACCTCCACGGTGGACAGGCCGCGCCGGCGCACGCCCACGGCGTCGGCCGGCGTGGGCGCCGTGCCCTCGCTGCCCCGGCGCAGGCGGCGCGCCGTCACCGTCAGCTCGTCGGTATGCCCCTCGGGGCTGTTCATCCGCCGCACCTGGACCCGCGACAGGGCCACCTGCTGTTCGATCAGGTAGTCGACGAAGCGGTCGGCCGTCTCGGCGGCCAGCTTGCCGCCGCCGGTGAACAGGCTGGAGTCGATGGCCCGTGTCGCCGCCTCGCCCGAGCGCAGCTGGGCCAGCCGCGCCCGCACCTCGCCGGGGTCGGACAGGAAGATGCCGCGAAAGGCCTCCGTTCCGCTTCCCCCGGCCGCACCGGGCAGCAGCGGCCCCGCCCGCTGCAGGCGCAGTGTCTCGCGCGCATCGGCCAGCTGCGCCTCGGCCGTGCCCAGGCGCGCCTCCAGGTCGCGCACCCGGCCGTCGGTGGGCGCCGCCCCGGCCTGCAGTTCGGCCAGCAGGCTGCCGCGCAGGGCCGCCACCTCGCGCTGCACGGCGCCGG
This sequence comes from Fodinicurvata halophila, assembly GCF_042651425.1. Taxonomy (NCBI): domain Bacteria; kingdom Pseudomonadati; phylum Pseudomonadota; class Alphaproteobacteria; order Rhodospirillales; family Rhodovibrionaceae; genus Fodinicurvata; species Fodinicurvata halophila. The sequence continues at coordinate 167,404 of NZ_JBHSCW010000010.1, read as the reverse complement.
TCAGCGCCGCCTCCCCCGCTGCTTCTTCCCGGCTCTCGGCGCGCTCCGGCGCCTGGGTCTCAGTCTCTGCCGTCATGCTGTACTCCCTTGCTGTACGTTGATCTCTTGTCACTGCATCGTCTGTCGGCGCCAGGGCGCGCAGCAGCGCCAGCGCCTGGGGGTTGGAGGGCACGGGCACCAGCGAGACCTCCAGCAGCTCGACGGCCTCGAAGACCGTGATCGAGCGCCCGCCCGGTGCCTCCTCCTGCCGGCTCTCCAGGGGGATGAAGCCCACCGACACGGCCTGCAGGAAGCCGGCGCGCAGCAGGCGCAGGGCCTGTTCGGCGCGCGGGTTCACCGTTTCCTCGGCGAACTCCACCACGATGTCGAAGCCCGCCGCCCCGGCGCTGTGCCGCACCACCCGGCCGATCACGCTGTCCAGCGCCGGCGCCTTGCCCTGGGCGGCATAGCCGTCGTGGCCCCAGAGGAAGACCGGGTTGCGGTCGAAGTTGGCGGTGCGCACCCCGCGCGGGTCGATGCGGGTGCCGTGGCGGTCCACCCCCGGCCCGATGGCGCGGAAGGTCACTCGCCGGTCCTCCGCCTCCGCACCCGGCCGGCCGTCATCGGCCAGGGCCGTTCCTTCGGCGCGGCGCAGCACGCCGGCCGTCTGGCCAACTGTCTCCATTTCAGCTTCCATGCATCCTCCCCTTCAGCTCTCGGAAACCTCGGCCTCGCCACGCGCCCCCGCCGGGTCCTCGCCCAGCAGCTCGCGATAGCGGTCCAGGGTGATGGCCCCGTTGGCCAGCAGCTCCCCGGCCCGGCGCAGCAGGTGTTCGCGGTCCTCGCGCAGCGGGCTCTCGAATTCGAACCACAGCCGCCCCGCGCCGTTACCCTGAGGCCCCGCCTCCTCCGCCAGCCGCGGCAGCAGGGCGTGGTTGACCGCCTCCTCGATGCGACGCAGGCGCGGCAGCACGGCGTTCTCCTTGTAGGTCGCGTCCGCCGCCTCGGCGTTGGCGCGGTTGGCATCGGTGGTCAGGCCGACCTTGCTGGCCGGCAGCTTGTAGATGGCGAAGACCTGGTCGCGGCTCAGTTGCGCCAGCTCCAGGAAGGCCAGGTCCTTCAGCTGGCCGCCCAGCTGCTGCACCTGCCCGCCGCGGCCCAGCACCGCAGGCCCGCTCGCCGGGTCGCGATAGCGGTCCAGCCAGCGCTCGCGAATCAGGTCGGCCTGTTCGCTGGTCAGTTCCTCGGCGCTGGTGATCACCAGCTCCGGCGTCGCCCGGTTGCGCAGCAGCGCCCCGGCATAGGCCCGGGCCTGCTGGTCCAGCTCGTGCGACAGGGCCAGCGCCTCCACCGGCGAGGCGCCGCGCAGCGGCTCCGCCGGATGGGGATAGCGCAGGAAGATCACGTCGCGCGCCGGCAGGGTCTGCGGCGCCCGACCCGGCACCTGCAGGCGCCAGCCCGCCAGCTCCAGACCGGCGCGGTCCAGCACCGGCCCCTCGATCCACTGCGGATAGAGGATCTGCAGCCCCGTGACCCGCGCGCGGCCACGCCCGTCCTGTTCCGTCACCAGGTGCCAGAAGGCCTCGCCCGTCAGGTCCAGGTGCAGCTGCGTCAGCTCCAGCAGGTCGCCCCAGGTCTGTAGTGCATTGGGCCGGCGCAGCAGGGGCGGAATCTCCGTCTCGTCCAGCCGCCGCCAGTGCCGTTTGCGGCCACTTCTTTGCCAGAGGTCCCAGGGCGCGGCCCGCACGTCCTGGGCCAGCGCCCCGGCCGCCGCAGCGACCCAGCCGGCATAGGCCTCCAGCGCCTGCCGCCGCCCGCGGATGGGCCGCAGCTCCAGCTCCGGCCCCTGGCGCAGCAGGCCGGTGAAGCCACCGCCATTGCCCCGCGGCCCCGCCACCGGCGCCGCCCGCCGTTTCGTCAGCCAATGCAGCATCACGCCCTCCCACTCATGTAAACACCTGCGGCGGGCGGGCGGCGGTCAGCTCGGCGAAGGCGCGGCTCAGCGCGTCGATCTGGTCCTTGTGGGCGCCGTTGGGAAACAAGCTCGCCTCCTCCAGAAATGCATCGTTCCAGGCGCCGCGGATCAGGCGCAGGTTCCCGGCCTCGGCCTGGGCGGCCACCGGGGCGGCGCGCGTGACCTTGTCGCCGCTTTCCGGGCTGGCCTTCACGCGATAGCCGGCCAACCGGCGCACCAGCCAGGCCGCCTGGGCCTTGCCCGCCTGCCCCGGGTCCTGGGGCAGGGCCACCAGGCAGCCGGGCCCGTCCTGTTGCGCACAGGTCAGGATGGCGCGCTCGACCTCCAGGCCGCTGCCGCGCAGGCGGACGATATCCTCGATGTAGAAGATCCCCTCGGCCGAGCGGCTCAGCTTCACGCCCACGGTCCAGTCCGGGTCGGCCCCGGCCCCGGCGCCGGCCCGCGTGGCCGCCAGGTCCCAGCCGCGCACCGACGTGCAGTCGGCCGGCAGGGCGCCCGCGATCGCGAACCAGTCCCGGCGGAACAGCCCGCCTTCCCGCGGGGCCGGCCGCTGCTGCAGCTGGCCGGCGGCGGCGTAGCTGCCCAGCGTGTCCTTCAAGCGTGCGACCTCGCGTGCCGGGAACTGTTCCGGCCACAGCAGCTCGCCCGCCCGTCGGCGCGGATCGGCCGGCCCCAGGCGGGTGACGCAGCGCCGGTCGGGCTCGAACTCCATGGGCAGCATCAGGTGCTCGTAGTCCATCGCCCGGGCCAGGATCAGGCCGCTGACATCGCGCTCGTGCACCCGCTGCATCACCACCACCAGGGCCGAGCGCGCCGGATCGTTCAGGCGCGTGGGCACCGTTTCCAGGAACCAGCGCAGCGTGGCCTCGCGCACCCGGTCCGAGTCCGTCTGCTGCACGTTGTGCGGATCGTCGATCACGAAGCGGTCGCCGCGCTCGCCGGTGGCCAGCCCGCCCACCGAAGTTGCCAGGCGGAAGCCGCCGGCCCGCGTCTCGAACCGGGCCTTGGCGTTCTGCTCGCGCGACAGCTGCACGCCGCCGCCCCAGCGCGCCCGGTACCAGTCCGAGCCCACCAGCCGGCGGCAGCGCAGGTTGTCGCGGATCGACAGCCGCTGGGAATAGCTGGCCAGCACGCCGCGCAGCCAGGGCCGGCCCAGGGGCCCCCATTCCCAGGCCGGCCAGAAGACGCTGACCGTCAGGGACTTCATGGTGCCCGGCGGCACGTTGATCAGCAGGCGCGTGATCTCGCCCCGGCTGACCGCCTCCAGGTGGCGGCAGAGCGCGTCGATGTGCCAGTTGCCGCGATAGCGCCGCCCCGGCTCCAGCACCGGCCAGGCCAGCTCGATGAAGGCCGACAGCGAGCCCGCCGCCTCCAGCCGGTCCAGCGCCGCCAGGCCGGTTCCAGGGTCGTCCAGCAGGGCCGGATCATCCAGGCCGCGCGGCAGCTTTCCCTTCCGAAGCTCTCGTGCCGCCAAGGTCGCTCCTGCAGCGCACGCGGTGCCATGTCCTCTGCCTCCGTTGCGCGCTGCGCTCATGCCGCGATGGTCGCCGCAGCACACGAAAAAAGGTTTACAGGATGCATCTTAACCCCAACCTGTGGCTGGATAGACCTTCGCCGGAACTCTCAAGACGGGCAGGCGTCCCATGCGATCCGCCCGGTTCGTTGCCTGCCCGAGAAGGTCCGGCGCCTGGCCGCTGCCGCGCGGCCGGGACCTCAAAACCTCGGAACCTGAGGAGGCACCATGTCAGAACAGGACGACCAGAACGTCGACGCCCCTGCCCACACCCCCGAACAGACAGGACAGCGCAGCACCGGCCCCGGTGTCAGCCGCCGCGGGGTGCTTGCCGGAGGCGCCGGCCTGGGCCTGGGCAGCCTGCTCGGCGCCTCGCCGGCCCTCGCCCAGAAACAGGGCGAGGTCCAGTTGGCCGAGCACGACCATAGCGGCACCATGAGCAACCGCCTCTACTCGGTGAACCCCGCGCACCCCGAGATGGCGGACATCGCCGAGAACCCGGTGAACGTGCCCGCGCCCATCGAGCGCAGCGAACCGGCCACCGTCCAGGTGGAGCTGGAGACCATCGAGCTGGAAGCCCATCTGTCGAACAACAGCACCTTCCGCTTCTGGACCTTCAACGGCACGGTGCCCGGCCCCATGATCCGGGTGCGCGTCGGCGACACGGTGGAAGTCACCATGAAGAACGCCGATGACAGCTGGATGATGCACAACGTGGACTTCCACGCCGCCACCGGCCCCGGCGGCGGCGCCGAGGCCACCACGGCGGCGCCGGGCGAGACCAAGAAGGTTACCTTCAAGGCGCTCAATCCCGGCATCTACGTCTATCACTGCGCCGTGCCGCCGGTGGCGCTGCACATCGCCAACGGCATGTACGGCATGATCCTGGTCGAGCCCGAGGAGGGCCTGCCCCCCGTGGATCGCGAGTTCTACGTCATGCAGGGCGAGATCTATACCGAGGAGGCCTTCGGCACCTCGGGCCTGTTGACCGAGAGCTACGAGAAGCTGCTGAACGAGCGGCCCGAGTTCTTCGTGATGAACGGCCACGTGGGCGCACTGACCGACCACTATCCCCTGAAGGCCCAGGTGGGCGAGAGCGTGCGCATCTTCTACGGCTCCGGCGGGCCCAACTATTCCGCGGCCTTCCACGTGATCGGCGAGATCTTCGACCGCGTCCATCCCTATGGCTCGCTGACCAGCCCGCCGCTGGAGAACGTGCAGACGGCCATGGTGCCGGCGGGCGGCGCCATCATGACCGAGTTCACCACCCAGGTGCCGGGCACCTACGTGCTGGTGGACCACGCCCTGTCGCGCGCCGAACGCGGCCTGGCCGGCCACCTCATCGTCGAGGGCGAGGAGAACCACGAGATCTTCAACCCGATGGAAGAGGAAGACACGGCCTGACTTGGCGGCGCCCAAAGGGCGATCACGTCAAAGTCTGAAACAGCGGCGCCCCGGAGAAACTAACCTCTGGGGCGTCGTTATCTTGTGGGGCGCCGGTCTTTCCGGGCCAGCCGTTTGTTCAGCAGGCGGCGCAGGAAGGCGCGCTCGGACCGGTCCAGCTGGGCCGCGGCCAGCAGGGCCTCCGCCCGCTCGGCGCCCGCATCCGCACTGTCGTCCGCAATGCCCTTCTTTCCAGAACCGTCCGACGCGAAACCCTCCGCAGGCAGCGCCGCCGCCCGGCGCGTCATCTCCTGCACCCAGCGCCGCGCCTCCATGCGCAGGCGGGCATGGCTCAGCGCCAGGCGCCCGTCGCCCTCCGGGTCCGCCGGTTCACTGCCGTCCGCAATCTCCAGGATCTCCTCGGCCCACTGCTGCCGCTGCAGCTGCAGGGCCAGCGCGAAGCGCCGCGCCAGCCCCGGCTCGCCCGCCAGCGCCGCCAGCACCGCTGCGCGCTCGGGAATGCCGCGCCGCCCGCAGAGCTGCCCCAGCACCTCCCCCGCCGCCAAGCGGCGACAGAGAAAGTCGCGCCAGTCTTCAGCGGTGGCGTTGGCCGCTCCACCAGCGTCTCCGCCCTGATCCTCCCCGTCCGCACCCATCGGCCTTTCCCCACGAAAAAACCCGCCGCCCCAGGGGCCGCGGGTTCCGCTCAAACTTTTCGATGATAGGTGAACATAACCGGAACAAGCCCCGGGTGTCAAGGGGATTGATGGCTTTCACCCGGCCGGGCTGAAGCGATCCGCCTGGCGCAGGCCCGACCTTACCTTTCTAGACTTCTTTCTGAAGCCTTCTTGGCTTTTTTAGACCGTTCACTTTTCAATCCACGAAATAGCGGCCTCTATTCAAGAAGACCTTACTCTTTCAAACAGATGCCTGCTCAATTAAATGGCTGATAAAACTTTCTTATTTCAACCGGTCTTTGCCACCAACCGAGCCTATCATGCAGCCTCTCGCAAGTAAGAGCTCGATGTTCTTTCTTAAAATCCTGTTCAAAATCTTATGGAGATTGCCGATCCCTTGCAATCAAGGACGCCCGTTGAAAACGGGTAAGCAAGACATGGGGCTCCCTTATTTCTGGCCCAGTGCTGCTTGGACAAAGCGTTAGGGGACCGTACCCCTATCTATTAAGCTAGGCTCACTTCTGGACAGCCAGCCGGTGAAGGCCCCGCGCCGGGAGCGGAACGGGGCTTCGATAGCGACAAGAAGACCGTGTAGCGCAAGCATCATGTTGCGGTGGATACCGATATGCGTCTGCTGATGATCAACTTCATCCCGGTGGATATCTCGGACAGCGCCGGAGCGCAAATGATCCTGTACGCCATTCGCAAGCGCTAACCCTGGCTCAAGCATCTCTTTTCCGATGGCGCCTATGATCGGACCCAGCTCACGGATAAGGTCGCCTTCCACGACTTCGTCATCGAGGTGGTGTGTGAATCGACCAGGATTTTGGATTCTAGGCGCTGCCGCGGCAATGGGTCGTCGAGTACATCTTCAGCTGGCTGATGCGTTGGAGCCGACTGGTGCGCGATTACGAATATCGCATCGACGTCTCCTAGGCCATGACGCTTGTCGCCATAGGAAGCATGCTTCTACGCAGAATCAGTTATTGATTATATTCTCAAATAGAATCTTAATAGTGCGCGGAAATGGGAGAATGGATGCTTAAATCTGATTCATTAAACCATGCTCTAAATGATATGTCATTTATATATTTATGTATATATCTATAAATTATATATTTATATTTCGTTATTTATCTATTTTATTTCGCGTTTCTTTAATTAATTCCGCACATCTCTGCACGAATTTCTCGTCTACATCAATGAGTGATTGTCCTTCCGTTATGTCACCTTCGTAAAAGAACGTGGATGGTTCTTTGATCGCAAATTCAAGTTCTTCCCGTCTTTCTAGTAGGCGTGTGTGACTTAACCCGGTCCCATGTTTCAAAACATTGATAGCTAACCTGTAATCTTCGAAACGACTGGAGAGGTCATGGTGCTCTTGTTCTTCCAAACGATCCCGTAATTCATCAAATGGCCTTGACCACTCAAGCTCGGATTGAAGTAGGGATTCATACATAGAAAAAGCACCAACTGCGATAATCTCTCTTTGGATCCGTACCATCCTGAGTATGTTGACTGCACTCGAAGAGCCAGAGTGCTCAAGAGTGTCAATGGCTTCTTGTTCTGCCCGATGTCCGCTCGATACCGTGAAACTTATGCATCGAACGAGCAAGTTCAGGTCGTTTTGCCCCCCTCCCATGCGCAACCCTCATGTCTGAGAAATTACCTTTGATTTCTGAATGGTAATGGGGGGTCACGTCAGTATGTGTCAAGCCAATGGTAAGCGAGGGTGCAGAGTGATTGCGGTGCCAATCATCCCATCGACGGTTTGGGAAAAATCGTTTCCTTGAAAGCTCAAATTTGAGTTAGGCTTTGGTATAAACTCCTAACCACTAAACTAACGTACTTGGGAGTATGTGAGGCAGGGTTTATGGGGCTTAGAACTCCAAATAGATGTACAGCAAATGCTGTCTATTTCTTACTCGCTATGATGACGGCGGTGCTCTCAACGGCTCTTATATTGAATGCCAGAGAGGCATTAGGCCAAGAATCAGAGTCCACATATCCAACTTATATATCCTTGGAAGAATCGTTGGGCTTGATTCAGAACGTACATCTGGAAGTAGTTGATGACGTTGAAGGTGGGTGTTGGACGAACGTGGAAACCGTTCGCCAGAAAGCACGTCTGGCATTTGAGCAAAGCGATATCCGCGTCTACCAGGAACCACTCGCAAGTACTAGTCTATTTACCCCCAAGTTTCTTATAAATACGGTAGGATGGAGAACGGAAAGAGGAACTTGCGTTGGGACCATGAATGTCAGGAGTATATCGCGTGTTTATACTGAGCTTGGAAAACAAGAAGAATTTAATGTGGGGGTGAATTCCATTAGTTTTGAATATCAAGCTACTATGACAAGTATTGATAATCTAAATACTACTATATTGGATAGTACAGAGCAAGCAACTTCCAAGTTTATTGCAGATATAATTAGTAATTCTCGTAATAAAAATGTTTCCCAACTACTTAATTCTTTTGAAGGAATAGAAGACGCTGAGCCTTTGACTATGAAGGAATATAAAAAACTTATTAGGGAAATGGATGACGAGGGTTAATTCATTTTCAGATAACTTGAGAGGCTAACTTAAAATATTTTACATGATATCAATACGTTGCGAGGCGCCTGATGAGGATTTGGACGCGGGTGGGGTGAAGCTATGCTTGGGCACTGTCGATGGCTCACCCTTGGCGAGGCGGCGGTTGCGGTTGAGCTAAGCCAGCGTTCGCTTGACAGCCCTGCGAAGCGGCAGCACCTCGAAGCCACTTGCGGCATCGCTGCAACGCACAACCTAAAGTGTCCATCGCCCAGACGCTTGAGCGCCCTCATGAGCTTGGCCCCAACTTAGGCGACATCGGCAAACACGAGGCACAGCCAAGGATAGGCACTGCGTATATCCGTCAGCAGGTCGGGCACACCATCACAATCCTCGACGCCAGTCCTGTGCCCGATTCCAGAGATCAGCAGGCCGCCGGTATCGGTGAGGATATGACGTTTCCGGCCCTTCACCTTCTTGCCGGCATCGAAACCAAGACACACCGCCGCTTTCATTCGCCTTAACCGACTGGCTGTCGAGGATCCCAATGATCGGACTGGCACTGCGGGCTTCGGCTTCTCGCGCAGCCATGACCAGGAGATGGTTGATGGTCTGCCACGTGCCATCGTCGCGCCAGGCGTAGAAATAGCGCTGCACCGTCGAGCGCGGCGGGAAGTCCCGGGGAAAGAACCGCCACTGGCAGCCCGTACGCAGGATGTAGAAGATCCCGTTGACGACCTCGCTGCAGGCAGGTCACGCGCGGCCGCCCAAGAGCGCGCGCTTCGGGCAACTGCGGTGTGATCAGAGCCCATTCGGCATCAGTGATATCACTTCCATACCTTAGGGCACTGCGATCATACATCGGGCAAGCGGTTTCAGTTCACATCTTGCGGCTCCATCGGTTGCTCAACACACGGAGAAATCATAAGAGACTGAAATCACTCAACTCTTTTCGGGCCAGACACTCAAAGGCTATGCTCCAAACCTCTGATCTTCATCTTCTAGAATCGTTTCTTCTTCACTCTGCAACTGGTCCTCAGAAGGAGCCCTCTTTCTGGGTTTAGGCGGGGGAGCTTGCCATGGTTTTACGTACTGGCCGACCAGGTCATAGAACTCCGGCACAATGCGCTCTAGGTCCTCGATGAAGGTTCTGCGTCCCGCAAACCGCTTCATCCCCAAGTGTTCGACCAACTTGACCTCGAGCGAATGGGGAGACGTTTCCGATGATCCGTCTTCGATCGCGCTGGAGTCTTCCCGTAATGCATCGACCTCTTTCTGCGTGGGTGGCTTCCGTCCCGGCCAGTGTGCTTCGATGATCAGTCTCGGATCATCCTTCTTGAGCATCTTGAGTAGCCAGTTCACGCGCGCCTTTGGCGATTTCCGGTCCGTCGGTGCCTTGAGTTTCATGGAGACTTCGATGGTCTTGAACCCCAGGTCTGCGCAGACCTCGATATCGGCGGCAGCATCCGGGACCACAAACCCGCTGGTCAGCGAATTCGTCTCAACCAGATTGGAGATTCCCTGCTTAAGCCGCGCAGCTCCATCCGACTGGAACTTGCGCTCGATCCGTTCCTTGACCGGTTTCCCGATGTATCGGGACAACTGCAGGCTCAGATCGCGCGTCTCGGAGAACCAGCACGCAACCGCGTCCTCCACATCCGGACTGCTTTTCTTGAGATGCTCCTTGTTCGTGACGGACTGGACAATCTCCTTCCAGTTCTGGCCCATCTGGGTAAAGCGCTCGATACCCGTGCCCGGATGCTGCAGCAGGCGGTGGAACTCGGAGACGATGAACTTTTGCTCCTGGTCCTCGACCGATTGCTGGTAATGGAGGATCTCGCACTGGGTCCTGAGCCAGGTCCAGGACCAGTGATAGAGGCCAACCTTCTTGGTCAGCTTCTTGGAAACCGGGACCGGTGACTGATCGGCGCGCGCCACGAACTGGTTCGAGATCGTGACCACGGCATCGATATCATTGGCCTTGGCAAGCTCCAGGTAGCGTTCAACCTGTTCAGGCTGGAGCTCCGCCTTCCCCACCTTCGCTTCCACAAGAGCGGACCAGGAAGACTTCGGGTTCTTCGCAATGATCAGTCCATCCGGTCGGTCATTTGTCGTCGGGCCATTCTTCAGCACGACCTCCGTATAGGTCTCCATGCGCGTGCGCTTGCCGACGCGAAAGCCGGCCGTACCCAGAACTTCTTCGGCGAGAGACGGAACCATCGGCAAGGCGGCGAGGAATATGGAGGCCATACGGCCTTCTCGACTGGTATCGGCAAGAACGGGAAACAGCCGCGCCTTGTCGCCCTGTTTCAGCATCTCCGGCAACGTATTCATGGAAGCCCCCTGGATGATCCGGAATTTATCGTTGTATTTCTTTCTTAGCCTCTACCATCTTTACGAGTACGGCGCAATTGATGCTTATTTCAGGCGGATTGTTCACGGGCGACGGCTATGCCTCAGCGTAGAGTGCATGGCCTTCATAGATCTTCGGGCAATGACGGGATGGTTAATGTCGGTCCCTATTTCCCACTGTCGGAAGAATCATCTAACGAGCTGGGAGCGAGAGCCCTACTCCGATTTAGGCATGCAGAGGGAACAACGTTTGGAGAACGGCTCGGGCCGTGTTGTGAACCGTTCCAATTCCTGCTCAAGAGAGCCTAGAGACTCGCCGCAGAGCTTTGTATAGCCGCGTTCGGTAAAGCCTCCGGGTTCGCTCTTCATTTTCGGGTATCGTTGGATCGAGACGCAACTGGCACAATGAAGAACGACATAATCTGGATCGAAGCTACGGCGCAGGTTCACCACAAAGCCAAAGGGGTGTTGTTTGAGCCAATCCAGGTAACCCGCATCATCATCCACAAAGTGCCAAACGGTCATGCTCGCCCCCGGCTGTCATATCTCCGGCTCACTTAACCAAACCCGACAGCGAATGAGAAGAGCAGCCTCTGACGCTCTGCCAGGTTGATTCCTGGACTGTCCAGCTAGAGCATTTACCCAAAATAATCCTCATCCACCTTCTTCAGGTGCAGACCTCCTCATCCCGGCAGCCGACGTTGTAGCGGACCATCACGCCAGACGGTTCTCGTCATCGATCAGGCTCAAGCGCGCCGGGGCGGCATTTCCCCAGCGCCAGAGGACCAGGTTCAGGTCCTGTTCCGTTGCGCCGGGGGCAAAGCTCCGGACAAGCAGGGCGTGATAGCCCTCATCAATGAGTTGGCGTGCAAAGATTTGGGTCTTCGCGTCCCCGCTGGCTTTCATCTGGTCGCGCCAGGTCGGGTCAGCCAGGGCCTGCAAGGTCATGCCCCTGGCCTCGAGCGCGGCCGATTCGCGGCCGTCAAAGACGCTTTCGATGTCTGCCTCGTAACAGACGAGCGTCGTGGGCTGAAGGCTGCCCACCTGGTTGGCCTCGCGCAGCGCCGTCATCACGGTCAGGGAGGCATAGAGCGCCGGCAGGCCTTTCGAATTGAAACGGCCGCCGTGAAGTTCGGCGCCCCGTCCGGACAGGGGCTGGCGTGCATGAACGGGATTCAGCGCGCGATAGAGCTTGCCGCGATAGTTCATGCTGCTGATCAGGCGTGCACACCGGCATCGACGGCGTCGATATAGTCGAGCACTTCGTTCGCGCGGCCCTCGCGCACAAGCTGCATGGCGGTCTGGCCCGAGAAACCGGCCAGCGGCTCCGAACGATACCAGGCATAGGCGATCAGCAGGGACCCGAAGCGCGGCTCGACCTTGTTGATCACCTCGACCATCTCACGCAGCCGCCGCTGTGTCTTGTTCGAGCGGATGCGATCGCGGCGCTGGACCGCGTCCTTGCCCAGGCCGACCGTGCGGGCAATCTCGTCACTGGTGGTGCGCAGGGCGTCCGCGATCTTGCGCGGCGCGAAGTACCCCTCGTCGGAGTATTGTGCCAGGTTCATGACCTTCTCCCGTCACATAGAATGCCGCTTTTACTGACGTAATATAGCGTCACTATAAGCGCATATCAAGAACAAGAGACTTCACGCCATGACGGCCCCTTCATCCAGACACCCCTGCTCGGCAGCCGCACTGCGCGTATAAAAAGCGATGGCGGAAACCGGCACGCGCTTGCAATTGCTGCTGTCCCTGCCCGGGACGCAGCGTTAACATCGCCCCCAAGCGCGCAACGCCAAGAACGAACTGCGCCAGGCCGCTCTCCGGTCAAGCGTCCCACCTGCCTTCCAACCGAACCACCGGCGGCCCCCATGACCCGATCCAACGCCTTCAACCCCGACTCCATCCTCTCCGGCCTCCTGGACTGGGTCGCCATCGAAAGCCCCAGCTACAACCGCGAAGCCGTCAACCGCATGGTCGACACCGTGGAGGGCGAGCTCAGCGCCCTGGGCGGCGCCATCGAGCGCGTCGATCAGGGCCAGGGCTACGGCGACGTGCTGCTGGCGCGCTTCCCGGGGCAGATGGAGGGGCCGGGCATCCTGATCCTGGGGCATGTGGACACGGTGCACCCCGAGGGCACGCTGGACGGTCCCCTGCCCATCCGGCGCGCGGGCGACCGGGTCTATGGCCCCGGCATCTTCGACATGAAGGGCGGCCTCTACCTGGCCGTCCACGCCCTGCGCCAGGTGCTGCGCGACGGCGGGCGCCCGAAGCTGCCCGTCACCGTCATGGTCATCCCCGACGAGGAGGTCGGCACGCCCAGTTCACGCCCGCTGATCGAGGCCGAGGCGCGGCGGCACCGCCACGTCCTGGTGCCCGAGCCGTCGCGCGAGGGCAAGCTGGTGACCGGCCGCCATGCCTTCCTGCGCTTCCTGTTGCGCTGTCACGGCCGCCCGGCCCATGCCGGCGCCGACAACCGCGCCGGGCGCAGCGCCATCAGCCAGATGGCCCGGGTGATCCAGCAGGTGGATTCCTGGTCCGACTTCGCGCGCGGCGTGACCTATTCCGTGGGCGTCATCCAGGGCGGCACCTTCGCCAACGTCATGCCCATCGAGTGCAGCGCCCAGCTGCTCTGCGTCGCCCCCACCGAGGCCGACATGGAGGAGGTGCGCGCCCGCGTCCTGGGCCTGGCCGAACAGGGCGAGGACCGACACATCGAGGTCGAGGAAGGCCCGGTGCGCCCGCTGTTCAAGCCGCACGCGGGCACTCTGAACCTCTATGAAACGGCGCGCGCGATCGCCGCCGAACAGGGCCTGACCCTGGAGCACGGCCAGTTCGGCGGCGGCAGCGACGGCAACTTCACCGGCGCCCTGGAAATCCCCACCCTGGACGGCCTGGGTGTCTGCGGCGGCGGCCCCCACACCCACGAGGAGCACCTGCTGGTCAGCTCCCTGGAGCCCCGCTGCCGCGTGATCGCCGGCCTGCTGGAACGGTTGGAGTAGGGGGCAGACGGACGCCATCTGCATGCCTTTCCAGCCCAACTTGTTTTCTGAAAGCACCCGCCAACCCCCTTGCACCTCCGCCGGCGCTTCGTATCCTTTCCCCATCGGGCACAGCAGGGACGCACCAGCATGACAGCCGCCACGCTCACGGCGCCGGAGATCCGGGCCAGCCGGGACGACGACATCCCGGCGATCACCGCGATCTATGGCGAGGCGGTGCGGCACGGCACCGGCAGCTTCGAGCTGGCGCCGCCCGGCGAAGACGAGATGGCAGCGCGGCGCGCGGCGCTGCTGGCCGCCGGCTATCCCCACATCGTGGCGCTGCGCGACGGCGCGGTGATCGGCTTTGCCTACGCCGGCGCCTATCGTCCGCGCCCGGCCTATGCCGGCACCGTGGAAAGCTCGGTCTATGTCAGCGCGGACACCCGCGGCGGCGGGGTCGGCCGCGCCCTGCTGAGCCAGCTGGTCGCCGAGTGCGCGGCGCGCGACTTCCGCCAGATGGTGGCCGTGATCGGCGATTCCGCCAACCGCGCCTCCATCGCCCTGCACGAGGCCATGGGCTTCACCCTGGTGGGCACGTTCCGCTCGGTGGGCTGGAAGCACGGCCGCTGGCTCGACACCGTGCTGATGCAGCGCGCGCTCGGCCTGGGCGACGGCCAGCCGCCGGGCCCCGCGAAACAGGGCCTTAAATAAACCGCATTTGCGCGGCAGTCTCTGTCGATTGATATGCAGGCCAAGGGTCCGGCGCCGCACGGTGCCAGAATCCGCGCCGCCGCCCCTTCCCCGCATTCCACGAGACCGGCCCGGACAGCGTTTGCTGCGCCCGGGCGAAGGACATGGCCCATGGCCACCCGCACACGCCAAAGGATCGTTCACTTCTTCGCGCCCTTCGCCCTGGATGGCCTCGACGGCCTCCAGCCCGCCGGCGATTACGCCGTCGAGGAGGATGAGGAGGTGATTGCCGGCGCAACCTGGGTGGCCTATCGCCGCGTGGCCACCTTCATCCGTTTGCCGGCCGTCACCTCGGGCCGCAAGCCGCGCGAGACGATCGCGATCGATCATCTGAAGCTGCAGGCCGCGCTGACCCGCGACCGGGCGCACAAAGACGCGCCCTCCGCCTGACGCACACCCCTTCACTCACACGCGCGTGAACAGCGCGCAAAACACCCGGAAAGGATACTCCCATGGCGAAAGGCCAGAAACGTAGCGGGCGCGAGCCCCGAAAACCCAAGCAGGTCAAGACGCCGCAGGCCGCCAACTCACCCTTCGGCGCCCCGCCCAGGCCCAGCCCGACCGGCGGCGCGCCCCGCAAGACAGCCACCGCGCGCTGACCCCCCGGCGCCGCACATCCCCTCACACCAGGAGACCCCACATGACCTCCCGCAAGACCACGTCCGCCGGCCCGTCCAAGGGCGCGTCCGGCAAGTCCCCGGACAGCGAAGCCGTCAGCGACTGGGAAGCCGAAGGCGGAGCCACCCCGGCCGGCCCAACCGGCAAGCCAGAAACCGGCCGCCGCGGCAACGCGCTGACCCGCATGCTCTGCCGCGTCTTCTGCCCCTCCAGCTCGAAGTCCCGGGACGCACGGCCCTCCACCGACGCCTCCTGACGGCGCCGATCCGGTCCGTCCGCACGTGCAGAAGCCATGCGCAGGCGGGCACGGCGCCACGTATAAAGGCGAGCCCGGACGCACCACCTGCGCCGAGACGCTTCGAGGCCCGCTAACGCGAGCACCTCAGCGTGAGTCATTTTTTTGTTTTATATCAGTACCTTAAACCTATCCTCATTCTGAGGCGGCGTGCTCAGTACGCCCTCGAAGAATGCCGGCACCGGCTATGCCGTTGGCTTGAGCCCAGCCCAGCCTGCATCGAAGCCGTGCCTGAAGTATCCAGCGACAGGCCTTGACATGTCACCATCCGGTGACTATACAATGTCACTCATCAGTGACATAAAGGCTTGCAGCATGAACGACACCGCTCCCCGCGACCGGGACACGACCGAAACCAGCCTGATCCAGGCTGTCGAGGCCGTCATTCTGGACGAGGGTTTCGCGGGCGTCGGCATCAACGCGCTCGCGCGCCGCGCCGGCGTCGACAAGGTTCTGATCTATCGCTATTTCGGCGGGCTGTCCGGCCTGCTGACGGCCTATGCCGAGGCCGGCGACTTCTGGTGGCGGGTCGACGACCTGCTGGCCGAGCCGCTGCCCGACCCGGACAGTTCGGACGCGCTGGCGCAGACCCTGGCTCGTGTGTTCGAGCGTCATGTCGCCTTCCTGCGCCGCCATCCCGTGACCCTGGAGGTGATCGCCTGGGAAATGAGCGCGCGCAACGAACTGACGGCGGCGCTCGAGAGCGTGCGCGAGCAGCGCAGCCTGGCCGTGATGCGTTGCCTGGCGGAGCGCTTCGGTGTTGCGGAGTCCGAGTTCCTGGCCCAGGTCGCGCCGCTGCTCACCCTGCTGGGGGCGGCCGCCAACTATCTCGCGGCGCGCGGCCGTCACCTGTCTGTCTTCAACGGCCTCGACCTGCAGTCGGAGGCCGGCTGGACACAGCTGTGCAGGACTGCGGAGCACATGCTGGCCGCGGTGCAGCTGCCGCATCCGTCTGCAGACTCGATCTCCCCGGCCACCAACCTGGACCAAGACCCATGAAATTCGAGATGACACGCCGCCGCCTGTTGGGGGCAGGCCTGACGGGACTGGGCACCCTCACCGGCGGCGGGCTTGCCTGGCGCAGCTGGCACAACGGCGTGTTCGCCGTCGGCGAGGGCCCGGCCTATGCCCCCTGGCAGTCCTGGCCACCCGCCGACGAGGGCCCGCTGGCCCTGGTCAAGGCAGGCATCCTGGCCTCCAATGCACACAACACCCAGCCCTGGCGCTTCCAGGTCGACGGCGAGACCATCACGCTCTATGCCGATCACAGCCGTCACCTGGGCAGCTTCGACCCCTACCGTCGCGAGATGATGCTGTCCCTGGGCTGTGTCCTGGAAAACATGGTCCAGGCCGCCAGGGCCCAGGGACTCGAGGCCGAGGTCTCGGCCACATCTATCCGTCCCCTGACCCGGCCCCGGGAGGAGACGCTCGAACGGGTGGCGGTGCTCGGGCTGTCCCCGGGACAGGCGGCAACGAGCGATCTGTTCACGGCCATTCCCGAGCGTCACACCCATCGCGGTGCCTATGACACCGCCCGCGCGCTGCCCGGCGGGCTCGAGGAGGAGCTGCAGGCGCTGGTCCCGGCGGATCCACCCCTGCGGCTGTTTCTCTTCGGTCCCGGCGCGGAGGCGGAGCGGGACAGGCTGGGCAAGCTGATCGTCTCCAGCACCCAGGCGATCATCGACGACCGCCAGATGGCGAGGGACAGTGCCCGCTGGTTCCGCTTCGACTGGCAGGCGGTGCAGGAGCATCGCGACGGCGTGACCCTCGATGCCGTGGGCCTGCCGCCCCTGCTCAACGCCCTCGCCAAGATCCTGCCCGCGCCCTCCGGCGAGGAGGCGGACCAGCAATGGCTCAAGGGCACCCGCGAGGTTCACGTCGCGACGGCGCCGCTGCTCGGCATGATCGCCGTGCCAGACCTCTACGATCCGGCCGCGGCGCTCCAGGCGGGGCGGCTCTGGCAAAGGCTGCATCTCTGGCTCACGTCAAAGGGCCTCGTCGCGCAGCCACTCAACCAGCCGGCGGAGCGGGTGGATCGCGAAGCGCAGACGGGCGCCCCGCCGCGCACGGCCGAACAGCTGGCCGCCCTGACCGGCGATGCCGCCTGGCACCCCACCTTCGTGTTCCGGGCCGGCCATGCCGCGGAGCCGGCCCGTCTCTCTCCGCGTCGATCGCTCGACGCGGTCCTTGTGACCTGACCAGCGCGCCCGCGTTCAAGAGCCGGCCAAACCAGGGAGGACACCATGACGGTCCGGCACAGGATCATGAACCTGGCACGTAACGCCTTCGCCCTTTCCGGCGTGCTGCTCGTCGCCTTGCTCGCCATCGGTACGTTTCTCGATGTACAGGCCTTTGACCGCACCCGCGGCGGCTACGCGCCACCCTACGATGACTACAGCGGCACGCCGATCGACTGGACCGAGCTGGATATTACCCGGACGGGCATGGCCTATCGCGGGCATGTGGTGAACATCCTCGTCAACTGCACGAGCGGGATGATCACCTTCGAGATTTTCCGGCTCCAGATTCCCTTCCGGGAGGTCTCCCCGCGCGCTCTCGCCGTCCACGAGCCGCGCAAGGCCTGCCTCGAGCGCGGCTTCACCCCCGCCTTCTGAACCTGGGAAGACCCGGCTGTGCCGGGGTGCGCAATGAAGGTCCTATCATTTCGGTTACGCAAATTCCTGGATACGAAAAAATAGTTTTTTCAGCACCTTAAGAATGACCTCATGTTGAGGTGGGCCGCGGTAGCGGCCCCTCGAAACATGTTGGCACCGGCTGTGCCATTGGCATGAGACCAGCCGGGCCGCCTGTGCCAAGACGCTTCGAGGCCCGCTCTCGCGGGCACCTCAGCGTGAGGCGGTTTTTGTTTAATACCAATGCGATAAACGATACTCTCATCTTGAGCTTGTTTGCTCCTCTACCAAAATACCCTCAAGTGCATCACGCCGCCTCGAAGGACTCGATGGCATCCAACTCGCGTTTCTTCCTCTCCGCCTCGACCTTCAGGTCATGGGTGGCCTGCATGTTCATCCAGAATTCCGGGCTTGTGCGGAAAAAGCGTGCCAGACGCAGAGCCGTGTCCGGTGTGATCGGCGTTTCCTGCTTCACCAGGCGCTCAATGCGCGTGCGCGGCACGCCCAATCGCCTCGCCAAGGCACCGGCGGATAGCCCCAAGGGAACCAGGTATTCCTCACGCAAGATTTCGCCGGGATGGACTGGGGGCATTTCAGACAGCATTCGATTTGACCTTATCCAGCATCAAGTCCATAAATATGTATCATGATATGATACATATTGCATCGCCCGTGTCGGCATTCCTTCGACACGCTCTCGACTGGGTTGCGAGGCTTATTCCCCTTTGCCCGCAAATGCTAAGCCTTTGTTTTTCAGCACACTAAGAATGTCTTCATGTTGAGGCGGGCCGCGGTAGCTGCCCCTCGAAACATCTTGGCGCCGGCTGCGCCATTGGCATGAGCCTCGGTTCCACCACTCGTGCCAAGACGCTTCGAGGCTCGCCTGCAGCTCGCGCCTCAGCGTGAGGGTGACGTATTTCCAGAAGCTTGAAAGCCTCCATGCGCCCCTCACCGCCGCCGAACCGGCCAGCCGCGCAGGCGGCAGTAGAGGGCCAGGCCGGCGTCGAGCTGGGCGCGGGTGTGGCCCTTGCGGCGGCGACGCTTGCGGTCGGTCTCGGCGCAGCTGTAGCCATAGCCCAGCACGTCCATGATGGTGGCGTGCTCGACCCCCTCGGCGGTGCAGCGCCGGGCCCAGCGGAAATAGAGGTCGACCAGGCGGCGCGCGCCCTCGCCGTCGGCCGGCGTCCCGTCCACCCGCTCGCGCGGCAGGGCGCAAGAGGCCAGGCCCATGCCGCGGGCGAGCACGGCGAAGGCCTGCCAGATGCATTCGGCCGCCGCCTGCTCCTCGTGCGACAGCCCGTCCCACAGACGCGCATCCACGCGCCGGCGCCGCGTCCGGACCTGGCTGAGGGTCACCAGCGCCAGGCGCCCGTCGCCCTGCCGCTCCAGGCGCTGGCCCAGGCGGACCTCCACGGCGGTGGTCGGCGCCTGCCGCTCCTGCCAAGCCGCGGGCGCGGCGGTCTCGGATGCCGCCGTTGCGCGTTGCAGCGCCAGGCGGCGCCGTGCCTGTGCGCGTGTCATCGGCGCTCCTCCCCTGCCTGTTTCACGCGCGCCGCCGCACGCGCAGCCGTGCCGGGCAGGCGGGGCGCGCGGAAGCCGGTGCGATAGGCCAGCGTGCCCTGCCGCGGCCGGCGACAGCCGGCGGCCCGGTCCAGGCGGCCCTCCTCGTACTCGGCACGTTCGCGACAAGGCGGCGGCGGCAGGCCCAGGGCACGCCGCGTCGCCGCCGCGCTCATGCGCTGCCAGGCCACTCGCCCCGACAGGCGCCGGGCCAGTTCGCCCAGGCTGTCCCTCGGTTCTTCCGGCGTCGCCTCCACGTCCTCCTCGTGGCTCATCTGGCCCTGGCGTACCTGCCCCTTCTTCCGCTGCCCGGCATCCTGCTTCCCATCCTGCATCCCTGAAAGCTCCTTCCCTTCTCCGATTCATGCCGCTAGACTGTTTGTTCCCTATTTGTTCTATATACAAGCAAGCTTGTTCCGAATGCAACAAATTTTCTTGTTGATAACTTGTGGAAAGACTCCTAGGATCTCGGATCATGGAGAGGCAGGATTCAGAGACGGCGAATCAGGAGACGGCGGATCGGGACGCACGGCTGGGCGAGCTGGTGCGCCGCTGGCGCCGCGCGGCCGGCCTGTCGCAGCCCCAGCTGGCCGCCCGCCTGGGCGTGACGCAACAGGCGCTGGCCCAGCTGGAAAGCGGGCAGACGCGGGCGCCGCGCTACCTGATGCAGCTGGCCCGGCTCATGGGCGTCGACCCGACCGACCTGGCCGCCGGACGCCTGCCGCCCGGCCTCCTGCAGGATGCCCCCTCGGAACAGGGTGGCCCGGCGCATGAGAGCAGCCCACTGCCGCGGCCGAACGTGGCCGGCCCGCCCCGCCCGGCGCCGCTGGGCGCGCGCGACCTGCCGGTCTATGCCAGCGCCCAGGGCGGCGCCGACGGCATGATCGTCGCCTACGACCCCATCGAGTGGATCGAGCGCCCGGCGCCCCTGGGCGGCGTGCCCGACGCCTTCGCCATGTACGTGGTGAACGATTCCATGGAGCCGCGCTACCGCCAGGGCGACCTGCTGCTGATCCACCCCCAGCGTCCGGTCCGCCGCGGCAAGGACGTGCTGGTGATCAGCCGCGAGATCGCCGGAGAGCCCGAGGCCGTCGACGCCTTCCCCCTGGACGACACGGGCGGCGAGCACACCGCCTGGATCAAGGAGCTGGTGCGCCTGGAGGCCGACCAGGTGGTGCTGCGCCAGCTCAACCCCGCCGGCGAGTTCACCCTGCCCCGCGCCCATGTCGCCGGCCTCCATCTTGTGGTCGGCGTCTACTACGACTGAGCCACGACCAACTTCACCGCCGGTGCCAGCGCGCTTCGAGGGCCAGCCTAACGGCTGGCCACCTCAGCGTGAGGATCTATTTTTCTTTTTCACCAACCGCTTAGACCCCACCCTCATTCTGAGGTGGCGTACGCAGTACGCCCTCGAAGAACGCCGGCACCAGCGTCGACATTGGCGTGAGCCCAGCCCAACCGCCTGTGCCGGGCCGCTTCGAGGCTCGCTTCGCTCACACCTCAGCGTGAGGTGTTTTTTGTGTTTGTTTTCAATTTTCTAAACCAACCCCTCATGTTGAGGTGGCGCACGCAGTGCGCCCTCGAAACATCTCGGCCCAGGCCCAACCACCCACAATCCACAAGTTTCCTTGTAACTTCCCGGCTTGTGAACAAGGCGGTCACAGGTCAGTCTTGCTGCCCTGAACCGGGGCGTCCCGCACGCCCACAGCCAACAGCCTGACAGCAGGGGAACGCATGTCCGAAGGGTCTTCATCGCAGGCCCCCGAAGGGGACGCACCATCCGCGCCGGCGAAACGCCCCCGCTCGCCCAAGCGCCTGCCCGGCCAGCTGTTCGACATGCCCTACCTGCTGCTACTGGCGGCCACGCTCTGCTGGGCCGGCAACGTGGTGCTGGGCCGCGCCGTCTACGAGTTCGTGCCGCCCGTCGCGCTGGGCTTCATGCGCTGGTCGCTGGCGCTGCTGATCCTGCTGCCCTTCACCTGGCGGCGCACGCTCAGGGACTGGCGCGTCATCCGGCGCTCCCTGCCCGCGGTGCTGCTGCTCTCGGTCACCGGCCTCGCCGCCTTCAGCACCCTGGTCTATGTTGCACTGAACCACACCGTGGCGCTGCACGGCGCGCTGCTGCAGTCGACCATCCCGGTGCTGATCGTGCTCTTCTCGTTCCTCGTCTTCCGCGACACCATGACGCCGAAACAGCTCGTCGGCGTGGGGCTGTCCATCGTCGGCGCCACCATCATCGTCGGCCAGGGCAACCCCCTGGCGCTGCTGTCCATCCGCTTCAATCCGGGCGACCTCATCCTGATGGTCGCCTTCTGCTGCTATGCGCTCTATTCGGTGTTCCTGCGCAAGCGGCCCCAGGTGCACCCGCTCAGCTTCATGACGGTGATCGTCGCCCTGGCCGCCCTCTTCCTGCTGCCGGCCTTCCTGCTGGAGCTCTCGTTCGGGCGGCAGCCGCAGGCCGACCTGGCGACCCTGGCTTCGGTGCTCTACGTCGCCTGCTTCGCCTCGCTGCTGGCCTATGTCTGCTTCAACCGCGGCGTGGAGCTGATCGGCGCCAACCGCAGCGGCCAGTTCATCCACCTGATCCCGGTGTTCGGCAGCCTGATGGCCGTGGTCTTCCTGGGCGAGCGGCTGCACTGGTACCACGGCGTCGGCGTGGTCTTCACCGGCGTCGGCGTCTACCTCGCCGCCTTCCGGCGCGTTGCCGAACCGCGCCGCTCCGGCAAGGGCTGACCGCTCAGTCCTTCAGGACGCGCAGCTCGGTGTCGAAGCGCCCCTCGACCTCGCGGCAGGCGTCGGGATCGGCCTCGGCCTTGATGCTCTCGCGCCGGCAGATGGTGGCCGTGAAGCGGCCCGCGGCCACGCCCTCCTCGGCGCCCAGGTCCAGGTGCTCGAAGGTCACGCTGGCCCCGGCGCCCTCGGCGTCGCTGACATAGAAGGGGTTCTCCAGGCCGTCGGGGAACAGGTTGACGCCGGCCCCCAGGATCTCCGCGTCGGCCTCCTCGCCCACCAGCCTCACCTCCAGGTTCAGCACGTTCTGCCGCATGTGTTCGGCGTCGGGATCGTGGCCCTGGATGGCGATGCTGGTCGTCGCCCCGGTGATGCGATAGTTGGCGGTGGCCGCGCCTTCCGCCGGCACGGCCAGAGTTTCCCAACGCCCCTGCGACCCGTCGATACTGGCCTCGATGGTTCCCAACTGCTGGAGCTCGTCAGCCGCTGCACCGCCGGACAGCAGCACACCGCCCACCAGAACAGCTGTCGCCAATGGCCCCACGGTCAGGAGGCCGGCTCTCCGGCTCCGCTTGCGCATCATCCCGCCTGTCGCCATACCTTGATCTCCCTGTCTTCGAATTACTGTGGTCCCGCTGACGCCCGCCTCAACGGGCATAGAAATCGTTGCCCTGGTCGTCGATCACCAGGAAGGCCGGCATGTCCTGCACCTCGATGCGCCAGACCGCCTCCATGCCCAGCTCGGCGAAGTCCAGGGTCTCGACCTTGCGGATGTGATCCTGGGCGATGGCCGCGGCCGCCCCGCCCACGGTGCCCAGGTAGAAGCCGCCGTGGTCAGCGCAGGCCTGGCGCACCTCCGGGCTGCGGTTGCCCTTGCCCAGGGTGACCAGCGAGCCGCCGGCCGCCATGAAGGGCGCGGCATAGGGGTCCATGCGCGCCGAAGTCGTCGGGCCGAACGAGCCGGAGGCCATGCCCTCCGGCGTCTTGGCCGGCCCGGCGTAGTAGATGGGGTGGTCCTTGACGTAGTCGGGCAGGTCTTCGCCCGCCTGCAGGCGCTCCAGCAGTTCGGCGTGCACCACGTCACGCGCCACGATCAGCGGCCCCGTCAGGCTCAGCTTCGTGCCCACCGGCTGGCCCGACAGGGTCCGGCGGATCTCGTCCATCGGCTGGTTCAGGTCCAGGGTCAGCGGCGCCGTGCCGGCACCCTCCGACAATTCGGGCAGGTAACGTTCGGGATGCGCCTCCAGCTTTTCCAGGAAGATGCCGTCGGCGGTGATCTTCGCCTTCACCTGGCGGTCGGCCGAGCAGGAAACGCCCAGGCCCACCGGCAGGCTGCCGGCATGGCGCGGCAGGCGGATCACCCGCACGTCGTGACAGAAGTACTTGCCACCGAACTGCGCACCGATGCCCAGATGGCGCGTCATCTCCAGCACCTGGCCCTCCAGCTCGCGGTCGCGGAAGGCGCGGCCCGTGGCATCGCCCGTGGTCGGCAGGCCGTCCAGCGCGCGGCAGCTGGCCAGCTTCACGGTCTTCAGCGTCTGTTCCGCCGACAGGCCGCCGATGACGATGGCCAGGTGATAGGGCGGGCAGGCGGCGGTGCCCAGGCTGGCCACCTTCTCCTCGAGGAAGGCGTGCAGCTTTTCGGGATTGAGCAGCGCCTTGGTCTGCTGGAACAGGAAGGTCTTGTTGGCCGAGCCGCCGCCCTTGGCGACGAACAGCAGGTCATAGCTGTCGCCCGCCACGGCGGCGATGTCGATCTGGGCGGGCAGGTTGGTGCCGGTGTTCTGTTCCTCGAACATCGATTGCGGCGCCAGCTGGCTGAAGCGCAGGTTGCGCTCGGCATAGGTGCGCGCGATCCCGGCGCTGAAGGCCTCGGCGTCGTCGCCCTCGGTCAGCACCTGCTGCCCCTTCTCGCCGATCACCAGCGCCGTGCCCGTGTCCTGGCAGCTGGGCAGCACCCCGGCCGAGGCGATCACCGCGTTCTTCAACAGCGATTGTGCCACCTCGCGGTCGTTGTCCGAGGCCTCGGGGTCCTCCAGGATGGATCGCAGCTGCTGCAGGTGCGATGGCCGGAAGCGGTGCGCCAGGTCGGCGAAGGCCCGCTCGGCCAGCGCCGACAGCGCCTGCGGCGCGACGGTCAGGAACTCGCGCGCCCCCAACCGCTCCACCGCCAGCCCGTCGCTGCCCAGGCTGACATACTCCGTCTCGTCCGCGCCCTTCTGGAAAATGGGACTGTAGTCGTTCATGCACCCAGTCTAGCACTGGGATTCGGCGAAGGCACGCACGGCGCGGCAAGCCTCGCGCCAACGCCACGGCCGATGCCAGCATGCTTCGAGGCCCCCTGACGGGGGCACCCCAACATGAGGGAGTGTTTTAAGTAACTGGAAATAAACAAAAAAATCCCCTCACGCTGAGGTGCGAGCGAAAGCGAGCCTCGAAGCGGCCCGGCACAGGCTGTTGGACCGGACTCACGCCAATGGCACAGCCGGTGCCAGCATGTTTCGAGGCATCCTTTCGGGATGCACCTCAACATGAAGCTGCTTTTAGTATGGTGATATGAACCAAAACCTCCCCTCAGAATGAGGAAATGCTTTAACCTCCTGGTCACAAACAAAAAACTCTCCTCATGTTGAGGCGGCCTGAAGGGCCCTCGAAACATGTTGGCACAAGCGACAAGACTGGGCTCACCCCAACGGCACCGGGGGAATGGACCTGCCCCTCCCTCTCCCCGCGCCCCCGAAAACCACAAGGAAATGTTGGGCAATCGGCGATGAAGGGGGCATACTGACGACAATAAGGGGGGATAAAGCGTTCGAACGGGGGGTTCGCAATGCAGGCGCTCTACCGCATCACGGTGCTGGCACTGCTCAGCATCGCCATCGGGACACTGGCGTCCCTGGCCGCCATCGGCTTCGTCGAGCTGGTCGCCTGGCTGAACGACCTGCTGCTGGTGGCACCGCGCGCGCGCATCGTCTGGGAAACCCGGCCGCTGCTGATCCAGGGCGCGACCCTTCTGGTGCCCACGCTGGGCGGCCTGGTCGTCGGCGTGATGCTGTCCCGCCTGACCTCGCAAGGGCGCGGCTACACGCCGCCCGACGCCATCCTCGCCGTGCAGACCCGCACCCCCATGCCGTCCCTGCGCGACGGCCTGGTCTCCAGCCTGGCGGCCGCGATCTCCCTGGGCGCCGGCGCCTCGGTCGGTCAGTACGGGCCCATGGCCTACCTGGGCGCCCAGATCGGTGCCCTGGGAGCGCGGCTGAACCTGGGCATCGCCCACCTGCAGGGCGTCGCCATCGGCTGCGGCGTCGCCGCCGCCATCTCCACCGCCTTCAACGCCCCCATCACCGGCCTGGTCTTCGCCCACGAGGTGATCCTGCGCCACTACTCCCTGCGCGCCTTCGCGCCCACCACCGTCGCCGCGGCGACAGGCTATGTCTTCGCCAACGTCATCTTCGAGCGCGAACCGCTGTTCACCGTCGCCTTCGAGGGGGTCGAGCACAGCTACGAGTTCCTGTTCTTCGCCGTCGAGGGCATCCTCTGCGCCTTCGTGGCTATCGCCTTCATGCGGCTCATCCTCTCCTGCGGCAAGCTGGCGGGGCGCCTGTCGCTGCCCTTCGCGCTGCGGCCCATGCTGGCGGGCCTGGCGGTGGGGCTGGTCGCCCTGGAGCTGCCGGAGGTCATGGGCATCGGCTACGAGACCCTGCGCTTCGCCACCATCGAGGGCGCCTTCGCCGGGCACGAGCTGGCCCTGCTGGTCGTCGCCAAGGTCGTCCTGACGGCGCTGTGCCTCGGCTTCGGCTTCCCGGGCGGCGTCTTCAGCCCGTCGCTGCTGATCGGCATCCTGTTCGGCGCCCTGTTCGGCATGATCGTCGCCCAGTTCTCCCCCGTCGACACCTCGGGCATTGTCGTCTATGCCATCTGCGGCATGATGGCGCTGACCAGCCCGGTGATCGGCGCGCCGCTCACCACCATCATCGTCGTCTTCGAGCTGACGCGCAGCTACGCGCTCACCATCGCCGCCATGGTCTCCGTGGTCTTCGCCAACCTGGTCACCTTCCGCCTGTTCGGGCGCTCCATCTTCGACGTGCAGCTGCTCAACCGGGGCTGCGACCTGGCGCTCGGCCGGGACGGCGCCATCCTGTCGCACACGCGCGTGGCCGACTACATGGTCACCGACTTTCCGCGCTGCGACAGCCGGCAGCGCCTGGGCGATCTGCGCGAGCAGCTCTGCCGCCAGGACTGGGACACCATCTGCGTCGTCGACGCGGACGACCGCTACCTGGGAACCCTGACCGCCCGCCACCTGCTGCAGCAGGATCCGGAGCGCACCGCCGGCGAGGCCGCGGTGCGCAGCCCCATCGTCTTCGACGAGACCACCAGCGTTCTCGCCGCCATGGACGGCCTGGTCGATTTCCTGGGCGAGGCCGCCCCCGTGGTCTCGTCCGTTGACGGGCGGCTGATCGGTGTCGCCCCGGAGGGCGTGGTCATCAGCGCCTATCGCGACCTGTCCCGCGAGTTGAGGAGAGAGGAAAATGAAGCGGCCTGAGCGTATCGCCCTGCTGTCCTGCCTGCTCGGAGCGCTCTGGCCGGCTGCGGGCGCGGCCCAGGACGGCGAGACGGACACCCTGACGGTCGTCTCCTGGGGCGGAGTCTACGAGGAAAGCCAGCGCATCGCCTACTTCGACCCCTTCGAGCAGGAGACCGGGGTCGAGGTCGAGGTCGTGGAGTACGAGGGCAACCTGGAGGACCTGCGCGCCGAACTGGAGGACGGCGAGACGGAGTGGGACGTCATCGACCTGGTTTCGGCCGACGCCCGCAAGGGCTGCCAGGACGACCTTCTGCGCCCCATCGACCCGGACATCCTGCCGCCCGCCCCCGACGGCACGCCGGCACGCGAGGACTTCATCGACGGCGCGCTCTTGCCCTGCGCGGTGGTGCAGCTGGTCTTCTCCACGGTGGTGGCCTACGACGAGCGAGCCTTTCCCGGCGAGAAGCCCTCCGGCATCGAGGCTCTCTTCGACATCGAGCGCTTCCCCGGCAAGCGCGCCCTGCGCAAGTCGCCTGGCGCCATCCTGGAATGGGCCCTGCTGTCCTACGGCGTGCCGCGCTCACAGCTCTACGACCTGCTCAGCACCCGGCGCGGCATGGACCTGGCCTTCCGCCGCCTCGAGGAGATCCGCGACGAGATCGTCTGGTGGAGCGATCCGGCCGAACCGGCCCGGCTGCTGGCCGAGGGCGAGGTCGCCATGGCCAGCGGCTTCAACGGTCGCTTCTACGAAAGACGCACCGAGGGCGTGCCGATCTCCATCATCTGGGATCACCAGATCCTCGACTACGACGCCTGGGCCATTCCCGCCGGCAGCGACCAGCCCGAGCTGGCGGAACAGTTCATCGCCTTCGCCACCCAGCCCGAGCGTATGGCCGAGCAGGTGCGCCACATCCCCTACGGTCCCTCGCGGCGCTCGGCCATGCGCCGCCTCGGCCTGGACGAGCAGACCATGGCACCGATCACCGCCCAGCTGCCCACTGCCGAGCACCACCTGGGCACGGCGATCTGGGAGGACAGCGAGTGGTACGCGCGCACCGAGAGCTTCCGACAGCGCCTGTTCGACAACTGGCTGGCGGACGGCGACCCCTTGACCAGGGGCGAGGACGGGAACTGAGCCCCGGCCTACTCGGCAGCCACCCGCGGCAGCGCCACGCGCGCCGGACTGGTGAAGGCGATCACGGCGAAGAGAATGGCGCCGGCGAAGACCAGCAGAGAGCTGAAGACCACCACGGGCTCCAGCTCCGGCCGGCCGCGCAGCATCAGGTAGAGCATGGGCCCCATCAGCGCCACGCCGGAAACGTAGACAGCGTACTGCAGCTTCGCCAGCCATCGCTCGGCCTGCGCCGGGTTCAGCGCGAAGTAACCGGCGAACAGCGCCGGCGTCACCCAGCCCAGCAGGTTGACGTGGGCATGGGCGGCCAGGGTGCTGTGATCATGCGTGGCCGCCATGTGCAGCCCCATGACGATCCCCACCAGCAGGAAAACCACCGCGGTGCGGAAGTACAGCAACGAAATGAAAGGCATCGACTCCTCCAACGAGAACGGCCTCATGACGCGGGCCGCATGAAAATCCTTGCTATACACCAACCGCAGCCGCTGTCTACTGGCTTCTGAGAGGTACCTCCTTCTCTTCCTGGTGTCCCTGCAGTAACACCAACGGCACCGTCCGTGCCGGCATTCTTTGAGGGATCATAATTGATTGAGAATAAACAAAAATACACCCTCATGCTGAGGCGCTCGGCCGACAGGCCGAGCCTCGAAGCAGCCCGGCAGAAGCGGAAAGACCGGGCCCATTCCAACGGCACCGTCCGTGCCGACATGTTTCGAGGGGCCGCTTAAGCGGCCCGCCTCAACATGAGGCCAGTTTTAACTAACTGAAAATAAACACAAAACACCCCTCACGCTGAGGTGCGAGCGTAGCGAGCCTCGAAGCGGCCCGGAACAGGCGGTTGGACTGGGCTCATACCAAAGGCACCGCCGGTGCCGGCATTCTTCGAGGGCGTACTGCGTACACCACCTCGGAATGAGGATAGGCTTAAGGTTCTGATATAAAACAAAAAACCAGCCTCACGCTGAGGTGGCCCTGCAGGGGCCCTCGAAGCGTCTTGGCACAGGCGGAAAGACCGGGCGCACCCCGCCCCCGCCAGCAGCCATTGTTTCATCGACGGGCCATGCCAAACTGCAGGGACCGACTCCTTACACTTCCGACACAGCGGATGCCCATGACAGCCTTCTCCATTCTCGACCTCGCCCCCATCGTCGAAGGCGGCGACGCCGCACAGTCGTTCGCCAACACGCGCGACCTGGCCCAGCATGCCGAACGCTGGGGCTACAATCGCTACTGGCTGGCCGAGCACCATTCCATGCCCGGCATCGCCAGCGCCGCCACCGCCGTGGTCATCGGCCACGTGGCGGGCGCCACCTCGACCATCCGGGTGGGCGCCGGCGGCATCATGCTGCCCAACCATGCGCCGCTGGTGATCGCCGAGCAGTTCGGCACGCTGGAGGCCCTCTATCCCGGCCGCATCGACCTGGGCCTGGGCCGCGCCCCCGGCTCGGACCAGACCACGGCGCGCGCGCTGCGCCGCAACCTGGAGAGCGACCCCAACGCCTTCCCCCAGGACGTCCAGGAGCTGCAGTCCTATTTTGCCGCGCCCCAGCCGGGTCAGAAGGTACGCGCCGTGCCCGGTGCCGGCCTCGACGTACCGCTCTGGATCCTGGGCTCCAGCCTGTTCGGCGCCCAGCTGGCCGCGGCGCTCGGCCTGCCTTACGCTTTCGCCTCGCACTTCGCCCCGGGTGAGATGATGAACGCGCTGGACATCTACCGCAGCCGCTTCCAGCCCTCGGCCCAGCTGGATCGCCCCTACGTCATGCTGGGCCTCAACCTCTTCGCCGCCGACAGCGACGAGGAAGCGCAGCTGCACTTCACCTCGCTGCAGCAGGCCTTCGTCGCCCTGCGCACCGGCCGGCCCGGGCCGCTGCCGGCGCCCGACGCCCGCTTCCTGGAGAAGGTCGAGGGCCCGGCGCGCGAGATGCTGGACCATGCGCTGGCCTGTACCGCGGTGGGCGATCCCGAGAGCGTGAAGGCGCAAATCGGACAATTCCTGGAAAGCACCCGCGCCGACGAGCTGATGCTGACCGGCCAGATCCACGACCATGCCGCCCGCCTGCGCAGCTTCGAGATCGGCGCCCAGGTCATGCAGCAGCTGGCCGGCTGAGGCAGGAGCACGAGTTATGTGGGTCCTTCCCACCTATATCCTGGCCGCCTTCGCCGAGATCGCCGGCTGCTTCGCCTTCTGGGCCTGGCTGCGCCTGGACAAGTCGGCGCTGTGGCTGATCCCCGGCATGGCCTGTCTGGCGCTCTTCGCCTGGGCGCTCACCCGCATCGACGCCGACTTCGCCGGCCGCGCCTACGCCGCCTATGGCGGCGTCTACATCCTCTCCTCCCTGGCCTGGATGTGGGCGATCGAGGGCGCGCGGCCCGACCGCTGGGACGTGATCGGGGCGGCCACCTGCATCCTCGGCGCCACCATCATCCTCTTCGGCCCGCGCCAGGCCTGAGAGGGATAAAGCACAGCTACGCGTCAGCCCCGGAGCCTGTGGACACTTTGCGGCAACAGGCTGCCTGGATGGACGACGACAGAAAAGCCGCGCCAGGTCCGGGGACCTGACGCGGCAGGTAAGGGCAACGGGGAGGATGGGAGGCTTTCCGGGGTTGGCGCAATCAGCGCCCGTAGGTGCTCAGCTGCTCCGTGTTCCAGGTAAAGCCGTCGGCGTTCGCCTCGACAGCGCTGCGCGGGCTGTCGTCCCGGATCCCGGCAGGGTTGTCGGCGAACTGGGTACGCGGTTCGCTGGCCGTCGCGAACTGCGGCTTGCCGCTCGGCAACTCGCCGCCGCTGTAGCCTTCCAGGCTGGGATTGGCGGCGAGGCGACCCGCAGTATAGCTGGCCTCCAAGGGCGTGCTCTCGACGGTGTGCAAGGCGGTTTCGGCCTGCACGTTGCCGCCGTCATAGCCCTCGATGCTGGGATTGTTCTGGGCCAGGGCTGGTCCGGCCAGCAGGGTGGCGAGAGTGAAACCGAGAACGGTGGTCGTGTGCTTGAACATGATGGATCTCCTTTCGTCTTGGCTGTCTATGACGGCTCCGGTTCGATGCCGTCTTCTCAAGACAAAAGGTATGAAGATCTGAAGTTATGGTCCAATCACCTCTGATCGATATTTCGTTATTGCAAACACGAATTCAGTCACGCAAACGTGAATTCCGCGTGAAAACCATGTATATCCGCAGTTTTCTCTAATAATGAAAGAGAACGCCAATCTCCACCCCCGAACCTTTCGCCGGGAAGTCAGGGCGGGGCGCCCGGTTGGCGGCTAGAGCTCGACTCTCTGGCTGTCCTCCGTCTCGGCCTTGCCCGGCTGCAGGCGTTCGGGCGGCAGCCAGCCGCCGGCCACGCCCAGCGCCCGCAGGCCGTCGATGACGAACTGGGCCGCCAGCACGCCGAAGCCGATGGGCAGGATGGAATAGGGAAAGACCATGGGCGTGCCGAACACGCTGGACACGCGCTCTTCGTGCAGCCAGGCATCCTGCGCCAGCAGGAAGCCGCGCCACGCCAGGATGGCCGAGAAGGCCACGCCGACAATGCTGATCACCACGAACAGCGCGGCGCGCCCGCGCGGCGGCAGCTTGTCGGGCAGCAGCGAGATCGAGATCTGCTCGCCCCGGCGCAGGGTATCGGCCGCCGGGATGATGGCCAGATAGACCAGCAGGAAGGAGTTGATCTCCAGGCTCCAGGTGGTGGGCGCCGTGAAGAGATAGCGCATCATGGCGTCATAGAAGATGGTCAGCGCCATGAAGGCGAGCACCACCTGGCCGCTGCGCTGCAGCCACCGGGACAGCCCCTCCAGGACACGCACCCCGCCAGACAGCATGATCGAGCCTCCTTCCTGCCTTGGTCCCTGCAGCGGCCTCAGGCGTCCTCGCCCTCGGCCAGCGCGATGGCGCGTTCGCCGACCTCCTGGCCGACCTCGCCGACCCACTCGTTACGCACCTCGGTGCTGACCTCGGCGAAGCGGTCCAGCGTCTCCTGATCCGGTTCGATCACCTCGACGCCGGCCTCGTCCATCATCGGCCAGTACTCGTCACCGTAGTAATCCTCGTTGGCCATGCGGGCACTGTTCTCGTCGAACCACTCGGCCGCCGAGGTCATGGCCTCCTTGACGTCGTCGGGCATCTGCGCCCAGTGCTCGGTGGTCACGAAGATGCCGATGCCGAAGGCCGTGACCGGCACGCGCAGCACCTGGGTCACCTGCTCCTGCAGGCTGCGGCCCACCACGGTGGAGATGTTGCACACCGCCGCGTCCACGGTGCCGCGCTGCAGCGCGAGGTACAGCTCGGACGAGGGGATGCGCACCGAGGCCCCGCCGAAGGCCTCGATGGCACCGGTGGCTTCATAGCCCACCACGCGCACCTTCTTGCCGTCCAGGTCGTCCAGGTTGCGCACCGGATCGGACTCGGTGCTCCAGATGTACTCGGGCTGCAGGATGTTGCCGCCCACGCTCAGCATGTAGAGGCCATGCTCGCTCTCCAGCTGCTCGTTGATCAGCTCGAACAGCGGCGAGCCGCGCTTCAGGCGGTCCGGATTCTCATAGAGCGCGTTCACCACGCCCGGCAGACCTAGCACGCCCAGGATGGGCAGCGAGCGGGTGACGTAGGAAGTGGTGTGGAACATGAAGTCGATGTTGCCGGCGCGCAGCGCGGGCAGCTGCTCGTCGGCGGACAGCAGGCGCCCGGAATCGTGGAAGTCGATATCCACCACGTCCGAGTGGTTCTTTTCCAGCTGCTCGACGAAGCCGGCCGAACCGGCCGTCAGCGCCTTGTAGGACGGCGGCAGGTAGGTCACGCCGGTGACGGTCTCGGCGGCGCGCGCCCGGCTGAGCGGCAGGCCCAGCGTGGATCCGGCGGCCAGCGCGCCGCTGTAGGTCAGGAACTTTCTGCGATCGATCATTTTCTTCTCCTCCCTCATCAAGGGTCTGTTGCCTGTCATCCAAGCAGGTTGGGCAGCCACAGGGCCAGCCCGGGGAACAGGACGAAGACGATCAGGGTCAGCAGCTGTATGCCCACGAAGGGCAGGACGCTGCGGATGATCTCCTCGATCCTCAGCATGGGCGCGACGCCTTTCAGGGCATAGAGATTCAGCCCCACGGGCGGCGTCACCACCGCGATTTCCAGGTTCATCACCAGGATGATGCCGAACCACAGCGGGTCATAGCCCAGCGCGGTCACCACCGGCAGCAGGATGGGCACCGTCACCACGATCAGCGAGACCGCGTCCACCAGCATGCCCAGGCCGACCATGGCCAGCATGACCAGCAGCAGGATCGCCACCGGCGGCAGTTCCGTGGCGATCAGCAGACTGGTGATCGTGTCCGGCACCCGCACCAGATTCAGGTAGTCGCCGAAGATGCGCGCGCAGCCGATGATCAGCAGGATGGCGCCCGACACCCGCGCCGTCTGCCCCAGGACGCGCAGCAGGGTCGCGCGGTCCAGCACCCGGAAGATGCCGCCGGCGATGACGAAGGCGCCCAGGGCGCCGAAGGCCGCCGCCTCGCTGGGCGTGGCGATGCCGGAATAGATCGTGCCCAGCACGACCACGACCAGCAGGGCCGCGTGCCAGATACCGGCCAGCGCGCGCAGCCGCTGGCCCCAGGTGATGCGGCTGGTCTCCTGCGCCGGCGCCTCCTCGGGGAAGATGCGCACGCGGATGTAGATATACAGGCCCAGCGCGAAGGCCAGCGCCAGCCCCGGGATCAGGCCGCCGATGAACAGGTCGGCCACCGACACGCTGGAAACCGCGCCATAGATGATCAGCGGCACGCTGGGCGGGATCAGCATGGCCAGCGCCCCGGCACTGGCCACCGAGCCGGCCGCCAGCCGCCGGCTGTAGCCGCGCTCCAGCATCTGCGGTATGGCGATGGAGCCCACCGCCGCCACACCGGCAATCGACACGCCGCTGACCGCGCCGAACAGGGCCGAGGCCCCGACGGTGGAGATCGCCAGGCTGCCGCGCAGCCAGTTCAGCCACACCACCACGGCATGGAACAGGTTGCGTCCCACCGGCGTCACCGACAGAAAGCTGCCCATCAGGATGAACAGCGGCAGGGCGATCAGCTCGAAGGAATTGAGCTGCCCGAAGATCGAGGTGGGACCGAAGAAGAAGGCCATGGAGCCGCGCGCCATGTAGAGCCCGGCCAGCCCGGCCGCCCCCAGGGCCAGGAAGATCGGCGCCCCGATGGCGATCAGCGCCAGCAGGACGATGACGACGATGACCGGTTCGATCATGACCGTCCGTCCTTCGCCGGCCCGCCTGGGCCTGCGGCGTGGCGGCAGATGGGGGGACGGGCCCTCTCATCGCTCTGCGGCACGTGGTATCCTCCCTGTGAAAGCCTCTTTGGCGGGCTCTGTAATCTCTTCCTCTTGCGTACGCGTACGCGCACGAATTACTTGGCGTATGCCTTCTCGAACGCCCAGATCTCCTCGAAGCCGATCAGGCGGTTGAACTCGGCGAAGCTGTAGAGGTCGCGGCCGTCCCCGGTGCCGCCCGGCTGCTTCAGGTCGCCGTAGACCTGTTCCAGTGCCCGGGTCGCGGCCAGCAGGCCGGTGACCGGATGGATGGCCAGCGCGAAGCCCATGTCCTGCAGCCGCTCGGCGGGCAGCAGCGGCGTGCGCCCGCCCGGCACCATGTTGGCCAGCAGCGGCCGGTCGATGGCCTGGGCGATGCGCGCCATCTCATCCTCGCTCTCGGGCGATTCGATGAAGATCACGTCGGCCCCGGCCTCGGCATAGGCCGCGCCGCGCCGCAGCGCCTCGTCCAGGCCGTGTTCAGTGCGTGCGTCCGTACGCGCGATGATCAGGAAGTCGTCGCTGCGCCGGCTGTCCCGGGCGACGCGGATCTTCTGCGCCATCTCGTCGGCCGGGATGACCTCGCGTTTGGGCGTATGTCCGCATTTCTTGGGAAAGACCTGGTCCTCCAGCTGGATGGCGCTGACGCCGGCGGCCTCGTAGCCCTGCACCGTGTGCCGCACGTTCAGCAGGCCGCCATAGCCCGTGTCGCCGTCGGCGATGACCGGCGTTGTGGTGCGCGCCACGATCTGGCTGATGCGCTCCAGCATGTCGCGATAGCTGGCCAGTCCCGCATCGGGCAGGCCCAGGCTGGAGGCGACCGTGCCATAGCCGGTGACGTAGAGCGCGGGGAAGCCCATGCGGTCGGCGACCAGCGCCGAGATCAGGTCATAGACTCCCGGTGCGACGACGATCTGTCCGCTGTGAAGGGCCTGCTTCAGCGCAGGGTCCGCCATCCCGTTTCCCCTCTCGTGCCCGCGGTACGCCCGGCGGCTGTTTTCCCGCCCCAGCCGGCAACCGCCGTTTTCTTGTGGAGCAGGACGATATAGCCCGCCGCCGCGCAGTGTCAATCTTCTGGGCCGGCCGGCAGCGAGTCAGGAACGTCCCCCCGCCCGGCCGCGCCACCACAGCAGCGCGAAGCCGATCAGCGGGATCAGGATGTCGCTATAGAAGATCACGCCGGCATTGCCCGGCGCGAAGTTGCCCGCCGTGATCATCTGATAGACATGGCCGCCGGCCGCGCCCCAGAGGAAACAGGCCGGGCCCACCACGGCCGCCAGGCGCAGGCCGAAGCCGCCGCGCCAGGCCAGGAAGCCGACCACGGCGAAGCCCAGGCTGGCGAACCCCACCTCGGCCTGGAACGGGCTGTCCGCCCAGCCGATGAAGGCGGCCGCCATCGCGCCGAAGAAGACATGCATGACGAAGTTGTAGAGGAAGCTGATCCCGATCGAGAAGAACAGGAACCAGGCCAGCAGCGCCTCCGCCACGTCTTCGCGTGTGGGCGGCTTCTTCAGGCGCAGCAGCGCCAGGCCGGCGACGAGCAGGCCCAGCACGAAGAAGCTCAATGTGAAGTTGGACAGGACGAACGAAACAAAGGCTTCCACCGCCTTCTCTCCCCCAAGTAGACAACCGCCGGGAGATTACAGGGCTTCCGGAAAAAGCGCCACTACCCTCGCGCAGAGGTGCTCGGCCGCCAGGTCGAGCCTCGCAGCATCGCCACCGGCGGCGAAGCACGCACGCACCTTCCCCACCTGCCTGTAGCGTGCCAAAAGAATGTCACATCTCTGCGCTCTTGTGCATGCGGCTGTGCTGAACAATTCAGTAGGTGTCGCGAAGGAACTTTGTCGTCCGGCGGCCTGTCCCTGTTCATGAGAGTCAGGTTCCGCACCCACCAGGCAGGGACGACATGGAAACATGCAGGCGACAAACAGAGTGAGTTTCCACGCGCCGGCCGCCCCTTCGCGCTGACGGCCCGGCGACGCAGCACTCCGGGAAAACCGCGCCCCCAGCCAAGGCAGCGTCCCGAACAGGCTCCTCCCTCCCTCTCTTGCCCTGCCCTGTGCAAGGAGGGACTTGGCCGCCCGGCTCGCCGGGCGGCCTTTTCTTATGTCCCGCGTATCGACGGTCTGCGATCGAAGCACCGGAAAGCGGCACGTCGGCAACGACGGCCGCTCTACCGGCAGCCTCCGCTCGCCGCGTCATCTGGATCAGGCAGCGCGGCGCCGGCCGACCTTGCCGGTCGCAGGCTTCGCTCGTGCCGGTGCTCTCGGACGCGGGTCGTTGGCGGGCTCGGGCAGCGTGTCCGTCACGGACGACGCCAGCGCGCCGTGTGCATTCGCCGCCCGCAAGGCCGGCGCCATCAGGCGCGGCACGAGCAGCCAGCACAGCAGCAGGGCAACGCCCGCTACGGCGCTGATCTCCAGCCAGCGGGTTTCGGACCCGAGATCGAACAGGAAGGCACCCAGATGGAACACGGAGAACATCGACAGGGTGACAAGGGTCAGGGTTACGGTGACGCCCCCAAGATCACCCCGGGTCCAGGCCTCGGGGCGCGGGCGACGAAACTGGCCATAGGCCCACGCAAAGAACAGAACCGTCACGGCCAGCATGCCGACGCCAAGCATGGCGTTCATTTTTACCTCCAGGAGGCAAGGCGCAGCGAAACCACGGAGCGCTCATGCGACCCCCGGCTCATGCGCGGATGATTTGATGTGTGTAGGCGCTGGGCGGTTTTTAAGAGGGTGATGAAAATAATGTTGGAGCCCGGGGAGCGTCAGGGAGGAGGTCTTTCAACCGATTGATATGACGGGTATATTTTCGAATACCAAACGTTCTTGTATGAACTCCGCAGGAGTTTCGAGCGTCATATTGAAAAGCAACGCGCGCTCAGCCTTCAGCAAGGCGATGGGGGCACCAGCACATTTACGCGGATAACTCGTGCTCAAGAGCCTCAGCCACCAGTTGATTCAGGCTGACGCCTCGGGCCCTGGCGGCTTCGACGGCCTGCTTGTGCACCATCTCGGGAACACGCACCTGGAACTTTCCGGAAAACCGCCTGGTGGGCTCAATGCCCTTGTCCCGGCATGTCTCCAGAAAAACGCGCAGCGAGATTTCGCCTTCCTTGCGCAGGTCTTCGACACTCTCCGCATAGAAGTCCGCGCCCCCATTGAGACCCGTGAACTCACCACGGAATTTCTCAATCTCCGGATCGTACTGAACAACAGCACGATAGCCATTGATGATCATGACGTTGTTCATGGCTTCACTCCATTCGCCCTCTAACCACTTCCGAATGCTGGCGATAGCACCCTTGTCGGTGTCCGGGGTTGGGTGTGGTCGATGAAAGATCCGCACCTCCCCGAACAGTACGACAGCGACACGAGAGCCTTCTCGTTCCTCGACATCAGCCCCGAGCGCCTTGAACAGGGCTTCAACATCACCCCATTGAATCGAACCTGGTGTAGGGCGCGCGAAAATCGCCGCGAGGGTCCTCTTGTGTTTCCGCTTCATCTGAGCATGGTACTAAAATATAGTATCGCATCAACGAGCGTGCAAGACACCCTCGGTCTCCCTGTCAGCCAACGAGCGGCCTACTCCCTGAGTACGATAAAGAGATGTCCTCTCCTTGAATCATAGTATAAACGATAGTATATACGTAAACGCGTCAGGCAGAGGACGACCACCATGGACACACGCAAGACCATCAAGAAAATCGGGAACAGCGCCTTCCTGCCGCTCTCCCAGGATATTCTTCAGGAATTGAAGGCTGACGTGGGCTCGACCCTACGCGTCTCCGTATCCGAAAGACAGTTCACGGCCCAGGTGGTGGACAGCCACTACGACGAGACCTGGCGCGCCGCGGACCGCATGGCCTCCCGCTATGCCCGCACGCTGCGCCTTTTCGGGCAATGACACGCGGACAGCCGCCTCTCATACCCGCTCGCCAGGACAAGAAGGCATGAGCGTCAACAGCTACGTCTGGCCGCACCCCCAGGCAGTGGTCGACCGGCTTGCCCGTTTCATGGACGACCATGACGAGAAGCTGGTGATCACCTCCCCCGACGATCTTGTTGCCGGCTTCGAACGCGCACGCACCTACGCTGAATACGAGCCCCAGGCCACAGCCGCCCTGCTCTCCGCCCTGGTCTTCGAGGGGATCGTGACACGACATGCTCTGCTGGACGGCAACAAGCGCCTGGCCTGGCTGGCCGCCATGACCTTCCTGGTGATGAACGACATCTACCTCGACGCCCCGGAGGACGACGCCTACGAAGCCGGCATGTCCGTCATCCGGCGCGAGACAAGCGTGACGGATCTCGCCAGCTTCATCGAACGCTACAGCCGCCCCCTAGTGGAATAGCTCTGCACTGCTTTGAATGGCGGTCTTTACAGAGATGATCTTCCATTTGATTCGACTGCTTTTCTTCTTGCTCGGTCGTCTTTTTCTTAACTTCGATTTCAGGCAAAAATAGATACTTTTTAAATTATTATTTTATAATATAGAGCATGTATAAAGTAAAAATTCGAATTAAATATATATACTGTAGTGAAAAATTTTTTATTCTGTAAGATTAAAATCTTCTGCTACTTTCTCTAATATTGAAAATATAGCCGAAGTCTCATTAAATGTATGGAATGAACTTCTATCTTCGATTCTCGGAGCTGCTTCTTTTTCATACCATTCTTCTAGAGTTCCATCTCCCTTTCTTCTTCTCTTTTTTTCAAAAATATCTCTATAGCGCCTTGGAGAAATCCCATAGAAATGCTCGAATGAAACTTTATTTGTGGATCTATTTCTTCCAAATGAAATTGAATCTTCATGTAATTCTGAAGCCTTACTTTTTGGATAAGGTTCTATAAAAACGACTCTCTGAATACCAGATGCTATAATATGTTTTGCACAGTTATGACAGGGAAAAGTTGTACAGTATAAAGTAGCCCCCTTTAGAGAGCGCCCCAATCTAGCTGCGTCAGTTATTGCATTCATTTCCGCATGAGTCATCCTCCCAAATTCAGTAATATCCATTAATAAAGAGTCTGATATATTTTCATTACCAATAATTTCTTGGAACAAATCGATATCACTACTTGGTGAGTTAATAAACTCATTATCTCTCAACCTCTTGATAATATCAAATAACAAGCGTCTCTTATAAGTTGTGTTAGCATCATGCCCTTCATCGTAATCACGATGTGGATCTATATCATCTGACCAATATGTACCACCTCCTGCCTTTGGAACCTCATTGCAGCCCAGAGCCACAACCTCTGACTCAGTAGTGAATATTGATGCCCCTACTTGACGCGCAGTATCAATTGAACGCAGAGAGGCTGATGCAGCCATATAAGTCCCGTATTCGTCCGCTGATGGACTAATAGAATTACGCCCAAAAAAAGCTTCTACAAATCTTCTAATATTTTTTTCAATTAACACTTCTGTATTTGCATCTACAAATACATCTCCAAGATGAAATACATCACCTATTCTTTGACCCCAATTTACCGTTATCTCATTTAAATCCCGCTCTATAAGTTGTTCAGCATATTTATCACAGGTATCTTTATCCAAATTTGGATTTTGCGAAGCCATGCGACGTGACAATCCTTTTAATCTTTCTTCCTGACGCGCATTTGCTGATAGTTGTATAAATTTTGATCCATAAACTTTCTTTAAAGCATCAATTTCTTCTTTTCTCTTAAATTGCCGAATTACAAATGCATGTTTCTGCAAAGGAATCTCAGAAGCGTTTTCTGATTCAAGCTCTTTATTAGACAGTATTTGGGAATTAATATCATATCTTAATTGTCGTATATGAAGCATAACAAGCCCAGCGATAGCTGCATCATTATTACATTTTCTTCTTACTGCATTGGCATAGTCTATTCGAGTCTGATAATGTGTGAGAGGGTCAGCGCTATGTTTGATCTCGATACCGACATCCACTTGTTGCATAATTTCAGTTGCACGAATCGAGATTGGCTCATAGCCAACCGTCTGCAAACTCGCACAAAGCTTGGATTCAACATCGTCCATGTTCACACCAATTGGACCAACCAAGCCAAACACAAGTTCTGGGTGCTTTTTTTCCTCGAACATCGAACAGCATCCTTTGAACGCTTCGCCTAGAAAGATTAACTATAGAATCAGTCAAGAGCATTATACTATAATTTGGGAGGTAATGTAAGAATGACCGAAATCCAACAAAAATCTCCGTCAAATGGCAATGATTCAAAAATAAAAGAAAAACACAGCGATGAACTAAAAAATGGATTAGAGAATGTCGCGAGTACACTTAAATCTCGACATCCTGAATTAAGAGGGTCATTTAAAGTAAAGCTCAATGATAAAAAGTACTATTAATTTCATCAAGAGGGGAATTTAAATTCCCCTCTCTTTTTTATAATGGATAATTATAAGCATTACCTTCGAAATACCCTTATTCAACTTTCTGTATCGGGTCCTCCACTGAATCACCTCCTGCCTTTTCCCCCAGCTCGCTGGCCACGCTGCGGAACTGTTCCAAGGCTGATTCCAGGTTCTCCACGATCTCGGCGGCCAGCAGGTCGGGGGGCGGCAGGTTCTCCGTGTCTTCTAGGCTGTCGTCGCGCAGCCAGAAGAGATCCAGGTTCACCTTGTCGCGCTGGATCAGTTCGTCATAGGTGAAGCGCCGGAAGCGCTCGGTCTCCTGCCGGTCATGGTAACAGCGCACGAAGTCGTCCAGCTCAGCCCGGGTCAGCGGCTTGGTGCGCAGGGTCTTGTGCACGTTGGTGCGATAGTCATAGACCCACAGCTCCCGCGTCTGCGCCTCGCGCGCCGCCGGGCGCTTGTCGAAGAACAGGACGTTGGCCTTCACGCCCTGGCTGTACCAGATACCCGTGGGCAGGCGCAGCAGGGTGTGGAAGTTGAAACCGTCCAACAGGCGTCGGCGCAAGCCCTCACCGGCGCGCCCCGCCTCGAACAGCACGTTGTCGGGCATGACCACGCCCGCACGCCCGTTTGTGTCCAGGATGGTCATGATGTGCTGCAGGAAGTTGAACTGCTTGTTCGAGGTGGTGAACTTGAAGTCCGCGCGCTCGTAGTTCTCGCGCTCGGTGGTGACCTGGCCATCCTCACCCACCACGGTATAGCTGGACTTCTTGCCAAAGGGCGGATTGGTCAGCACCACGTCAAAGCGCTCCCCGCCATCATTTGACAGGGCATCGCCGCGCTCCACCGGACTGCCGCCATTGCCGAGGCCATGCAGGTAGAGGTTCATGGCACAGAGCCGCACCACCTCGTCCACGATATCCATGCCGGTAAAGGCCGTGTGGCGCAGGTCGCGCAGCTTCTCCCGGTCCCGGGTCTGGTCCTTCATATGCTCATAGGCCTGCAGCAGGAAACCGCCGGTGCCACAGGCCGGGTCGCAGACCGTCTCGCTCACCTTCGGATCCACGCACTTGACCATGGCGTCGATCACGGGCCGCGGCGTGAAGTACTGCCCGGCGCCCGAGCGCACTTCCGAGGCATTGCGTTCCAGCAACCCCTCATAGATCTCGCCCTTCACGTCCACGTCCAGGCCGATCCAGGGCCCCTCCTTGTCGATCAGGCTGACCACACGCTTCAGCTTGGCGGGATCCGACAGCTTGTTCTGCGCCTTGCGGAAGATCGTGCCCACCAGCCCGTCTTCATGGGCCAGCGCCTCCAGGCTGCGGCGATACTGCTGTTCCAGGTCCTCGCCGTCCTTGCCCGCCAACTGCGCCCAGCCCCACTCCGGCGGCACGGTCGAGGGCTCGCCCAGGTGGTCCACCCGCTCCTGGTCCATCTTCAGGAACAGCAGGAAGGTGATCTGTTCGATATAGTCGCCATAGGAAATGCCCTGGTCGCGCAGCACATGGGCATAGTTCCAGACCTTCTGGACCAGTTGTTCCTTGTTGCTCATCGGAGTACCTCGAGGGGAAAGACAGAGTCAGTGTTCATGAAAAGGGGCCAAGGCACAGCCGGACAGACGACAATCATGCAGCCTGCGTCCGGCGTGATCGTTTCGATTTGGCGGGACAATCCGACTGGATACGCGCCAGCAACTCACTGGCAGATTCGTCATCTGGATTCTGTGGCACCAGACGGCCTGCAAAGGCGTCTTTCAGGATGGACTGGCGCAGGGCGGCGGAACGGGCAAGCTCGGTTTGACAAGTCTTTAAGCTTGCGATCTCGCGAGACGACTCTTCTGATACTCTTTGGACGATCTCTTCCTGTTCGAGGTACGGAGGCAGTGGAACAGGCGTCGCCTCCACATCACCTTGGTTAATGCTGGCTTGGTTCACAGCGTGCTTGCAGTTCTGGATCAGTTTCTTTCTACCCAAATCGCTGGTCAAATAAAGTCTGAGATATTCTTTGCTGATCAGGTTGCCCACCGAAAACCTCATCATATTCGACTCGAATAGCGCTCCTTCGTATTCACTGGGTAAAAGAGTGGTCTTTCCCAAGTGGGAAACACTGTTCACGCGATTCACCACAAAATCACCATGGTGCAGACCATATTTCTGGCAATCGTCCGGCTCGGCAGCGACGAGTCGAAGTTCGCTCATGGGCCGAAGCCAATCAACTTGATAATCATCAATCCGAAGAATTGGGGTTCCCGAGCCGTATTTTGATTGGGGCAGATACAATCCGTTTTGTGGGCCTGCCGAAATGAGAGCGCCAAGCGATGTCCAAATCCAGCCTTCCGGTAGTTCCGACAAGTCGGTCGTGTCGAGGGCAGCGGGTTCCTTGTATTTCCCGCGGCCTTCCCAGGTTTCGCGGCGGGTTTGCAGGATGCGCTCCAGCAGGTCGCGGCCGTGTTCCTGGCGGTGCGCGTTCTGCGCACGCCAATCAGCCGTCAACTGACCGGTGACGGCGGCCTTCAGCACCGACTGGCGATAAGTGGAAAGCTGCCTCTGCACCTCGCGCAGCGCTTCTTCGCCCTTGTCCAATCGAGCAAACAGCGTCTCGATCTTCTCGACGATGCGGCGTTGTTCGTTGAGGGGAGGGAGTGGCACCGGAATGTCGCGAACTGTCAGTGACGAGAGATGTTTAACAGTAATAGAGGAAGTATGATCATTAATTAACTTCAGGTATCCTGGTAGAGCTAATGCTAGGAACTTTTGGGAATAGAAGTCTTCATTGGCAGTCAACGAACAAACACGCTGGTTGAGCAGAGCTTGCCCACCCCCCCAAATCCGACAATTGAAATCCCCATCCATACCAATTGCGATTTGTCCGTTCTCAATAAAGGTCATCTTCGGATCATCAACAGGACCGTGATAGTAGGTGCCCGGCACCCCCTTTGTTACGTCACGAATCCTGACAATAGGTGTGCCTTCCTTATCGTTGAAACCGCTGGATTTAAAAGCATAGCCATTAACCAGTGCTGCAATCTCACCGATTCGGACACGCTCCCATGTGTGGTGACACGCATGCAGACCATTTGTGCTGCTACCGATGAGTTGTTCGATATTCTCCCCAAAACTCATATTAAGCCACCAGCGCTCCCTGCAGATCATCCAGCATGTCGTTCAACTCCGGCCCCAGTACCTTGCGCGCCTGTATGATTCCGCCACGGTCGGCCAG
This sequence comes from Fodinicurvata halophila, assembly GCF_042651425.1. Classification (NCBI taxonomy): domain Bacteria; kingdom Pseudomonadati; phylum Pseudomonadota; class Alphaproteobacteria; order Rhodospirillales; family Rhodovibrionaceae; genus Fodinicurvata; species Fodinicurvata halophila. The sequence goes on along the minus strand of NZ_JBHSCW010000010.1, from coordinate 123,884 downwards.
GCTGGGGGCTTCCTGGAAATCGCGCGGCGTAATCTCGGCGTTCGCCGCTATATAGGAGGCGATGGTGCGAAGCCAGTCTTCCTGCTCGGCCGTGTAGGCCCGGCCGGCGCGTTTCTCGCGCCCCAGCCACAGGTTGAAGCGCTGCTCCACCACGGTGCCGAAGGGCTCCAGCACCTCGTCCTGGCCCAGGGCAAAGCGCACCAGGCTGACCACCTCGGTCAGCTGGTCGTCGACCGGGGCGCCGCGCACCTTGGCCGCCTCCAGCCGGCGATAAGCCTGCCAGACAGTGGCAGTGGTCAGGTAATGCGGCGGATCGCCCAAACGCTGGACCAGCTCGCGGATGGCCTGATAGGTCAGCTTCTGCTGTCCGCGCGGCTGGTTATAGAGAATCTGCAGGGCGGTCAGCTGGTCGCGGTTGTCCTCCATGAACTCCCGGAAGCTGGTCACCGTTGCCTCGGCCTTCCTCTTGTCGAAGGTCGCGCCCAGCATGGTATCGGTCGTGACCTCATCGATCACGATGTCCGTCTTCTGCTTGATGTCCTTCAGCAGGTCGCGCAGCTGTGGCGAATCAAAGGGCTGACATGCTTCGTCCATTAGCCTCCCGACCACGGCATCTTTCTGGTCTTGGGTGGCCTGTGGTCCATGCTGCTGATGGATGGCGCTTTCCTGCCTATCCGGATCGATGGCGTCCAGCAGATCGTTGGACAGCTCCCGCGGTGGCTTGCCGCCACTGGCCTCGGCAATGCGGTGGCGCTCCTCCTCGCCCAGCTTGCGGTCCAGGGCCGACAGGCGGCCGGCCAGGGAGGACAGGGCCTCCTCGTCGCGCCGTCCCATGGCCACCTGGTCCAGCAGGGCATCGAAACTGACGGTCTTCTTGCGCTCCAGTGGCTGCGAGGCGTTCTTCTTGGTCTCCGACACGCCCACGGCATCGATCAGGATGAAGCGCGTCTTGGTCTTCGCATCGGGGGTCACGGCCTTCAGGTCGGCATCGGGAATGGAGCGCACCCCGCGGCCCTTCATCTGCTCGTAATAGCCCTCGGATTTCACGTCGCGCATGAAGATCAGGACCTCCACCGGCTTGATGTCCGTGCCGGTGGCGATCATGTCCACGGTCACCGCAATGCGGGGGAAGGGATCGACACGAAAGGCCTTGATCAGTTCCTTGGGGTCCTCGCCGCTGTTGCGATAGGTGATCTTCTTGGCGAAGTCGTTGCCTTCCCCGAACACCTCGCGCACGGCATGGACGATCTCCTCGGCGTGGTTGTCGTCCTTGGCAAAGATCAGGGTCTTGGGCAGCCACTGGCCGCTGCGGTCGGGGAACAGTTCGGTGAAGACCCGCTCGCGATAGGTCTGCAGCACCGTGCGAATCTGGTTGGGGTTCACCACCGAGCGGTCCAGCTCCTTGGCGCTGTACTCCAGGTCGGCGTCCAGCTGTTCATAGCGCAGCTTGCGGCTGCGCTTGTCCCTCACCGGCACCTGGAAACCGGTATCCGTGCCCTCGATGCGCCCGCCCTCTTCGCTGACCTGCGTTCGGATGCGATAGATCTCGTAGCCCACGTTCACGCCATCGGCCACCGAACGCTCATAAGGGTATTCGGCCACCAGGTTCTGGTTGAAGAAACCCAGGGTATGCTTGGACGGCGTGGCCGTCAGGCCGATGATTGAAGCATCGAAATACTCCAGCACCTGGCGCCAGAGGCCATAGATGGAGCGATGGCACTCGTCGGTGATGATGAAGTCGAAGGTCTCGACGGGAATCTCCGGGTTATAGCCCAGGGGCGCAACCTCGCTGCCCGCTGCCTGTGCCATCTCGAAGGCCGAGCGTTCCTCGGCCTCGTCCTCCAGCTCCTCGCCGCGCAACAGGGAATAGAGGCGCTGGATCGTCGTGATGACCACCTTGGCATCGCGATCGATGTGGTGGGAGCGCAGGTGCTGGACGATATAGGTATCGGTGAAGCGGTTGGCGGCCCCCGGCGGCTGGAAGTTCTGGAACTCCCGCAGCGTCTGGTCGCCCAGGTTGTTGCGATCCACCAGGAACAGGATTCGCCGCGCCCCGGCATGACGGATCAGGCGATAGGAGAAGGAACAGGCCGTGAAGGTCTTTCCGGCCCCGGTCGCCAGCTGGATCAGCGACCGCGGCCGGTCCTCGGCCAGCGAGCGCTCCAGGTTGGTGATGGCCTCGACCTGACAGTCGCGCAGCCCGCTGCTGTCCAGCGGCGGCATCTGCTGCAGCCGGGCGCGCAGGGTATCCGGTTGCTGCAGCCAGGCCCGCAGGGTTTCCGGCCGATGAAAGGCGAAGATCCGGCGTGAGCGCGGCTTCGGGTCGCGCAGGTCACGGAACAGGGTCTCCGTGCCCGTGCTCTCGTAATCATAGAGCAGCATGTCACCCCAACTGGCCAGATGAGGCGGCAGGGCGCCCATGTACTTCTCGGACTGATCGGCCACCCCGCTCAGGGTCACGCCGCTTTTTTTGGCCTCGATCACCCCGGCCGCCTTGCCGTCCACAAACAGCAGGTAATCACAAGGGCCAGCCGGCAACTGGAACTCCCGCACCGCGACGCCCAGCGCCGCGTTGCGATTGAAATCTTCCATATCCTGCAACACCCAGCCCGCATCGCTCAGAAGGCGGTCAATCTCCGCCCGGGCCTTGTCTTCGGGTGTCTGCATGCAGGGAACCTCTGTGTTGCGCGCGGGGCAGCCTAGCAAGCACAGAGAGATCTGCAACTATTGCGTTTTTCTGGTCTTCAGAGCGATAAAACCGCCAGAATCATAAATCGGCATGGAAGGTGTCGAGATTGAGATTTTCCAAGCCGTTCTCCACTATCAGCTTGGCCAACAGTTCACCATCCACGAGCTCAATGGGAATGCCATTGTTGATTCTGTATTTCTCGGCTTCCTCTTCGGCCTCGTCATCAAAGGTGCCCGAAGTGATCACCATGCCCAATGTGACGGGCTCCTGTCCGGACTCGATACCGTTTATCAGTTGCTGGACAACCTTACCTCCGATGGGAGGATCAGGTTTATAGTGCTTCACTTGAACGCCTACAACCTGTTGGAAAACTCCAGCCACCAGGAAGGTTGCATATATGTCGACGCCCTCATCATTGCTTCTAGATACAATTGCAGGCTGAGAAGCGCCGCTGGTTCGCAGAACGTTCGCAACCAACCGCTCAAACCCATAGTCCTCCATGCGGCCAGTACGCATTTCTTCCAGGGTTTTTTCGGTCAGCTTTTTCCTGAGATCTTCTTCAAAGGAGGGCTTACCCCCTTCTTTCGCAATCCTGAGACATTCTTCGACCTGTTCAACCAGGTCTGTTGCACCGGTGCAGCTTCCCTGTGCTTTCATTCGCGACAGAAGTGCCGCCTTTGCATGTTTCCTTGGAATGGGCTTCTTATCGTTGAGCCATTCCACAGGCCTCCTAAAGGCCATATCCTCTTCAACCTTGTCCTTCCTGTGTTCTGCATCCCCCGTGACCTTTGCCACATAAAATTCTGAGCCGTAGGGAACTACGACCAAATCTCCTTCTCCCATCTCGCGGATGAAGCGCCAGAGATGCCCGGCCGCGTTTCCCGCCCACCTCATGTTCTGGGCATCAGGATCATAGATCCGGCGAACGATTTCACGGAATTCGGTCCATTCCAGGCTCTGGTCGATCAACCCTGCGGCTTTGGACCACCCAAGCATCAGTTGATTTTCTTCTAGAGCATCATTCAGCCTGTCCACACCCCCCGGATACATTCGCAGGATATACGCTTTCTGTGCCATTCTTCCCCCTCAATTCAGCCCATACCAAAAGCAAACGGACCTGAAGTTACTGCTCCAATTAAAATCACGAATCAAAAGGAAACCTAACAAAATTGTAGAAAAATACAATTTATCCGTTCATACTTATCTTTGACAATGTGTACAGACAATAGGTGAACAAGCTGATTCTGACCGCAAATCTACGTTTCCAATCGTGTTGCTAATTGGTGGTTAACTGGGGGGATAATGGAGCAAGCACCGAAAGAGGGCTGGATCACCTATGGCCTAATGGTTTTCGGTGCTCTAGGCACGTTTGTGGCCATTGGCGGTTGGTTAACTCAAGATTTAGTCCTTTTGCTCGCTTTCGTTGCAGGCGGAGGTTGGCTGTTATCTATTCCGCTTCTTGTAATGGGACGGCGAAACGCACGAGATTTGGAAAAAAAGAATACCGAAATAGAGGACCTACGACTTCAGTTGAGCGAATGGAGGACTGTTGCAATACAAGATAGTGACACACTCAATCGCCTCGCAGCGCGCGCAATAGAGATGCCTCGGGTCCAACCAAGACGGAGACAACCAGAAGATCAACCAGAACTCGACGATGAGGACGATCAAGCATGAACGTCGATTTTGACGCATATCCTTATTACCCTTCCTTAAGAACTCGACTTTGGGAAATGCGGGGGTACAAAGAACTTGGACCTCTTGAGAAGGATAAGCTTCTTCCTATAGTCGTTCTTTCAAGTCATGGGCGGACAAAATCTATCGAAGACGTAAGCATGAAGGTAGATGATGCACTGGAAGGACGGCCTCGCATCATCGATTTAGAGCAAAGCCCAATCTATTCTTGTGACGAATATCCATCACTCAGTGACCCGAGCAAAGGTTTTGCAGCGTGGAGAAAGTTCGTAGCTGGCCAAAATAACGCAATCCCGACTGCCTTATTACCTTCAGGAGGGCCTCTTCGAGATATCGTGAGACAGGTCATTTTACTTGAGAATGAGGTAGGACAAATCGTAGTTCGGTCTCGTTCGCCACAAACCGATATACCTGTTCTGTCGGCTATTATGAGCGCCGTAGATGACGTCAACAACTTACTATTGGTGCTGGATTTTGGCTATGTACGCTCGCGCGCCAATGCACTCGCCATTGAAGCTGCGAATGCCATCAACTCGCTCCGCACGATAGATGAAGCAGTACGGATCGTTGTAATCGGATCAAGCTACCCGAAGTCAGCTGCCACTTATGACGATGCCGGCGCGGCGATACCTATTCAAGAGCGTGCTATGCATGCAGCTTTAGGGGGAAACGCAGTTGCTATCTATGGTGATTACGGCTCAATTCACCCAGAACCCATAGAACCAATGAAGCAAAGGTTTGTGCCACGGATTGACTATCCACTATCAGATGCTTGGATATTTAGACGCGTCAGAGAGGATCAGGGTGGTTACCCTGCTTGTGCCAAAAAAATCACAAACCTTGCAGATTGGGATTCAACACTAGTTGGAGCCGTTTGGGGAGCTACCAAAATCGATGATGCAGCACGAGGGAATATAGCCAAAATGGGGCAACCTGGTCCCTGGATTGCGGTGAGAGTAAACTTACACCTCTGGCAACAACTTCATTATGGCAATGATACCGAAACGGTAGAGGATGAAGATATTTTTGACTAACCTACTTTTCGAGGCCTAACGTTCAGTTTGAGTTTCTGCAGATCAGCAATCTCAGATGCGCATGAGTTAGCCTGCTCATTGGGGATAATAGCTCGAGAAGCATTCCAAGAAGGTCGCTGCAGATATCGCAAAGCTTCCAACGTCCTACCGGATTGGCTCCTAGCAAGAAGGAAAGCCTCATAAGGACTACGATAGCGGTTCTTAACTGCCTCTAAAGCCGCAAGACGCACTTCGGTTGCTGGGAGCTCCCTAACCTGCCGCTCAAGCGTAAATCGGTCTCGTGCCCCACCTGGATTTGCGTTAAACTTTTGGGCTAGTTTGAAAAGCTCATTAGCACGCATTTGCCTGATCGCAACTTCAATGCTCATGTTCTTGAAGTGGGGCTTCCGAATCATTTTAGCTTCTGGAATGCTTCCCTCACCCAAATCTATTGCAACGATACCTACATGATGGGGAGCAGAATTAATAACTTGGCTGAGATGACGCGCACCCGAGACTATAAAGATTCCCTCGAATGTACGTTGGTAGGCTTCAATCTGAGCACACAGTCGGGTGATCTTGTCACCATCCGATTTAATTTCGAAGCCGAGAAGATGTCCATTTGCCAATACAATATCAGCACGACGACTCATAGTTGTGAGCGGCATTTCGCTTATCACAACGGAATCGCCATATATCCTTCCATCTTCAAATAAAGCATCAATCAGCGCCGCCTTGATCTCAGGCTCGCGCAAATTTTCTATAGTAGCTGCCCGGTTACAAGTCCGCTTTCTGGACATCTTTTTTGCTAACTTTTAGACGTGCTGAGGCGAATTCTCCCTGTTAATTCCTTTATAAACAAAATAGATCATATTGTCACCTAGAGTGCTAAAAGATGGGTCTCTTGAGAAAATGGTGCCCAGGGGTGGAATCGAACCACCGACACTGCGATTTTCAGTCGCATGCTCTACCAACTGAGCTACCTGGGCGCCGGGCTGCGTGGGTCTGGTCGGGCGGTTGGCGCGTCCCGAGTGCAGCGGGCAGTTCGGGCTTATAGGAGAAGAGGCGGGTTCTGTCCAGAGCCGGGGCGGATTTTTTGTCCGCTTGTCCCCCACACGCCCGCCTCAGGCGCTCTGCGGGCCCGGATCGTCGTCATCCCCGCCGCCCTGCGGGCCATCGGGCGCCTCGTCGGTGGGCACGCGATAGCGTTCGCTCAGCCAGCGCCCCAGGTCCACGTTCTTGCAGTGGGCCGAACAGAAGGGGCGATGCTGCGCCGCTTCCGGCTTGCCGCAGATGGGACAGGCGGGCCCGCGCCGGCGCTTGTGCGCCTCCAGCGGCACCACCTTGGCGCCGTCGCCGCCCGGGCCACCGGTTTCGTCGCTGCCGCTCATCTCTGCTCTCCCTCGTCCAGGCTGTAGCCCTCCTGATCTAGCGCGTCAGCGGCCACCTGTGCAATATCCGGAAGGCCCCCGCGGCGCTCTTCCAGACGCGCCAGCGCGTCTGCCGCCGGGCCCGCCAGGGCCGCTGCCACCGCCGGGGTCACCCGCACGCGCGGCGTCGCCCCGGCCGGCCGGGCATCCAGCGCGCGCACCAGCTCGAAGGCGCGGGTCGCCGCTGACTTGGCCCAGCCACAGCCGCCCAGGCCGACAGGCGCGCAAAGCACCTCGTGCAGCGGCGGCCGGCTGCGCCGCCGGGTCAGCTCGGCCAGGCCACTGCCCCTCAGCGGCTGGACCTGCACCGGTTCGGGGTCGTCGGCGACGGCTGCGCGCAGGGCCTCCATCAGCTGGTCGCGCTCGCGCTTGCCCGCCATCTCCAGAAAATCCACCACGATCCGGCCCGACAGGTCGCGCAGGTCCACCTGGCGCGCGATCTCCGCCGCGGCCTCGAGATTGACCTCCAGCGCCTTGCGCCGGGCACCGCCGCGCCCGTCCTGGCGGCCGGAATTCACGTCGATGGCGGTCAGCGTGCGCACCGGCTCGATCAACAGGCCGCCGCCGCCCGCCAGTCTCACCTCGGGCAGCAGCAGGGCCTCGATCTCCGCCTCCAACCCGTCGTCGAACAGCGCCGCCGGGCCCATGTGAAAGGCCGCCTCGATCCCGGCGGCGCGCAGGCGATCGCGCAGGGCGCTGTCGTCACAGACGATCTCGTCGGCCGGCGCGGCCCGGGCGCGCAGCAGGCCGGCCAGGTCCTCGCCGCGCTGCAGGCAGGTGGGGGGCGTCGCCCCGGCGGGCGGGTCCATCTCCGCCAAAGCCAGCTTGGCGCCCTTGTCCTCGGCCGGCGCACGGGTGACGCGCAGCGCCAGCGCCGCGCCCTCGGCGGGCCGGGTCACCGTCTTGCCCAGGGGCAGGAAGCCGGGCGGGCTTGGGCCCAGGTCGACGAAGGCGGCGTTCAGTCCCCTGTCCAGGCGGCTCACGCGCGCGTAGTAGATATCGTCCAGGGCGGGCGGCCGCGGTTCGCGCAGTATGCGCAGGAAACTCAGTTCATCGCGGGCGTCCAGGCGCGCCACCCGGGTCTCGCCCGGCCAGGCGGAGATCAGCAGCCGCCCGCTCACGGCCGATAGCCCGCGCCGTGCAGCAGTTTCCAGGCTTCGTCCACGGCCAGGCCCACCACGTTGGCGTGCGAGCCGTTGATCCAGGGGATGAAGGCCGCGGCCAGGCCCTGGATGGCATAGCCGCCGGCCTTGCCCTGCCATTCGCCGGACTCCAGGTAGATCCCGATCTCGTCCCGGTCCAGCCGCTTGAAGCGCACCGCCGTGGTCACCAGGCGCTCGGAGCACCTGCCGTCGGGGCGGATCAGCGCGATGCCGCCCAGCACACGATGGCGCCGGCCCGACAGCTTCTCCAGGCAGGCGCGCGCCGTCGCCGCATCCGCCGGCTTGGGCAGGATGCGCCGGCCCAGCGCCACCACCGTGTCGGCGGCCAGGACATAGGCACCCTGATGGCGCGCGGCCACGGCCCGGGCCTTCTCGCGCGCGATGCGCGCGGCATAGGCCGGGGGCAGCTCGCCCTTCAGCGGCGTCTCGTCCAGGTCCGCGGGATCGATCTCGTCCGGCGGCAGGCCGATCTGGTGCAACAGGTCGTGCCGTCGCGGCGAGGCCGAGGCGAGGATGAAACGGGGCGCGGCCATGGCCGGCCCCCTTACTTGTAGCGGAAGGTGATACGGCCCTTGGTCAGGTCGTAGGGCGTCATTTCCACATTGACGCGATCCCCGGCCAGCACGCGGATACGGTGCTTGCGCATCTTACCGGCGGTGTGGGCCAGGACTTCGTGGCCGTTGTCCAGCTTCACGCGGAACATGGCATTGGGCAGCAGTTCAACAACCGTGCCCTGAAACTCCATCAGGTCTTCTTTGGACATACCTTACGTTTTCTGTCGTTGTTCTTTCAGGCAAAAGCGCCGTCGCCGCTTATCCCCAAGCGTCTGCCTGTCGGAAAGCGGGCGGATCATACAGTCTTTGGGTGGAATTCACAATCTCACCGCGCAGCCCAGCCTATACAGGTGACCGGCCCGGGGACGCCCCAGAGCCCGCGCCGCGAATTTGTTCGTTTGCGACCCAATTCGTCTCATATCGGAACTAATTATAATTTTCCGCACGCGGCACATCAGATGCTGCCTCTCCTGGGGGATTCATGCCCCATAATTGATACAGCATAACTGACCTAAAAAGCGATTTTCTCTCGCCAAGGTGCGGCAAATGCCGTATAACCCTGGATAAAGATTCCCGGCCGCCCGCCGAAAAAGGGCCCTCATGAAAAACAGGAAAGTCAGGACCGATGCCGAACCGCATGCTGAAATTCGTCAACCTTGAACAGCGCACGCCCACGAAGCGCAGTGCGCCGGAGCGGCGTGAGGATTTCGACGAGATCTACGACCGGTTCGACCCCGATTCCGCGGCCGACCAGGCCGGGCGCTGCTCGCAGTGCGGCGTGCCCTTCTGCCAGGTCCACTGCCCGGTGCAGAACAACATCCCGGACTGGCTGATGCTGACGGCGGAAGGCCGCCTGGAAGAGGCCTACGAGGTCAGCCAGGCAACCAACAACTTCCCGGAGATCTGCGGGCGCATCTGTCCCCAGGACCGCCTGTGCGAGGGCAACTGCGTGATCGAACAGGCCGGCCACGGCACGGTCACCATCGGCCAGGTGGAAAAGTACATCACCGACACCGCCTGGGAGGAAGGCTGGGTCAAGCCGGCCAGCCCGAGCCAGGAGCGCGGCGAGTCCATCGGCATCGTCGGCGCCGGTCCGGGCGGCATGGCCGCCGCCGAGCAGCTGCGCCGCAAGGGCTACCAGGTCACCATCTACGACCGGTACGACCGCGCCGGCGGCCTGATGATCTACGGCATTCCCAACTTCAAGCTGGAGAAGGAGGTGGTCGAGCGCCGCAGCCAGCTGATCGCCGACGCCGGCGTGACCTTCAGGATGAATTTCGAGGTCGGCCGCGACGCCAGCCTGGCCGACCTGCGGGCACAGCACGATGCCGTGCTGCTGGCCACCGGCGTCTACAAGGCGCGTGACGTGCAGCTGCCGGGCGCCGGCCTGCAGAACGTCTTCCCGGCTCTCGACTACCTGATCACCTCCAACCGCAAGGGCCTGGGCGACGAGGTGCCGGCCTTCGACGACGGCACCCTGGATGCGCAGGGCCGCGACGTGGTGGTGGTCGGCGGCGGCGACACCGCCATGGACTGCGTGCGCACCGCCGTGCGCCAGGGCGCCACCTCCGTGAAGTGCCTCTATCGCCGCGACCGCAAGAACATGCCGGGCTCGCAGCGCGAGGTCGCCAATGCCGAGGAGGAGGGCGTCGAGTTCGTCTGGCTGGCCGCGCCGGAGGCCTTCGACGGCCGGGACAACACGGTCGAGGAAGTGCGCGCCGTGCGCATGCACCTGGGCGTGGCCGACGCCACCGGCCGGCAGACGCCGCAGCCGGTGGAAGGCTCCAGCTTCACCCTGAAGGCCGACATGGTCATCAAGGCCCTGGGCTTCGATCCCGAGGACCTGCCGGTGCTCTTCGACGCCCCGGAACTGGCGGTCACCAACTGGGGCACGGTGCGCGTCGACCACCGCACCATGATGTCGAACCTGGACGGCGTCTTCGCTGCCGGCGACATCATGCGCGGCGCCTCGCTGGTGGTCTGGGCCATCCGCGACGGCCGCGACGCCGCCGCCTCGATCGACAGCTACCTGAAGGCGAAGGCCGAGACGCCGGCCGTCATGGCCGCCGAATAACGCCGCGAAAGGAACGAAGACCAATGACAGAGTGGATGAAGACCGCGGCCCGCGGCGACCTGAGCGTACAGGGCGATGCCCTGCAACAGATCACCCTGCAGGCCAGCGAGCGCGAGCGCCTGGCGCGCGAGGGCCTCTACGATCCGGCCGAGGAGCATGATTCCTGCGGCGTCGGCCTGGTGGCCTCCCTGGACGGACGGCCCAGCCGCGATGTCGTGGTCGCCGGCATCGAGGCATTGAAGGCCGTCTGGCACCGCGGCGCCGTGGACGCCGACGGCAAGACCGGTGACGGCTGCGGCATCCATGTGCAGATTCCCCAGGGGTTCTTCCACGAGCACGTGGAGCGCACCGGCCACGACGCAGGCGACGCCCACATCGGCGTCGGCATGGTCTTCCTGCCGCGCACCGACCACGGCGCGCAGGAGCGCTGCCGCGTCATCGTCGAGCGCGAGATCCTGCAGCACGGCTACACCATCCACGGCTGGCGCCAGGTGCCGGTGAACACCGAGGTGATCGGCGAAAAGGCCAACGCCACCCGGCCCGAGATCGAGCAGATCATGATCGCCAACACCAAGGGCGTGTCGCTGGCGCAGTTCGAGATCGAGCTCTACATCATCCGCCGGCGCATCGAGACGGCGGCCGAGCAGGAGTCCATCAAGGAGTTCTACATCTGCTCGCTGTCCGGGCGCTCCATCATCTACAAGGGCATGTTCCTGGCCGAGCAGCTGTCCAGCTTCTACCCCGACCTGATGGACGAGCGCTTCGTGTCGAACTTCGCCATCTTCCACCAGCGCTATTCCACCAACACCTTTCCCACCTGGCGCCTGGCGCAGCCCTTCCGCGTGCTGGCTCACAACGGCGAGATCAATACCGTCAAGGGCAACACCAACTGGATGAAGGCGCACGAATGCCGCCTGTCCAGCGACATCCTGGGCGAGGGCATCGAGGACATCAAACCGGTGATCCAGCCGGGCTCCTCGGATTCCGCGGCGCTCGACGCGGTCATGGAGCTGCTGGTCCGCTCGGGCCGCGACCTGCCCATGGCCAAGCTGATGACCATTCCCGAGGCCTGGAATCCCGACAGCGACATGCCCGACGCCTGGAAGGCGCTCTACAGCTACGTCAACGCCGTGATGGAGCCCTGGGACGGCCCGGCCGCCATCTGCGGCTACGGCGGCCGCTGGCTGGTCGCCGGCATGGACCGCAACGGCCTGCGCCCCATGCGCTACACCATCACCAACGAGGGCCTGCTGTTCGCCGGCTCGGAAACCGGCATGGTGCGCCTGGACGAGGCCAACATCGTCGAGAAGGGCCGCCTGGGCCCCGGCGAGATGCTGGCCGTGGACCTGCAGGAGGGCCGCCTCTACCACGACGCCGAGATGAAGGACCGGCTGGCCGCCAGCCAGCCCTTCGGCGACTGGGTGAAGTCCATCAAGGTGATCGACGAGATCATCCGCCCCGATCACGGCGAGCCGCGCATCTATGACAAGGACCAGCTGCGGCGGCGCCAGCTGGAGTTCGGCCTGAACATGGAGGACATGGAACTGATCCTCCATCCCATGGTCGAGACGGCCAAGGAGGCCGTGGGCTCCATGGGCGACGACACGCCGCTGGCGGTGCTGTCCGACCGCTATCGCGGCCTGCACAACTTCTTCCGCCAGAACTTCAGCCAGGTGACCAACCCGCCCATCGACTCCCTGCGCGAAAAGCGGGTGATGACGCTGAAGACCCGGCTCGGCAACCTGGGCAACATCCTGGACGAGGACGAGAGCCAGTGCCGCCTGCTGCAGCTGCACTCGCCGGTGCTCTCCACCGCCGAGTTCCTGGCCATGCGCGACTACATGGGCAAGACGGCGGCCGAGATCGACTGCACCTTCGAGCCCAAGGGCGGCGAGAACGCCCTGCGCGAAGGCATCCGCCGCATCCAGCGCGAGGCCGAGGATGCCGTGCGCGGCGGCGCCACCCACCTCATCCTCACCGACGAGGCGGTCGGCCCCGAGAACGCCGCCATGCCCATGATCCTGGCCACGGCGGCGGTGCACACCCACCTGATGCGCCAGAAGCTGCGCACCTTCACCAGCGTGAACGTGCGCTCCGGCGAGTGCCTGGACGTGCACTACTTCGCCGTCCTGATCGGCGTCGGCGCCACCAGCATCAACGCCTACCTGGCGCAGGAGGCCATCGCCGCGCGGCACGAGCGCGGCCTGTTCGGAGAGATGAACCTGCAGGAGGCCGTGGACCGCTATATCCAGGCGGTGGACGAGGGCCTGCTGAAGATCATGTCCAAGATGGGCATCTCGGTCATCTCCTCCTATCGCGGCGGCTACAACTTCGAGGCTGTGGGCCTCAGCCGCACACTAGTGGACGAGTTCTTCCCCGACATGCCCAGCCGCATCAGCGGCATCGGCCTGTCCGGCATCCAGCAGAAGGTGGTGGAGAACCACGCCCGCGCCTGGGACGAGGAAGTGCTGGCCCTGCCCATCGGCGGCTTCTATCGCTACCGCCGCGGCGGCGAGAGCCACGCCTGGGAGGCCAACCTGATCCACACGCTGCAGGCGGCCGTGGCCAGCGATTCCTATTCCACCTACAAGAAGTTCAGCGAGGGCATCGCCAACCTGCCGCCGACCTCGCTGCGCGACCTGCTGGGCTTCAAGACCGACGGCGTGAGCCCGGTGGCCATCGACGACGTCGAGTCCATCACCGCCATCCGCAAGCGCTTCGTGACACCCGGCATGTCGCTCGGCGCGCTCTCGCCCGAGGCGCACGGCACGCTGAACATCGCCATGAACCGCATCGGCGCCAAGTCCGACAGCGGCGAGGGCGGCGAGGATCCCGAGCGGTTCACGCCGCGCCCCAACGGCGACAACGAGAACTCGGCCATCAAGCAGATCGCCTCCGGGCGCTTCGGGGTGACGGCCGAATACCTGAACCAGTGCCGCGAGATCGAGATCAAGGTGGCCCAGGGCGCCAAGCCCGGCGAGGGCGGACAGCTGCCCGGCTTCAAGGTCACCGAGATGATCGCCAAGTTCCGCCACTCGACGCCGGGCGTCATGCTGATCAGCCCGCCGCCGCACCACGACATCTATTCCATCGAGGACCTGGCCCAGCTGATCTATGACCTGAAGCAGATCAATCCCGACGCCCGGGTCTGCGTGAAGCTGGTGGCGCGCTCCGGCATCGGCACCATCGCCGCCGGCGTCGCCAAGGCCAAGGCCGACGTGATCCTGATCGCCGGGCACAACGGCGGCACCGGCGCCAGCCCCCAGACCTCCATCAAGTACGCCGGCGTGCCGTGGGAGATGGGGCTGTCCGAGGTCAACCAGGTGCTGACCGTCAACCGCCTGCGCCACACCACGCGCCTGCGCACCGACGGCGGCATCAAGACCGGCCGCGACGTGGTGATCGCCGCCATGCTGGGCGCCGAGGAATACGGCGTCGGCACCGCCTCGCTGGTCTCCATGGGCTGCATCATGGTGCGCCAGTGCCACTCCAACACCTGCCCGGTGGGCGTCTGCACCCAGGACGACACCCTGCGCGAGAAGTTCACCGGCACGCCGGAGAAGGTGGTGAACCTCTTCTCCTTCATCGCCGAGGAGGTGCGCGAGATCCTGGCCGGGCTGGGCGTGAAGAGCCTGGACGAGGTGATCGGGCGCACCGACCTGCTGCGTCAGGTCAGCCGCGGCGCGCCGCACCTGGACGACCTGGACCTCAACCCGCTGCTGGCGCGTGCCGATGCCGGCGGCCTGCCGACCTACTGCGTCGTCGAGGGCCGCAACGAGGTGCCCGAGACCCTGGACGCCCAGATCATCGAGGATGCCAAGCCGCTGTTCCGCGACCGCGAGAAGATGCAGCTGCAGTACACCATCCGCAACACGCACCGGGCCATCGGCACCAAGCTGTCGTCCATGATCACCCGCAAGTTCGGCATGACCGGCCTGGCGCCGGGGCACATGACCGTGCGCCTGCGCGGCTCGGCCGGCCAGTCGCTGGGCGCCTGGGGGGTCCAGGGCCTGAAGCTGGAGGTCTTCGGCGACGCCAACGACTACGTCGGCAAGGGCCTGTCCGGCGGCACCATCGTCGTGCGGCCCATGACCAAGAGCCTGCTGAACACCGAGGAGAACACCATCATCGGCAACACGGTGCTCTACGGGGCGACGGGCGGCAAGCTCTTCGCCGCCGGCCAGGCGGGCGAGCGCTTCTGCGTGCGCAACTCCGGCGCCGTGGCGGTGATCGAGGGCTGCGGCTCCAACGGCTGCGAGTACATGACCGGCGGCACGGCCGTCATCCTGGGCGGTGTCGGCTTCAACTTCGCCGCCGGCATGACCGGCGGCATGGCCTTCGTCTACGACCCCGAGGAGATCCTGCCCCGGCGCATCAACCCGGACAGCGTCATCTGGCAGCGGGTGGAGACCCAGCATTACGAGAGCCTGCTGCACGAACTGGTGGCCGAGCACTACGACGAGACCCAGAGCCGCTTCTCCGAGCGCCTGCTCAACGACTGGGCGCTCGAGCGCGGCCGCTTCTGGCAGGTCGTGCCCAAGGAAATGCTGGGCCGCCTGGAGCATCCCATTACCGAGGAGAGCGAGGAGAAGACAACCGCCTGAGCGGTCCCGCCTCCACGATCCACACAGCCAACGCCGCAGCCCGGCGCCTCACGGCGCCGGGCGTTTTTTATAGGTCCCCGGTTCTCATCGGCGAGGGGTCCGCGCTATGATCGCGCACCATGACGACCTTCAAGGATCACTTCTCGGACCATGCCGAGGCCTATGCCGCCTACCGACCCGGCTACCCGCCGGCCCTGGCTGACTGGCTGGGCAGGATCGCGCCGGGGCGCAGGCTGGTGCTGGATTGCGGCTGCGGGACAGGCCAGCTCTCGTGCCTGCTGGGTGACGTCTTCGAGCGTGTCGTCGCCACCGATGCCAGCGCGCAGCAGATCGCCGGGGCCCGGCCGCATCCGGCCGTGGAGTACCGCAGGGCGCCGGCCGAGGACAGCGGCCTGGCGGACGGCAGCGCCGACCTGGTCACCGTGGCCCAGGCCGCGCACTGGTTCGACCTGCCGGCGTTCTACGAGGAAGTGCGGCGGGTCCTGCGACCGGCCGGCGTTCTGGCGCTGATCACCTATGGCCTGGCCCGCGTCTCGCCCAGGGTCGACGCCGTGGTGCAGGACTTCTACGAGGGCACCGCGAAGCCCTACTGGCCGCCCGAGCGCTGCCATGTGGAAGACGGCTACGCCAGCCTGGACTTCCCCTTTCTAGAGATCGCACCCCCGCAGTTCCGCATGGAAGCCACCTGGAGCTTCCAAGCCTACGCCGGCTACATCGGCACCTGGTCGGCCGTCAAACACCTGGAACAGGACCAGGGCCCGGCGCCCTTCCAGGCCTTCCTGGCCGAACTCGAACAGGCCTGGGGCGATCCCACCGTCATCCGCCGCATCACCTGGCCCCTCAGCCTGCGCGTCGGTCAGCTGTAGCCGGACGCCTGGCCAACGGCACTGCCTGGCCGCGCGGCCCATCCTTCGAGGCTCCGCGCGATTGCGCTCCACACCTCTGGATGAGGATAATTCTTTATATTCAGGTCACTACCCGACTTCATGCTGAGGCGCACCCCGGGAGGGGTGCCTCGAAGCATGCCGGCACCGCCCTTGCCGAGCGCTCAACAAACGAATGCCGGGAGGCGCGCCAGTCGCGCTCCCGGCATTCGTCGCTCAGGGGAGCTGGACACCCCTTACTCGCTGCGCTTGCTGTGCCGCTCGTCCATGCGTGCCATCACTTCGGAGATGCTGATGCGATCGTCCTCTCCAGCCATGCGCTCGAAGCGGATCTCGCCCGTTGCGGTGTACTCCTGTTCGGTGATGACACCGTCCTCGTCCCTGTCCATGCGCTCGAACATGCGATCGCGCATCTCCTCGCTGTTGGCGGCGGGCATCCGATCCCTGTGATAGCTCTCGATGAAGGTGGCCATCTCCTCGCGGGTGATGCGGCCGTCCCCGTCGGCATCCTGGCGTTCGAACATGGCATTGCGCGCCGTCTCGGCCTCATCCGCACTGATATAGCCGTCGTCGTTGGTATCGATGTTCTCCATCCAGGTTTGCATGCGCTCGCGATGTTCGGCGCGGCGTTCGTCCTTGTCCGCACCGTCCGTGGCCCAGGCGGACGCGGCCATCAGCGCGGCCAGGCCGCCGGCAAGAATTGCTGCTGTTGTCTTCATGGAATCGGTCCTTTCTCTCGTGTGATCGACCGTTCGGAAAAGATCATTCAGGAACCACATCTGGAAAGCGACCGCCTGTACTGCAAGGCCTGTCGGGTCAGCCGGGCCCGGATGTCTCCAGCGTCCTGGACTGCGGGAAACAGAGCGTCACGCAGGTGCCGCTGCGCGGTTCGCTCGCGATCTCCAGCTCGCCGCCGTGGGCGCGCATATACTCGATCGCCGTGGACAGACCCAGGCCCAGCCCGCCGCCATCGGAAGCCATGGCCGAGCGCACCCGCTCGAAAGGCTCGCGGATGCGGTACAGGTCCTCGGCGGGAATGCCCACGCCCTGGTCCTGGATGGCGAAATGGGCACAGGCATCCTGCTGCCAGCTGCGGATCGACAGCTGGCTGTTGCGATAGCTGTACTTGAAGGCATTGGAGAGGATGTTGAGGAAAACCTGACGCAGGCGTTCCATATCGCCCCGCAGCTGGAACCCCTGCAGCTCGTAGCCGCGCACGATCTCGATGTCCGGCCGCGACGCGCCTTGCTGTGTCAGGTTCAGGCAGTCCTCCAGCAGGGCATGCGGATCCAGTTCGACCTCCTCCAGGGCGACTTCCTTGCGCTGCAGCTTCACGATCTCGAGGATGTCACCGATGATATGCTTCAAGTGCCGTCCGCTCTGGGAGATATCCTGGACATAACTGCGGTACTTCTCGTTGCCCAGCGGCCCGAAGAGTTCCTGCTCCATGACCTCGCTGAAGCCGATGATGCCGTTGAGCGGCGTGCGCAGTTCGTGGCTCATGGCGGCCAGGAAGTTCTCCTTGGCACGATTGGCCGCTTCCGCCTGGTCGCGCGCCTGCAGGCTCTGGGCATAGGCCCGGCTGCGTTCGCGGGCTTCCAGGGCCAGGGAGACCGTGTCGGCCAGAGAGGCGACGAAGGCCGTTTCCTCTTCCGCCCAGTTGCGCCGAGCGCCGACATGCTCGGCGCTCACCACGCCGACCACCTCGCCGGCCACGCGGATGGGAGAGTCGATCAACGCTCTGATATCATGCTGACTGAGGTAGTTGTTCAGCTGCGTGAGCAGGGCCGGATGGTTGTTCACGTCCGAGACGATGATGCCGCGGCGCTCCATGACGGCCGGCAGGTAGTCGGGCAGGTCCGTGAAGAAGAGGGGCGATTGTCCGGAGGACCCCATGTTCCTCACATCACGGACGTGCATCGGCTCCATCTGGGTCTCGCCGAACACCCACACACTGGCGCGCTTGACCATCAGGATCTCGGTCAGGCGTTCGCACACCTGGCGCGCCACCTCCTCCACGTCGCCCTCGGCCAATGGGCGGGAGGAGACGAGCTGGACCAGCGCCTGGTTCTGCAGGCGATGCTGGCGCTCGACACGCTCGCGTTCCAGGATATCCATGGCCAGCACGGCGAAATCCACGAGCGCCTGACTGTCGTGCTCGTCGAAGTCTTTATGCGGTTCGGTATCGGCGATGCATAGGGTGCCCAGGCGATAACCTTCCTGCACCGTGAGCGGCGCACCGGCATAGAAGCGCAGGTTGGGCTCGCCGCTGACCAGGGGGTTGTCGGCAAAACGCGCATCCTGCCTGGTATCGGGCACGCAAAGGACCTCATCGCTCAGGATGGCATGACCGCACAAGCCGAAGTTGCGTGGAATCTCGTCCACTTCCAGGCCGTACCGCGACTTGAAGACCTGGCGATCGCGATCGGTCAGGCTCAGCATGCAGAAACGGGTCGAGAAATGCCGCCCGACCAGGCGCGTCAGGATATCCAGTTCGGCAATGGGCTCGGCGTCGAGGACACCGTAGCGCTCAAGCGCTTCCTGGCGTTCCCTTTCCTCGGCCGGAATTTCCGGTGCCTGCATAAGCCCTACCTGTTGCTGTTGGCCTGGTCAGGAACAGCCATCGAGCGCCCATTCCCGGCACCGAATCTGTATAGCAGACATTCTACAGAAAAATCAAAACCTTGCTAAGTTTCCTTGAATACCGGGTATAGAACTTCCCGCTATTACCCCTTTATAGCGCAGGCTTTACCCGCGCAGGCTGCCGCCGGTGGCCTTTTCCACCTGGCCGATGATCCGGCCGCTGATCTCCTCCAGATCCTCGTCGGTCAGGGTCTTGTCCCGCGGCTGCAGGGTCACGCAAAGGGCCAGTGATTTCTGGCCCTCGGGCACGCCCTTGCCGCTGTAGACGTCGAAGACATCGACGGCCGTGATCAGCGTCTTGTCCGCGCCCTTGGCCGCGCGCACGGCCTTCTCGGCGGGCACGTCGGCATCCATCACGAAGGCGAAGTCCCGCTCCACCGGCTGGTAGGCCGACAGCTCCAGGGCGGCGCGCGCCCTGTTCGCCCTGGCCTTGGGTTCGGGAATGCGTTCCACATAGACCTCGCAGGCCGCGGCCACGCCCTTCAGGTCGAAGGCCTTGAGCACCCGCGGATGCAGTTCGCCGAAGCTGGCCAGCACCTTGGGCCCCAGACGCAGCTGCCCGGAGCGGCCCGGATGGTACCAGGACGGCGCATCGGCCGTGACCTGCAGGCTGTCCACCGGCGCACCGGCCGCCTCCAGCGCCTTGAGCGCGTCGGCCTTGGCATCGAAGGCATCCACCGCGCGACTCTCGGCCAGCCAGTGGCGCGGTACGGCGCGACCGCTGCGCAGGGCGGCGGCCAGATCGGCCTGATCCTCGGGCGCGGTTCCGGCATACTGCGGCCCGATCTCGAAGAAGGCCGTGTCGGAATGCCCGCGCGCCGCGTTGCGCGAGGCCGCGTCCAGCAGGGTCGGCAGGATGGAGGGACGCATGACGTCCAGATCGCTGGAAATCGGATTGTCCACGCGCAGGGCCTCGGCGTCCCAGCCGAACAGTCGCGCCTGGCGTTCGGCGAGGAACGAGAAGGTGACGGCCTCCTCCAGGCCGCGCCAGGCCAGCGCTTGGCGCACCGCCGAGAAGCGCTTCTGCTTCACCGTCAGCACCTCGCGCGGCAGGCTCTCCTCGCGCTTGGGCGGGGTCAGCGGCAGGGCCTCGTAGCCGCGCAGGCGCAGCACTTCCTCCACCAGGCAGGCCTCGCCCTCGATGTCCGGGCGCCAGGTGGGGACGCGACAGGCGAGGGTCTCACCCTTCATCTCCACCTCGAAGCCCAGCTTCTCCAGCAGGCTCTTCTGCTCCGCCGCGGCGATCTCCACGCCGCCCAGGCCGGCCACTCGGCTGGCGCGCAGCTCCACGACCGGCTGCGCCTCGGGCAGGGTGCCGGCGGCCACCGGCTCGCTGGCCTCGCCGCCGCAGAGATCCAGGATCATGCGCGTGGCGACCTCGACCCCCCAGCGGGCGCTCTCCGGATCGACGCCGCGCTCGAAGCGATAGCGCGCATCGGAATGGATGCCCAGACGGCGCCCCGTGAAGGCGATGCGGATCGGATCGAACAGCGCCACCTCCAGGAAG
Organism: Fodinicurvata halophila; assembly: GCF_042651425.1. Lineage (NCBI taxonomy): Bacteria > Pseudomonadati > Pseudomonadota > Alphaproteobacteria > Rhodospirillales > Rhodovibrionaceae > Fodinicurvata > Fodinicurvata halophila. The sequence continues at coordinate 103,628 of NZ_JBHSCW010000010.1, read as the reverse complement.
ACCTCCGTGGTCTCTTCCTGGCAGCCCGTGTCCTCGCCGCCCATGACGCCGCCGATGGCCTGCGGACCGCTGTCGTCGGCGATCACCAGGGTGTCCTCGTCCAGCGCGTAGGTGGTCTCGTCCAGCGCCTCCAGGCTTTCACCCTTGCGCGCCAGGCGCATGGTGGGGTCGCCCGTCAGCTTCGCCGCATCGAAGACGTGCAGCGGACGGCCCAGGTCGAAGGTGACGTAGTTGGTGATGTCCACCAGCGCCGAGATCGGACGCAGGCCGATGGCGCGCAGGCGGTCCTGCAGCCACTGGGGCGACGGGCCGTTCCTGACGCCGCGGAAGCTGCGCCCGGCCACATAGGGACAGGCGCCCTGGTCGTCGGCCGGCAGGTCGCGCCGCCAGGTGCGCGGGCTCTCGAAGCTGCCCTGCACCGGTTCGGCCTTCAGTGGCTTCAGGCGGCCCAGCCCGGCCGCCGCCAGGTCGCGGGCGATGCCGCGCACGCCCAGGCAGTCGCCGCGATTGGGCGTGATGCCAATCTCGATCACCGCGTCGTCGAGCCCCGCCAGCGGCGCGAAGGCCTGGCCGACCTCCAGTTTTCCACCATAGTCCTCGGGCCTCAGCTCGATGATCCCCTCGTGCGCATCGGACAGGCCCAGCTCGCGTTCCGAGACCAGCATGCCCTGGGATTCGACGCCGCGGATGACCCCGGCCTTCAGGTCCAGGTCGGTGCCGGGAATGTAGCTTCCAGGCGCGGCGAATACCCCGTACATCCCGGTGTGGGCGTTGGGCGCGCCACAGACCACCTGCGCCTCGCCCTCCGCCGTCGCCACCCGGCAGACCTTCAGGCGGTCGGCATCGGGATGCGGCGCGGCCTCGATGACATGGGCCACGGTGAAGGGCGCCAGCTGCTTGCCGCGGTCCTCCACGTCCTCGACCTCCAGGCCCAGCATGGACAGGCGTTCGACGATCTCGTCCAGGCCGGCGGTGGTCTCCAGGTGATCCTTGAGCCAGTTGAAGGTGAATTTCATGCCTCTTGCCCCTTACAGCCCGCGCACCATGGAGGGCACCTCCAGCGGCAGGAAGCCGTAGTGCCGCAGCCAGCGCAGGTCGGACTCGTAGAAGGTGCGCAGGTCGGGGATGCCGTACTTCAGCATGGCGATGCGCTCGATCCCCATGCCGAAGGCGAAACCCTGATAGCGCGTGGAATCGATGCCGCAGTTCTCCAGGACCTTGGGATGCACCATGCCGCAGCCCAGGATCTCCAGCCAGTCCTTGCCCGGCCCGATGACCAGCTGGCCGCCTTCGTGCGAGCAGCCGATGTCCACCTCGGCCGAGGGTTCCGTGAAGGGAAAATAGCTGGGCCGGAAGCGCACCGGCAGGTCCTCGACGCCGAAGAAGGCACGGCAGAACTCGATCAGCGTGCCCTTCAGGTGCCCCATGTGGGTGGTCTCGTCCACCACCAGGCCCTCGACCTGGTGGAACATGGGGCTGTGCGTGGCGTCATGGTCGGCGCGGAAGGTGCGGCCCGGTGCGATGATGCGCACCGGCGGCTTGCCCGAGAGCATGTGCCGGATCTGCACCGGCGAGGTGTGGGTGCGCAGCACCGGACGTTCCGCCTGCTCGGACTCGGCCTTCAGGTAGAAGGTGTCCATGTCCTGGCGCGCCGGATGCCACTCCGGAATGTTCAGCGCCGAGAAGTTGTGGAAGGCATCCTCGATGTGCGGCCCCTCGGCAACCGAGAAGCCCATCTCGCCGAAGATGGCGATCAGCTCGTCGATGGTCCGGCTTATGGGATGGATATGCCCGCTGCGTTCCGGGCGCACGGGCAGCGAGACGTCGATGCGCTCGGCCTCCAGGCGGGCGTCCAGGGCCACGGCCTCCAGCTCCTCGCGGCGGGCCTCGATGGCCTCGGCCAGGGCATCCTTCACCTGGTTCAGCGCCTGCCCCGCCTCGCGGCGTTCGTCGGGCGAAAGCTGTCCAAGGGTCTTCATGCGCTGGGTGATCTCGCCCTTCTTGCCCAGCGCGCGCACACGCAGGGCTTCCAGGCTGTCCAGGTCGGTTGCCTTGGCGGCTTCGTCCAGCAGTTGCTGCTTGAGGTGTTCCAGGTCTTGCATCGGCACGTCCGTCGCGGTCATCGGTCAGTTGGGGCTCTCACACGCGGAAAGATGCCCCGCAAGAGCGGTGACAGGGAAAGGCCGATGCCGGGCAGCCTTGCGGGGCCGCAGCCGCCCGGACGGGACAGAACCGGTCTCTCGGACCCTCAGGCCTTGGACTGGCTGAGCGCGCTCTGCGCCTGTTCAGCCAGCGACTTGAAGGCCTCCGGCTCGCGCACGGCGATGTCCGCCAGCACCTTGCGATCCAGTTCGATCCCAGCCTTTCGCATGCCGTTCATGAACTGCGAATAGCTCAGGCCGTGCTCGCGGGCGCCGGCGTTAATGCGCTGGATCCACAGCGAGCGGAAATTGCGCTTGCGAACGCGACGGTCGCGATAGGCGTACTGCAGGGACTTCTCGACCTGCTGGACGGCGACACGATAGACGTTCTTGGTGCGGCCGCGGTATCCCTTGGCCTGTTTGAGCACCTTCTTGTGACGGGCGTGTGCGGTGGTTCCGCGCTTGATACGTGACATGGCTTGGCTCTCCCGTCAGTCGTTGGGCAGGAAATAGCGCTTGACGATGCGGGCATCGCTGCTGGTCAGCAGCTTGGTGCCGCGGGCGTTGCGCTTCATCTTCTGCGGGCGCTTGCGCATGTTGTGACTCAGGTAGGCGGAGCCGACACGCACCTTTCCGGACGCGGTCAGCTTGAAGCGCTTCTTGGCGCTGCTCTTGGTCTTCAGTTTCGGCATTTTGTCCTCTGGTATCGAAGGCTGTTGAACACAGCGGAATATCGGCGGCTGGGCATGCCTGTTGGCCGCACCGCCGTACGTTTGAGAGGCGGGTTATAACGGTGGACAGCCCGGCTTGCAAGAGCACCTTCTGTGCCGGCCACCGGTTCGCATTCCCTCGAGGATGCCGGGCGGGTCCGGGCTATTCCGATACGGGCAAGGCCAGGGTGAAGGTCGATCCGAGTCCGCTGCGACTTTCGAAGGCAAGGTGACCGCCAAGGGTCTGTGCCAGCTGAAGGCAGACGCTCAGTCCGATGCCGGCACCGCGCGTGCCCTTGGCCGAGGTGGCGCGGAAGAACCGGCTGAACAGCCTGCCCTGCTCCTCCTCCGGTATGCCGACCCCGCGATCTTCCACTGCGAAGAGGATACGGTTGCTTTCCGCCCGCACACGCAGGAACACCGTCTCGTTGTCGGGGGAATACTTGACCGCATTGGACAGCAGGTTGGCGAGAACCTGCTCCGCCAGCAGGGGGTCCGTCCAGAGCCGGGGCGGCACCTCCTCGCCGATCGACAGGGTGATGCGGCGCCCCGGCGTTGCTTCCGTCTGGCTGGCAATCACGCGTTCAGCCAGTGTCCTGACATCGCACGCCCGCGGATTGGTCTGGATGCTGCCGCCATCCAGGCGGACGGTGTCGAGCGTCGTGTCCACCAGACGCGTCAGTCCCTGCACCTCGTCGCGAACCCGCCGCGCCCGCTCCTGCAGGTCGTCGCCGGAAAGGACGCCCCCCTGTCTCAAGAGACGCTGCATGGAGGAATCGATGACCGCAAGCGGCGTGCGGAACTGGTGCGACACCAGGGCGACGAAACTGCGATAGGCCTCGCGCACTTCCTGCTCCTGCGTCAGGCTGCGCTGGATACGCTGCTTCTGGGCCATGGCCCGCAGCAGCGTGAGGCAGAGGAAGGCACCCAGCGCGATGATGGCCAGGATCGAGATGATGACCTGGATGATGGCCGCGCGCTGTCGGTCGAGCCGGGCGCCGGTCCGTTCCCAGTGCGTGACCATGGACTGGTTGGCCGCGCGCCCGAGATCGGAGGCTAGACCGGCCAGCACAGCGTGAATCGCGCCGGCTTCCTCGGCCTCATTGCGCGCCGGCGCCAGAATACCGTCTTCCAGACCTTCGACCTTGCGCCTGTGATCGGCCAAGGGCTGCGCATGGCCGAGAGCATCCATGTAGCGGGCCTGGGGGCCTTCCGAAAGCAGGGTCAGGCGGCTCAGCAGGACGTTGTACCGCCGTTCGATGTCGCCCGGTTCCCCGAGACCGCTTGCGTGACGCGCCAGGGCCGTATCGAGCATGAGCACGGCCGTCTGGGCCTGGGAAATGGCCCAGAGCATGTTGTCGCCTTCGTTGCGCCGCATCTCGTTTTCCGTTTCGATCAGGCGCGCAAGAGCGAAGGCCAGCAGGACGACAAAGGCCAGTATGGCGATACCGGACACTGCATAGGCTATGGTATCGCCCCGGCGTGTCATTTGACGTCGAGCTGGAGGAGCTGCCAGACCCAGCGATAATCGTAGCGGATATCCTGAAGTTCGCCGTGGTCGTCTCGCGGATAGACGATCCACAGGGGTCCCTTGTCGCGCGGCGACAGGCGCTCACCGTCCATGCGGGTCGCGACAAGCACGTCGAAGTTCTGGAAATCCGCCATGGGAATGTCGATCACATAGTCGTTCAGCGCGCGCGCCGTCACGACCTCGCCCTCGGCCCCCACCCGTTCGAGAAGATCGCGCATCAGGACCCCCTCAAAGCGATTGACGCCGTCGGTGACGACCGTGCCCGTCTCGAGCGTCCGCTCGGGCAGGGCCCGCAGCATGGCCCTGTCGAACAGCGCCGTATCCCCGTCGTTCGTCGCCTCGATGTTGCCGGTGATCGTCAGCAGCACCTCTCCCTCGGGGGCAACCAACCTGGCATCCTCCGCAACGGCCGGCGGTCCATACAGGCCAAGCGCCAGCAGCAGGACGAGGGCGCCGGGAGTTCGACGCAATTTCCGCGCACAGCTGCCGCAGCCCCACGGAAAGAGTTGCGAGAGCATGAAACAAATCAAGCTTGCGATGTCGTTGCGGCCAGACGACATAGCGCCCCCCAATCCCGATGATCCTGCCTTAGAACAGCAGAATCCCGGCAGGCTGTCCATCTATGCCGGCCGTCGGCGCCGGATCAACGTGTCGGAAAGGCTACAGTGGCAAAGGTGCCGCCGGCTTTACGAGGTTCCCGGGTTCGCGCTCGCCACGCCGTCATCCCCGACATTGCCCGTCGAGGCCCCATAGGCACGCGCCTTTTCCTTCAGCTTGCCGAACTTGCCGGACAGCTGCTCCAGCTTGGCTTCCCAGGCGGCATCGGGTTCCTGCCCCTCGATCGTGCGGAAATAGACCTCCATCATGCAGGTGATGGCAAAGGGCTCCAGCACGGCTGCCTTGACGCTCCACGCGAAGAGCAACGCGAAGACGATGCCGCCCGCCGACCAGGCGCCGGGGATCAGGTAGACGGCAAGCGCGGCCGGCGCGAGCATCAACAGGAAGATGAGAAAGGACAGGCCATAGACGATCAGGGCCAGCCAGGCGGCGTTCTTGAGCATGGGCCGGTAGTTCTGGGCATAGAGCACCAGCCCGGTTCGCGCCGAGCCCCAGGCATTGGTCGAGCCGGTGCGAAAGGCATAGGCCAGGATCACCTCGTCGATGAAGCCCACCGCAATGCGCAGGAACGCCCGGAGCACGCTCACGAGTTGCTGTGCCCCGGGGATCGGCAGGATGGTCACCATCCCCCGCACCAGTCCGGTGATGGCGCGCAGGACTCCCTTGACCAGCTGGTCGACGCCGAACAGGACGCTCGCCTGGAAGAATCGCGTCTCGACCTCCTCGCGCGCATAAGCGATCTGCGAGCGGCCTTCCGGCATGGTCTCGCCGTCGAGCAGCTTCACCAGCACGGCGATGTGGCCGGCCTTGACGATATAGAGGATGTATTCCCGCAGGAAATACATCACGACCCCGACAATGCCGAAACCGATGATGCCGCCCCAGAAGGTCGCGCCGGCCTGGAACCCGGCATCGCCGAAGCCGCCGATTCCCCAGCCGACCCCGGCACCGACGCCCGTCATCAGGACATAAGCCACGGCAACGCCGAAGTAGACGGCGACACGCAGCAAGAGAAAGGGCAGCGTCTGTCCCATGAGGCGGAACGCACGGGCCACCGAAAAATCCCACATTGCTTTCTTCTCCCCAGCGAATCCGGACCACAGCAGGTTATCGCGACCGGCGACGCGCGTCCCCGTCCGTTTGAAGGGGGGACGTGCCTGCCGCGTCCATGATGGAAGTGGAGGCCCATTCTGTGCGAAACATCGGATAGGGTTTTTCAAAGGGCGGGACAGGTCGTGGAACAGCATTCGCAGACGGCAGCAGGCAGGACGGGCGCAACGATCCTCTGCATCGAGGACGAAACCTACCTGCGACAGGACATCGTCGAGGAACTCTCCGGGGCCGGCTACAATGCGGTTGGGGCAAGTGACGGCCTGCAAGCCCTGACGCTTCTGGAGACCCTGCGCCCGGACCTTATCCTGTGCGACATCTCCATGCCGAACCTCGACGGCTACGAACTGCTCGAGGCCGTGCGAAACAGGTGGCCCGCGCTAGCCGATGTCCCCTTCGTCTTCCTGACGGCGCTGAGCCAGCGCGAGGAGGTCATCAACGGCAAGCGTGCGGGCGCGGACGACTATCTGGTCAAGCCGGTGGACTACGACCTGATGCTGGCCAGCATCGAGTCGCGCCTGTCACAGGTGCAGCGCATGAACGCCCTGGCCAGCCGCGAGCTGGACCAGCTCCGCGAGGCCCTGGCCGACTCTCGAACCGGCGAGCGCTCCGGATTGCACCGTGTCCTGGACATGCTGTCGTTCGGCGTCGTGCTGATCGGGCAGGACGGGGTCGTCTCCGCCAACCGCGCGGCAACAGCCATGCATCAGGCCCGGGACGGGCTGGCGATCGACCGCGAATTGCGCACGGACTCGGCAGCCCTGAGCCGCGAGTTGCGCACGCTGCTGGCCGAAAGCTGCGCGCTCGCGCGGGAGAGCCAGGAGCACATCGCCAGCCTCTCCATACCGCGCCCTTCGGGTCGGCGCGACCTCCTCCTGATATCCTGCGCCTTGCCCGGGGCGACAGAGGGCGCGGCAGACGAGCCTCTGGTGGTCGTCTTCCTCTCCGATCCCGAACGCCGAACCGAAGTGCCGAGTTCCGTCCTTGCAGAGCTGTTTGACCTGACCCCGACCGAGAGCGAAGTCGCCCGCGCGCTAGCCCAGGGGCGGCGGACCGAGCAGATCGCCGAAGATCTTGGCGTGTCCCAGACGACGGTCGCCTTTCACCTGCGCAACCTCTTCGACAAGACCGGCACCAACCGCCAGGCCGATCTGGTGGCCCTGGTCCTGACCGGCCTGGCCAGCATCGCACCGCTCTGAACCGCGGCAGCCGGGTTTCGCGGACGTTGCGCTTGATGGTGTCAATCCGCGCGCCTAAGCTTCGCGCATGACTGCCATCCTGCACCGCCAACCCCGCCAGTCCCTGCCCGTCGCCGTCGGCGGGGACGGACCCTATGTCATCGACAGCAACGGCAAGCGCTATCTCGACGCTTCGGGTGGCGCAGCCGTCTCCTGCCTGGGCCACAGCCACAAGGCCGTGGTCGAGGCCATCAAGGCCCAGCTGGACCAGCTGCCCTACGCGCACACCGGCTTCTTCGCCAACCGGCCCTCCGAGGAGTTGGGCGAGCACCTGGTGGCCCGCGCCCCGGGCGATCTCAGCAAAGTCTACTTCGTCTCCGGCGGCTCGGAGGCCAACGAGACCGCCATGAAGCTGGCCCGCCAGTACTTCTACGAGAAGGGGGAACCGCAGCGCCGCCACTTCATCGCCCGGCGGCAGAGTTATCACGGCAACACGCTGGGGGCGCTGTCCATCGGCGGCAATCCGGGCCGGCGCGCGGTCTACGAGCCCATCCTGCTGCCGGCCAACCATGTCTCGCCCTGCTTTGCCTATCGCGAGAAACCGGCCGCGGAGAGCGAGGCGGCCTATGCCCAGCGCCTGGCCGACGAGCTGGACGCGAAAATCCGCGAATTGGGCCCCGAGACCGTCATCGGCTTCGTCGCCGAGACGGTGGTCGGCGCGACCCTGGGCGCGGTGGAGCCGGTGCCCGGCTATCTCAAGCACATCCGCGAGGTCTGCGACCGGCACGGCGTGCTGCTGATCCTCGACGAAATCATGAGCGGCATGGGCCGCACCGGCCATCTCTTCGCCTGCGAGGAGGACGGCATTGCCCCGGACATCCTGACCTGCGCCAAGGGACTGGGCGCCGGTTACCAGCCCGTCGGCGCCTGCCTGCTGTCGGGTGCGATCCACGACACCATCGTCGGCGGCAGCGGCGCCTTCCAGCACGGCTTCACCTACATCGGCCATGCCACGGCCTGCGCTGGCGCCCTGGAGGTTCAGCGCACCATCGAGCGCGAGGGCCTGCTGGACCGCGTCCGCCACCAGGGCGCGCTCCTGCGCCAGGGCCTGGAGGAGCGCTTCGGCAATCATCCGCATGTGGGCGACATCCGTGGCCGCGGCCTGTTCATCGGCGTGGAGCTGGTCGAGGACCGCGCCACGAAGCAGCCCTTCGACCCGTCCCACAGGCTCTTCGCCCGCATCAAGGCCCAGGCCATGGATCATGGCCTCATGTGCTATCCCAACGGCGGCACGGTCGACGGCCAGGCCGGCGACCATGTCCTGCTGGCCCCGCCCTTCATCATCGGCGAGCAGCAGGTCCAGGAGATTCTCGACCGGCTCGAGGGGGCCGTTCAGGGGGCCCTGCATGAGATCGGAGTGGCTTCATGACCACAACAGCGGAGGACTGGGATCCACTGATCCTGGCGGTGGCCCCAAACGGCGCGCGCAAGACGAAGGCCGATCACCGCCGTGTTCCGATCACGCCCGAAGAGCTGGCCGTGACGGCACGGGATTGCCACAAGGCAGGCGCCAGCCTGCTGCACCTGCATGTGCGCGACGATGCGGAACGCCATAGCCTGGATGCCGGTCGCTACCGCGAGGCCATCGCGGCTGTCCGCGAGGCCGTCGGCCAGGACCTGATCATCCAGATCACCACCGAGGCTGTCGGCCTCTATGACCGCCACCAGCAGATGGACTGCGTGCGCGCCGTGGAACCCGAGGCCGTCAGCCTGGCGGTGCGCGAACTGGTGCCCGATGCCGAGGCGGAGGAGGAGGCCGGCCGCTTCATGGCCTGGCTGGACGAGGCCAACATCTCGCCCCAGTTCATCCTCTACGACGCCGAGGACCTGCTGCGCTTCAACGACCTGACCGAGCGCGGCATCATTCCGTCCCGTCGCCATTTCGTGCTCTTTGTCCTGGGCCGCTACAGCCAGGACATGACCTCGCACCCCAAGGAGCTGCTGCCCTTCCTCGAGGCCAACAGCAAGGCGCATAGCTGGGCCGTCTGTGCCTTCGGGCCCCGCGAATGTGCCTGCGCTGCTGCCGCCACGGCCCTGGGCGGACACGCACGAATCGGCTTCGAGAACAACCTGCACCTGCCCAGCGGCGGGACGGCACCGGACAACGCCGCCCTGGTCCGCGCCGCAGCCGCCGCGGCAAAGAGCATGGGCCGCCCCTTGGCCGACGCCGCCACAGCCAGGGAGTTGCTGGCCGCACTGCATCGGGCCTGATCGACTCATTTTTTCCTTCGATATGAACCACCTGTTTACAACCTCGCCTTAAGATTGCACCGTCTCAAGGAGCCCTGCGTGTCCTCCGGTATCGGCACATTTGCTGTATCTTGGGGGTGGCGCCAGGCGGAAAAAGGTGTTTAATTTTACCCTGAAAGGCGGCACGGAAGATGCCGCCGCACAACGACAGTGAACGGGTGAGCCTTGGGAAACGCCGACAGAACTCATGACCATAGGTGGCAAACCGCAGCTGCGAACCGGCCTCGGGCAACAGATTCGAGTCTGCATGTCCGGATGATCGGCCGGCGCCGCCTGAAGGGAGTTCGGCCGGCTTTCCGGCGCCCCTTCGTGTGAGGCCGGCCCTGCACACCGGGGCTCGCCGCACAAGGATCAAGCAGTAAAGAAGGATACCGAGAATGAAAAAACTCGCACTTACCGCTGCCGTTGCCGCGCTTGCGGCCGGCGCATATGGAAGCCTGGCAACTCCGGACGCCCAGGCCCAGGACCAGCGCTTCATTACCATCGGCACGGGCGGCGTCACCGGCGTCTATTATCCGGCCGGCGGTGCGATCTGCCGCCTGGTGAACCAGGGCCGCTCCGAGCACGGCATCCGCTGTTCGGCGGAGAGCACCGGCGGATCGGTATTCAATGTGAACGCCATCCGCGAAGGCGAGCTCGACTTCGGCGTGGCCCAGTCCGACGTGCAGTACTTCGCCTATCATGGCGAGGGCGCCATGGAAGACGACGGCGCCAACGAGGACCTGCGCTCCGTCTTCTCGCTGCATCCGGAGCCCTTCACCCTGGTGGCACGCCCCGATTCCGGCATCGAGAGCTTCGAGGACCTGAAGGGCAAGCGCGTCAACATCGGCAACCCCGGTTCCGGCCAGCGCAACATCATGGACCTCCTGATGGACGAATACGGCTGGACCCAGGACGACTTCGAGCAGACCTCGGAGCTGCCGTCCCGTGAACAGGCGCAGGCGCTTTGCGACAACAACTACGACGCCTTCGTCTTCTCTGTCGGCCACCCCAGCGGCTCCATCGAAGAGCCGATTGCCACCTGTGACGCCGTCATCGTGCCGGTTGAAGGTGAGATCATCGACCAGGTGGTCGAGGAATATCCCTACTACTTCAATGCCACCATCCCGGCCGGCATGTACAACAACGAGGAAGACGTGAACACATTCGGCGTCGGTGCGACGCTGGTTACCTCCACTGATGTGAAGGAAGACGCCGTGTACCAGGTGACCAAGGCTGTCTTCGACAACCTGGACACCTTCAAGGGCCTGCATCCGGCCTTCGAGGTCCTGGAGGCAGATGCCATGGCCAACGACGGCAACTCCGCACCGCTGCATCCCGGTGCCAAGAAGTACTACGAGGAAGAAGGCCTCCTCGAAGAGTAAGCTTTGGCCTGGAACCGGGGGCGCCAGTGCGCCCCCGGTTCTTTTCCGTTTCTCATTCGTTCCCTTGCCGCAGTGCGCCACGAGCGGGCAGGTCAAGGGGTGAAGACATTCGGGGCGCGGCATGACGAACAGCGAGACGGGCGAGACGCAGACTTCCCGGAATACGGCAAATTCCCAGGACTCGGCACAGGATCTGGTCGCCCAGGTTGAAACCGGCGCCCGCGTGCCCGAAGGCCTTCCGAAGCGCCTCATCCTCACGGTGGCCTTTCTCTGGTCGGCCTTCCAGGTCTGGATCGCCTCGCCCCTGCCCTTCATCCTCGGGTTCGGCATCTTCAATTCCACACAGGCCCGCTCCATCCACCTGGCCTTCGCCATTTTCCTGGCCTTCCTGTCCTTTCCGGGCATGCTCAGCAGCGCCCGGGGCTATCCGATCTACAGCAGCCTCTTCGGCCTCGGCGGCCTTGTCACGCTGGTGTACGCGGCTATGGAATTCCTTGGCGGCGACGGCCAGCGCGCAGTCATATTCGGCGCGACCGGCCTGACCGCGCTGCTTGTCTGCCTGGGCTCCTTCCGCCCGGCGCCGCTCAGTCGCATTCCCCTGCTGGACTGGGTCTTGGCCCTGCTGGCGGTCGCCAGTGTCCTCTATCTCTTCGTCTTCTACGAGCAGCTGACCCAGCGCCCGGGCGCACCGATCCTCTCGGACCTCGTGGTCTCCGGCATCGGCATGGTCCTGCTGCTCGAAGCCTCGCGCCGCTCTCTGGGGCCGGCGCTGACGAGCATTGCAGTGGTCTTTCTGATCTATGCCTTCGCCGGGCCCTACATGCCGGACATGATCGCCCACGGCGGTGCCTCCTTCAGCCGTATGGCCTCCCAGCAGTGGCTGACGCAGGAGGGCGTGTTCGGCATCGCCCTGGGGGTCTCCACCAGCTTCGTGTTCCTTTTCGTGCTGTTCGGCTCGATGCTCGACAAGGCCGGGGCCGGCAACTACTTCATCCAGGTTGCCTTCGCCTTCCTTGGGCACATGCGCGGTGGACCGGCCAAGGCGGCGGTGGTCTCCTCGGGCATGACGGGCATCATTTCCGGCTCCTCCATCGCCAACACGGTGACCACGGGCACCTTCACCATCCCGCTGATGAAGAGGGTCGGCTACAAGCCCGAGCAGGCCGGCGCGATCGAGGTCTCCAGTTCCGTGAACGGCCAGATCATGCCGCCGGTCATGGGCGCGGCCGCCTTCCTGATGATCGAGTACGTGGGCATCCCCTATATCCAGATCATCAAGCACGCCTTCCTGCCGGCCGTCATCACCTACGTGGCGCTGCTCTACATCGTCCATCTCGAGGCCCTAAAGATGGGCCTGCAGGGCCTACCCAAGCGCAAGCCGACCACGTTGATGGGCACTTTGGTCAGAGTGGGCATCACGGTCACCAGCCTGATCATCCTCTCCGGACTGGTCTACTACGGCATCGGCTGGATCAAGGTCGTGGCGGGCGAGGCCTCGCTGATCGTCATCCTGCTGCTGGTTCTTGCCGCCTACCTGGCGCTGCTCTGGCAGGCCTCGCGAGTGCCCGAACTGCACCTGGACGACCCCAATTCACCGATTCTTCAGCTTCCCGAGGCAGGGCCCACGGTCAAATCCGGCCTCTATTTCCTGCTGCCGGTGGTGATCCTGATCTGGTGCCTGATGATCGAGCGGCTCTCGCCGGGACTCTCGGCCTTCTATGCCGTGGCCTTCATGATCTTCATCCTGCTGACGCAGCGCCCGATCCTGGCTGTCTACCGCCAGGCCGGCAGCGTCGGACGGGCCGCCTGGGCGGGCGTCGAGGATCTTGCCGCCGGCTTCGTTGCCGGCGCCCGCAACATGGTCGGCATTGCCGTCGCCACGGCCACCGCCGGCATCATCGTCGGCGTGGTGGCCCAGACGGGCTTGAGCCAGGTCCTGGCCGGGGTCGTCGAGACGGTTTCCGGCGGCAACCTGATGGTCATGCTGATCCTCACCGCTGTCCTTTGCCTCGTCCTCGGCATGGGGCTGCCGACCACGGCCAACTATATCGTCGTCGCCACCATCATGGCGCCGGTCATCGTCGAGCTGGGCCCTCAGAACGGGCTGGTCGTGCCCCTGATCGCCGTCCACCTCTTCGTCTTCTACTTCGGCATCATGGCCGACGTCACGCCACCGGTGGGACTGGCCTCCTTCGCGGCCGCCGCGATATCGCGGGGCGATCCGATCAAGACGGGCTTCCAGGCCTTCTACTACAGCCTGCGCACGGTGATCCTGCCCTTCATCTTCATCTTCAACACCCAGCTGCTGCTGATCGGGGTCGACAGCATCACCCATGTGGTCGTGGTGGCCGTGACGGCCCAGATCGCCATGCTGATCTTCGCCGCGGCGACCCAGGGCTTTTTCGTCACCAGGAGCCGTATCTGGGAAAGCGCGCTCCTGCTGCTGGCCGCGCTGATGATCTTCCGCCCCGGGCTGTTCCTCGACCAGTTCACCGAGGCCTACCTGCCGCAACCTCCGACAGAGCTCATGGAGATCGTCGAAGAGGCGCCGCCCAACAGCTACCTGCGCATGGAGGTCGAGGGCCTCAACGACATGGGCGACGAAGTCACCAAGACCATCATGCTGAACCTGGGCCAGCCTATGGAAACACCGGGGGAACGGCTGTCCACGAACACCGGGCTCCATGTCTCCACGGCCGGCGACCAGGTGCGCATCGATCGCGTGACCCAGGGCAGCGAGGCCAGCGACTTCAACATCGGTTTCGGCTTCACCGTCACCTCGGTCCAGCTGCCCAATCCCGATCGCCCACCGGGCGAGATCATGCTGGTCCCGGCTCTGTTGCTGGTGGGCGGGATCTGGCTGCTGCAGCGACGCCGGCGCCCTGCCGAGGAACGGCCGACGGCACACGCCGAAGCCTGAAACCGGGAACAGCGAGGAGGGACTGCCCGTCATGAGCGGAAGTGACCATCATGTATCGTGACATACTGATTGCCGTGGATCTGGATGATCCCGACACCCACAAGAAGGCCCTGGAAACAGCGGTCGCGTACGCGCAGACCTTCGGCGCGACCCTGCACGTGATCAGCGTGCTCCCCGACTTCGGCCTCAGCATGGTCGGCAGCTACTTCCCCGAAGGCTTCGAGAGCGAAGCGCTGGAGAAAGGCAACCAGGCCCTGCACAGCTTCGTGCAGGAGCATGTTCCCGCGGGCATCAAGGTGCAGCACATCCTTGCCCGGGGCACGATCTACAGGGAGATCCTGCATTATGCGCAGGAAACGGGCTGTGACCTGATCGTCATGGCCGCCCATCGGCCGGGCCTCGAGGACTACCTGCTGGGCCCCAACGCCGCCCGCGTGGTTCGCCATGCCGACTGCTCGGTCCTGGTGGTGCGCGACTGAATCCCTCTGCGTTTTCCCCGCCGGTTCACGGCCCCTCGTCAAATCCCCTCGGGCAGGGTATCACTTCGGACATGAAGTCGCCGCGCTCGCAGGACCACGCCCCCGCCGCCGCAGAGACGGAGCTCCAGGCCCTGTCGCTGCAGGAGCTTGCCGACCTGGCCGAAGCCGGCGAGGAGATCCGCACGGTGGAGGCGGTGCTCGCGCGCACCGGCGACAACGTGATCTCCGAGATCCTGCGCAACCAGGGTCCCTTCTATGAATGGGAGGCTTATCCCTCCGGCGGCGTCGAGGACAAGGAAACCCACGCCCGGTACTACTACCACGCCCACGCGCCGGATCGGCGGCCGGCCCAGGAGCATGGCCATTTCCACACCTTTCTGGGGCCGGAGGGCATGCCGCGCGGGATCCGGCCGGCGCCGGCGGCACCCGGACACCTGCTGGAGGCCGGGCAGGACGGTCCCTGCCACCTGATCGCCATCTCCATGGACCGTCACGGCAGGGCCCGTGCCCTGTTCACCGTGAACCGCTGGGTGACGGGAGAAACCCTCTATCGCGCCCACGAGGTCAACCGCATGCTGGACCGCTTCGCCATCGGCCATGCACGCCCCTCCTGGCCCACCAACCGCTGGATCACCGCCATGCTGCGCCTCTTCCGGCCGCAGATCTGCGCCCTGGTGCGCGAGCGCGACCGTCAGCTCGCCCGCTGGCAAAGCAGCCATCCCTCCGAGAACGTCCTGGACGACCGCCGGCTGGAGATCACCTCCTGGCTCGACATCGACATCGAGCAGCAGATGGCGGCTATCGACTCGTTCCAGGACGGAAAAGCCCTCACATGAACAGGAGTATGGGCATTTCCCCTGGGGCGAAAGGCTGAGGCGAGATGCTTCGAGGCTTTGCCTTCGGCAAAGAATCCCAAATGAAGTCAAGTTATTGAACAAAAAAGGTTCTCATCCTGAGGGCTGCCGAAGGCAGCGTCTCGAAGGATGCTGGTACCGGCTTTTCCCTGGGCCCAATCCAGTCTGCAAAGGCGCACCTTCCCTACATTCGCTATTCACCGTAAGCGGAGGTCAGTCGCTGTGCAGGTTGTCCATTGCATCGCGCGCGGCGAAAGGCTATAACCCGCGCGCATCCGGGGAGTAGCTCAGCCTGGTAGAGCACCACGTTCGGGACGTGGGGGCCGGAGGTTCAAATCCTCTCTCCCCGACCAGAAAATCCAGGACGAAAAGCCTGTCGCATCCGACAGGCTTTTTTTGTTTCCGGAAGTTGGCCGACACCCTGCCTCAGTAAAGCCGTTCCACGCAGAAATCGACGCTTTCCAGCAGGGCGCTCCTGATCTCGCC
This sequence comes from Fodinicurvata halophila, assembly GCF_042651425.1. Lineage (NCBI taxonomy): Bacteria > Pseudomonadati > Pseudomonadota > Alphaproteobacteria > Rhodospirillales > Rhodovibrionaceae > Fodinicurvata > Fodinicurvata halophila. The sequence goes on along the minus strand of NZ_JBHSCW010000010.1, from coordinate 87,927 downwards.
CTCGGGGAAGACCGCCAGCGCGGCCCGGGCATCCTCGGCATAGGCGAAGGCCCGCGTCTTGGCGTCCTCCAGGGCATTGTGGAGGGCCAGCAGGCCCAGAGCGTGCTCCAGATCCCCGTCGCGCAGGTCCTGGTCCTCCAGGCAACGGCGCCAGAAGGTCTTCTCCGCCTCCTCGCCGCGCTGGAACGCCAGGATCACCGGCAGGGTGATCTTGCCCTCGCGGAAATCGTCGCCGACCGACTTGCCCAGCTTCGGGTCTTCCTCCGCCGTATAGTCCAGAATGTCGTCCACCAGTTGGAAGGCCATGCCCAGTGATTCGCCAAACCGACGCAGGGCCTCTTCCTCCGCCTCCGGTCGCTCGGCAACCTGGGCCCCGACCTGGCAGGAGGCGGCAAAAAGCGAAGCCGTCTTGGCACGCACCACCTCCAGGTAGGCCGTCTCGTCCGTTTCGGTGTCGTTGGCGGTCATAAGCTGGTGCACTTCGCCCTGGGCCAGGGTGGCCGCCGTGTCCGAGAGCAGCTTGAGAACCTTCAGTGAACCGTCGGACACCATCAGCTGGAACGAGCGGCTGAACAGGAAATCGCCCACCAGCACGCTGGCCTGGTTGCCCCAGAGCGCCTTGGCGGTGGCCTGGCCGCGCCGCAGGTCACTTTCGTCCACCACGTCGTCGTGCAGCAAGGTGGCCGTATGGATGAACTCGACGCAGGCCGCCAGCGACATCTGGCGCTCGCCCTCGGCCCCGCAGAGACGGGCGGAGGCCAGGACCAGCAGGGGGCGCAGGCGCTTGCCGCCGGCGCCAACGATATGGCCGGCCAGCTGGGGGATCAGGCTGACCGGTGACTGCATCTTCTCCAGGATGATCTCGTTGACGCGCTTCATGTCGTCGCCCAGCAGCGCCAACAAGGAGTCCAGTCCCGCCTTGCCGCTGTCCTGCCGGGTCTGCTTCGCATCGGCCGCATCGGCCATTCGCTGTCTCCCGTGGTTGCACTGCCGTTCCGGATCGCGCATCGTAGCCGAGATCCGGGCAGAGAAGCTTACGGCTCCGCACAATAGGCAGCAACAGGCCTCGGTCAAGCGGAACCGGCGGTTTCCAGCTGTCATGTCGCGTGCCCCGGACACGGTTACGCAGGAGGAAGCGCGTGCGCGAACTGTTAAGGACCAATGACCTTGTGCGCCTGTCCTGGGTTCAGGCCTTGCTGGCCGATGCCGGGATCGAAGCTGTGACCTTCGACAACCATGCCTCGGTGCTGGAGGGCTCGGTGGTGGCCATCACGCGCCGACTGATGGTCATTGACGAGGACTACGAGCGGGCCTGCGCCCTGCTTGCAGAAGCGGATGCGGAACCACCGCCACCTGCGTCGGACGGGACCACCGACCTGTAGAGCCCACGATGACAGGCGACGTTCTTCACGGCCCCGAGTTGGATCCCGAGACACGAACCGAGATCGAGACAGGAGAAAGCGGCCTGCTGGACGGACGGGTTCGGCTGCAGCAGCCCCTTGCGGGCTATCGCGTGGCGATCGATCCCGTCTTCCTGGCCGCCGCCACGCCCGCCGTCAGCGGGTCGGAGGTGCTGGACCTGGGCTGCGGTGTCGGCGCGGCGGCTCTCTGCCTGTTGGCCCGCGTCCCGGAATGCCGGATAACCGGCTGGGATATCCAGCCCGACATGGTCGAACTGGCCCGGCAGAATGCCGCGCTCAACGACTGCAGCGATCGCTTCCGGGTGGTCTGTCGCGATGGCCTTTGCCGGGATATCGAACAGCACGCCAGGTTCGATCTGGTCATGACCAATCCGCCCTATCAGGCCGCGGGCACCTCGTCGGCCTCGCCACATGCCGGCAAGGCCCGGGCACACCAGGAGGAAGACGGCGATCTCTGGGACTGGCTGAATGCCGCTTTCTACTGCCTGCGCCCCGGCGGATACCTCACTCTGATCCACCGTGCCGACCGCCTGCATGACCTGCTCTCCGGGCTGCGCGAACGCTGCGGCGACATCACCATCCACCCCCTCTGGCCAGGCCGGGGCCGACCGGCACGGCGCGTTCTGCTGCGTGCGCGTCCCGGCAGCCGCGCCCCGACCCGCCTGCTCCCCGGTCTTGAACTTCACGGGCCGGAGCAGCATTTCACTGCGGATGCCGAAGCCATCCTGCGCCATGCCGGTGCAGTGACACTGGATTGAAGGACCTCCCACCATGACAGAGGTGCCAGCAGACCTGCGCATCGCGCTCTGGGTCGTGAACCTGGGCCGGGCATCGTCCAGCCTCGAGGATTGGGGGGATCTGCTCGAACGGCAGGTCGTGACGGTGAAGGAGCAGGGTGCCGAACTTCTGGTCCTGCCGGAGTATGCCTGCGAACAATGGCTGTCCTTTGCGCCGCCGGGACTGCCGCCCACCGGGGAGATCGCCTGGATGGCCGAGCAGGCCCCATACGCCCGAGAGATTGCGGCCGAACTGGCGATACGTCACGGGATGGCCATTCTGCCCGGCAGTATGCCAGTACGGGATCCGCAGGCGGCGCACGGCGAAGTTCCCTTCGTCAATCGGGCCTGGCTCTGCCTGCCCGACGGGTCTGTCTTCCATCAGGACAAGCTCTGCCTGACGCCGGGCGAGCAGGACCCCGACGACTGGCAACTGTCGCCGGCCCGCAGGTTGACGCTCATCCACTGGCGCGGCCTGCGCCTGGTCATCCTGATCTGCCTGGACTGCGAGCTGCCGGACCTGGCCGCTCACGTCTCGGCCCTGCAGCCGGATCTGATCCTGGTGCCCTCCCAGACCAGCCGTCCCTCGGGCTATCACCGCGTCTTCCACTGCGCCCGGGCCAGGGCTGTCGAGTCCATGACCGCCGTCGCGGCCGTGGGCGTGATCGGCGCGGCGGCGACAGGCCGGCCGCGCGAGGGCTATCATGCCGGCGCGGCCCTCTTCCTGCCCTGCGAAAGCGCTCTGGGCAGCGACGGCAATGGTGGCTTCCTGCCAGCCCTGGACAGCTGCGACGACGAAGGCCCTGTTCTGAGCGTCGATATTCCGATAGAACGCCTGCGCACACTGCGCCGGGGCGGGGCCGAGGTCTGGCCCGGCCCCTGGTCGGCACGCCACATCGAGCTATCCGAGGAGACCGAGCCATTCTGACGATCTACAGCGACAGCCACCGCCTCCAGGACGGGCAATCCGAACTGGTCGACGGCCAGCTGAAGCCCTGTTACGAGATGCCGCGCCGTGCCGATCTGATCCTGGACCAGGTCAGGAGGCGCGCTCTGGGACCCGTAGAGGCTCCGCGCGAGTGGCCCCTGGAGGCTCTCACCCGGGCACACGACAGCGATTACGTGGATTTCCTGAAATCCGCCTGGACCGAGTGGTCCGCCGACGGGCGCAGCCACGATGCCCTGCCGCTGGCCTGGTCGATCCGCGGCCTGCGCGATGTGATCCCGCAGTCCATCATGGGCCGGCTGAGCTACTACTCCTTCGATGCCGGCACGCCGATCACCGCCGGCACCTGGCCCGCCGTCTACGGCTCGGCCTGCGTGGCACTCAGCGGCCAGGAGCGCCTGATCGGCGAAGGTCATCAGGCCGTGTTCGCGCTCTGCCGCCCGCCGGGCCACCACGCCGCCGCCGACTACTACGGCGGCTACTGTTTCCTCAACAACGCGGCCATCGCCGCGCAGGCGCTGCGCGACGGCGGCGCTGAGCGCGTGGCCGTCTTCGACGTGGACTACCACCACGGCAACGGCACCCAGGCAATCTTCTACGATCGCAGCGACGTTTTCTTTGCCTCCGTCCACGGCGACCCGCGCGAGAACTTTCCCTTCTTCCTGGGCTACGCCGACGAGATCGGGACCGGTCAGGGCGAGGGGTTCAACGCCAACTACCCACTGCCCTGGGGCAGCGGCTTCGACGCCTGGAGAGAGGCCTTCGAGCGGGCCCTGGCCCGTCTGGATGCCTTTGCGCCCGATGCAGTCGTCATCTCGCTCGGGGTGGACACCTTCAAGGATGACCCCATATCCGGCTTCAGGCTCGAAAGCGACGACTATTTCCATATCGGCCGGGCCCTGGCGGGCCTGAACCGTCCGACCCTGTTCGTCATGGAGGGCGGCTACGCCGTCGAGGAAATCGGCATCAACACCGTAAATCTGCTGACCGGCTTCGAGGAGGCCGCCTGAATGACCGTCCTGCCGCAACGCCTGCGCAACTACATCCCCATCAAGTCCCTGCGCCATCCACCCCCCTTGGTCGGCGTGATTCGTCTGCGCGGCATCATCGGTTCGGCCGGCCCGATGCGCAGCGGGATGACCCTGGAAAGCTTGGCTCCCACTCTGGAGAAGACCTTTTCTCTGAAGAGGCTGGAGGCGGTCGCCCTGATCATCAATTCGCCGGGCGGCTCGCCGGTGCAGTCCGCCTTGATTGCCCAGCGCATCCGCGACCTCTCTCGTGAAAAGAAGGTCCCGGTCCTGGCTTTCGTCGAGGATGTGGCTGCCTCCGGCGGCTACTGGCTGGCCTGTGCGGCCGAGCAGATCTACGTCAATGAGAGCTCCATCGTCGGCTCCATCGGTGTGGTCTCCCAGGGCTTCGGTTTCCCGGAGATGCTGCAGAAGATCGGCGTCGAACGCCGTGTGGAGACCGCCGGCAACAACAAGAATATGCTGGATCCCTTCGAACCGCGGAAGAGCGAAGACGTGGAACACCTGCGCGGCATCCTTGACGAGCTGCACGAGAGCTTCAAGGACGAGGTACGCCGTCAGAGGGTAGGGCGGCTCAAGGCCTCGGAAGACGAGCTGTTCACAGGCGCCTTCTGGACAGGCAAGCGTGCCGTGGGCCTTGGCCTGGTCGACGGCATTGCCGAAGCGCGTGGCGAACTGCGCAGGCGCTTCGGCGACAAGGTCCGCCTGCGCGGTCTCCAGCAGCAGGACTCCTGGCTGCGCCGGCGCCTGAAATCCCAGAGCGCCTTTCCGGACAGTGCCGAACTCGCCCATGGCCTGCTGGATGCGGCCGAGAGTCGTGCCCTGTGGAGCCGGTACGGGTTGTAGACTTCGCAAGCTGGGCACCGCGGGCACTTGCAACTGCCGCCACGACAGGCCATTTGCTTTTCATCCAGAATGACATAGTTCGATGTCCAGTGGCGTTAACGCCGCCTTTACCCTGCCAGCGACAGTTCTGGCCCGTAGCACTGATAAAGAGTAGCAAAGGAAGACAACGCGTATGGCTCGCATCCTGCTATTGGACGACGAGGAAGCCCTGTTGCGCCTGATGGCCGATGTTCTGGAGCACGAGGGTCACGACGTGATCACCTCCACCGATGGACGCCGCAGCGAGGAGCGCGATCTTATCATGACGCTGGACCTGGTGGTGACCGACCTGATGATGCCCAATTCAGACGGGCTCGAGGTCGTGCGCAACGTCCGCAGCGCCAATCCCGGCTTGAAGATTCTCGCCATCTCGGGCGGTGGCCGGGCCGTCAGCCAGAATTATCTGCCGGCCGCCCAGGCCTTGGGTGCGGATGACATCCTCCACAAGCCCTTCCGGCCCTCGGCCTTCCTGGAGAAGGTGAAGAGCCTTCTGGTGAAGTAGATGCCGCCGATCACACCCGGAAACTGTAGGGAAATCGAGAGCCGCCGGCAGTCGCCAGGCGTTTCATGACGCTGTCGCTCTGCAGGTAGACCACCTTGTCCAGCGCCTGCGTTCCCTCCAGGGAGTCATAGAATCGCCGGGCCTTGTGGTTGTGCCGATCCACCGTCCAGATCATGCGCGACCAGCCGCGTTCCAGCGCGATGGAGGCCAGCTCCACCATGAAGTCGCGGCCGATACCGCAGCGCCGTGCGTCTTCGACCAGATAGAGTTCCTTCAGGAACAGCGAAAGCTGGCAATCGCTGGTCCAGAAGACCGGTGCATAGATGGCATAGCCCAGGTCCCGTCCGTCCTGTTCGGCGATCAGGGCCTCGAAACCGGGATTGGCCCCGAGATAACGTTGCAGCCGTTCGATCAGCAGGTCTTCGGCCACCGGTGCCTTCTCTCCATAGAAGGCATAGGTTTCCTGGAGCAGGCGCGCCAGGCGCCCGACATCCTCGGCCTCGGCCGTCCGAATGACGTGATCAGCCAACCTGCCCTCGGTGGCGCAGCAGGTGGTCGGCCAGGACCAGGGCCATCATCGCCTCCCCCACCGGGACAGCGCGGATGCCCACGCAGGGATCGTGCCGGCCCTTGGTGACGATCTCCGTCTCCTGACCGAAGCGGTCCACGGTGCGCCGCGGCGAGAGGATCGAGGAGGTCGGCTTCACGGCGAAGCGCACGACGAGGTCCTGACCGGTGGACAGCCCGCCGAGGACGCCGCCGGCCCGGTTGGACAGGAAGGTGACCTCGTCGCCTTCCATGCGCATCTCGTCGGCGTTCTCCTCGCCGCTCAGTGCGGCCGCGGCAAAGCCCTCTCCGATTTCGACCCCCTTGACGGCGTTGATCGACATCATCGCCTTGGCCAGATCGGCATCCAGCTTGTCGTAGACCGGCTCACCCAGGCCGGCCGGCAGCCCCTGGGCCACCACTTCGACCACGGCCCCCAGAGAGGAACCGTTCTTGCGTGCCTCGTCCAGGCGTGCCGCCCAGACCTCGGCCATGGCGGCATCGGGTCCGAAGAAGGCGTTGCGGTCCACCTCGGCCCAGTCCCAGCGCAGGCGGTCGACGCTGTCCGTGCCCATCTGCACCAGGGCCCCGCGGATGGCGACCTGCTCGCTCCCCAGAAGATGGGCGATGACACGCCGCGCCACGGCGCCGGCGGCCACCCGCATGGCCGTCTCGCGCGCGCTGGATCGCCCGCCGCCCCGGTAATCGCGGATGCCATACTTCTGCCAATAGGTATAGTCGGCATGCCCCGGACGGAACTTGTCCTTGATGTCGCCGTAGTCCTTGGAGCGCTGGTCCTGGTTCTCGATGTGCAAGGCAATCGGCGTGCCCGTCGTCTCACCCTCGAACACACCGGAAAGGAGGCGCACCGTATCGCTTTCCTGGCGCTGGGTGGTATAGCGCGACTGGCCCGGCCGGCGCCGGTCGAGATAGGGCTGGATGTCTGCCTCTGACAGGGGAATGCGGGGCGGAACCCCGTCGATCACGCAGCCGATGGCAGAGCCATGGCTTTCCCCCCAGGTGGTAAAGCGAAAGGATTGCCCGAAGCTGTTTCCCGGCATCGCCCTACAGTCCCTGCCTGTGCCGAAGCCGTGTCATTCTTCGTGCTTGAAGCCTTCGAGCAGTTCGCGGATCTGCGGCGCTGCATCGACGGCCATCATGCCGACGGTGTGATAGCCGGAGTCCACATGGTGAACCTCTCCGGTCACGCCGGAGGAGAGATCCGAGAGCAGATAGAGCGCGGAGCTGCCCACCTGGTCCAGGGTCACATTGCGCCGCAGCGGTGAATTGTATTCGTTCCACTTGAGGATATAGCGGAAGTCCCCGATTCCCGACGCGGCCAGGGTGCGGATCGGACCGGCGGAGATCGCGTTGACACGTATGTTCTCGTTCCCCAGGTCGGCCGACATGTAACGCACGCTGGCCTCGAGCGCGGCTTTGGCGACACCCATGACGTTGTAGTGCGGCATGACCCGCTCCGCCCCGTAGTAGCTCAGAGTCAACAGGCTGCCGCCTTCGCGCATCATCGGTACGGCACGCTGGGCTACGGCGGTGAAGGAATAGCAGGAGATGTCCATGCAGCGCACGAAGTTGTCGCGCGTGGTGTTGAGATACAGCCCCTTGAGTTCGTCGCGATTGGCCCAGGCAATGGCATGAACGACGAAGTCCAGGCTCTCCCAGCTCTTGCCCAGCTCCTCGAAGGTGGCATCGATGGAGGCATCGTCGCTGACGTCGCAGGACATCACCAGGGAACTGCCGAGGGATTCGGCCAGCGGACGCACGCGTTTCTCCAGTGCATCGCCCTGATAGGTAAAGGCCAGTTCCGCGCCCTGGGCAGCCAGGGCCTGGGCAATTCCCCAGGCGATGGAACGGTCGTTGGCCACTCCCATGATCAGGCCGCGTTTGCCGGACATCAGCGTCGTCGTGTTGTTCATGCTTGATCTCGCTCTGCCGTCGACGACCCCGGCGTGAATGGCGGCCGTGACTGTAACCTCGGGATTCTGGAGGCGCATCCTACACCAATGACCCGGCACGTCAAAGGCGTCCACGGGCCCGTGAACAGTTTCTTTCCGCCGATTCGCGGCAGGCTTGTGAACGGCTTTCCTGGCCAAGCAGACCTTTCGTGCTAGTCTCTTGATTGATGACGAAAAAGACCGACACACAGCCTGCAGGAAGCGCGGCAACGGAGACGACAGTGCGGGCGCCACAGGGCCGTTTTCGGATTACGCTCCTGTGGCGTCGCCTCAGGCTGATCTCCCTGCGACAGCTCTATCTCTTCACCCGCTATCTCTTCCGGCGCTATGATCAGGACCGGTGCCTGCAGATGGCGGCCGGGCTCAGCTACAGCTCGCTGCTGGCGCTCGTGCCGTTGCTGGCCATCGCTCTTGGCCTACTGGCTGCCTTTCCCGCCTTCGACGAGGCCCGCGAGAGCCTGCGCGAAATGCTGTTCCAGGCGATCCCGCCCGATCAGGCGGCACGCGCCAACGAACACCTGGACTCCTTTCTCCGCAACGCGGCCAAGCTCACCGCACCGGGAATCGTCGGGCTGGCCGTGACGGCCCTGCTGCTGCTGTCCAACATCAACACCTCCATCAATACCATCTGGCGTGTCCGCCAGGAACGGCCGCTGGTCCTGCGCTTGCTCGTCTACTGGGCCCTGCTGACGCTGGGCCCTCTCCTGCTGGGGGCCTCGCTGTCCATCACCAGCTATGCCTTCGCCACGGTGCATGCCGCTGGTTCGCTGGAGGCCTTCTCCATGCCGCTCACGCGCATGCTGGCGATCCTGCTGGCCACCCTGGGTTGCGCCGTCTTCTTCATCGTGGTGCCCAATCGTCCGGTCAGCCTCCCGGCAGGGCTCGCTGGCGGCTTCCTGGCTGCGGTCCTGCTCGAGATCCTGAAGTATGGTTTCGGCCTCTATGTCGGTCAGGTTCCCTCCTACCAGGCCGTCTACGGGGCACTCTCGGCCCTGCCCATCTTCCTCATCTGGATGTATCTGGCCTGGGCCGTCATCCTGTTGGGGGCCCAACTGGCCGCCGCGCTTCCGGAGTGGCGCGCGGTCATCCAGCACGGCCACCTGCAGGAAGCGCCCCTGAACCGGCTCGTCCTGGCCCTGGCCCTGCTGGAACGTCTGCGCAGTGCCCATGGTCGGGGGCGCCCGCTGACGGAACGCATGCTTGCCGCCGGACTGCCCGCAACACCGGTGGAATCAGGAGAGGTGGTGGACCGCCTGCGCGAGTCCGGGTTGATCATCTCCACCTCCGGCGGAAGGCAGGTCCTGGGCCGGGATCTCTCCCAGGTCACACTCGGCCAGCTCGTGGACTACCTGGACCTGACCCCGAAGAACCAGGAGGACTGGCCCGCCCTGGTCCAGGACGCCCTTGCCGGCCTCTACAGGGAACTGGAAAACCCGCTTTCGCAGTCTCTGGACAGTCTGCTTGCGGGCAGGCAAACTTATGACAAGAAAGAAGAATCCGCGTCTGCGGAACAACAGCCTTCCTCGCTGCGCAGCCTGCGCTCCGGTGAATAGGCTTCGGGAGATTGGGAGCACGTCTGAATGAAATGGCCCTGCGCCTTGATGCTGTGCCTCGGCATGGCCCTCGCCCCGTTACAGCTTCAGGCGGAAACCAGAGAGTTGCGCATCGCAGCCATCGCATTCACCTCCAGCGCGCCTCTCTTCCTGGCCAAGGAGCTCGGCTATTACGAGGACGAGAACCTCGAGGTCACCTTCCAGTTCTTCGATGCCGCCCAGCCCATTGCCATCGCCGTCGCCAACCGCCAGGCCGAGATTGGGGCCACCGCCTTCACGGCCGGCTTCTACAATCTCGCCGCCAAGGATACGCTGCGCGTCATCGCCGCCCAGAGCCGGGAGGAGCCGGGCTACAGGTTCCTGGCCTATGTCGCTTCCGAGATTGCCTGGCAGCACGGCCTCCGTCGTCCCGAGGACCTGCCCGGCCACAGCTTCGGCATCACCCAGATCGGCTCAAGCTTTCACCTGATGGCAGGCTTGCTGGCCGAGGAGAAGGGCTTCGATATCGCCGAAATCGAACTGGTTCAGCTCGAGCGGGTCTCGCGCATGGTCGAGGCCATCCGACGCAACGACACAGATGCCACCATCCTGCCCTTCGCTCAGGCCCGCCGGCTGGAGAATGAGGGCAGTGCCCGGATCCTCGGCTGGGTCAGCGACGAGACCCCCTACCAGCTGGGCGGAATCTTTACCTCGCGCCACATGGCCGAACAGGAACGTGATACCCTGCGGCGTTTCCTCAGGGCCTATCAGCGCGCCGCCCAGGACTACGCGGAGGCCTTCCACGATAGTGGAGAGGGCGCCCTGTCACAGAAACAGAAGGAGCTGACGGCGCTGCTGCGGAACTACATCGAAGCCTCGCCGCAAGCGATCCGGGAAGGCGCGAGCTATATCGATCCGCAGGGACGCCTGGACGTGGCTTCGATCTACCGCCAAGTGGAATGGTACAAGCAGGAAGGTCTTGTGGACCCGGAAGCCGATCCCTCGGTCTTCCTCGACCTTTCCTTCATCGATGGACACTACAACCTTCCCGAGGAGCTTCAGCAGGGCAATCACGGCGACAAGACCGAGCATTAGAATGTTCGGGAATCCCGCGGGCTGGTACGGATCGGCTGGCAGGAAATCCTTGGACGCCCCTTCCGAAGAGACAACACCTCCGCTCGAGACACGAACCCCCTATTCCTCTGCAGGGCCTCGACTGAAACTGAGCAGAGCATGTACTGCTCACGACAGCCATGTCGCGTATTACTGACAGACATCGCATCGAGGGTAGAGTTGACAGGCCTTCATGAAACTGGGTGAATGCCATTGGAATAGTAGCAGCGCCTGGAGGGATGCGGTGGGCACGTTCGGCAGGCTTTCCTTTATCCTTGTCGCATTTTTTGCTCTGGCAGCCACCGCGTCGGCGCAGGACACAAGCCGCATCGTCACAACAGAGAACAGTGACTATTTCGGCTTCGACCTGCGGACGGAGCAGAACGTCTCGCTGGATGAATGCAAGCAAGTCTGTCTCAACGACCCGGAATGCCGGGCTTTCACCTACAACATCGGCCCCCGCTGGTGCTTCCTGAAATCGGATTTCGGCAGCTTGAAACCCTTCGACGGCGCGGTTGCCGGCAAGGTGGTGACGGCCGGTGCCGAACCGGACATCGGGGCACCGCCCGCGCTGCGTTTCGTGCCCGCTCACGTGCTCCGTGAAGCCGAACAGTACCGCGACACCTTGCTGGGCAAGGCCAGTGCAGGCAAGGCCGGCTTCGTGGCGCTCACCAGCGCCGCTGCCCGGGCGCTCGACGCGGGCGACGCACAAGGCGCCATGCGCGACTATACCGCCGCAATAGCGGTTGAGCCGGAGAATGCGACAGTCTGGACTGGCCTGGCCCGCGCGGCCATGGCGCTCGAGTCCACGGACAACGAAAGGGCCAACGCCCTGCAGCGCGCCGCCACCGGTGCGGCCGTGACCGCCTATCGCCTGTCGCGCAGCGCCCGCGGGCGGGCCGATGCGCTCGCCGCCCTTGCCGCCGCTCTGGAAAAGCGCAGCCTCTTCCGTCCCGCCCTCAGCGCCTATGAGGCAAGCCTTGCCCTTCAGTCCTCGCCCCAGGTGCAGGCACTCTACGCCAGTCTCAAGCGCCGCAAGGGCTTCCGCGTCGTCGACCACTCGGTGGATTCTGACAGTGCCACGCCACGCGTGTGCGTGCAGTTCTCCGAGACACTGGTGAGGAGCGACGTCGACTACGCGCAATATGTGACGGTGGACCGGGCGCGCGCCCCGGCCATCGATCTCGACGACAAGCAGCTTTGCGTGACCGGACTGAAGCACGGCGAGCAATACCGCATCACCATCCGCCAGGGCCTTCCCTCGGAAATCGGCGAGGTGATTGCCGAGCCCGTACCCCTCGAGATCTATATTCGCGACCGCTCCCCGGCACTGCGCTTTACCGGCGACAATTTCGTGCTGCCATCGACGGCCCGGCGGGGCATCCCTCTCGTCTCGGTCAATACCGACAGCGCACAGCTTTCCCTCCATCGCGTGGGCGAGCGCGCCCTGGCGCGGCTACTTTCCGAGTCAAAGTTCCTGCAGCAGCTCAACGGCTTCGAAATCGAAGAGGTCGCCGACAACATCGGTGCGCCGGTCTGGCAGGGCACCGTCGACATCGAGTCCGAACTGAATGAAAACGTCACCACCAGCCTTCCCATCGATGAAGCCCTGCCGGAGCGGGAGCCCGGCGTCTACATGCTAACCGCCCTTCCCGAAGGTGCTACCAGCAAGGTTTGGGAAAACAGGGCCACCCAGTGGTTCCTGATCTCCGACATCGGGCTGTCGACCTTTGCCGGCGCGGACGGGCTTTCGGTTTTCGCCCGCTCTCTCGCCACGGCCAAGCCGACCGAAGGACTCAAGCTCACGCTGCTTGCCCGCAACAACGAGGTGCTGGGCGAGGCGACGACGGATGCTGACGGCCACGCCCGCTTCTCGCCGGGGCTTACGCGGGGCAAAGCCGGTCTTGCACCTGCCGTGCTTCTGGCCGAAGGCGAAGAGGATTTCGTGTTTCTCGATATGACGCGCGCCGGCTTCGACCTGTCGGACCGGGGCGTGACCGGCCGTCCGGCGCCCGGCCCGCTCGATATCTTTGCCTGGACCGAGCGCGGCATCTACCGTGCCGGCGAAACCGTGCATGCGGCCGCTCTGGCCCGCGACGGCGCTGTCGAAGCCGCTGACGACCTGCCGCTCACCTTCATCTTCGAGCGTCCGGATGGGGTGGAAGATCGCCGCATCGTCTCTCAGGGAACCTCCCTCGGCGGCCACGCCATTGAGCTGGCGCTGCCGGAGAACGCCATGCGCGGCACCTGGAACCTGCGGGTGCACGCCGATCCCGGACAGCCGCCGATCACCGAGAAAATGTTTCTGGTGGAGGACTTCGTGCCGGACCGCACGGAGTTCGACCTGACGAGCGCCGATGATACCGTCCCCGTCGGCGGCTCGACCGAAATCGCCCTCGAAGGCCGTTATCTCTACGGCGCACCGGCGGCCGGCCTGTCCCTTGAAGGCGAAATGGCGATAAAGCCGACGCGGGAGTGGGCGCGCTTCCCCGGCTATGTTTTCGGTCTCGCGGACGAGGAGGGCGTAGAGGCCCTGCGCACGCCACTGGCCGGCCTGCCCGAAACCGACGCGGACGGCAAGGCCGTCTTCGACGTGTCCATCGACAGCGTGCCCTCCACCACCCGGCTTCTGACGGCCGAACTGCATGTACAAATGCGCGAAGCCAGCGGCCGCGCCGTCGAGCGTTCGCTCGACATCGGTGTTGAGCCACAAACCCCACTTATCGGTGTGAGGCCCGAGTTCACCGGCGGACAGGTGGAAGAAGGCGGCAAGGCGAATTTCCGCGTTATCGCCGCCGATCCCTCGGGTGAGCGTATCGCCATGCGGGGTCTGGAATGGTCGCTCTTCAAGGTTGAACGGCATTACCAGTGGTACCGCAACGGCAGTTCATGGAACTACGAACCGATCACCACCACCAGTCTGGTGCGCGAAGGCACGGTCAGCGCAGCAGCTGATTCCCAACCTCAGATCAGTGTCCCGGTTGACTGGGGCCGCTACCGTCTGGAGGTGCAGGACCCCGAGCCCGGCGGCCCCATGTCCAGCGTGGAGTTCGAGGCCGGCTGGTATGTCGAGGCAAGCTCGACTGAAACGCCGGACGGCCTGGAGGTCGCGCTCGACCGCGAGCACTACGAACCCGGCGATACGGCGCAACTGAAGATTTCGCCGCGCTTTGCCGGCGAGGCCCTGATCACACTCGGCGCCGAGAGCCTGCAGCACAGCATGAGAGTCAGCGTCCCGTCGGAGGGCACCACGGTCGACATCCCGGTGACCGAGGACCTGGGCGCCGGAACCTATGTGACGGCAACTCTCTTTCGGCCGGGCGAGACCACGGAGAACCGATTGCCCATGCGTGCCATCGGCGTGCGATGGCTGGAGGTGGATCCGGGTGAGCGGGAACTTTCGGTCGATCTCGACACTCCGGAGAAGACGCGGCCGAACGAACGATTGACGGTTCCCGTTTCCCTCGGGGACCTTGCCGCCAACGAGGAGGCCTATGTCACCCTCGCTGCAGTCGACGTGGGCATTCTCAATCTGACCCGCTACGAGCCCCCCGACCCCGCCGACTGGTATTTCGGCCAGCGCATGCTGGGACTCGAGATCCGCGACATCTTCGGCCGGCTGATCGACGGCTCCCTTGGGGCAACCGGCCGGCTGCGCACCGGCGGCGATGCCGGTGGCATGACTTCGCGCGGCAGTCCGCCGACCGAGGAGCTGGTGTCCTTCTTCTCCGACATCGTCCGCCTCGACGAGGAGGGCAGGGCCGAGATCGGCTTCGACATGCCGCAGTTCAACGGCACCGTGCGTGTCATGGCCGTCGCCTGGTCGAAGGGCGCCGTGGGGGCAGTGGCGAAGGACGTGATCGTTCGTGACCCCGTGGTGGTCACGACGAGCCAGCCCGGCTTCCTGGCACCCGGCGACGAGTCGCGGATGCTGATAGAGGTCGCCAATACCGACGGGCCTGCCGGCGACTACGCGCTCTCGGTCTCGGCCGACGGCGCGGCCACCGTCGACACAAGCTCCGCACCGGCAAGCCTCGCCCTCGCAGCCGACGGCAAGACGAGCCTTTCCCTGCCGCTTGTCGCGCAGGAGGCGGGCACGGTCCGGCTTGCCGTTTCGCTCGTCCACGAGTCGGGCCTAACGGTGGAGAAATCGGCCAGCCTTCCGGTCCGTCCCGGCGTCATGCCGGTCACCACGCGGCGGACGGTCACGCTCCCCGCCGATGGCGGCCGCCTCAGGATCGACGGCGGCCTGCTTGCCGATCGCTACAGCGAGGATGCCTCCGTCACGGTCAATGTCGCGCCGGATGAAGCATTCGATATCCCGAGCCTGCTTATGTCGCTCGACCGCTACCCCTATGGCTGCAGCGAGCAGGTCGCCAGCCGCGCGCTGCCGCTTCTCTATGTGAACGAACTGTCGAAGACGGCCGGCCTTGAGCCGGACCCGGATGCAAGGAAGCGCATCGAAAAGGCCATCGCGCAGGTGCTCTCCTACCAGTCATCGGCGGGCAGCTTCGGCCTGTGGGGACCGGGCGGGGGCGATCTCTGGCTCGATTCCTACGTTACCGAATTCCTGACGCGGGCGCGCGAACAGGGCTTTGCCGTGCCCGAACGCGCCATGGCTCAGGCGCTGCAGAACCTCTCGAACGCGCTCGCCTACGACACGGACGTCGAGTCCAACGGCGACAAGATCGCCTATGCGCTCTATGTGCTGGCGCGCAACCAAAAGGCCTCGGTCGGCGACCTGCGCTACTACGCCGATGCACGTCTCGACGCCTTCGCAAGTCCGCTCGCCCGTGCCCAGCTTGCCGCAGCGCTGGCGCTCTACGGCGATGTGCAGCGCGCCGAGGCGACGTTCCGCTCCGCCTTGCGCCAGGCACAATCGACAAAGAGCAATATGGCGCGCTCCGATTACGGCTCACGCCTCCGTGACGCTGCAGCGATGCTGGCACTTGCGGCCGAAAGCCGACCCCGGCCGCAGACGGTGCCGCAGATGGTGAACTTCGTCTCCGATCTGAGCAGCCGCACCCAGCACATGAGCACGCAGGACGAGGCCTGGATGCTCCTGGCCTCCCGGGCCCTGAGCGAAGCGAGCGGCGACATCGCGCTAACGGTGGATGGTGCTGCCCATGAAGGCGCCTTCGCACGGCGCCTTTCCGGGACCGAGATTACCGCAGATCCCTTTGCCATCACCAATGTCGGCACAGAACCGCAGGATGTGGCGCTGACCACCGTGGCCGCACCCCGCCAGCCTTTGCCGGCCGGCGGGGAGGGCTTCACCATCCAGCGCAGCTACTACCACCTCGACGGCACACAGGCGAATGTCTCGGAAGCTCTTCAGAACGAGCGCTATGTGGTGGTTCTGGAGATCACCGAGGCCAATTCCTGGCCCTCGCGCGTGCTCGTCTCCGACCTGCTGCCGGCCGGATTCGAGATCGACAATCCGCGTCTTGTCGACAGTGCCGAGCTCGACACTTTCCCATGGCTGGGCGAAACCGACGCGGTGCACACCGAGTTTCGCGACGACCGCTTCATTGCCGCGTTCGAACGTACCGGTGACGACCGCAACTACAGACTTGCCTATGTGGTGCGTGCCGTCACGCCAGGCATCTACACGCATCCTGCGGCAACCGTGGAAGACATGTACCGGCCGCAACTTTCCGCGCGAACGGCGACCGGCGTGCTGGAAATCTCGAGCGACTGATCATGGCCGGACGGCGCACAAGGCTTCCCCGGTGGGCGCGACGCGCCGCCATCGCCTTGACTACGGTCTTGGGGATTGCCGTCATCGGCATGGTCGTGCTCGACCGGCTCGACAAGAGCTACCCGCCGCCGCTCGGTGATGCCATCGCGTATTCGCCGGAGGTGGTGGATCGCCAGGGTACGCTCTTGCGCGCCTTTGCTGCACCCGACGGGCGCTGGCGGCTCGAGGCCGACATCGACACGCTCGACCCCCGGTTCCTCGAGATGCTGATCGCCTATGAGGACCGACGTTTCTGGTCGCATGCGGGGGTCGATCCTCTGGCACTCCTGCGCGCCGCCTGGCAGCTTGCCACAAACGGCCGCATCGTTTCGGGCGGCTCGACCCTGACCATGCAGCTCGCCCGCTTGCTCGAACCACGGGAGGAACGCAGCTTTGCCGCCAAGTTCCGTCAGATCGCCCGCGCCCTGCAGATCGAGCGGCGGCTTTCCAAGCGCGAGATCCTGAAGCGCTATCTGACGCTGGCGCCCTATGGCGGCAATCTGGAAGGCGTGCGCGCGGCAAGTCTCGCATGGTTCGGCAAGGAACCCCGGAGGCTGAGCCTTGCGGAAGCCGCGCTGCTCGTCGCCCTGCCGCAATCGCCCGAGGCGCGGCGGCCCGACAGGCACCCGGAAACGGCAAGGGCGGCACGCGACCGGGTTCTCACCCGCATGGCCGACGCCAGCGTGATCGCCAGGAGCGAGGTGTCACGCGCCGCGCGCGTTGCGGTCCAAGGCAGGCGTCGACAGATGCCGGCCTACGCCGCGCACCTGGCCGAATCGGTAAGGCAGTCCGCACCCGAAAGGCGCCGCCACAGCCTGCTGATCGATCGCGGCATCCAGGCCGGCCTGGAACGGGTGGCGCGCGAAACGGCACGAGGGCGGGGCCCGCGCGTCTCCATCGCCATGCTTCTGGCCGACGCCCGCAGCGGCGCGGTGCTGGCACGGGTCGGCTCGGCCGATTATTTCAACAGCGCCCGCGACGGCTGGATCGACATGAGCGTGGCGGAACGCTCGCCCGGCTCCACACTGAAGCCCTTCATCTATGGTCTCGCCTTCGAGGAGGGGCTGGTGATGCAGGAGACGATCATCGAGGACCGCCCCGGAAATTTTGCCGGCTACCGGCCGAAGAATTTCGACAGGGACTATCAAGGCGACGTGACGGTGCGCAAAGCGCTGCAGATGTCCCTCAACGTACCGGCGATCCGCATGCTCGATGCTGTCGGCCCGACTCGGCTCGTAGCACGGATGAAGCGTGCCGGCGTTCGCCCGAGCTTGCCGCCGGGGGCGGCGCCGGGACTGGCCATTGGCCTCGGCGGAGCGGGGCTGACGCTGGAAGGGCTGGTGCAGCTCTATGCCGGCCTCGCCAACCGCGGCAAGGTCGAGCCCCTGCGCTATCTCGAGGACTCCGAGCCCGCTGCGCATCCGGCGACCCTGCTCACCTCGCCGGCCACCTGGCAGATTGCCGACATGCTGTCAGGCGTCATTCCGCCCGAGGGCGCCCCGCAGCTCGGCATTGCCTACAAGACCGGCACCTCCTACGGATACCGCGACGCCTGGGCCGTCGGCTATGACGGTCGCCACGTGCTCGGCGTCTGGATAGGCCGCCCCGATGGCGGGTCCGTGCCGGGCCTGACAGGGTATCGCGCCGCGGCTCCCGTCCTGTTCGAGGCCTTCTCCCGCGCCGGGATCGGTTTGACGCCACTGCCGCGCCCACCGGCAGGCGCGGTCCGCCTTGCCGCTTCCGAATTGCCGTTCTCGCAACGCCGTTTTGCCTCCTCTGCCGGACAGGCGGCCACCGGAGCGCCGCCGGAGCCAGCACCGGAGATCGTTTTTCCGTCGGAAGGCACACATATCGATCTCGGTCTTGCGCAAGGAATGGCCACAACACCATTGGCGCTCAAAATCAACGGTGGTCGGGCCCCCTTCCGATGGCTGGCCAACGGCAAACCGCTGCCCAAGAGCTATCGCCGCCGCGTAGCCTCCTGGACCCCGGACGGGCGCGGCTCCTCCACGCTGACGGTGATCGACGCGGCCGGTCGCAGCGCCAGCGTGCAGATCGTACTGGAGTGAAAATGCCAAAAGGTGATGAGCCGGACATTCGTCCGGCATCCACGGAATATCCGGCCAATAGGGAGCGGGCCGCTACAGACGCGCTGCGACGCCCTTGCCTATCCGCTCACCTCTGTTGCTTCTTATGACGTTCGGCTTTCCTGTGCGATGAAGGCAACGAACCCCTCCATGAAATCCTGCAGTCGCCCGCGCAGGGCCTCATCCGTCAGGGTGCCCTCCTCGTCGAAGACGGAGCCGGCGCGCGAGACCATCAGGCGTCCCTCGAACCAGGGCCGCATGCTGAGCGTGCGCAACACCGGCAGCCAGTGGCTCTGGGCCAGGATGGACCCGAAGCCGCCCGGCGAGGCACCCATGAGCGCGACCGGCCGCCCCTTGAAGACCTTCGATATATCGGCCGGAGGCCGCGACATCCAGTCGATGGCGTTCTTGAACGCGCCGGGAATGCCGTTGTTGTATTCGGGCGTGACCAGCAGCAGTCCATCCGCCGCCATCACGCGGTCCTTGAGCTGCTGCACCTCGGCGGGCACGCCTTCACGCTCTTCCAGGTCGCCGTCATACAGCGGCACGCCTTCGATCGTGGCGACATCGACCTCGACGCCCTGGGGTGCGGCCGCCGCGGCCGCCCGCAGCAGGGCCGTGTTGTAGGAGTTCTTCCGGAGGCTTCCGGACAGTCCGAGAATCTTTGTCATTGGTCACTCCTTGAGTCAGCTCTTGCCGCCTTGCTTCGCGGCGTGATCAACGGTTCGGGACGGGGGGCCACATGCAGTTTGTCGCCGCCCGCCTGCATGCCACCCTGCACCTGGGCTTCCAGCCGTTCGGCATCGCGCTGACGAATATCGGCCGTCACCTCGCCGACGTCGAGAGCGGTCATGCTGAGCGCACGCAGGCCGGCGCCTCCGAAGGCCAGGGCGGACTCGAAGGTCTCGCGCATCTCGAAGTCCACCCCCGCCTTGCGCAGGGTGATCGCATGGCCGCGGTCATAGGATCGCACGAGCAGGCGGCAGGCGGGAAACTCCTGTCTCACCAGTTCGACGATGCGATCCGCCGCCCTGCGATCGTCGACGCAGACCATGACGATGTCTGCGGTATCGGCACCCGACTGGCGCAGTATATCAAGGCGACTTCCGTCCCCGTAATAGACCGTGAACCCGAACTTCCTGGCCTCGCGAATGCGATCCGGATCGTTGTCGATCAGCGAGACGTTCACGCTCTGAGCCAGCAGCAGCTGCGAGGCGATCTGCCCGAAGCGCCCGAAGCCGATCATCAGGATCCGGCCCTTGAGCCCCTCCGGTGCCTCGACGCCGTCCGTGGAAACGGCATCGCCCTTCAGCCAGCGGTCCGCCGCCAGCAGGACAAGCGGCGTGAAGGCCATCGAGAGAATGATGACGCTGGAAAAGACCGCATTCTCGCTGGCACCGATAACGCCCTCGCTGGCGGCCGCGGAATACAGAACGAAGGCGAATTCACCGCCCTGTGCGAACAGCGCAACCCGGCGCAGACCCTGCCGATTGGTGGCACCGAAGACCCGGGCAACGCCGTAGATGCCGACGGCCTTCACCACGACAAAGAGGACGAGCAGCGCCAGGATCATGCGCCATTCGGAAACCACCAGCCCAAGGTCGAGGGACATGCCCACAGCCAGGAAGAAAAGCCCCATCAGCAGGCCCTTGAAGGGCTCGATATCCGCCTGGATCTGATGGCGGTAACTGGAGCCCGAAAGCATGACGCCGGCCAGGAAGGCGCCCATGGCCATGGACAGCCCGCTCACCTCCATCAACAGGGCCGCGCCCAGCACGACGAGCAGGGCACCCGCCGTCAGCACCTCCGTGGTGCGCGCCCGGGCCAGCAGGGCAAAGAAGGGGTCGAGCAGCCAGTGTCCGGCTGCGATCACTAGGGCGAGGGCGCCAACGGCAACAAGAATCGAGACGGCATCGATGCCGTTCGCCTCGCCGCCGGCAGACAGTGCCCCAAGGAAGGCGACGATCGCCAGCAGGGGCACGATCATGAGATCCTCCAGCAACAGGATCGACACCCCCTGCTGGCCCTGGCGACTGGCCAGCTCTCCCCGCTCCTGCAGGACGGACATGATCACGGCGGTCGAGGAGAGAACGAAGCCCGCGCCGGCGATGAAGGCGATCACCGGCGGCAGGCCAAGGACCATCCCCGCCCCGGTGAGCAGGGCCGTACACACCACGACCTGGGCCAGGCCGAGGCCGAAGATCTGCGCGCGCAGGGCCCAAAGCTTGTGCGGGCGCATCTCGAGTCCGATCAGGAACAGGAACATCACCACGCCCAGCTCGGAGATATGCAGGATGGTGTCGGGGTGCGTGAAGATGCCCAGGATCGAGGGGCCGACCAGCAGCCCGCCGGCGAAGTAGCCCAGGACCGATCCCAGGCCCAGTTTTCGGAACAGCGGTACGGCGATCACGGCGGAGCCGAGCAGAACCACCGCGGGTCCGATTGTTTGCGCAATGCCGGCGTCCGCCATGTCCCCTGCCCCTTTCTCGTGCTTCGCGGCCGTGCCTTTGCACCTCACTTCGAACCGCATCATGCCATTCTTCGCCCGTGGACGGGAACGGCAAGTGATTTTCCTGGGGCCCCGCAGGGATCTTCGGTAAGGGGCGGAACACCCTGTCGTGGCGCGCGTGAAGACGTACACACCCGGAGCGGCCAGGAACAGGGCTCAGCCCCTGTCCGGCTTCGCCGCGATCAGGACTTGCCGGGCACGCGGGCCAGGCAATCCTCCAGCTCCCGCCGCAGGGAGGGCGGCAGGCGCTCAACGGCCAGCCCGATATCCTCCAGCACCTCGCGCATGCCGTAGAGCTGGTCGAGGAGATTGAGAATCACCGGAACCGCCTCGTCATTGACGGCCATGTCGCGCTTGAGTTCGACGATCAGCTTCACGCGCGCCGCATCGGCCTCGTCGAAGTAGTAGGTGTCCTCTCGAACTTCGGCCAGCACCCAGTTTTCCGACACGTAGCTACGCACCTCGGTTTCACTGATCTCCAGCCCGGCGGCACGAGTCTGCTCGACGATGTCCTGCAAGGTCAAAGGCACGGCGTCACCTCCTTGCATTCGGCCCTCCTACACCAGTCCGGCCTTGGCCCGGGGATTGTAGGAATGCTTTTTCGACCATTCGGAAATGAAGTCCTTCAGTTCGGAATCCGGCTTCTCCGGTAGCATGACCTTCAGCTTCACGTACTGGTCGCCACGCTGCCCGCCGCGCCGGGCCGGCATGCCCTTGCCCTTCAGGCGCAGCGTGGAGCCGCTGTTGGATCCCGGCGGGATCTTCATGGTCACCTTCCCTTCCACGGTCGGCACCGGGATACTTGCTCCCAGCACCGCCTCCGAAAGACTGACGGGCAAATCCAGATGTATGTCGCTGCCATGGCGCTCGAAATGGGGATGCGGCTGCACCTGGATCTCGATATAGGCATCGCCGGCCGGCGCACCCCCCATGCCGCCAAGGCCCTGCCCCTTCAGGCGCAGCGTCTGGCCATCCTCCGTGCCGGGCGGGATATTGACGTCCAGTGTCCGCCCCTCTCCCAGCTGGATGCGCTTGCGCGCGCCGTTGACGGCCTCCAGGAATCCCACCGACAGGCGATAGGAGATATCGGTGCCGCGCTGACGGAAGGTGCGCCCCTTCTCCTTGCGCGAAAAGCCGCGCCCGAAGAGGTCTGAGAAGATATCCCCCAGGTCGGCCTCGTCGCCGAAGTCGAAATGGCTGTACTTGCCGCCGCCCTGGCTGGCGGAGCTCCTGTAGAAGCCGCCGCGGGCGGTCTCGTTTCCGCTGGCGTCGATCTCTCCGGCGTCATAGCGCTTGCGCTTCTCGGGATCGGAGAGAATCGCGTAGGCCTGGCTGACGTCCTTGAACTGCTGTTCCGTCTTGCTGTCACCCGGATTCAGGTCCGGATGCAGCTTCTTGGCAAGCTTTCTGTAGGCGCTTTTTATTTCTTCGCTGCTGGCGCCGCGCTTCAGCCCCAGAACGCTGTAAAGATCTTTCATGGACTACCGCTGACTGTCTGTCTGACATTATACCCCCACGGACCCGCCATGCAGGTCTTGCGACTGCACAACGGGCCCGTTGCAGGATATAGGCAGCGTCGTCGCGTATTGCTACTGCTGGATGCGCCAGGTTCCGTCCTGTTGGCGGCAGGCGATGCCCGTGGCCGTTTCCGTCTGGCCGTCTATGGTCACGGTTTCCCTGAACTCGCGGCAATAACGCCCATCGTCCGTGCGACCATCCCGCACGGGCGTATAGCTGCCGTAGTTGCCGCTGTTCGGATTGTTCCAGGTGATCTGCTCACCCATCGGCGCCTGCGCGGCCTGCTGCTGGGCTTGTGCAGCACGCTGGCGATCGGCTTCGTCCAGGGACTTGCCGATCTCGCTGCCGGCGATCAGGCCGATGACAGCACCCAGGCCTGTCGCGAATGCGCGCGTGCTGGAGGAACTGTCCTTGGCAATCTGCGAGCCGGCCAAGCCACCCAACGCAGCACCACCCAGGCCACCAACGGTCTGCTTGGTGCCCGGGCCCTGCCCTTGCTGGCAGCCTGCCACCACCAGGGCGGCTGCCATGGCCAATGCGCAGAGAAGCTTCTTGTACATCATCTTTCCCCTTGTTCCAAAATCTACCTGACGCAAGTACATCGTGAATGCATAAGGCCATCTCAAGGCAAGATTTAGGCATGAGGATGGCCTTGTTCTATCTTGCGGATATTGTAGGTTTTTCACGCGTGCCTGTGTTGTGAGAGTTTTCAGGCTCGCATGTGCCTTCGTCGCTTTCGCCGCGACCCCTTGCAGGACGAGATGCAACCGGTATGACAGAGCCTTCACTTGACGCGTCCGGCCAGGACCCATTCGCGCTCTTCGGGCGCTGGATGGAGGCCGCCGAGGACAAGGAACCCAACGATCCCAATGCCATGTGCCTCGCCACGGTGGGTGCGGACGGCATGCCATCGGCGCGCATGGTCCTGCTCAAGGACTTCGATTCCCAAGGCTTTGTCTTCTATACCAACTATGAAAGCCGCAAGGGCGAACAGCTGCTGCAGACTCCCAAGGCGGCCCTGCTGTTCCACTGGAAATCCCTGCGTCGCCAGGTGCGCATCGAAGGCGATGTCGAACAGGTTCCGGCCGAGGAAGCCGATGCCTATTTCGCCAGCCGGCCGCGCCAGAGCCAGATCGGCGCCTGGGCCTCGGACCAGTCGCGCCCGCTGGAAAGCCGCTACGCCCTGGAAAAACGCGTGGCGGCCATGACCGCCAAGTATGCCGTGGGCAAGGTGCCGCGACCGCCTCACTGGTCTGGCTTCCGCGTTGTGCCGCAACGGATCGAGTTCTGGGAGGAAGGCGCCTTCCGCCTGCACACCCGGATCGTCTATCATCGCGAGGGCGAGAGCTGGACCACGGAGCGCCTCTACCCCTGATCCGGCGTCGCACAGGATCCCACCTCACGGAGAGCAGGAGGCGATGATCGCACCGCAACGCAAGGCCCGGCTGATGCGCTGGGCCACCTATGCCTCGGTTGCCACGGCGTTCGGCCTGATCCTGCTCAAGATCGTGGCCTGGCAGGTCACCGATTCCGTGGCGCTGCTCTCCAGCCTTGTGGATTCCCTGCTGGACGCGGCCGCCTCGGTCATGACCCTGCTGGCCGTCCGCCAGTCGCTGATCCCGGCGGATGCCGATCATCGTTTCGGTCACGGCAAGATCGAATCCCTCTCGGCCCTGGCCCAGGCCGGGTTGGTCACCGGCTCGGCCCTCTTCCTCATCGCGGAGGCCGTGAGCCGGTTGGTGACGCCCCAGGCCCCCGAACACGGAGTCTGGGGTATCTCCGTTATGCTGGTCTCGATCATTGTCACTCTCGGTCTGACGAGCTTCCAGCGTCAGGTGGTGCGCCAGACCGGCTCGATCGCCATCGGCGCCGATGCCCTGCACTACCTCAGCGATCTGCTGATGAACGCTGCCGTCATCCTGGCGCTCGTGCTTGCCATCTATCTCGGCTGGACGCTCGCGGACCCGATCATCGCGCTCGGTATCGCCGCGATCCTGCTGCGCAGCGCCTGGAAGATCGCGCGCTCGGCCCTGGACATCCTGATGGACCGCGAACTGCCCGACAGCGAACGCGAGCGGATCCTCGAGTTGGTACGCGGCCACTCCGACGTGCTGGGCGTCCATGATCTGAAAACCCGAAGTTCGGGCCAGCAGACCTTCATCCAGCTGCACCTGGAAATCGACGGTTCCATGACCCTCTACCGGGCCCATGCCATTGCCGACACCATCGAGGCCGAGCTACAGACGCTGTTTCCCGGCGCGGAGGTGCTGATACACCAGGATCCGCATATCCTCTCCGAGGAAGGGCCCATCTACGAGTGATGGTGATTCAGCCGATTTGGCCAGGAGCCCAACCTGCGCCGAAGTGGCGCAGATGCATCTGGATTTTCGTTCCCAGCCCGGCATGTACTTCATATATAATGCCAGAGAACACAAACAGTTGCAGGCGAGGTTAGGATCATGTCCATCGCAGCCATCCTTGCCGTCGCGGACGGCAGCGAGAACACCGCCGACGTCCTGAAGGCCGCCTTCCGGCTGGGACGCCAGCACGACGCCTATGTTGAAGTCCTCCATATCGAGGCCGATCCCTACTCCAGCATCCCACTGCTGGGTGAAGGCATGTCGGGCGCCATGGTGGACCAGATGATGAACGACATACGTGAGCGGAACCGCGAGTATCGCGAGACGGCACACGCTTACTTCGAAGCCCAGTGCCGGGAAGCCGGCGTGGAGCCGAAGGAGGCAAGGGAGCTGGCCGGCATGCGCGGGTTCAATGCCGGCTGGAAAAGCGTGGAGGGCAACGAGGACGACGTCCTGTCGCGCCACGCCCTGCTCTTCGACATGGTCTTCATGGGTCGCCCCTCGGAGGACCGTGACTCGGCCTATACCCCGGCGCTGGAGGCCGTTCTGTTCAGCGCGGGCCGGCCGATCCTGCTGCTCCCCCCCGGCACCAGCGACTCCTTCGGACGGCATGTGGTCGTCGCCTGGGACGGCGGTGGACAATCGGCCAAAGCGGCGCGGAACGCCCTGCCGTTCCTCAGGATGGCCGAGCAGGTCACGGTGATCAGCCTGGTCCGCAAGGAGGACGAGGAGACAGACCCTCAGGACCTGGTCTTCTACCTGCAGCGCCATGGCATACGTGCCGAGGCCCGGCGCACCGAGATCCTCTCCTCAGCCGGGGAAAGCCTGCTGGCGGAAACCAGCGAGGTCCATGGCGAGATGCTGGTGATGGGGGCCTACGGGCACAGCCGGTTGCGTGAATTCCTGCTGGGCGGAGCCACGCAAACGGTCTTGAACAGCGCGGCGCTTCCTGTCTTCATGGCTCACTGACCTCTCCGGCAGGACCTCCAGGATCTGCCGGTTCCCGCAGCCGTGAAGGACAGCACCGCCATGTCGTCACAGACGCCGCCTGAGACGGCGGAGCCCCAGGAACGCAAGACCATTCTGCTGACCGGCGCCAGCCGGGGGATCGGGCATGCCACCGTCCAGCGCTTCTCGAAGGAAGGCTGGCGCGTGATCACCTGTTCGCGCGAGGGCATCCCGCCGGAATGCCGCTACGATCCCAACTGGACCCACCATGTCACGGCCGATATCGGCGATCCCGAGGGCGTCCAGGAGTTCATTGCGAAAGGCAACGAAATTCTGGGCGATATTCCGCTCAACGCCATGGTCAACAACGCCGCCGTCTCGCCCAAGACTCCCTTCAAGGAGCGGCTGGGCTGCCTGAACGGCGACATTGCCGGCTGGCGCGAGGTCTTCGAGTTGAACTTCTTCGCACCGCTGGCACTGGCGCGCGGCTTCGCGGTCCCGCTGCGCAAAGGCCAGGGCGCCATCGTCAACATCACCTCCATCGCCGGACACGCCATTCACCCCTTCGCCGGTTCGGCCTACTCCACCTCGAAAGCCGCCCTCTCGGCGCTCACGCGCGAAATGGCGGTGGAGTTCGCCGAGCTGGGCGTACGCGTCAACGCCGTGGCCCCCGGCGAGATCGAGACCTCAATGGTCGGTCCGGAGTACGAGGCCCTGATCCCGCGCATTCCCATGCAGCGCATGGGCACGCCCGAGGAAGTGGCCGGCGCGGTGTTCCAGCTGTGCAGCAGCGATTTCGGGTATGTCACCGGCAGTGAGGTCTTCGTCACCGGCGGCCAGCACCTTTACTGACGTTCGGCGCCCCCTTCTTCGAGGGCTGTTGCATCCTGCTCCTGGCGGGCATAGCGCTGGGCCAGGACGGCGCCCAGCATGATCTGAAGCTGGTTGTAGATCATGACCGGCAGCACGATCATGCCCAGCGCCGGCGATCCGGCGAACATCACCTGCGCCAGAGGCAGGCCCGTGGCCAGGCTCTTCTTGGAGCCGCAGAAGACCGCCGTGACCTCTTCGGCACGGGCGAAGCCCAGCAGGCGCGCTCCGTAGAGGGTGAACAGCACGGCAATGCCCAGCAGCAGCAAACAGAGCAGCAGCGCGAGGGCAATACCGTGCAACGGCAGGCGACTCCAAAGTCCCTGGGTCACCGATTGCGAGAAAGCCGTGTAGATAATGATCAGGATCACCAGCTTGTCATAGCGTCCCAACAGGGGCTTTCGGCGATTCAGTGCGCCTCCGATCCAGGGATGGAGCAGCTGGCCGACCAGAAAGGGCAGCAAAAGCCCGATGAAGATGTCCTTCAGGGACTCGACAAGATCGATCCCGCCTACGGCCGTGGTACTGAGCAGCAGAGCTGCCAGGAATGGCGTCAGCATCAGGCCGAAGACGTTCGAGCCAGCCGTGCTGCAGATCGCCGCCGGAACGTTTCCCCGCGCGACAGCGGTCAAGGCAATCGACGAGGAAATCGCCGACGGCAGGGCGCCCATGTAGAGAAAGCCTGTCAGCAGATCCTCGGGCAGCAGGCTCTGGGGCAACAGGCCGAGTGGCAGCACCAGAAGCGGAAAGACCAGGAAGGTCGTCGCCAGGATGAAGAGGTGCAGGCGCCACTGGGTCAGGCCGTCCAGCAGGGCGCTGCGCGAGAGCACGGCGCCGTGCAGGAAGAACAGCAGGGCCACCACCAGGGAACTCAGCAGCGCGAAGAGGTCGGCCACCCGTCCCTCGGCCGGCAGGACGCTGGCCAGCACCAGGACGCCGGTCATCAGCGCCAGGAAGGGATCGCGCAGGAACTTCAATCGGCAGACTCCGGGTGGGCGGGCAGAACGGCAGATCAACCGCTTATAGCACTACCGCCCCCTCGCTCACTATCCGTTCGTATCCGAATGAAGCTCTCGGCGTTGCGCTCAGCCGAAGCCGGGACGCTGCGGCATTCTCAAGCGCTTCAGCAGAGCGACGACCGGACAGAGCCCGGTGAATGCGGCCTGGATCAGGTGGGCCCCCATCAGGCCCGTAAGCCACAGCCAGTTGAGATTGACGTAGACCGCCAGCAGGACGCTGGCCACCACGACGAGTCCGACGATCAGCAGGATCATCCGTTCAAGGGACATGGCCGTTCACTCCGAGGACAAGGTATGCCCTCGATCATTCGCCCACGAGGCGGGAAAGTCCAAGCCTCTTTCGAGAGGGGTTGGCTCAGGCCGCGCCGCCCGCTTCGATCCGCCGGCGCAGCTCCTCGAACCAGGCGAGTCGGCTGCGCGTCTGCTCGATCTCCAGGTCCAACCAGTCGGACAGCGCCGAAGCCTCGGCATCCTGGTAGCTGCGCAGGTCGTTCAGGCGCACGCTTTCGCGATCGAAGATCTCAATCAGCAGGTCCAGCTGGCGCTGCTGCTCGTCCGCGGGCAGCAGGTGCAGGAAGCGCATCTTGATGGCGATGATCAGCTTGTTGAGGTCGTTCACCTGGGCGCGCATGTTGGCATTCAACAGCTTGCGCATCTCGTCCTGGCCGCTGTCGGTCAGCCGCAGCAGGGCGTTGTCGCTCATCCCCTCGCCCTCGACGGACTCCGCCAGACCTTCCAGCTTCAGCAGTTCCAGCGGCTGGGCCAGCAGATCGAGGGAAGGCCCGACCATGCGCTCGATGAAGTGCCGCACCTCCCCTGCCAGTTCCGCATAGTGGCGCGGCCGCTCGGCCAGCAGGCCCAGCGCCAGCACGCGGATCGCTTCGTTCGGCATCAGGCTGTTGTCGCGATACATGGGCTGTCCCTTACAGTGAGCTCGACACTTGATGAACTGAATATAGAGCAACCCGTTCCACATGTCCAGGTAAATGCGATTGATAATCGTTCTTAAATTATTCGTGTTTGTCCGCGCCGCTAAAGCTACCGAAACTTTCTGTGTCCCGGCGATGCGCAGGCCCTGTCGTTCTCCGTAAGCGCGTGTGCCGCCGGATCAGGTGCCGATACTCAAACTGGCATTCATCTTCCGCAGGACCGCCAGCACCGATTGCGCCGTGATGCGGCCTGTCTTCGGATTCTCGGACGGGATGTTCTCGATTTTCATTTCCAGGTTTGCGCTGTCCGAGACCACCTGAATGCTGTGGGTGTTGCGGGTGAGATCAGGATCCGCCCAGATCTCGAGTGTCGTTCTGTCAGGACCGACGCCCGCCAGAGACAAGGCAACCGCGACATTCAGGTTGGCAGGAAAGCCTGCGGCAGCCTCACGTGCACTGCCCTCGAAGACCTTCATGGGTTCGGTGATGCCGGTCAGATCTATGCCGTTCTTCTCGAGATATGGCGCACCCAGTAAGCCGCGAACCGGTTTGCGCGTGATCATCCGCACGGACTCGATCTTGCCTTCTGCCGCAGCCGCGACCGCATCCAGTCCCAGCAGCGCGCCCGAAGGAACGATGATTCGGCCGCCATGCGTGTTTGCAATGTCTCGCAGGTGCTCATTCTCCAGAAGGGCTCCTGCCGACAGCGCGATGACGGACTTGCCCGCCTTCAGGAATGGCGTGGCAATCTCCGAGAAAAGCGCGGAGGGCGCACATTCGATAACCAGATCCGCATGTGGCTCCAGTTCCTCGATCGGCAGAACGGGCACGCTCGCCTTGAAGCCACTCATGCGCTCTGCCGCAGCTTCGGGTGTGCGCGCAGACACAGACACAAAACGGTATCCAGGAATCCCCGCATCCAGTTCCTGCGCAAGCTTCAGGCCGATTGCGCCCAGACTGGCGATCGCGACCCGCACCTCCGGGCTCTTGCTTTCTTTCGAGGAAGCGCTATCGGTTTCTGGATGCACCATCTCACAGTACCTCTGGGATAAAAGGTTAGCTCGGGGACGCTTTGGTCACGCGGCAGGTGAGACAAAACCTATCCAGAGCCCCACAGATCCACAAACTATAAATTGGCTGTGCATAGGCGATTGACCTTGCTCCAAGTCTGGATCAGCCGAAGCAAGAAAAATGCGCCTGCTTGCGTCGTCACGCCGCCTTGCGGATCTCCAAACGCGCCCAGACATCGTTCAACGCCTGCACCAGCTGCTCGATATCGTCCGTGCTGTGCAGCGGCGTGGGCGTCAGGCGCAGGCGTTCCGTGCCGCGCGGCACCGTCGGATAGTTGATCGGCTGGACATAGATGTCATGGTCCTGCAGCAGGGCATCGCTGGCCGCCTTGCAGAGCGCGGCGTCGCCCACCAGCAGCGGAACGATGTGGCTCTCCGACGGCATGACCGGCAGGCCCGCCGCCGTCAGGCGTTCGCGCACGCGCGCCACTGCCGCCTGCTGTGCCTCGCGTTCAGCCTGGCTGTCCTTAAGATGGCGCACGCTGGTCCGCGCCCCGGCGGCGATGGCCGGCGGCAGGGCCGTAGTGAAGATGAAGCCGCTGCCATGAGAGCGCACGAAGTCCACCATGCGCGCCGAACCAGCGATGTAACCGCCGACCAGCCCGTAGGCCTTGCCCAGGGTCCCCTGGACCAGGTCGATGCGTCCCATCAGCCCGTCGCGTTCGGCAACGCCGCCGCCGCGCGGGCCGTACATGCCAACGGCATGCACCTCGTCCAGGTAGGTAAAGGCGCCATGGCGTTCGGCCGCCTCGCAGATCTTGGCGATAGGCGCGATATCACCATCCATGGAATAGACGGATTCGAAGGCCACCAGCTTGGCGCAGTCCCCGGGAAGCGCTGCCAGCTGGCGCTCCAGGTCGGCCGGATCGTTGTGGCGGAAGATCCGCTTGTCCGCCCGGCTGTGCCGAATGCCCTCGATCATCGAGGCATGGTTCATCTCGTCGGACAGCACGACGCAGTTCGGCAGACGCGCGCCCAAGGTTCCCAGCGCCGTCCAGTTGGCCACATAGCCGGAGGTGAACAGCAGCGCCGCCTCCTTGCAGTGCAGATCGGCCAGTTCCGCCTCCAGCAGGATGTGATCGTGGTTGGTGCCGGAGATGTTGCGTGTGCCGCCGGCGCCCGCTCCATGTTTGGCAAGCGCCTCCTGCATGGCGGCCAGCACCTTCGGATGCTGCCCCATGCCCAGGTAGTCGTTGGAACACCAGACGGTAACTTCACGGCCTTCGGCGGCGTCATCGCGACGCAGGGCATGGGGAAAGTTCCCCGCCTGGCGTTCCAGGTCGGCAAAGATGCGATAGCGCCCCTCGGCGCGCAGCCGCTCAAGTTCCTGCTCGAAGAAAGCCTCGTAGTCCATGAACGGAACTTAGGCCCTGGCTTGTCGCGCGCCAAGAGGCGAAAAGGTCGCGGATGCGCCCGCCCTATTCGGCCGCGACGCCGGTGCGGGTACTCCAGCTGTAGGTCTCGTCCAGGGCCTGGCCGAAACGCTCCAGCAACGTATCGATCTCCTCCTCCGAGATGATGAGTGGCGGGCAGAAGGCCAGGGAATCGCCGACGTTACGCAATATCAGGCCGTTTTTCTGGGCCGTGTCATAAAGGTGGAAGCCGACCCGCCCCACGGGATCGAACAGGCTGCGCTTGTCCTTGTCGGCCACCAGCTCCACGGCCGCCACCAAGCCGACGCCGCGCACCTCGCCCACCAGCGGATGGTCGGCAAACTGGCGCAGACCATTCTGCAGGCGCGGCGCCACCTTGGTCACGTGATCGACGATCTTGCGTTCTTCCAGGATCTTCAGGTTCTCCAGCGCCACGGCGGTCGCCACGGGGTGGCCGCTCGCCGTGAAGCCGTGGCCGAAGGTGCTGATCTTGGCGCTGTTGTCGGCGACACCCTGGTAGACCGCGTCATTGATCAGGACGGCCGACAGCGGCATGTAGGCCGAGGTGATCTGCTTGGAAACCACCATGATGTCCGGCTCGATCGCGTAGGTATCGCTGCCGAACATCTCGCCGGTCCGCCCGAAGCCGCAGATCACCTCGTCGGCGATCAGCAGGATGTCGTACTTGCGGCACACGCGCTGGATCTTGTCCCAGTAGGTCTTTGGCGGGACGATCACGCCGCCTGCGCCCATCACCGGCTCGCCGATGAAGGCGGCGATGGTGTCGGGCCCTTCGCGCAGGATCATCTCCTCCAGCTGCCCGGCCATGCGGCTGGCGAACTCCTCTTCGCTCTCGCCCGGGAAAGCGTTGTGGTAGTGATGCGGGCAGGCCGTGTGAAGGATCCTGTCGATGGGCAGGTCGAAATCCCTGTGGTTCGTCGGCAGGCCGGTCAGGCTGGCGGACGCCACGGTCACGCCGTGATAGCCCTTGATGCGCGAGATGATCTTCTTCTTGTTCGGCCGCCCCAGGGCATTGTTGTAGTACCACACCAGCTTGACGACGGTGTCGTTCGCTTCCGAGCCCGAGTTGGCATAGAAGACCTTGCTCATGTCCCCCGGGGCCATGTCCAGCAGGCGCTCGGACAGCTCGATGGAGGGTTCGTGCGATTTCTGTGCGAAGCTGTGATAGTAGGGCAGGCGCTGCATCTGCTCGGTCGCCGCCTTCACCAGGCGCTCCTCGCCGAAGCCCAGGGCCACGCACCAGAGACCGCCCATGCCCTCGATGTAGTCCTTGCCCTGGTCGTCATAGACATGCACGCCCTTGCCGCGCTCGATGATCAGCGGCCCCGTCTCCTCGTGCCGGCGGGCATTGGTATAGGGATGCAGGCTATAGGCGATGTCCTTCGCCGCAGGCGAATTGGGTCGGGTCGACATGACGGATCTCCTGTTCCGTGAAGAGAGAGGACGGCGCCCTCAGGGGCCATCCCTGCTTGTTACGGGTCCCAAGCTATACCGCCGGCCTCCGCCTGCTCAAGCCCAATCCCCGCAACGCTCTTGCGCAGCAGCTGCATGCGCTGGGTGCAGACCCTGTCCCCGTGATTTCAGTCCAGATCCACCTGGCCCGACATCGCCAGCACGCCCGGAGCGCCGCTCACCCAGGTCTCCAGCCGCGTCGGTGTCCCCGTCCCCTCTTCGGTACGGGCCGCGCAGACCTGCAGGCTGGCCGGCGCGAACACGGGGCTGCGTGCCCGGAAATCCAGGGCGGCAACGCGCCGATCCGGCGCACTGTGCCGCAGCAGCTCCACCATCAGGGTCGCCATCAGCGGCCCGTGCACGACCAGGCCGGGATAGCCTTCCTCCTGCGTTACATAGGGATGGTCGTAGTGAATGCGGTGGCCGTTGAAGGTGAGCGCCGAATAGCGGAACAGACGCACGGCCTCGGCCTCGACCTGGTGTTCCCAGAGCACCGGACTGTCGGGGACGGCGGGCGGCGTGGGTGACGCCTCGTCTGCACGCGGCGCCTCGCGATAGACGATGTCATGCTCTTCTTCGATGGCCACACCCTGAGCCCCGGAGATGACATGCTGGACCGTCACGAAAACCAGGGGGCCGGAGCGCCCTTCCTTTTCCTGGACCGACTTGATGGTCGACTCCCGACGCACCGCTTCTCCCACGAGCAGGTCTCCCGACCATCTCAGGCGGCCGCCCGCCCACATGCGCCGCGGCAGATCCACGGGCGGCAGGAATTCGCCGCGCGCCGAATGGCCATCTGCCCCCAGGTCGGAATGACGGGCGATGTCCCAGAAATAGGCCCAATGCCATAACGGCGGCAGCGGCTGTCCCTCGGCGAAAGGAGCGTCCGGGCTTTCCAGCGTCGCCCGCATCCCGTTGGCCCGCGTGGCATCCACCCGGTCCTCACGAATTTCCTGCTGTCCGATCCATGCACTCAGATCCGTCTCCGTCATCTCGCTTGGCCCCTTTCCTCGCGTCGTCCTGCCCTGGAAACCGCCAACCTCTAGCGCCTTGCACCGCTCATGACCAGTGCCCGCTCAGAAGAAATGCACCGGGGTTCTGGTCTGGCGCTCTCATTTGCTTTAGCTTCGGGAGCATGAACGAACAGACTTCCCAGATTTTTCCACGCCGGACGAATATAGACGTCCTCGTCGAGAACCTGTCACTCGAGGGCCTGAAGGTCCTCGACATCGGCTGCGGCAACGGGGCCCTGGTGCGCGCCCTCGCCAAGCGGGGAGCCGCAGCCACAGGCCTCGACCCCTCGGAGAACGAGGTCGAAAAAGCCCGGGCCGAAGACAGCGTCCGCGACGAAAGCTACATGACAGGGGGCGCCGAGGCCCTGCCCTTCCCGGACGACGGTTTCGACGCCGCCGTCTTCTTCAATTCCCTACACCATATCCCTGCCGAGCTGATGGCGGATGCCCTGAAGGAGGCGGCTCGGGTCGTGAAGACGGAGGGTCTGATCTATATCGCGGAACCGCTGGCCCAGGGGCCCCATTTCCGGGCCATGCTGCCGGTCGAGGACGAAACGGTGGTCCGTGCCCAGGCCTATGACGCCCTGCGGGCCTTCACCGCCAGCCAGTACGCTCACGAACTGCGCGAGATCGTCTACGAGGCGCCCGTGCTTTATCCGGATTTCGAGGCCTTCAAGAACAAGATCGTGGCCGCCGACGAGAAGCGGCAAGCCCGCGTGGAACAGGCGGAAGCCGACCTGAAGGCCGCCTTCGAAGGGTATGCGGAACACGAGGAGGGCCAGTACCTCTTCACCCAGCCCATGCGCGTCAACCTCCTGCAGGTTGACTGAAGAGGCTTCCAAGAGGCTCGAAACGGATGGTCCAGTATCTCTCCGCCCACCACAGCGAGGATGATCCTGGCGGCCTGATCGGCCAGGCGCTGGAGATGGGCGAAGCCTTCCCCGGCCCGGCAGAGGACCTACTGCTCTCCTGGTCCCTGCGACTGGACGACCCTCCCGCCGCTGCCCGCCGCCTCATCGTCCGGCACGGCCTCGAGCGTTCACCCGCGGGTGGCGGCCCGCGTCGCAGGCTCGTCGAACTGCTCCAGGAAACGGCCCAGACAGGCCAGGCAACCGGCACCCGGCGCCGCGGCGGCCGGCAGGCGCGCCTGCGCGAAAGCTGACCGCCTCACCGCGCGCCCTTCATGGCCTCCTGCAGGGCCTCGAAACGGGCGAGGTAGGCTGCCTTCGCGCTTTCCGGATCCAACGGCGTCAGGGGCAGGCGTTCAGGTGAGAGATCCTGGCCGCGCGGCGGACGAAACAGGTGCCGGGCCTCCTTTTCCTCGAAACCGGCCAGCTGGACCGCCTCCACATATGCGGCAGCCTGGTCGCCGCGCTTGATGCGGTTTTCGACGGTCTTCGGCAAGTCGCCGGGCAGGCCGAAGCGCAGGAAGACCGCAGAGGACAGGCGCTTTTCCAGACTCTTGTAACTCCAACCCACCGCTGCCTTGAAGGGCGAGATCAGGTCCCCCACCACGTACTCCTGGGCATCGTGCAGCAGCGCCGCCAGACGCCAGCGTGCCGGCAGATCCGGCTTCATGATCCCGCAAAGCTCCTCCACCAGCAGGCAGTGCTGGGCCACGCTGAATGCCCAATCCCCGTGCGTCTGGCCGTTCCAGCGCGCCACGCGGGACAGGCCATGGGCGATATCCTCGATCTCGACGTCCAGGGGCGAGGGATTCAGCAGGTCCAGCCGACGCCCCGACAGCATGCGCTGCCAGGCGCGCGGGTGTTGCTCAGCCACGTTTATCTCCCAGAAATTCGAACGACAGGTTTTGCGTCCGGCAAGGTAGTGCCGCCAGACAGCAGGAGCAATGGCAGGGCAGCCAAGTGCCTGGGAGGATCAGGGCTCTTCCAGATCCCCGGAATTGAGCTTGTCCACGAGGCTGTAAGCATCGATCCAGTCCCCCA
This sequence comes from Fodinicurvata halophila, assembly GCF_042651425.1. Taxonomy (NCBI): domain Bacteria; kingdom Pseudomonadati; phylum Pseudomonadota; class Alphaproteobacteria; order Rhodospirillales; family Rhodovibrionaceae; genus Fodinicurvata; species Fodinicurvata halophila. The sequence continues at coordinate 52,347 of NZ_JBHSCW010000010.1, read as the reverse complement.
TGGCCTCTTCATAGGCCGCCTCCGCCTCGGTTCGGCTGGCCCCATCGGCCATCGCGTGCGCGATCAATCCTTCCTTGTCCACCTGCTCCTCCCGCTTCAGACAGGCGCCGATCTCGGCATGCATCCATTCATACAGCTGTTTGCTCTCCTCGGTCATCGTCTCGCCTCGTGACAAGAAACACGCATAGGATGTTGATTCGATCCTTGCCGTTGATACTCTTAGATGCAACCCAATCTCAGGATCTTTCCGTCCAGACAGACAACAGGAGACATTGCGCAATGGCCTTCAGCGGCGAATCCTATCCCGGCACCGTCAAGGAACGTCCCGAGGAAACCGAGGGCTTCACCCTCAATCATGCCATGATGCGGGTGAAGGACCCGGAAGTCTCGCTGGCCTTCTACACCGGTGTCCTGGGCATGAAGGTGCTGCGCAGGCTGGACTTCCCGGAGATGGAGTTCTCGCTCTACTTCCTGACCTGTCTGCAGGACGGGGACACGCCTCCGGAGGATACCGGCGAGCGGACGGCCTGGACCTTCTCCCAGCGCGGAATCCTGGAACTGACCCATAACTGGGGCACCGAGACGGATCCCGAGGCGAAGTACCACAACGGCAACGACCAGCCCCAGGGCTTCGGCCACATCTGCATCTCCGTGCCCGACCTGGACCGCGCCATCGCCTGGCTCGATAGCAACGGCGTCGACTACGTCAAGCGACCCGAACAGGGCAAGATGAAGGACGTCGCCTTCATCAAGGATCCCGACGGCTACTGGATCGAGATTATCGAACCCGGGCGCTTGAAGGGCCTGGGGCAGTGATCATGCGGAACCTCCGTGACTTGACGGCTCGCTGAACAGCAGTTTGACATAACCGCGTATCAACATGATCTGCTCCGGCAGGATCGCCGGGTTTCCGGTGGCCCGGCCCAGCACCATGCCGCCTTCGATGACGCTCGAGACCATGTCGGCGAGCCCGTCCAGATCCACCTGTTCGCGGGGTTCGTAGCGGGTCTGGATGGCCTCCAGGCTTCGCCGGAAGCGTGCCCGCCAGCCCAGCACGATGCTTCGGTTCAATTCATGCACCCTGCTGTCGAAGAGACGTTCCTGATAGCAGAAGGTGGCGACAAGACAGCCGGGTAGGGTTTGCGGAAGGTCCGCCATCGTTTCGGCCAGGAGCTTCAGTCCGATGAGAAAGGCGTGCAGCGGATCCTCGGAGAGCTCGCGGCCGCGGGTGAAGACCTCATCCAGCAGCCTTTCCTCGCGCTCCAGGTAGCGTTCCAGCAACGCCAGTGCGAGCGCGTTCTTGTCCGGAAAGTGATAGAAGAATCCGTTCTTAGTGATCCCGGCCTCGACGATCAGTTCCTCGATCGAGGTGGCCCCAAACCCCTTCGCGAGAACGGCACCCTCCGCAATCTCGAGAAGTCTCTCGCGCGTACCGACGCCCGATTGCGTGCCTGTCTCCTCCATGTACTGCACCCCGGGTCCAGTTGACACCCGCTTGGGATGCCTCCGCCCCTCCAAAATCGAGCCGGATTCCCTGTCATACTACTAATTTCCAAAGAAAACTCAACTCAGGTGCAAGTGGACCGCAAGACCACTGGAGAAGAATCCCCCGCCTTGGCACTGTCACTGAGACTCGGAGACAAGAAAATATTGGTCCAAAAGGTTGAATTTCAGAGCCAAGGGAGAATGGAATCATGGTTTCCAGTACAGAGGTCACGGGCCAGACCACGCCGTCCGGAATCGACGACTCCGTAGCACGCGCCCTCGCTTCAGGCTTCGGGGGTGATGTGCTGCACCGGGGAGACGCCGGGTTTGCCGAGGTGGCACCCGTATGGAACGGCATGATCGAACACACACCGACCCTGATCGCCCGCTGCAGCTCCGCGCAGGATGTCTCCAGGGCCGTGCGTTTCGCTGCCGACAACAACCTGTATCCGGCAGTCAGGGGTGGCGCCCACAACATTGCGGGGACCGCAACCTGCCGGGATGGACTGGTCATCGACCTCTCGCCCATGCGGGAGGTGACCGTCGATCCGCAGCAAGGACGTGCGTGGGCCGGGGGCGGAGCCACCTGGGCCGATCTCGACCGGGCAACCCAGCCGCATGGCCTGGCGGCTCCCGGGGGACTGGTCTCGAAAACCGGCATTGCCGGATTGACGCTCGGCGGCGGGCTCGGCTGGCTGCGCCGCAAGCATGGCCTCAGCTGCGACAATCTCGTCGCAGCTGAGGTCGTCACTGCGGACGGGCAGATCTTCACGGCCAGCGAGAAGGAGAACAGCGACCTGCTCTGGGGCCTGCGTGGCGGCGGCGGCAACTTCGGTGTCGTGACGAAATTCGAGTATGCGCTGCACCCCGTGGGCCCGGAGGTAATGTTCTCCTTCACCCTCTATCCCCTGGAGAGCGGCCGGCAGGTGCTTCAGGGCTGGCACGAATTCTGCCAGGCCGCGCCGGATGAGGTCACGTCGATCGTCCTCTGCGGTACCGTCCCGGAGGAAGAGCCCTTTCCACCGGACATCCATAGACGGCAGTTCGTCGCCCTGGCCACGATGTACGCCGGGCCAGTGGAGGATGGCCGACGAATCCTTTCACCCCTGCAGGCGCTTGGAGAACCGCTGTGCGACTTCAGCAGTCCCGCGCCCTATCTGGAGATCCAATCGAACTTCGACGGCGATTACCCGGACGGCCGCCGCTATTACTGGAAGTCTCTCTATCTCAAGCAGTTCGACGAAACCGTGATCGACCAGGTATTGCAGCTGGCAGCCGAACGCCCTTCTTCACTTTCCACCGTCGACGTCTGGCAGCTTGGCGGCACAATGGGCCGCATCCCCGCCGATGCCACGGCCTTCGGCGATCGCGGCGCCCCTTACCTGCTGGGCGTGGAATCGAATTGGGACGACCCTGCAGAGGACACGCGCAACCGGGACTGGACGCGGGCGGCCTGTGCGCGAATGGAACGTTTTTCGAACGGCAACTCCTATCTCAATTTCGAACCGGACAGCGTTCCGGTCGAGCAGGACAGCGCGAGAGAGCAGCGCCTTTGCAGGCTCAAGCGGCTCTACGACCCCGACAACCTGTTCCGGCAAAACCACAACATCCGCCCTGTCTGAAGCGGTGAAATTCCGACCGGCGAATCGGGAAGAAATGGGAGGCAGTGACTTTGGAACACGGCTGCCGCGCTGAACTCCTCCATCCGTTTCCGTTGCCGAAAATTGACGGATATACCCCTCTACCTTGTCCGTTCCGCCGGCTGGCAGGGCATGGGTTTTCCCCGCATGCTTTGAGGACCAGGTCCGAGAGGAGCTGGACAGGTCATGAAAGGGAGGGAACCGCCATGCCTGAATACGTTATCGAACGGGAAATACCCGGTATTGGCCGCGCTTCGGCGAAGGAACTGAAGGAAGGTGCGGAAGCTTCCTGTGCCGCTCTGCGCGAAGTCGGACCGGAGATTCAGTGGGTTCACAGCTATGTGACAGACGACAAGTTCTACTGCATCTTCCGGGCGCAGAACGAGGACCAGATCCGCGCTCATGCGCAGAAGGCCGGTGTCCCGGCCGACAGCATCTCGCCGGTACGCGGAATGCTCGATCCGACTGCGGCGGACTAACTCACCTCTGCCCGCCGTGAGCTCTTAGCGGGCCGCGGCGGGCAGGCCCGCGCCGTCGCGGCCGAAACGGCGCCGGTAGGCGCCGGGCGTCAAGGCGGTATGGCGCTTGAACAGTGTACGGAAATAGGCCACGTCGTCGTATCCCACTGCACTGCTCACCTGTTGCACCGAGCGTGCGCCCTCCTCCAGCATCCGCCGGGCCGCAGCGATCCGAAGCGCCTGCAGGTAGCTTCGCGCCTTCATGCCGGTGGCCGTCTTGAAGCGGCGCTCGAAATTGCGTGGGCTCATGCCCAGCTGGGCCGCCAGCGCTTCGAGCCGCACTTCCGTTGCGAAATGCGCATGCAGCCATTCCTCCGCCTTGCGGATCGTTGAATCGTCGTGGCGACTGGTCAGGGGCAGAACGGCGAAGCCTGCTTGGTTAACGCGCGGCATCTCCACCAGCATCGAGCGCGCGCAATCCAGCGCCACGGCATGGCCGCAGAACTTCTCCACGAGATAGAGGCTGAGGTCGATGACGCCATAGACCCCGCCCCCGCAATAGACGCCTTCGTCCTCCGTGATGAAGGCCTCCGGATGCCAGTCCACCTTCGGATAGCGCCGCGCGAACTCCCGCGCGAGTGCCCAGTGCGTGGTGGCCCGACGACCGTCCAGCAGACCGGCCTCCGCCAGGAAGGAGACCCCGGCGCAGGCGGCTGCCACGCCGGTACCGCGATCACTCCACAGACGAAGCCAGTCGAGCAGCGGGCGATGCGCGGCGAGCGCAGCCTCCACGTCAAGCCCGATCGCAGAAACGACGATAAGGTCCGTCTTCTCGATCTCGGCGATCGAGGTCTGGGGCGAGACCGCCAGCTGATGGGCACTCTGCACCGGCCGTCCATCCACCGAGGCCACCTGCACGCGGAAACGCGGCTCCGGGGCCTCACCGGCAAAGGCATTCAGCAGCACACCGGCCGAGGAGAAGACCTCCAGCGGCGCGATCGCGGTGGAGGCATAGCCGTCGTTGACCAGCACCACGGTGACATCGATCATGAATCAGCCTCCGTCCTCAACTGGCACTGCTGCCCGGAGCCCTGGCCTACATCAGCGTTTCCGACTCCACCTTCCTGTCTCGATAAGCCGTACTCATCCGTTGCAGGCGCTCCAGCACCTGCGGGTCCTCGCAAACGGCGACGTTGAAGCGCATCCAGGGGGAGGGCTGCAGGTTCGGGCGGAACACCGCACCGGGGGCCAGCAGCAAGCCCTCTTCCTGGGCGGATTCGGCAAGCGGAAGGGAGTCCGGGATATCCGGAAAACGCCCCCAGAGGAAGAGCCCTCTGTCGCCGCCATGGAAGGTCTCGATTCCTGTCTGCTCGAACGCCGTGCTCACGCGCTGGCGCGCTTCGGCCAGGCGGCCCAGCAGACGCGCCAGGAACTTGCGGTAATACCCCTCGGTCAGCAGGCGATAGACCAGCTTCTCGGTGAACAGCGAAGTGGTGACGCAAGTGACCATCTTGCTGTCCGTCAATTGTTCCGCCAGTCCGCGCTCGCATGCAATGAAGCCGACACGCAGGCTGCCGGACAGGGTCTTCGAGAAACTGCGCAGGTAGATCACGCGCTCCAGACGGTCCAGGGCAGCCAGGCGTGGCGCCGGCTCGGGATGGAGATCCGAGAAGATATCGTCCTCCACCACCTGGAAATCGTGACGCTCGGCCACCTGCAGGAGGCGGAAGGCCTTGGCGGGCGTGAGCGTCGTACTGGTGGGATTCTGCAGCACTGACTGCGTGAAGTAGAGGCGTGGGCGGTGCTGTGCTGCCAGGCGATCCAGGGCCTCGATGTCGGGGCCGTCTTCCTGGCGCGGCACCCCGATCAGGCGATAGCCCTGCTGGCGCAGGCTGCCGAAGAGATTGTAATAGCCGGGGTCATCCACCAGAACCGTATCGCCGGGCTTCAGCAGGCTGCGGCTCACCAGGTCCAGGGCCTGGCTCGCCCCGCAGGTCAGAAGCACCTGGTTTTCCTCAGCCTGGATATCGATCTCCGGCAACAGTGTCTCCGCGATGTGCCGGCGCAAGGGACGATACCCCAGGGGCTCCCCGTACTCGATCAGGTGATCCCCTTCGTTGTTGGCCAGCCCGCGCATGACGCGCCGCAGGTTCGCCTCGTCCAGCCAGTCGGCGGGAAGCCAGGGGCCGCCCGCAAGTGTCAGGCCCTTGCCGGCCTCGAGCAGCCGGCGGATCAGCCAGACCACCTCCTCGTTGTGCTGGGGGTCGGCCGCGTCTTCCCCATTGCCCTGTCCGGCGGCCGAACGCGGCATGCTTTTCGCGGTGAAGAAGCCCGCTCCGCGCCGGGACTGCAGGTAGCCCATGGCCACCAGGCGGTCATAAGCCTCGACCACCGTGAAGCGGCTGATGTCGTGTTCGGTGGCAAAGCCCCGGATTGAGGGCAGTTTCGTGCCCGGCCGCAACAGGCCCGTGTCGATACGCTCTCGGAGGGCCTCCACGATCTGATCGGTCAGGGCAGACGCCCCCTCACGGTCGAGCTGGACTTGAAGCATGAAGCCTCCACTGCTCCCTGTCCGGTGGACACCCGCAAGCCTGGAGCACCTTCCATCAACCCGGACTGGCAGGTCACCTGCGCCGATACAGTCTGCCACATGGCAGGGTGCAGTGTACCTGTCCGCCCGCATGTCTGTCCAATAGGCTTCTGTCGTTCCTGAAACGAGACCAATACGAGGGAGAGAGACAATGCCATTGGTAGATGTACAGGTCATCGAGGGGGTCTTCGACGAGGCCCAGAAACAGGACATGATTCAGCGCGTCACCGAAGCGATGGTTGCCGTGGAAGGACCCGCCATGCGCGACGTGACCTGGGTCCGCATCCTGGAAGTCAAGAGCGGTCAGTGGGCGATTGGCGGCAATCCGCTGACCTCCCAGGCCGTCCGGCAGATGGCCGCCGCGGAAGCGTCTTGAGACCGTCGTCCGGAGCACCTGGACTTCAACACCACAGGAAACACCAAGGAAACAGGAGGCAAACCATGAGCACACCCCTCTACGAACGGCTCGGATCCGCTCGCGGCGTTTCGGCGCTGGTCGACCGGATCGTCGACGCCCATCTGGCCAACCCCGAGATCAATCCGCGTTATCAGGCCCTGAAGGAGGATCCGGAGCGCATGGCACAAGCCAAGCAGCATCTGCGCAACTTCCTGGGCGAAGGCAGCGGCGGACCGGAAAAGTACGAAGGCCGCAGCATGCTGGAGATCCACCGCGGGATGAACATCAGCGAAGGCGAGTATATGGCCGTGCTCGACGACATCCTGAAGTCACTGGATGCCCACGGGGTGGACGAAGAAACCCGTCGGGACGTGCTGGCCATCGCCTATTCCCTCAAGGACGAGATCGTTCGCGTCTGAAGAGGAACCAGCGCAAGCAAGAACTGGCTGTCCTGTGCAGACAGGGCAGTCAGTCTGCTTCCAGGAAGCGCGGTCCCGGACCCTGGGCTGCCTGCTCGTCCCCCGGATTGCGCAAGCGGCAGGCCTCGATGGACAGGCAACCGCACCCGATGCAGTCGCTCAGGTGGTCGCGCAGGCGGGTCAGCGTCTCGATCCGCCGGTCCAGGTCTTCCTTCCAGGCCGCGGAGAGCTCCGCCCAGTCCGCTGCCGTCGGCACGCAGCCGTTGGGCAGCCGGTCCAGGGCCGCCCGGATCTCGCTCAGCGGGATTCCGATGCGCTGCGCCACCTTGATGACCCCGATACGGCGCAAAACGTCGCGGCTGTAGCGCCGCTGGTTGCCCGGGCTGCGCCGGCTGGCGATCAGGCCCTTGGTCTCGTAGAAATGCAGCGTCGAGACCGCAACGCCGCTGCGCGCCGCCACCTGCCCGACCGACAGATCGGCGGGCCCACAGGAGTGTGGTTCCTCCTTCATGAAACCCCCTTGACCTCAAGTTTACTTGAGGTCTTATAGCAGCGGCTTCCTGGAATGCAAAGCCTTCGAGAAAGGAAGCCTGACATGCAACAGATCTATCCCGACCTCTGGCAAAGTCTGACGGAACGTCCCTTCGCCGAGGCCCCTCAGGTCACGACCCACGCCTATCTTCTGACTCGGCCGGAAAGCAACGTTCTCTTCTACAATTCCAGTTACCTCCTGGAAGATGCTGACCAGATCGAGTCCCTGGGCGGCGTTGCCTACCAGCTGCTCAGCCATCGCGACGAGATCACCCCGGCCCTGGCCGACCTGCGGACGCACTTCGGCGCGAAACTGGGCATTCACGCCCGTGAAGCCGACGAAGTGCGCGCCGTCAGTCCGCTGGACCTCGCCTTCGAATCACGCGAGACGTGGCTGGGCGGCATCGAGGTGATTCCCACTCCCGGGCACAGTCCGGGCAGTACGTCCTTCCTCTATGCCTCGCCGCACGGCCAGAGATACCTCTTCACCGGAGATACCATCTTCGCCAGCGAACGCGGATGGGAAACCTACCTGATCCGCGGCAGCAACCGGGAAGACCTAGTGAACAGCCTGAAGCTGCTGCGCGGGCTCAAGCCCGACGTGGTGATCTCGAGCGCGGCCGTGGCACCGGATGGCGTGCGGGAGGTGACGCCCGCGCAATGGCGCAAGGCGGTGGATGCGGCTCTGGAGGAGCTGTCCGCCCTGGCTTGAGGCAGGCTCGCCAATCAGTGGCTGCCGTCTTCCTCGATCTCGACTTCGACCGTCTTCTGGCCGGCCCCGCCGAAATCCAGCGTCAATTCCAGGGAATCGCCTTCTTCCAGCGGTTCCTTGAGGCCGACCACCCAGATATGCGGTCGCCAGGGAGCCATGGCATAGGGCTGTCCGGGGGTGATCTCGATCCCCTCGGTCAGTTCCTTTGCCTCGTCCTCGTCGCTTCGGAAGGTGACCCTTTCGGCCAGGGGGGAGGAGGCACCCACCAGGGTGATACTCTCGTTCCCGTTGTTCAGGAAAGGGCCATAGACGGGCAGTCCGTCCGCACCCTCGACGGGCGGCGGCGCCCAGATATGTCCGATGGAGAGATCGCCCAGCTTGTAGCTGTGGGCCAGCACCGAAGGTGCCACGCCGGCAATCAGGCCCGCCAGGGCCATCGCGGACAGCAGGCTCACGAGCGCCCCCTGCCGCTTTCGGATGGCAAGGAACGCCCTTCTACTGTCGCGGTGCATCATTGCGGTACTCCACCTCGTCGGCCTGATTCAACCTCTCTTCCACGCGCTGGGAGCCGGCCTTAAGGTCGCGCGTGGCTTTTGCCTCTTCGCGCGAGAGATCCTCCTGCCGATAGAAGGTGTAGGACAGGGTCATATCGCGCACCATTTCCGTGTTCGTATCGGCCAGCATCTCCTCGTCGATATAGAGCTGCAGCGGCATGCGTGCACTCTCGCCCGGACCCAGTTTCTCCTCGGTGAAGCAGAAGCACTCGATCTTGAAGAAATAGGGCGCGGCCTTGTAGGGCGTCACGTTGAAGGTGGCGCGCGCCACCACCGTCTCATCGGTGTTGTTCTCGGCGTAGTAATAGACCTTGGCCGTCTCGCCCACCGGCACCTCCACGTCACGCTGCTCGGGCCGGAAGGTCCAGGGCAGGGCGGAATCGACGTTGGCATCGAAGGTGATCGTGACAGTCGGGACATCTCCGTCCGCCGCGCTCTGCGTTCCGTCACCCTCGGTGGCCCGTGCCGTCTGGGTCTCCTCTCGGGTTTCTGTCTTCTCCTCGGACGCGGCCTGGACTGTGCCGCCGAACCCGGTCAGGTCGCAGAACATCTGGTAAAGCGTAGGCGAATAGGCGACGAGCCCGCCCATGACCAGCAGGGGCGCTAGGGTCAGCGCGAGAACCCTGCGGTTGGAGCGCGGGCGCTTTCTGTCATGATCCGTCATGGAGTACAGTTTGGGGCCGCAGGCCCTCCGGATCAATGCGACGAGGCGGCGCAACGACGCAAGGCAGGAGAGGACGGTAAAAACGCTACGGGCTCAGTCCCATCAGCGCCTGGCCGCTTTCCGGATCGAAGGGGGCCGAAAAGTGATCATGGATGATCTTCCAACTACCCCCCTGCCTGCGCCAGACCACCGTAGCCCGCATCCAGCAGGCCTGCTCCTCGCCCTTGTCATCCACGCCGGCGCAGCGGTGCAGATAATAGCTGGTCGCCAGGTCCCCGGCCGTGGCGATGTGGATATCGCTGGCCTCCATGGAGAGCTCACCGCACATGGACAGGCACTGGCGCCAATGCTCGCCATAGGCCTCCGCGCCCTTGAACTGCAGGGCGGCAATGGCGTCATAGGCCACGATGTCCGGCGCATAGAAATCCATGATGGCGTCTACATCCTTGGACGAGACGGTCTTCAGCAAGCTGTCCAGGGCGGCGCGGATCTCCTGCTCGGCACTGGCTTCAGTTGTGGCAACGGACATTGAGCTCTCCTTCCTCTTCAGGGGTTTCCTCGTAGCGGTCGTGCAGACGCACCCAGTCCATGGTGCTCTGCTCGTTGCGGCCCTTGGGCGTCATGTCCAGGAAGTGGTGCGCGCCCAGCAGGATGTCGCCGCCCCGGGCATAGGTCGAATAGCTGTGGAAGATCTCCTCCCCGTCGCGCACGAAGATGCTGAGCCCATGCAGGTCCTCGGCCAGGTAGGCTGTGGTGCCGAAGTTGTAGAGGGGCTTGCCCTCTGCCACCTGCTCCGGCGTGAAGGAGGCCCCGAAATCGTAGTTAAACGCGCTGCCGTGGGAGGACACCCATTCGAAGTTCCAGCCCATGCGGTGCTTGAAGGGCAGGAATTCCGCCAGCGGTGCGCGCGAGACCGCGACCAGCGAAACGTCATGGTGCTTCAGGTGCCGGTTCGGCCCGTCGAAATGATCGGCCAGGAAGGAACAGCCGTCGCAGCCGTCCTGCCAGCCCGGGGCGAACATGAAGTGATAGACGATCAGCTGCTTACGCCCGTCGAAGAGATCGACGAGGGACTTCGCACCCGTCTCGCTGTCGAAGCGATAGTCTGTCTCGATGCGCACCCAGGGCAACTGGCGGCGCTCCGCCATTACCTGTTCGTGCAGGCGGGTCAGCTCCTTCTCACGCTCCAGATGGGCCTTGCGCGCAGCCAGCCAGTCTTCGCGTGAGGCTAGGTTATCGGGTTTCATGACGTTCCTTTCACAGGCTTGCGAGATCGGTTAGGCAGAGAGCTGCCCCGTCTGCGGCGGCGAACGCTGTCGCCGGAAGGAGCTGCAGTACGGCCCCGGCGACCAACAGCAGCGGGATGGCCGCCACGACGCCGCTCGCCAGCCAGCCGCCGGCAAAGCCGGACAGCACGGAGCGTGCCCGGTGCCAGGTCATCAGGAGCGAGAGCAGCATGGCACCGAAGGCACAGCAGAGCATGGCCGTTCATTCCCCAGCCGCGGCGCGGGCCGCCGGCGTCCCGTAGTCGTCATGACGCTTCACCCAATCCATCAGGTTGTAGTGCGGCCCGGTCTCGTTGCGCCCCTTGGGCGTCAGGTCCAGGAACATGTAGCTGGTGTCCAGCATCTCGTCGCCGCGCCCGAAGGTGGAATAGGTATGGAAGACCTCGCCTTCATCATTGCGGTAGAAGACGCTGAGCCCGCCCAGGTCCTCGCTCTGGATGCCGCTCTGGGCGTAGTTGTAGACGACCTCGCCCTTGGCGATCTGCTCCGGCGTGAAGGAGACATGGAAGTCGTAGTTGAAATCGCTGTCGTGGGACGACACCCATCGTGCCCGCCAGCCCATGCGCCGGCGATAGGCCTCCAGTTCGTCCAGCGGCGCGCGGGAAACGCGCAGATAGCTGACATCGTGGTTTTCCAGGTGGACCAGCGCACCCTCGGCATGATCGGCGGCGAAGGAACAGCCGATACAGCCCTCTGTCCAGCCCGGCCCGAACATGAAGTGATGGACGATCATCTGGCTGCGGCCTTCGAACAGCTCACCGAGTGACTTCGGACCCTCCAGTGTCTCGAAGACATAGGTCTTTTCCACCTTCACCCAGGGCAGTTCGCGGCGCGCGGCACTCAATTCGTCGCGCTGGCGCGTCAGCTCCTTTTCTTTCGCCAGCAGGGCCTTCCGGGCCTCCAGCCAGTCTTCGCGGGAGACGACAGCGTTCTGCAGCATTCTCTTTCTCCTGATTGGCAGAGCCGTTATGCAGGCTTTGCGGAAAGTCGAACTTGACTATTAAGTTGATATCAACATATATAAATCATGTCAAACAGTACTCCTACATCCGAATCCAACACCGTCGCCTATGAGACCACGCTTGAAGTTCGCGATTCCTGCCTCTGCCTGCATGTGCAGCGTGCCGCCCGGGCCGTGGCGCGGCGCTACGACGAGGCCCTGCGCCCGCTGGGCATCACCAATGGGCAGTTCTCGCTGATGATGTCGCTGAACCGTCCACAACCGCCCGCCATGAAGGATGTGGCCAGCCTGCTCGCCATGGACCGCACCACCCTGACGGCCAACCTGAAGCCGCTGGAGAAGCGCGGCCTGATCCAGGTGAAGGTGGACCCCCACGACCGGCGCGGCCGGCGCCTGCTGCTGACGGACCAGGGCCGTGAACTCCTCGCTGAGGCCGTGCCGCTGTGGCGGGCAACCCAGGAGGAGAACCGCAAGCTCGTCAACGAGCTCGGCCTCGACAGCCTGCTGGAGGACCTGCGCGCGCTTTCGTGACCTGAAGATCTTTCCGCCAACACGAGAAAAAGGGAAAAGCCCGATGCAGGTACAGACCTATCTCTTCTTCGACGGCACCTGCGAGGAGGCCGTGAATTTCTACCGCGACGCATTGGGCGCCGAAGTGCAGGCCATCATGCGCTACAGCGATTCGCCCGAGCCCCTGCCGCCCGGCATGGTGCCCGAGGGCAAGGAACACCAGGTCATGCACACCGCGTTTCGCATCGGCGAGACCACAGTCATGGCCTCCGACGCACCCTGCGGCGATGCCCAACCCCAGTTCGGCGGCTTCTCGCTCTCCCTCGATGCCGCCGACGAGGCCGAGGCCCGGCGCCTGTTCGAGACGCTCGCCGAAGGCGGCACGGTGAGCATGCCGCTGGACAGGACCTTCTTTTCGCCCTGCTTCGGCATGCTCACCGACCGTTTCGGTATCGGCTGGATGGTGATTGTGCCCGGTGAGGACTGCCCCGAGGACGCCGCCGGTTAGGCTGCACCAACCGGCTCTGCCCCAAATCGAAATTAACCAATCAGCGCTTTCTGGTTGCAGGCTTATAAGACTTCAATGGATTGCGCTGTACCGCAAGCTTGAGCGCGGCTTTGTAGCTCTCCGGTTTGCGGTCATGACAGGGGCGATGGCAAGGAACCGCTTGATCCTCGAAAGAAGCATTCGACCAGGCTTCGGATCGCTGTATTGCAGCTCGGATGGCGTGCGTGGCCGTGGCACAGCGGTGTGAACCTGGCCGGCAGTGCTTCCTTCCGGTCCCCGGACATGGTCGCGCCATCAATGCCTGGGCTCAAACACCTGAAATCGCTGACGCTATACGACATAAAGGGAAAACCTGATGGGCACTGCTCCAGTAGAAACCTTGAGAACGGGACTGCCGATGGCAGGGATTAAGGGAATTTAAAGTAATATCCACTATCATATTCATTATCAATAAACGTCAAATATTGTGAGTTTTTATGAATTGGCGATTTTATAAAACCGCCTGAAAGTCGTAAACAATAGGACCTCCATGATTTTGGTAAATTTACGGAAAGCGAATAAACTTGTAATTACTTTTATTGTGGCATTTTTATTTGTATTCCCAGGCTCGCTGTCAGCGCAACAACCGTCACCAACAGGCTCCGAAGCCGAGCAGACCACCAGCAGCTACGAGTCCCTGCTGAATCTACTGGAAGACGAAGCCCTGAGAGAACGACTGGTTGAAGACCTTCGTACTCTGCAGGACCCCAGGACAGCAGACGACTCAGAAGCCGCCACAAATCCCTCATTTGCCGAGGACAAGATTTCCTTGTCTCGACAAATCGCCCAGACAACCCGTGCCACGGCAGAATTTCTTTTCAGCCTACTCGATGACCTGGATGAAACTGTCAGTGCCATTGAAATTGACGAAGAAGAAAGCGATGAATACCTGAAGAACCTCGGCCTTATGGCCCTGGATATTTTGATTATAATTGTTTTTACGATAACATTATTTATCCTTCTGCGCAACGGAGCACGCAGACTTTATACTTCACTGAATCGACAAGCAGAGTCTCAAAACCGCCTTGTTCTCCGCGGTGCCGTCGTACTCCTGAGCAGTACGCTCGATGCACTTGCAGTTGTATTCGCCTGGGTCGGTGGTTACGTGCTGGCTCTTTTTGTCATAGGCGAGTTTGGGCAGATGGACGACCGCCACGCGTTGTTCCTCAATGCCTTCCTGCTGGTCGAACTCATCAAGGTGGTATTGCGCCTGATGCTTTCTCCCAGCTACTCGGTGCTTCGCATCCTTCGCATCAACGATGAGGATGCAGCCTACTGGTATGCTTGGCTGGGCCGCCTCTTGAGTGTGCTGGGTTACGGTCTTCTTTTGCTCGTTCCGATTGTCCAGCACAATCTATCAGACGAACTGGGACATGCACTCGCTGTTTTGATCGGTGCCGTCGTTCTTCTCATGGCTGTGGTACTGGTCTTACAGAACCGAAAGCCTATAGGCAGCTGGCTTCATCAGCGTGCCCAGCAGAACGACATGACATTCACGCGCTCGCTCCTCTTTATGCTTGCGAGGTGCTGGCATCTGATCGCCATAACGTATTTGGCAACGCTGTTTATTGTCTCCCTACTGCACCCGGAAGACGCCTTGCCTTTCATGTTAACCGCCACTCTGGAAAGCATCGTGGTGGTGGTGTTGGGTATAGCCGTGAGCTTTGCGCTCAGTCGTGTCATATCAGTTGGCGTGCACTTGTCGGATGACATGCGCCGCAACCTGCCGATGCTGGAACAGCGGCTCAACGCTTACGTACCAACTATTCTACGAATTGTGCGTCTGATCGTTTTTGCCACAGTCCTGCTCGTCCTGCTTCACGCATGGGACATATTCGACTTGGCGTATTGGCTGAGTGAAGGTGGCGGTGGCGACCTTCTCAGTGTGCTGATCACGGTCGGGCTGATTCTTCTTGTCGCAATGTTCCTCTGGCTCGCTGTTGCTTCCTGGGTCGAACACCGGCTCAACCCAGACTTGGAGCTGTCAGGGCGGCAAGCCAGTGCACGTGAGCGCACTCTACTTGCCATATTCCGAAATGCTTTCGCCGTTATCCTTACCATTCTGACGGTGATGATCGTGTTGTCGGAAATTGGCCTCGACATCGGCCCTCTGCTCGCTGGAGCTGGTGTCCTGGGCCTGGCCATCGGCTTCGGTGCGCAACGTATGGTCCAGGATGTGATCACTGGGGTGTTTATCCAGTTGGAGAACGCGCTCAACGTCGGGGATGTGGTTACGGTTTCCGGTATCACCGGAACCGTAGAGAAGTTGACGATCCGATCCGCAGGGATCCGCGACCTACATGGAACCTACCACCTCGTTTCATTTGCTCAGGTCGACTACATCAGCAACTTCATGCGTGATTTCGGATATCATGTTGGCGAATACAGGATCGCCTATCATGAAGATATCGATCATGCCATCGCACGCTTGCAGGAGGCTTTCGAGGAGCTGCGCAACGATCCTGACATCGCCCCCAGCTTGATCGATGATCTGGAAGTTTTCGGGGTGATCGCACTCGACGACTCTTCAGTGAAGATCCGCGTACGCATCAAGACTGAACCAGGTATGCAGTGGGGTGTGGGGCGTGCTTACAATCAGTTGGTCAAGAAGCACTTCGAGGCTGCTGGTATCGAGATACCCTTCCCGCACATGACGCTCTATTTCGGAGAGGATAAGGACGGAACGGCTCCCCCTTTACGCCTGATGCAACTTCGTGCGGAGGCACAGAACACCAGAGAGGAAGATCTGTCGAATGCAGACCCCGAGGCTCGGAAGGCAGCCTTGGCCTCGGTTTCCAAAGTTCAGCCCGGAGAGGA
This sequence comes from Fodinicurvata halophila, assembly GCF_042651425.1. Classification (NCBI taxonomy): domain Bacteria; kingdom Pseudomonadati; phylum Pseudomonadota; class Alphaproteobacteria; order Rhodospirillales; family Rhodovibrionaceae; genus Fodinicurvata; species Fodinicurvata halophila. Next base: position 36,776 of record NZ_JBHSCW010000010.1, on the reverse strand, counting down.
GTTCGATAACGCGGTGACTGATGCGGAGGACGCTGACTCCACGAGTGAAAGGGAGAAATGACTTTGCCAGCGCACGGCTTCAACTCGGAAGTGTCTTCTCCCCCTGATTCGCCCTGCGACTTTTCCTCCCTCAGCTGACCGATATCTCAAGCACCTCCCATCAGAACTGACATTCATGACGAAGCCATATGAGAATCGTTCTTCATGGCCGGGACTCAAATTTCAGGGAGTGGATCGCGGGGCCAATGACCATGGCACGGAAACGTTCTTGAATCCTGCCGCAGAAATCTAACCGAGTATCAGCTGCAAAGCGATGGCCCACATGATTACACCCACCGCCGCCTCCAGCCACTGCCAGGCGGCAGGCCGGGCGAAGAGGGGGCGCAGCAGCCGAGCGCCGTAGCCAAGAGAGAAGAAGAACACGAAGCTGGCGGCGATGGCCCCCAGGGCGAACAGCCCCTGCTCGCCCGGATACTGCGTCGAGACCGAGCCCAGCAGGACCACGGTGTCCAGGTAGACATGCGGATTCAGCCAGGTGAGCGCCAGGCAGACACCCAGGGTGGCCGCCAGGCCGGGCGGCGCGGACTGGGCCGGATCCAGAGCCTCCTTGCCCCGCCAGGCCGACCGGAACGCGCGGGCGCCATAGACCAGCAGGAAGGCGGCCCCGGCGTAGCGCAGCAGCGTTTCGAGCCCGGGCAGGCGCCGGGTGATCTCCCCGAACCCGGCCACACCGGCCGAGATCAGTACCGCGTCCGAAAATGCACAGACCAGGCAGACCGCCAGCAGATGCTCGCCGCGCAAGCCTTGGCGCAGCACGAAAGCGTTCTGCGAACCGATGGCGAGGATCAGGCTGAAGCCCAGCAGGAATCCGGGCAGGAGGGCCGTGGTCATGGCAGCGCCTGTTGACGTTGGAAGTGCTGCCCGAGGTAGCATCCTCTCTTGAATTAGGATAATTAATTTCTCTAAATCTAAATTAGAGAAATTAATTCATGCTCGACTACGCGCTCCTCTCCGCCTTGGCCGCCGTGATACGCACCGGGGGCTTCGATCGCGCCGCCCAACAGTTGGGGCTGACGCCCTCGGCCGTCTCGCAGCGCATCAAGCTGCTGGAGGAGCGGTTGGGCACGGTCTTGGTGGTGCGCGGCCAGCCCTGCCGGGCCACCGAGAGCGGCCTGCGTCTCTGCCAGCACGTGGAGACGGTAGCGTTGCTGGAGGAGGATCTGCAGGATGCCCTGCCCGCCGCCGGACTGGCCAATCCGCAAGTGCCCCTCCGCATCGCCGTCAACGCGGACAGCCTGGCCACCTGGTTGGTTCCGGCCCTCGCCGCCGTGCCGGAGCGCCTGTTCGATCTGGTGCTGGACGACCAGGAGCACAGCGCCGACTGGCTGCGCCGGGGCGAGGTCCTGGGCGCCGTCACCGGTTACGGTCGGGCGGTCCAGGGCTGCGACAGCACGCCCCTGGGTGCGCTGCGCTACATCGCCACCGCCAGCCCGGAGTTCATGGCGCGTTGGTTTTCCGGCGGCGTGACAGAGGAAGCGACCGCCCAGGCGCCCTGCCTGACCTTCAACCGCAAGGACCGCCTGCAGCAGCTCTGGCTGGAGCAGGCCTTCGGCCGCGACCTTGCCCCGCCGACCCACTGGCTGCCCTCGACCCAGGCCTTCGTCGACGCCGCGCTTGCCGGACTCGGCTGGGGCCTCAATCCAGAACCACTGGTGGCCGGACACCTGAAGAGCGGCCGCCTGGTACCGCTCCGCGCAAACCTGCCCCTGGATGTGCCCCTCTACTGGCAACAGAGCCGCAGCGTCGGCACGGCCCTGGCCAACCTGCGCAAGGCCGTACGCGCCGCCACGAAGGAGACCTTGCAACCCATTGCAGTGGAGTGACAAGCGCTCTCCCAGCCGGGAGATTAAATGTTGTGGGCCGGATTTACTCCAGGCGCTCGGCGATCCAGAGCTTGATGAGCGACTGTCGGGTGACACCCAGATGCTGGGCCTGTCTATCCAAGCTCTCGACCACCCAGGCCGGGAAGTCCACGTTCACCCGCCTTGTTTCGCTATTCACGCGCTTGGCCTTGGACCAGTCGACAGCCGCACTCACGTCTTCGCCTTCGTCGAACTTCCTGTCGAATTCATTCGCTTTCATAATGCTCTATCTCCTCCCGCCTGGCGCGGCGCACGGAGATGAGACGTACTACATCTCCGCGATAAACGCAGACCGTCGCCCAGTGCCTTCCATCGATCTTACCAATAACAAGGAAGCGTGGTTCATCCTCCGTCCTTGCCGGGGCTTCCAGCAGCCAGGGATCCGCCCAAAGCGCCTGCGCCTCCTCGAAGTCAATGCCATGCTTGGCCTTGTTAGTCCTGCTCTTGGCAGGATCATACTCAAAGTTCATGAGTGAATATAGTATAGAAATTATCCATTTCCATGACAAAGTACCTCATGAACCCAACCTCGTCACTTCTTCGGTGAAAGATCGGCTCAAACGCCGCTAGGCCTCGATTGTCCTCTGCGAAACCTCGTCATGGCTCATGAGCGAGCTCAGATAGCCGTTTCGGCGCAACAGGAAGTCACGGAGCAACTGCGGGTAGTCCTCCGTCACGGCGGCGCGTACCGAAGGGCGTTCGGCCAACGCCGCACGCCAGGCCGTGACCTTCGGCACGCCCGCCAGGATGCCGAAATCGCCGATGCCATCGAACAGGTCGAAGTATCGGAAGACAGGCCCGAAGACGGCATCCACCAGGCTGAAGGATGGGCCGGCGAAATAGGGGCCGTCTCCCAGTTCCGCCTCCAGCCGGAGAAACTTCCGGTACAGAGCGTCCGTCTTCTGCAAGAAGGTGTCCTTGTCCCGGGCGCTGTAGAAGCCGGCGATGTCGTTCAGCACTGCCGAGCCGAACTCCATCCAGGCCCGATGCCGGGCCCGCCGAAGGGGATCGCCGGGAAGCAGCGGACCCGGCTGGGTGTCCTCCAGGAACTCCAGGATGACAGCCGATTCGAAGATGGGCTGTCCGGATACGGTGAGCACAGGCGTCTTGCCCAGGGGCGAAAGCGCGAGGAACCAGTCCGGTTTGGCGGCAAGATCGATATAGCTCCGCTCGAACTGCACCTGTTTCTCGCTCAGCGAAATCACGGCGCGCTGCACATAGGGACACAGAGAGTGGCTCATCAGATGCAATGTCATTGCGCCGCCCTCACTTCGGTTATCCGAAGCCATGGCAGGGCGAAGGAGCGCACCAGGGCATGGGACCCGTCGCCCAGCATGACCTGGACAGCCGCGAGCAGGGTCAGATAGGCCGGATACTCCCAACCGCCGTTCGCATATCCGAACATCCAGCCGTTGCCCCAGTGCGCCCAGGTTGCCCCGGCCAGGACGGGCAGCATGGCCAAGGCTACCCAGCGGGCCTGAACCCCCAGTACCAGCAGGGGTCCGGCCACCGCTTCGGCGGCGAAAACCGCATAGGCGAACCAGCCTGGCAGCCCCAGAGAAACGAAGAACTGCGCCGTTCCCGGCAGCGTGAAGACGAAGAGTTTCAATAGCCAACTGTGGGCGATGAACATCACCCCCAGCGCCACGCGAAGCAGGAAGACCGCATGTGCGGTCAAATGATCCTGGGACATTTGTCAGCTCCATGAATATAGATGCAAGTGCATTTATATAATCGGCGGCAAGAAGCTTTGTCAATCTTGATGCATATGCATCTTTATGCTCCTATACCCTCATGACCAAAGTACGCCCCGATACGATTGCCGCCTGGACCAGCCTGGTCTCGGTCAGCGGCGCGCTTCTCGAGCGGATCGAGGAGGCGCTCAAATCCGCCGGTCTACCCCCGCTCAGCTGGTACGACGCCCTGCTGGAAATCGAAAAGGCCGAGCCGGACGGCCTGCGTCCTTTCGAGCTGAAGGAACGGCTGCTGCTGCCCCAGTACAGCACCTCCCGCCTGCTGGCCCGGATCGAGAAGGCCGGCATGATCGAACGCCAGTCCTGCGAAGACGACGGCCGCGGACAGGTGATCGTCCTCACCGAGGCGGGACGTACCACGCGGCAACGGATGTGGCCGGTTTACGCCGAACAGCTGAGCCACCTCATCGAAGAAAGGCTCCCCGCCGGGGAACGGCAGCAACTGGCGGACTTGCTCGGCAAGCTGAAAGCCCCCGTACCATAAAGTTCAGGTCCGAGCAGACCCTATTAGCGATCGAACGCCAGTCTTGCCGCAAGAATGCAGAACACGAAACTGGTCACGTGCTGAAGGGCACGCGCAACCAGCCTGTTCTGCGCCAGCAGCCGTCCGATGCCGCCGGAAAACCCGCCGACCAAGCCATTCACGATGGTCCCGCCGATATTGAGGATCGCCCCGAAAATCAGGAACTGGAGGAACACGGAGCCCTGGGCCGGATCCACGAACTGGGGCACGAGTGCCAGGATGAACAGGGCCACCTTGGGATTGAGCAGACAGACCAGGGCCCCGTTTGCCCAGGCGCTATGGATGCTGATTCGCGCCCTCCGGGCGGGCCGCAACTCCCGCAGGGGCTGCCGCAGGACCCCGATCGCCAACCAGAGAAGATAGGCCACGCCGCCCCACCGGATCACCTCGAAGGCCAGCGGATGCGCGGCGATGAGAGAGGCGAGCCCCAGGCCGGCGGCGACAGAGTGCAGGAAGGATCCGCTCGCGATCCCCAGCGAGGCGGCAACACCGGCTCTCGGCCCCGAACGAACACCCTGCCCGAGGCAGAACAGCATGTCCGCGCCCGGCGTGAAATTGAGCGAAAGAGCGATCGGAATGAAGACCAGCAGCGTCTGCAATTCCACTGGCATTCTCTTATCCCCTTTGGTCTCCTGGCAGGGTCAGGAGCTTCGCACGGTTCAACCGGCCGTAACACGGACATTGAGCGTTCCACTTGCCCGTGGAACGCATTCATGTCTGGAACGGAGACTCCCTTGCTGCCGGAAGATCAAGCGCTTCGGATCGGATTTATTCCAGGCGCTCGGCAATCCAGAGCTTGATGAGCGACTGTCGGGTGTCACCCAGATGCCAGGCCTGCCTGTCCAGGCCCTCGACCACCCAGGCCGGGAAGTCCACGTTCACCCGCCTTGTTTCGCTGTTCACGCGCTTGGCCTTGGACCAGTCGACAGCCGCACTCACGTCTTCGCCTTCGTCGAACTTCCTGTCGAACTCATTCGCTTTCATAATGCTCGATCTCCTCTCGCCTGGCGCGGCAATTGAGCAGGCCAAAAATGCTGGTTCTAGAGACCGACGGCCAGGTACTCTTCAGACAGACCAGTCCTCCAGCCTGAGGCCCGGCACGCGGCTGAATTCGCTGGTGTTCGCGGTCACCAGAACGGCGTCGCGCAGGCGTGCCTGAGCGGCGATCAGGACATCATAGGGCCCGATCAGCGTGCCGGCTTTTTCAAGTGTCGCCCAGATATCACCCGCTTCTTCCGCATCCTCCGCCTCGAAAGACCATGACTCGAATCCCAGGGTCAGGAACGTGGAAAGAAGGGTGGCATTCCGGTCCGCACGAGCGCTCTTGAGAATTCCATAGTGAAGTTCGAACAGAACGACTGTCGGGATAACGGGAACTTCACCGTCGGCCATCACCTCTTCGAGGCGCATCCGCACATTCGGCTGGCGCCCATTGATTGCCGCGATCACGACGTTCGTATCGAGGCAGATCATTCGTCGAAGGACACTTCGTCATCCGGCAGGAGAGGAGGCTGTTCGGGGCGGCCTTCCGGCAGAAAATCCTTCCCGCCAAGCTGATCAAGTCTGGCAAAAAGAGCCTTGATATCCTCCTCGCCCCATTCCACCGGCTCCAGGAGAACGCCGCGCCCATGCCTGCGGACACGGACTTCCTTACCCGGCAGGCGGAACTCCTTGGGCAGGCGCACGGCCTGGCTGCCGCCATGCTTGAACAGCTTCGCTGTCGCGCGCTTCTCCATTGCCTGGCTCTCCATAATCCAGCTTGTATCTACATAGAGTAGATATAACCTTTGCTCGGCTTGACAACAACGAGCTGATCTTCCCGATGCCCGGCATCTTCAGCCGACACCCTCCGCCTCCAGCAGAGGCAGCAGGTGTCGCAGCTTGTCGGGGTTGCGCACGGTATAGATGGCGACGATCCGGCCGCCCTCGATCTCGAAGGCAGTGGTCTGCAGCGTTCCATCGGCCTCCACAGAGATACAGCCGGGCAGGCCGTTGATCGTCGTACGCCGGGTCCAGCGCGGCGGCCCGGTCTTGCCCTTGCGGACAAGGCCGGCGAAGAAGCGGCCGATCCGCTCCCGGCCCAGAATGGGATTCAGCGCCGCCGGCTTGCGGCCGCCGCCGTCGCTGTGCAGCACGGCACTCTCCGACAGCAGGGCCTGCAGCTGCTGCGTATTCCCGCTGCGCGAGGCCTCCACGAAGGCCTGCACCAGCCGCTCCCTGTCCTCAGCGCTGGGGGTGAAGCGCGGCCGCTCGGCGCGCAGGCCGGCCCGGGCCCGACTGGCCAGCTGGCGGCAGGCCGCCTCGCTGCGCTCCAGGGCCGTGGCCACTTCGGCGAAATCGAGTTCGAAGACGTCATGCAGGATGAAGGCTGCCCGCTCCAGCGGCGACAGGCGCTCGAGCGCCAGCATCAGGGCGAAGGAGACGTCTCGGTCCATCTCCAACTCCGGTGTCGTGGCAAGAGTGGGATCCTCCAGCAGCGGTTCAGGCAGCCAGGCGCCGACGTAAGTCTCCCGCCGGTGCCGGGCTTCCTTCAGGCGGTCGAGGCACAGCCCGTGTCACCACTGTCGACAGCCAGGCCTGAGGGTTGGCGATCTCCTTTGCCTCCACGCCTTGCCAGCGCAGCCAGGCATCCTGCACCACGTCCTCGGCCTCACTCACCGCGCCCAGCATGCGATAGGCCAGGCCGGTGAGGCGTCGCCGTTCCTGCTCGAAGATCCGCAGGCTGTCAGCCGGCATGTCCACGGCTCTCTTCTTCCCTCACACTGGCTCTTCGACAGGATGCAGGCTGCGAAAGCCGATGGCGAGCCGATTCCAGATGTTGATGACCCCGATCAGCAGGCTCAGTTTCACCTGCTCCGCCTCGGTGAAATGCCGGCCGAGCTCCTCGTAGTCGCTGTCCGGCGCCTGGGTCTCGGCCACGCGGGTCAGGGCATCGGTCCAGGCCAGGGCCGCCCGCTCGCGCGGAGTGAAGAGCGGCGAGTCCCGCCAGGCCGACAACAGGTAGAGCCGGGTCTCGCTTTCCCCGGCCGCCCGGGCATCACGGGTGTGCATGTGGATGCAGAAGGCACAGCCGTTGATCTGCGAGGCCCGGATCTTCACCAGTTCGATCAGGCTGTGTTCCAGCCCGCAGTCGGCAACATAGTCCTGCAGCCTCCGCAGCGCCTTGAAGGCCTCCGGAGCGGCAGCGGGGTAATTCAAGCGCGGTTCCATGATCGGTCTCCTCGTCTGGTTTCAGGTCATCTGAATGGAAGACGAGGCAGCCTGGAGGGATGTGACACAGCTTCGATCAATTCCTGTACCGAAGGCAGACGTGACAGCCGATGTGGCCGCCTAGGCTCAGCCTGCCGGGATCTCGTTCATGACCTTCGGCACGTGATAGCCCCTCTGCACCGCGTCACGCTCGAGCAGGCGCCGGTACCAGGCGCGTACGTTGGGATAATCCGCCAGGTCGACACCCTGCCATTCATAGCGCGACACCCAGGGCCAGCAGGCCATGTCCGCGATGGAATAATCCCCGGCAATATGCTCCCGGCCCTCGAGCCGCCGGTCGAGGACACCGTAGAGGCGATGCACCTCGTTCGAGAAGCGTTCCTCGGCATAGGCCGACTTGCCGGGATTGAAATGCAGGAAATGGTGCGCCTGGCCGCACATGGGGCCCAGCCCGCCCATCTGCCACATGAGCCATTCCATGACCTTCATCCGGTCCTCGGAGGTATCGGGCAGGAATTTTCCGTGCTTGTCGGCCAGATGCCACATGATCGCCCCCGACTCCATCAACGTCAGGCCGCTGTCGCGCTCCACGATGGCGGGAATCTTGTTGTTCGGGCTGATCTTCAGGAATTCGGGCGTCTTCTGCTCGCCCTCGCCGATGTTGATCGGATGAACTTCGTAGTCGAGACCCAGTTCCTCCAGAAGGATGGACACCTTGCGCCCATTCGGGGTGGTCCAGGTATAGAGATCGATCATGGTTCACCTTTCGCTCATGTGTTTGCTGGCCAGCTCCCGTACGGGGGTTGTCCGCCCAGGCGCTGAAGGCTGCGTGAATGAACATGCGGGTTTCTGGCGGAATCTGCAAAGGCCGGATCTTCTTGATGGACTCCTTCTATCGCGGTGCCGATCACGCCGTCACAGTTCGATACCCCTTGTCGCTGTAGTCCTGACAGGTGACCACCGGCAAGATGGGAAGGACCAAACCGCGTGCTGCTGAAGGAGGGCAAGCTATGACGGAGGAAGGGCTAATGGTCCTGCGCAGCTATCCGCTGTTTGCGTTCGGAACCTTGCAGGACGCCGAGGTCTTCGAGCTCGTTTCGGGCGGCATTCCGCTTTCGTTGGTGCCCAGGGAAGCGGGCTGGCTTGCGGGACAGAGCATCGTAGGGGCAGAGGATAGATTGTACCCGGTCCTGCAGCAGGCCGCCGAGGCCTGGGCTCCCGGCACACTTTTCCATGATCTTTCCGCCGAGGTGCTGGATCGCCTTGCCTGGTTCGAATGGCCGGAGTTCCGGCCAGAACCCCAGGAAATCGCGACCACCTCCACCACGCGCACCTGTGCCTGCTTCATCCCTGCCCAAAAGCCCTCGGCCACGGCACAATCCTGGTCGCTGGAAACCTGGCAGAAGAATAAAAAGAGACACTGGCTGTCTTTCGCGGAGCTCTGCATGGCCTTCTATGGAGTCTGCACCTCCGAGGAACTCGACCTGCATTGGGAGGACATTCTGGCCCGCATGAACGGCCATCCAAGGGACCTTCCCGAGCACATAGAAGCGCGCTGCGAAGAGATATCAGGAATCGATTCCTGATAGGCAGGTAGCAGGCTGTCTCCAGTAACACGCCACGAACACCGTAGACTTCAGCACGAGCTCTTCCAGGAATATTGCCTCAAAACCAAATAAGTGGGTAAAGTTCAGCGGTTGAAGCGTGTATCAGAAGCACGCTGCCAGAGCTGTCGCCGTCTCTGCCGAGGCAAGCGTGAACCATCTTCCGAAGGGAGGGTGTGAAGGATGATACAGATGGACACGGCCGTACTCCGGACCCATCCGCTGTTCTCATTCGGGACGTTGCAGGACGCCGATGTCTTCGCTGTGGTCACCGGCGGCCTGGCGTTCGAACAGACCCCCCGACGGAGGGCCTGGCTTCCGGACTATCGCGTCGTGAACGCCATCGACGGGCCGCACCCCGTTCTCCAGCCGGCCGCCGGTGACTGGGCCCCGGGCCTGCTGTTTCACGACCTGCCCCAGAGTGTTCTCGACCGCATCGCCTGGTTCGAATGGCCCGAGTTCCGGGCGGACCGCAGGACCGTCGTGACCGAGGAGGCGAGACGGACCTCCGCCTGCTTCCTGCCGGAACAGACCTGGCCGGCCTCGGAGGCTCCCTGGTCGATCGAGGTCTGGCGACGGGAGGAGAAGACGGAGTTGCTGGCCTACGCCGAACTCATGATGGACTTCTACGGAACCTGCACGGCGGAGGAGCTGGACACCTACTGGGAGAACCTGGTGGCGCGGGTTCAGGGACGGCCGGCCGAGCTGCCCCCGCACATGGAAGCGCGCAGCCGGGAGCTCCTGGATACCCCGGGGCGGCACCTTCGGGCGTTCCTGCGCCAGACAGCGCAGGCACCGGAAGACAGCCACTCCGCCGCCTCCTGACAGCCTCAGCAAAGCTGATATTTCGGAGAGGGGTGTTAGTTGTTCCTTCTCCAGACCACGCGGCCTGCTCAATGCCGTCCCGAGAAGGCCGAGATCATCGGGACAGGATGTCCGCAAATATACTCTCCAGATCCTTCGTCTCACCGCCAGAGCGCTCACCCAGACTGAAAGAGGGGATGCCTGTCCCCTTTATGACTTGTGTTAGGATCCGGTCCTGAGTAACGGCGAAAGAGGAGAAGAAGTGTGCGCAAGCTTCATACTGCCATGATCTCCGTCATATTCCTGGCGATGGTGGTTGCTGTCCCCGCACTGGCGCACTCGCCCATGAAGAGCTCGACGCCGGCCAGCGGGGCCACCGTCCAGTCCGCACCTGAGACTCTGCGGATTTCCTTCGACAATCCGGTCGTCTTCACCAATGTCGAGGTGCGCCAAGAGGGCGAAGAAATACCGGTCGCTTTCGAACCCGGCTCGAAAGCGACAACAGATCACTCGGTGCCCATGCCCAGCCTGAGTGATGGCACCTATACAATCTCTTGGAGTGCGCTCTCGCCGCAGGACGGTCACGTCATGCAGGGCACCTTCTCGTTCACAGTGGCCACGGACTGAGCGTATTGATGGAGGCCCTGGCCACACTCAGCGTCTGGCAGGTCGGAACGATTGCCCTTAAGACGGCAGCCTATTTTACCGGCCTTTCGGCGTCGGGAGGCCTGGTGTTCATCCTCCTTTTCGGCCGGCACCTGGCAGGAGAGGACACAACAGTCATTTGCCGTATGACGGCCCGTCTTGCCGTCGCCGGGGTGCTGGCCAGCCTTGCAGGTTTTCTCTGGACTGCGGCAGCCTTGGGGAGTGGCTTTTCCAGCGCCGCCGACCCGTTGTTGCTCTCCATCGTTTTCGAAAGCCGTGGCCCCGCGCTCATGTTGCGCATCGTGGGTCTGGTGTTGGTATTGGGGATGCTGATCAGGGCGCGTGGCTTCGGGCTAATGGTGGCAGCTCTGGGCGGTGCCCTGGTCATTCTCTCTTTTACCCCGGGCGGGCATCCGTCGGCCCTGGACCTGACCCCCTGGCCGCAACTTCTCATTATCATTCATGTCACTGCGGTGACGTACTGGCTGGGCACTCTGCTGCCCCTGCTTGTGATCTCCAGGCGCCGTGACGACGAGCGCCTGGGCACAACAGCCAAGCGTTTTGGGGACTTCGCCGTCTACATCGTGGCTATGCTTATCCTGGCAGGCGCGCTTCTTCTCTGGCTGCTCTCCGAAAGCCCCACGGCTTTTATCGCGTCCAATTACGGACAGCTCTTTCTCGGAAAGCTCCTGTTGTTTGCACTCCTTCTGGGGCTCGCGGCCCTCAACAGGTTACGATTGACCCCTGCGCTGTTCACCGGAGACACCAGAGCGCCGCAACGGCTAAAGGCATCAATCCGGTTGGAGATCGCGGCCGTCATCACCATCCTGCTGGTCACCGCGACGTTCACGACGCTCGCGAGACCACCCGGCTTGAACTGAGAAGATAAGCCGGAATGGACAATAGCGTTGGGTCGACTGCCCGCTGATCGGGTCCGTGCCTGCCATTATTTGCAACGCCGACAGATTGTTGCCATCTGTCACAGCTCCTGCCACTTTGCGGGAAGATCGTATCCTTGCAGGAAAGTTATCAAGGGCGCATCTCTCAGCAGCACGCGCGTGACCAGGAATTGAATGAGTTCGTAGAATGGCGGAAAACCTGACCCACAGGCTCAGCGTGGCCCCGATGATGGACTGGACGGATCGGCACTGCCGGACCTTCCATCGCCTGTTGTCGCGTCATGCGCTGCTCTACACGGAAATGGTGACCACCGGTGCCATCCTCTACGGCGATGCGGAACGCCATCTCGCCTTCGATCCGGTCGAGCGTCCCGTGGCGCTGCAGCTGGGCGGCTCCGATCCGGCCGCCCTGGCGGAGTCGGCGGCGGCGGGCGAGAGCTATGGCTACGACGAGATCAATCTCAACGTCGGCTGCCCCAGCGACCGCGTGCAGAACGGGCGTTTCGGCGCCTGTCTGATGGCCGAGCCGGACCTGGTCGCCCGTTGCGTCGCCGCCATGAAGGCGGCCACCGCGCTGCCGGTCACTGTGAAGACGCGCATCGGCGTCGACGCGCGCGACAGCTACGAGGAGCTCTGCGATTTCGTGGCCCGCGTGGCCGGCGGCGGCTGCGAGACCTTCATCATCCATGCCCGCAAGGCCTGGCTGCAGGGCCTCAGCCCCAAGGAGAACCGCGAGATCCCGCCGCTCAGCTACGAGACCGTCTATCGCCTGAAGGCGGACTTCCCTGAGCTGCGGATCGTCCTCAATGGCGGCGTCGTCGACCTGGAGGCGGTCGAGGGTCATCTGGCACAGGTGGATGGCGTCATGCTGGGCCGCGCCGCCTACAAGGAGCCCTGGGTGCTGGCGGAGGTTGATCGGCGCATCTTCGGCGACGAAACCCCGGCGCTCACGCGCGAGGACATCGCGCGGCAGCTGGCCGGCTACCTGCACCGCCAACAGCAGGAGGGCGTGCCGCCGCGCGCCGTCACTCGTCATGTCCTGGGCCTGTTCAACGGACAGCCCGGCGCGCGCCGCTGGCGCCAGGTGCTGAGCGATGCGCGACGCCTGGACTCGGCGGGTGCGGATATCATTGAAGAGGCCCTGGAGGCCATGGCGCCCCCATCCCGAGCGCCCTCCCCCCGATCACCATCCCACGACACGCCCGCGGCCGCGACGGCCTGACCGGCGCCTCCTGGAGGCTGGCCAACGCTGGCCACCAGCCCATCCAGATCGAGCGACTTGTCCCGAAGAGCACAATTCCGGAGGAACCCCATGACCGTGACCGCCCGCGAGATCCTGCTGAAAAGCCGTCCCGAGGGCCTACCCTCCGCGGAGAATTTCGAACTGGCGGATCGCCCGCTCGAAGCGCCGCAGCAGGGCCAGATCCTCGTCCGGAACCTCTGGATGTCGGTCGATCCCTACATGCGCAGCCGGATGATCGACCGCGAAAGCTATGTATCCCCCTTCCAGCTCGGCCAGGCGCTCGAGGGCGGCGCGATCGGGCGTGTTCTCGAAAGCCGGGACAGCCGCTTCGTTGAGGGGGATCTGGTCTCGCACTTTGCCGGCTGGCGCGATCACGCGCTGCTGGAGGGTGGAGGTGTCATGAAGATCGATGCCGAGACGGTCCCCGCCCAGGCCTACCTGGGCGTGCTGGGCATGCCGGGGCTCACCGCCTACGCCGGGCTGGCCCGGATCGCCGAGCCGAAGCCGGGGGAAACGATCTTCGTCTCCGCCGCGGCCGGCGCCGTGGGCGCCGTGGCCTGCCAGATCGCCCGACTGCGCGGCTGCCGCGTGGTCGGCTCGGCCGGCTCCGAGGCCAAGACCGAGTGGCTGCTCCGTGAGGCCGGTGTCGACGCGGTCATCAACTACAAGACGACGGATGACCTGCAGGCCGCACTCGCCGAGGCCTGTCCCGAGGGCATCGACATCTACTTCGACAATGTCGGCGGAGACCATCTGGACGCAGCCCTGGCGCTCGCCAATGAAGGCGCGCGCTTCGTGCTCTGCGGCATGATCGCGCAATACAATGCCGGCGCCGACACGCCGGGCGTCCACAATCTCTTCCAGGCGGTGGCGAAGCGCATCAAGCTGCAGGGCATGATCGTGCGCGATCATTTCGACCTCCTGCCCGAGTTTACGCGGGAGATGTCGCAGTGGATCGCGAACGGTCAGGTCACCTGGCAGGAAACCGTGGTCGAAGGCCTGGAGAACGCCCCTGATGCCTTCATCGGCCTGTTCCGGGGCGAGAACACGGGGAAGATGCTGGTCAAGCTGAACGAATCCTGATCATCCGTGACTTGCCCGTCGCGGCCCACGGGCCCCCGTGTCCCGGCAGTATGACCACTTGCTGCGCTCCTCCGTCCATCAGCCGCCTTACCGATGCCTCATTCACGGACTTGCATGAGAGGCCTTGCATGATGATCCTGCGCACGGTCTAGCCGGCACGGGATGAACATGACACCTTGCTTTCACGATAAGGAACAGGTTGATCGCAATGCGCCGTTTGGCTTTTCCGGGACCCCTTTCTCTGGCAGTGGCCGCGCTCTGCCTCGGCCTGCCGCTGTTGGCGGTCGCCAAGGACGACTGCCTGAAGGCACTGGCCCAACCCCAGGAAGCCCCGATCGTGATCAACTTCCCCCCGGATTCCGCGGAGCTTTCAGCGCGGGAAAGACGCCGGCTGGAAACTTTCCTGGAGGATCCCAGCCACGCCGATGATCTCTGCGTCATAGCCCAGAGCGAAAGCTTCGGTGATTCCGAATATAACGAGGCCCTGGCCCGGAAGCGGACTGAAACCGTCGTCAAGGCCCTGCGGGAAAGCGGCCTCAAGGCCACGGCTGTGACGCTGCGGCCCGGGGATTCCCGGGAAATGACCTACCACGCCATGGAACGCCGCATTCTCATCCTCGACACGGAGTAGACGGCCCTGCCGTCGCACGCGATAATCGCGAGAGAGTTGCAGCTTTCGCAAGACCACTCTTGCGATATGGCGCAGCAATCGTTCAAATACTCCGAAAGAAAAGACCGACGTCACGGCAGTGGCGCATCCATGGACAGCGACAGAGGAGGCATAACAGCATGCAGAACAGGAAAACTCCCGGCTCATCCCGCAGGAAATCCGCCGGAAAATCGCACGGTAAATCCCCGGGCCAGATTCTGAGAGATGAAATCACCCGGCGCCGTTTCATGTCCGGAGCCGCCGCCGTCGGCCTGACCTTCGGCGCAGCGCCTCGACTGGGCTGGGCCCAGGAGGAAAAGGAACTGAACTTCTACAATTGGGACACCTACATCGGGGACACCACGCTGGAGGACTTCCACGAAGCCACGGGCATCGAGGTCTCCATGAGCCTCTATGCCGACAACGACGAGCTCTTCGCCCGTCTGCGCGAGGGCAATCCTGGCTTCGACGTGATCGTGCCCTCCGACACCTACGTGGAACGCATGATCCTGGCCGACATGCTGATGCCGCTCGATCACTCGAAGATTCCGAACTACGAGAACATCGCCGCCCCCTTCCGGAACAACGTGGAGTTCGATCCGGGTCGCGAGCATTCCATGCCCTATATGTGGGGCACCATGGGCATCGGCTTCCGCAAGTCGCGCACGGCTTCGCCCGACAGCTGGAAGGTGGTCTTCGACTCAGACAAATACTCCGGGCGCATCGCCTGGATCAGCGAGGCGGTCTCCATGATGGGCCAGGCCGCCATGTACCGCGGCTATTCCTACAACACCAAGGATCCGGACGAGATCAAGGCCGTCGAGGAGATGCTGATCGCCCAGAAACCCCATGTGAAGGTCATCGCCCCGGACACCGGGCAGGACCTTCTGCTCTCCGGCGAGGTCGATCTCGCCGTGGAATGGTCGGGCGACATCGTCCAGGTGATGGCCGAGGACGACGATCTCTCCTACATCGTTCCCAAGGAAGGCGGTCTGTTGTGGGAGGACTGCCTGTGCATCCCCAAGGATGCCCCGCATCCGAACAATGCCCACGAGTTCATCAACTTCCTGCTGGATGCCGAGGTGGGGGCGGAAATCGCCGAGACCATCCGCTATGCAACGCCCAACGAGGCCGCCCGCGAATTGATGCCGGAGGACTACAAGAACCACCCGGCCATCTTCCCGCCCGAAGAGGTGCTGGAGGAATGCGAATCGGCCCTCTATCGCGGTGAAGAGGTCACCCGCATGCTCGAACAGAGCTGGACGCGTATTCTCTCCGCCTGATCCCGGGCACCCGGGGCCGGCCCGTCATCGGGGACGGGCCGGCCCCTTGTCTTGCAACCTGACCGGTCTGAGGGGGCACTGAGCACCGCACATGGAAAGCTGGCGCAAGCATCCGCTCCTGTTCTGGATCTTCATCCTGCCGCCGGGCTTCTGGCTGGTCGCCTTCTTCCTCGCCCCCCTCAGCGTGATCTTCGTCCTCAGCTTCGGCGAGAAGAGCGGCATTGTCGGCATCGAGATCACCGGGACGCTGGACAACTACATCCGGGCCCTCGATCCGCTTTACCTGGGCATCATCTGGAAATCGATCCTGATCGCGGGCGGCGCCACACTGGCCTGCCTCCTGCTGGGCTATCCCGTGGCCTTTGCCATCGCCTTCGCGCCGGCGCGCTGGAAGGCGCTGCTGCTGCTGATCGTGATCATGCCCTTCTGGATCAACGTACTGATCCGCACCTATTCCCTCATCGCGGTCTTCCGCGGCCGCGGGTTCGTCAACATGGCCTACGAATGGCTCTGGATGCGCGCCAACGAGCTGCTGAACCTGGTCGGTCTCGGCGGGTACAATCTGCTGGGCGAATTCTTTACGCCGCTGCCCCTGCTCTACAACAACTTCGCGGTGTCCGCCGGCCTGGTCTATGCCTTCCTGCCCTTCATGGTGCTCCCGCTCTACGCCAACATCGAACGGCTCGACCGCTCGTACATCGAGGCCAGCCTGGATCTGGGCGCCGGGCATCTGCGGACCTTCCGCTCGGTGATCTTTCCGCTGACCTGGCAAGGCGCGATTTCCGGCATCATCATCGTCTTCATCCCGTCCCTGGGATACTTCTTCATACCGGCCATCCTGGGCGGGACCGACAGCCAGATGATCGGCAATGTCATCGAGCGCCAGTTCAAGGCGGCCAACGACTGGCCCTTCGGCGCGGCCCTCTCGCTGCTGCTGATGTACGCCACCTTCGGTGCGCTGGCGCTCCGCGCCGTGCTGGCCGGCCGCAATGCTGAAGGAAAGGGCGGCGTATGAGCATGTTCCGCACGCCTTCCGACGCGTCCCCCGACGCCCCTCGGCGTCCGGCCCTGCGTCGCAAGCTGCCGCCCGGACCCCTGGATTACAGCCGGCGCTGGTGGATGCGCCTGCCGCTGCTCATCGTCTTCTTTTTCCTCTATGCGCCCATGGTCGTCCTGGTTGCCTTCAGCTTCAACGACAGCGAACGCAACATCGTCTGGCAGGGATTCACCACCGACTACTACATGGCCGCCTTCCAGAACACGGAACTGATGGAGGCCTTCGTCAATTCCCTGACCATCGCGCTCATGAACACCGTCGTCGCGACCCTCCTGGGCACCCTGGTGGCCATCGGCCTCTGGCGCTTCCGCTTTCGCGGCCGGGCGGTCTTCGAGGGCTTGAACGCCCTGCCCATCGTCATTCCCGAGATCTGCATGGGCGTGGCCATGATGGCCTTCTTCGCGCGCATCGGCTGGCCGACGGACCTGCCGTGGCCGATCAACCTGGTCAAGATCACCATTGCCCATATCGCCTTTTCCTTCCCCTTCGTGGCGATCGTGGTGCGCGCCCGGCTGGCCAACTTCGATCGCGCCTTGGAAGAGGCGTCCCTGGATCTCGGCGCCACCCAATGGCAAAGCCTGCGCTATATCCTGCTGCCGCACCTGAAGCCGGCGCTGATCGCCGGCGCGCTGATCGCCTTCACGCTCTCGCTGGACGATTTCGTCATCACCTTCTTCACCGCCGGGCCCAACACCATCACGCTGCCGGTCAAGATCTTCTCCATGGTGCGCTTCAGCGTGACGCCGGAAGTCAATGCCGCCTCGACCATCCTGATCCTGATCACCATAGTGACCGCCAGCCTGGCCATGTGGCTGCAGGGCAGCAACCTGATGCGCCAGACCCGCGGCAGCGAAACGGAGTAGCATTCGAGCCATGTACGCCGCCTCCCAGAGTACCGCCGACCAGCGGACCATCCTGTCCCTGCGCGGGGTCACGAAACTCTTCGGAGAGTTCGTTGCCGTCGAGGACGTGAACCTGGACATCGCGGAGAACGAATTCTTCGCCCTGCTGGGCCCCTCGGGGTGCGGCAAGACCACCCTGCTGCGCATGCTCGCCGGCTTCGAGATGCCCAGCGCGGGAACCATCCACCTGGACGGCAAGGACATGAGCCTGTTGCCGCCCAACCGTCGCCCGGTCAACATGGTGTTCCAGTCTTACGCCGTCTTTCCGCACATGAGCGTGCGCGAGAACGTGGGCTACGGCCTCAAGGTCGCCGGCGTCGGACGCGGCGAAACGAAGGACCGGGTCGAGGAGGCGCTCAGCCTCGTCAAGCTGGACAATCTGGCCGACCGCGAGCCGGACCAGCTTTCCGGCGGGCAGCGCCAGCGCGTCGCCCTTGCCCGCGCCCTGGTCAAGCGCCCGCGCGTGCTGCTGCTCGACGAGCCGCTTTCGGCCCTGGACGCCAAGCTGCGCGAGGCCATGCAGATGGAACTGGTGCGCCTGCGCCATGCGCTGGGCATCACCTTCATCATCGTCACCCACGACCAGGACGAGGCCCTGTCCATGGCCGATCGTGTGGCGGTGATGAACGACGGCCGCGTCCAGCAGGTGGCCGCGCCCCAGACCCTCTACGAGTTTCCCGCCCGGCGGTTCGTGGCGGATTTCATCGGCAAGATGAACCTGTTCACCGGCCGCCTCGAGGAACGCCACCAGGATCGTCTCGATATTCGCGTTGAGGGGCTGGGGGCGATGGCGGTCCCGACCCTGGACAGCTCGATCTTCGAAGGCCGCGACGAGGTGGACCTGGCCGTGCGGCCCGAGAAGGTGCGCATCACGAGCCAGGTGCCCGAGAGCGAAGGGCGCGTCCGCCGCGAGGGCACGGTGAAGGAGGTCGCCTACTACGGCGACATGAGCTATGTCTTCGTGACCCTGGATGGCGCTTTCACCATAAACGCCAATGTCCAGAACGAAGCCAGGAGCAACGAGCCAGCCCTGCGCCCCGGCGACCGCGTCTGGTGCTCCTGGGCCTCCCGGGACATGCTGGTACTGGCGGATTGATCAGTCGTTCGATACGAGACGCTCAAGGACCTTGTCCGCCCCGATCAAAGGCAGGAGCCGAACAAGTACCTCTTCAAAGACATCTGCTTCCGCCTCGGCAATGAACTTCGCTTTCCTGTCTTTCCAGGAGAGGGTCTGAACAAGGCTGGCTGCCACGACCGAAGGTTCACTCAGATTAACTACGGGAACTTCTGTCTTGCCCCCACGAATGGATGTGCTGACTGGACAACAGACCAGCAAACCCGTCTGGCTGTTATAGGTGCGTGAAGACAATACAAGGGCAGGCCGGTACTTTCCGATTTCACGGCCTTTCGTAGGCTCGAAATCCAGCCAGATGATGTGATTGCGATCCGGTATATAGACCGGCATCAATCAGCCGTTTCACTTGGAATAGGTCGTGCCACCTCATCGGCATGCGCGGAGTCAGGAGTCATGCCGTCCAGAAGCTCCTCCTCAGAAAATGGCAGGCGGAGTTTCCTGTCTGCTTGCTTCAACGGCTCTATGATAATCTTGTTGTCCTTGACCTCTATATTTACCTCGCTCGAAACTTCCAGGCCTGACTTCGCTAACAGGCGACTCGACAATCGAATCGCCGCACTGTTGCCCCAGCGTTTGATCTGCGTCTGCATGACATGCCCTCAAGGCTGCTATCAAATGAACTGAATCATAGCCGACTGCGTCTCACGTGTCTATAAATGTAGACACGTGCATGATCAGGATCACCCCTCCACCGTGCGCTCCAGGGCCGGCCAGCGGACCGCCAGGGTGGCGGCGCGGGCCAGCATCAGGCTCGCCATGGAGAACCAGAGGCCGTGGTTGCCCCACAGCGGAACTGCCACGGCCAGGACCGACAGGTAGATCAGCAGCGAGGCGATCATGGCGTTGCGCATGGCCACCGTGCGCGTGGCCCCGATGAAGACGCCGTCCAGCTGGTAGGACGCCACGGCCACCAGTGGCATGGCCACCATCCAGGGCATGTAGGTGATCGCCTGGGCCAGCACCTCCTGCTGGTCGGTATAGAGCGAGAGAATCATCTCCCCCGCCAACCAGAAGACCAGCGCTATCGCCACGGCCGCAGCGGCCGCCCAGAGACCACTGACCCAGGCGGCCTGCCGGAACGCGCTGCGCCGGCGCGCACCGAAGGCCTGGCCGGCCAGCGCCTCGGCGGCATGGGCGAAGCCGTCCAGCCCGTAGGAGGTGAACTGCAGCAGGTTGATCAGGATGGCGTTGGCCGCCAGGGTCACGTCGCCCATCCGTGCGCCGATCGCGGTGAACAGCACGAAGGCCGTCTGCAGACAGGCCGTACGGATCATGATGTCGCGGTTGACGCGGAACAGCGCCAGCAGGCGTGCGCGCGCGAACAGCCTGTGGCGGGAGACCGTGACCTGCTGCGGCCGCAGCCGGCGCCAGACCAGCACCAGCCCGAGCGTCACCGCCGTGTATTCCGCAATGACGGTCCCCAACGCCACGCCTTCGACGGTCATGCCCAGACCCAGCACGAAATAGAGATTGAGCGCGATGTTGAGCCCGTTGAGCGTCAGCTGCACCGCCAGCACATGGCCGGCCCGGTTGATGCCCAGCAGCCAGCCGCTGATGGCAAAGGTGATCAGGGTGGCCGGCGCCCCCCAGATGCGCAGGTCGTAGTAGCGCTCGCCCAGGGCCGTGACCTCCGCGCTGGGATCGATCACCGCGAAGGCCGCCAGCCCCAATGGCACCTGCAGGACGATCAGGCCCAACCCCAGGCAGGCGCCCACCAGCGCTGCCCGCCAGATCACGGCCGCCCGTTCCACCGCATCTTCCGCCCCATGGGCCTGTGCGGCGAAACCGGTGGTGCCCATGCGCAGGAAGCCGAAGATCCAATAGAAGACGTTGAAGATCAGGGCACCGACCGCCACCGCGCCGACATAGGCCGGCCCGGGCATGTGTCCCATGACCGCCGTGTCGACCGCCCCCAGCAACGGGATCGACAGGTTGGACAGGATGACGGGCCCCGAGATGCCCCAGACCCGTCGCGACCAGCTTACGGGCGTCTCTTCCCGCAGGTCCGGTCCCCTCGTTTCACCCTCTCTGGTATCCATACGGCATTTTCTTTGTCAGAATTCCGTGCGAAAAGATCGCCCTGAAAGACGATAACAGGCCAGCCTCCTGGCCCATGGGAGTTCCCGCGTTTAAAGGAAGATATGCGTATGTCCAGCACGATCCGTTCCCCCTACCTGCTCTTTCTCGGCGACGCGCCCGACCAGCTGGCGGCCAAGACCGCCGACGGCATCGCCCACTGGCGCCCCGAGGGCTGCGTCGGCCAGCTGCGCCTGGAAGGCTGCCAGGCTGATGTCGGCCTGAAGGACCTGACCCTCGAGGAGGGGATGGAGGCCGGTGCGCGCACCCTGGTGATCGGTGTGGCCAACCGGGGCGGACGCTTCTCCCAGCTCTGGCTGGAGATCCTGGGGCGCGCCCTGGAAATGGGCTACGACCTGGCGGCGGGCCTGCACAACCGACTGGTGGATGTGCCCGTCCTCGCCGAGCTCGCGGAAAAGAACGGCCGACAGCTCTGGGACGTGCGTCATCCCACCCAGGAACTGGAGGTGGCCAACGGCAAGCCCCGCTCCGGCAAGCGCCTGCTGACCGTGGGCAGCGACTGTTCCGTGGGCAAGATGTACACCACGCTCGCCCTGGAGCACGAGATGCACCAGCGCGATCTGAAGGCCGACTTCCGCGCCACCGGCCAGACCGGCATTCTGATCACGGGCAGCGGCATCTCCGTCGACGCCGTGGTGGCAGACTTCATTTCCGGCGCCGTTGAATGGCTCTCGCCGGACAACGAGCCCGAGCACTGGGACCTGATCGAGGGGCAGGGCTCGCTCTTTCACGCCTCCTTCGCCGGGGTCTCCATGGGCCTGCTGCACGGCGCCCAGGCCGATGCGCTGGTGCTCTGTCACGAGCCGACGCGCAAGCATATGCGCGGTCTGCCCGACTATCCGCTGCCCGACCTCAAGGTCTGCATGGACCGCAACCTGGAGGCCGCACGCCTGACCAACCCGGAAGCTCGCTTCACCGGCATCGCCGTCAACACGGCGAAGCTGCCCGAGGACGAGGCCGGGGCCTACCTGGAACGCCTGGAGGATCGCTTCGGCCTGCCCGCCGTCGATCCCGTGCGCCACGGTGTCGGCAATCTGGTGGATCGCCTGGAAGAGAACTTCTGAGTTCGGCTCAGCGTCCGCCGGTCACGCGCAGGGTTGCGCCAGTGACGTACCCTGCACCGGGGCCCAGCAGGTAGACGACCGGGTCGGCGATTTCGTCCGGCGTGGCAGCGCGTTTCAGCGGGATCTGTGGCGCCAGCCGGACCGCCCGGTCCGGCACACCGCCCGAGGCATGCAGGTCGGTCTCCGTCAGGCCCGGCGCCACCGCGTTCACACGTATGCCGTCCTCGGCGCATTCGCGCGCCAGTCCCAGCGTCAGGCTGTCGACGCCGCCCTTGGACGCCGCATACCAGACGAACTCGCCCGGCGCGCCGTTATAGGCCGAGGGCGAGGAGATGTTGATGATGACCCCGCCGGCCCCATCGCGCTTTAGGCTCATGCGCTGGACCGCCTCTCGACAGCAATAGAGCGTCCCGGTCAGGTTGATGTCTATGGTCCGACGAATCGTCTCCGGCGTCGTCTCCGCCAGGGACGAGAGGCGCCCCGTCACGCCGGCGCAGTTCACCAGCGCCGCGAGGGGCCCCAGCTGCAGGTCACAGCTGTCGAACAGGACCTTCACTGCCTCCGCGTCACTCACGTCCCCCTGGACCGCGATGGCCCGACGCCCCAGCGCCTGGATATCGCGCACCACTGCCTCTGCCCCCTCGGCGTCCCGGCTGTAGTTGACGCAGACATCGTAGCCTCTCCGTGCGGCCAGGCGCGAAACGGCTGCACCTATGCCCCGGCTGCCGCCGGTTACCATCAGGACGGGAATGGTCATTCGTCTTTCCTTGCTTTGTTTGCGCGTTGCGGAAGCGGTCAGGGGCCGGCGTTGCCATTCGGGGACGCGCCGTCGACGGCACCGGCATCCTGCAGGCGCTGCCAGATCTCGTTGCCGGCCCGGGCGGCGTGGACCTCCGCCAGGGACTTGGCCTGGGCGGCATGGCCGGCCAGTACCGCCTCAGCGATCTCGGCATGCTCGTCCCAGACCCGCGGATTGGCCGGACTGCGGGCCAGCGCCACCGACAGGGCACGGCGCAGGTGGGGCCAGGACTGCTCCGCTGTCTCAATCACCACGGCGTTGCCGGACAGGCGATAGAGCAGCGCGTGAAAGGCGTGGTCCGCGCTCACCAGGGGAGCGGCCTCGCCCGACATCAGTGCGGCGCGCCCTTCCGCGAGAATTGTCCGGAGACGGTCGCGCTCATGATCGCTCAGCTTGGCGGCACGGCGCGCGGCCAGCTGGGCCGCCAGGCCGTCGAGAGCCACGCGCAGCTGATAGAAAGCGCGAATGCGCTCGGCATCCAGGGGCGCCACCTGCAGGCCCTTGCGGCCCAATTCGGTCAGCAGACCCTGTTTCTTCAGCATGGCAAGCGCATGGCTCACCGGCTGGCGCGAAACCCCCAGGCGCGCCGCCAGCTTCTCCTGGGCCAGGCGTTCGCCGGGCTGGATCTCGCCGGCCGTGATCGCCTGCAGCAGCTTCTCGTAGACCTGATCGATCAGGGCGGGATGTTGGGCAAGCGGCTCCATGGACCCTCTCCGCTCCGCGCTTTTTTGCATACGGAATTCAACAATGGCGGAAAATGCCCTCTCAGGGAAGGTCTTCCATGCAGTGCCGCCGCGCGCACGCAGGAATCCGTTTGACGCGCGGCGCCTGCTTGCCTAGGTTCCGCTCACTATCGCCACAGGTCGCCTGTCGGCTCCGAGGAGCTCCACCGGTCCGCGAGTTTTCGCGCAGCGGTGCAAAACCTGCTGTTCGGACACCAGGCAGGCACCCGACGGGAAGGAAGTCCATGTTCGAATCACTGCAGGAACGTCTCTCCGGCGTCTTCGAGCGTCTGACGAAGCGCGGCGCGCTGAGCGAGGAGGATGTCTCCGAGGCTCTGCGCGAGGTGCGCGTCGCCCTGCTCGAGGCCGACGTCGCCCTGCCTGTCGTCAAGGACTTCATCGCCAAGGTCAAGGAGAGGGCTGTCGGCCAGGAAGTCCTGCGCTCGGTGACCCCGGGCCAGATGGTGGTCAAGATCGTCCACGACCACCTGGTGGAAACCCTGGGCGGCTCCGATCCCGAGACCGGAGCCCTCGACCTGGCGGCCCAGCCGCCGGTGCCCGTCATGTTCGTGGGCCTGCAGGGCTCGGGCAAGACCACCTCCTGCGCCAAGCTGGCCAAGCGCCTGAGCGAGAAGGACCGCAAGAAGGTCCTGATGGCCTCGCTGGACACGCGCCGTCCGGCCGCCCAGCATCAGCTGGCCGTGCTCGGCGAGCAGGCCGGGATTGCCACTCTGCCCATCGTCAGCGGCGAGCCGCCGCTGGCCATCGCCAAGCGCGCCATGAACACCGGCGCGCTGGAAGGCTATGACGTGGTCATGCTGGACACCGCCGGCCGCCTGTCCATCGATGAGGAGTTGATGAACGAGGTCGCCGAGATCCGCGACGCCGTCAAGCCCAAGGAAACCCTGCTGGTCGCCGATGCCATGACCGGCCAGGACGCCGTCAACGTCGCCAGCACCTTCAACGAACGCGTCGGTGTCTCCGGCATCATGCTGACCCGCGTGGACGGCGATGCCCGCGGCGGTGCGGCCCTGTCCATGCGCGCCGTCACCGGCCGCCCGATCAAGCTGCTGGGCGTGGGCGAGAAATTGGACGCCCTGGAGAACTTCCACGCCGACCGCGTCGCCGGACGCATCCTGGGCATGGGCGACATCGTCTCCCTGGTCGAGAAGGCCGCCGAGAGCTTCGAGCAGGACGAGGCCGAGAAGATGGCCAAGAAGCTCGAGAAGGGCAAGTTCGACCTGAACGACATGTCCAAGCAGCTCCAGCAGCTCACCAAGATGGGCGGCATGCAGCAGCTGATGAATCTCATGCCCGGCATGGGCAAGATGCAGGAGCAGCTGAAGAACGCCAACGTCGACGACGGCATGGTCAAGCGCCAGCTGGCCATCATCTCCTCCATGACCAAGCAGGAGCGCGCCCACCCCGAGATCATCAAGGCCTCGCGCCGCAAGCGGATTGCGTCGGGCTCCGGCACCACGGTGCAGGAGGTCAACAAGCTGCTGAAGCAGTTCGCCGATGCCCAGAAGATGATGAAGCGCGCCCGCAAGCTGGGCAAGAAGGGCATGATGCGCGGCGGCATGCCGGGCATGCCCCCCGCCGGTGGAATGGGCGGCGGCGGCATGGGTGGCCCCGGTGGCATGGGCGGTGGAGGCGGCAACCTGCCGCCCGGCCTCGGCGACATGAGCAACCCCTTCGGCAACAAGAAATAGGATCACCCGACAGTCGGCAGGCGGAGCGCCGCAGACGGTCCCGCGCCGGCCCATACGACTTCGAACATGAGTGCGGTTTAAGGAAAGAAAGGAAACCAGATGTCCCTCAAGATTCGCCTCGCCCGTGGCGGCGCAAAGAAGCGCCCCTTCTATTCCATCGTCGTGGCGGACACGCGCATGCCGCGTGACGGCCGCTTCAAGGAGAAGCTGGGCACCTACAATCCCATGCTTCCGCGCGAGCATGAGGAACGCATCCGCCTGAACGGCGAGCGCATCCAGTACTGGCTGTCCCACGGCGCCCAGCCCACCGACCGCGTGGCCCGCTTCCTGGTCGAGCGCAACCTGATCGAGGCCAAGCCGCGCCGCGAGCAGACCAAGAAGAACCAGCCCGGCGCCAAGGCGCAGGAGCGCCAGCGCGAAGCGGAAGAGCGGCGCAAAGAGGCCGAGGAAGCGGCGGCAGCAGCCGCCGCCGAGGAACAGACCGCCGCAGAGCCCCCTGCCGAAGAACCTGCAGGCGAGGAAAGCGGCGAGGAAGCCAAGGCGTAAGGCTTCCGGAAGACGCAAGGCGGAGGCAGCATGACGCCGGAGAAGCTGGTCTGCCTGGCCGCGGTCGCGGGCGCTCATGGCGTGCGCGGCCAGGTCACCCTGAAGACCTTCACCGAAACGCCGGAGTCGGTCACCGCCTATGGTCCCCTCCAGGACGAGGAGGGGAACAGCTACCGCCTGAAGGTCAAGGGCGAGGCGCGCGGCCTGCTGATCGCCGAGGTTGAGGGGGTGACGGACCGCGATGCGGCCGAGTCCCTCAAGGGCAAGCGCCTCTACGTCAAGCGCGAGGCCCTGCCCCAGCCTGAGGATTCCGAGGAGTTCTACTTCGCGGACCTGATCGGACTGGAAGCCCGGGATAGCTCGGATACCCTGTTGGGATACATCTCGGCGGTGTATAACTTCGGGGCCGGCGACCTGCTGGAATTGCGTGATGAGGAGGGGGGAGAGCGCCTCCTGCCCTTCACGCGCCAGATCGTCCCCGAGGTGGACCTGGCGGCCGGGTGGATCCGGGTGGATCCACCGCCCGAGACGGAAGCCACCGAGGCCTCGGAAAACGGCGAGAAAAACGCGCCGGACGCCTGAGTGGGGCTGGACAAGCGGCCCCAGACAGGTCATAAAGCGCGGCTTCGAGGGATGGACAGTTGTGACACGCGCCGGGACAGACCGACAGCCCTGGACGGCAACCGTCCTGACCCTCTTTCCCGAAGCCTTTCCCGGCTTGCTGGGGAGCAGTCTGGCGGGAAAGGGCCTGGAAAGGGACCTTTGGAGGCTCGAAACTCTGGACATCCGGGGTTTTGCGCGCGATAAACACCGCTCCGTGGACGATACGCCCTTCGGCGGCGGTGCCGGCATGGTGATGCGGCCGGATGTTGTCGGTGCGGCCGTGGAGGCCAGCGCGGAGTCACCCGGTCCCCTGGTCTATCTGAGCCCCCGCGGGCGGACCTTCGACCAGGCCATGGCGCGAGAGTTTGCCGAGGAGCCCGGCCTGCGCCTGCTTTGCGGGCGCTATGAAGGGATCGACGAGCGCGTGCTCGAAGCCAGCGGGGCGCGCGAGGTCAGCATAGGCGACTATGTCCTCTCCGGAGGGGAGGTCGCCGCACAGGTGGTACTGGATGCCGTGGTCCGTCTGTTGCCCGGGGTTATGGGCAACGAGGCGAGCGGCGGCGACGAATCGTTCGAAGGGGATCTGCTGGAGTATCCCCACTATACGCGACCCGCCGAATGGCAGGGGCGCAGCGTGCCGGAGGTTCTGCTTTCCGGCCATCACGAGAGGGTCCGCCAATGGCGGCGGGCCCGCGCAGAGGACATAACCGAACGGCGGCGGCCGGATCTCTGGCACCGCTACCTTGAACGCCGCCGCACCGGCGGAAACGAGGAAGGATAGGACGAAGGCCATGAATACGATCGAACAGCTCGAGCAGGAGCAGGTCGCCACACTGAACGCCAACAACAAGGTGCCGCGCTTTGCGCCGGGCGATACGCTCCGCATCAACGTGAAGGTCGTCGAGGGTACGCGTGAGCGTATCCAGGCTTTCGACGGAATCTGCATTGCCCGCAAGAACCGCGGCATCAATTCCTCCTTCACGGTGCGCAAGATCTCCTACGGCGAGGGTGTCGAGCGTGTCTTCCCGCTCTACAGCCCGCGGGTCGACAGCATCGAGGTCCTGCGCCGCGGCGACGTGCGCCGCGCCAAGCTCTATTACCTTCGCAACCTGCGCGGCAAGGCGGCCCGCATCCCGGAGAAGACCACGGGACTGGCCGGCAAGCTGGCCCAGGCCGAGCGCCAGGACCAGGCGGACCGCAAGGCCGGCCGCAAGTAATTCCCCTCATCGGAACGCCGTTGTTCCGCAGGAGGAGAAACGTCTTGAAAACGCCGGGCCTGCGTCCCGGCGTTTTCTGTTTTGGGTTGCGGCGCACAACATCAGCTTGTGGATAAGGCGAGACTTCTCAGAGCCTTCCGAATATGGTTAAACTGGTTGTAACAAAACCTTCATAATTGTTTCGCACCCCTATAACCCGGCGCGCGTAAGAACCGGGGACCACAATTCAAGCAGTGAGGAGAAACGCATGAGATCGAAAAAGACCACCCTCGCAACGGCAACGGCCATTTCGGCCCTCTTCCTGGCCTCGCCGGCCATGGCCCAGACCGAGATTCAGTGGTGGCACGCCATGGGCGGCAGCCTGGGAGAGCTCCTCGAAAGCATCACGCAGGACTTCAACGAGAGCCAGGACGACTATGTCGTCAACCCGGTCTACAAGGGCGAGTACAACGAGACCATGACCGGGGCCATCGCCGCCTTCCGCGCCGGCGAGCAGCCGCACATCGTGCAGATCTACGAGGTCGGCACCGCCACCATGATGGCGGCCGAGGGCGCCATCCGCCCGGTCTACGAGGTCATGGAAAAGTCCGAGGTCGAGTTCGATCCGGACGCCTATCTGCCGGCCGTGACCGGCTATTACACGACGACCGAGGGCGACATGCTCTCCCTGCCCTTCAACAGCTCCACGCCGGTCATGTTCTACAACAAGGACGCCTTCGAGGAAGCCGGCCTGGACCCGGAGCAGCCGCCGCGTACCTGGCCGGAGGTCGAGGAGTATTCCCAGGCACTGCTGGATGCCGGCTATGAGTGCGGCTTCACCACCGGTTGGCCGTCCTGGGTGCAGCTGGAGAACTTCAGTGCCCTGCACAACGTGCCCTTCGCCAGCAAGGAGAACGGCTTCGCCGGCACGGACATCGAGGCCCTCTTCAACAGCGACCTGCACAAGCACCATATCGGCAAGCTGGCCGAGTGGCAGGAAAGCGGCGTCTTCAGCTACGGCGGCCGCTACAGTGACAGCCAGCCGAAGTTCATCGGCGGTGAGTGTCCCATCTACATGGACTCCTCCGCGTCTCGCGCTGGCCTGGTCTCCAACATCGAGGACTTCGAGTTCGGTGTGGGCATGCTGCCCTACTGGCCCGATGTCGAGGACGCTCCGCAGAACTCCATTATCGGCGGGGCTTCTCTCTGGGTCCTGGAAGGCCACTCGGAAGAGGAATACGAGGGCGTCGCCGCCTTCTTCGAGCACCTGTCCTCTCCCGAAGTCCAGGCCGAATGGCACCAGAAGTCGGGCTACCTTCCCATCACCGAGGCTGCCTTCGAGCTGACCGAGGAGCAGGGCTACTATGATGAGAATCCCGGCGCGGATATCTCCGTCGAACAGATGAACCTGAATCCGCCGACGGAATACTCCAAGGGCCTGCGCATCGGCAACTTCGTGCAGATCCGCGACATCATCAACGAGGAGCTGCAAGCAACCTTCGCTGATGACAAGACTGCCGCGGAAGCCCTCGACGAGGCGGTCGAGCGCAGCAACAGCCAGATGGACAAGTTTCATCGGCAGAATAACTGAGCGCTCGTGATCGATTGACCGACCCGGTCGGGAGAGGGGGCCCAACCCCCTTCCGGCCGGGTGGTCTTTTTCCAACAAGACGGTCTGCCAGACACCCGGCTCCTGCATGCTGAAACGCGTTCATTTCCGCCGACCCTATCTGCCCTATCTGCTGCTGCTGCCGCAGATCGCGGTTACAATCATCTTCTTCATCTGGCCGGCGGCCCAGGCCCTCTATCAATCCCTGTTGCTAGAAGATGCCTTTGGGCTCAGCTACGAGTTCGTCTGGTTCGAGAACTTCATCGCCCTGTTCCGCGACGGCAATTACCTGCACTCCTTCCGCATCACCATTTTCTTCAGCGCCGCGGTCACCTTCTCCGCCATGGCGCTGGGACTCTGCTTTGCCACCATGGCCGACCGCGTGATACGCGGCGCCAGTGTCTACAAGACCCTGCTGGTCTGGCCCTATGCCGTGGCGCCGGCCCTGGCGGGCGCGCTCTGGGCCTTCATGTTCGATCCCACGCTGGGCGTGATCTCCACCTTCCTGACGCACCTGGGATATGACTGGAACCACAGGCTCGACGGCTCGGACGCGATGATCCTGATCATCGTCGCCGCCACCTGGAAACAGATCAGCTACAACTTCCTGTTCTTCCTGGCTGGCATGCAGGCCATACCGCGCTCCCTGGTAGAGGCGGCCGCCATCGACGGGGCGGGCCCCTTCAAGCGCTTCTGGACCATCATCTTTCCGCTGCTCTCGCCGACCACCTTCTTCCTGATGGTGGTGAACGTGGTCTACGCCTTCTTCGAGACCTTCGGCATCGTCCATGCCGTCACCGACGGCGGTCCCAACCGGGCAACCTCGATCCTGGTCTACAAGGTCTACCGCGACGGCTTCGTCGGTCTCGACCTCGGCAGCTCGGCCGCCCAGTCCGTCATCCTGATGGCGATCGTGATCTCGCTGACCGTCTTCCAGTTCCGCTACATCGAGAAGAAGGTGCAGTACTGATGGTCGAGAATAACCGCTGGATCAAATTCTCGTCGCACCTGATCCTGATTCTGGGTCTCGCTGCGGTCATCTTCCCCATCTACATCATGGTGATCGCCACGACCCATACCGGGCCGGCGCTGCAGCAGCCGCCCTTTCCCATCCTGCCGGGCGACCAGTTCCTGGAGAACATGAAACTGGTCCTGGGCGAGGGGCTCAGTACGGCAGGCGCGCCCCCGGTCGCACTCATGATGTTCAACTCCATGGTCATGGCGCTCGGCATCACCATCGGCAAGATCGCCATCTCGCTGCTGTCGGCCTATGCCATCGTGTACTTCCGCTTTCCCTTCCGGATGTTCTTCTTCTGGATGATCTTCATCACCCTGATGCTGCCGGTCGAGGTGCGCATCCTGCCGACGTACGGCGTGGCCTCCAGCCTGGGCCTCCTAAACAGTTACGTGGGCCTCACCCTGCCGCTGATTGCCTCGGCCACGGCGACCTTCCTCTTCCGGCAGTTCTTCCTGACCATCCCGGACGAGCTGCTGGAGGCCGCGCGCATGGACGGGGCCAGTCCCATGCGCTTCTTCTGGGACGTGGTGCTGCCGCTCTCGCGCACCAACATCGCGGCGCTCTTCGTCATCCTCTTCATCTACGGCTGGAACCAGTATCTCTGGCCCCTGCTGGTGACCACGGACGAAAGCTATTACACCATCGTCATGGGTATCCAGCGCATGCTGAACGTTGCCGACGCCGTTCCCGTCTGGAACGCCATCATGACCACCGCCATGCTGGGCATGGTCCCGCCGGTGATCGTGGTCCTCGTCATGCAGCGGCTCTTCGTGAAGGGCCTGGTGGAAACCGAGAAATAGGAAAATAGGGCATGGCCGAGCTTCGGCTGGAAAACATCATCAAGGAATTCGGCGACACCCGCGTGATCCACGGGGTCGACCTCAGCGTCACGCACGGCGAGTTCGTCGTGGTCGTGGGCCCCTCGGGCTGCGGCAAGTCCACCCTGCTGCGCATGGTGGCAGGGCTCGAGGAGGTCACCGGCGGCGAAATCCACATCGACGACAAGATGGTCAACCGGGTCGAGCCCAAGGACCGGAACATCGCCATCGTCTTCCAGAACTACGCGCTCTATCCGCACATGTCCGTGCGCCAGAACATGGCCTATGGCCTCAAGATCCGGAAATTCCCCAAGCAGCAGATCGAGCAGCGCGTGCAGGAAACCGCCGACCTGCTGCGCCTGTCGGAGTTTCTGGACCGCCGGCCCAGCCAGCTCTCGGGCGGCCAGCGCCAGCGCGTCGCCATGGGACGGGCCATCGTGCGCGAGCCCTCGATCTTCCTGTTCGACGAGCCCTTGTCCAATCTGGATGCCAAGCTGCGCGTTCAGATGCGCGTGGAGATCCGCCGCCTGCAGCAGCGCCTGGGCACCACCTCGCTCTACGTCACCCACGACCAGGTCGAGGCCATGACCATGGCCGATCGCCTGGTGGTCATGAACGCCGGCGTCGCCGAACAGGTCGGCACGCCGCTGGAGATCTACGAGAATCCCGCCTCCACCTTCGTGGCCGGCTTCATCGGCTCGCCCGCCATGAACTTCGTCGAGGGCCGGATCAACGCCGACCGGCAGTCGGTCAACATCGGCGAGGACTTCAGCATTCCGCTGCCCGAGGCCACCGAGGAGATCCAGGCGGATCGCCCGGTCATGGTCGGGCTGCGGCCGGAAGACCTGCACCTGACCCAGGAAAGTCCCGAAGAGGCCAGCCTGCCGCTCTCTGTGGACCTAGTGGAGGTGCTGGGCGCCGACACCCTGCTGCACGGCCAGATTCCGCAGATCGACATGCCGGTGGTCGCGCGCCTGTCCGGCGTGCCGGAGGTCGCCAAGGGAGAGGTCGCGCACCTGGCCTTCCGGCCGCGCAAGCTGCATCTCTTCGATCAGGAAAGCGGACGCAGCCTCTATTACGAAGTCCGGAAGACCGGGGGCTGACCGAACACGCCCCTTACAGCCAAGCCGCCAGGATGTCGGGACGGTCGGTGATGATCGAATCGACCCCGGCCGAGAACAGGATCTTGGTGGTCTCCACGTCGTTCACCGTATAGGCCGCCGCCTGCGCGCCCAGCAGCTGGACGTCCATGGCGTGCGTCTTGCCGAAGGCGGCGAAGTTGCCGTGCACGCTGTAGGCCTCGAGCTCGCGCACCGCCTGCTTCCAGCCTTCCTCGAAATGATGGGTCAGCAGGGCGCGCTTCCAGTGCGGCGCATGCTGCTGGGCCAGGTCCAGGCAGACACGCTGGAAGCTGGAGATCACCATCAGGGGGTCCGCGTCCGACCAGTGGGCGTCCAGGACCTCCAGGGTCTTGAGCGCCGTTTCCGTCTCACGTCCGGGGCAGGGCTTGATCTCGACATTGGCCGCAATGCCCGCCGCGCGGAAATAGGCAAGCGCCTCCGAGAGCAGCGGCACGCGCGTGCCCGCGAACTCCGGGGCGAACCAGCGCCCGGCGTCCAGCTCGGCGATCTCGGCGTAGGGTGTCTCTGCCACGGCGCCCTGGCCGCTCGTGGTGCGCTCGAGGGTCTCGTCGTGGAAACAGATCACCTCGCCGTCGGCCGTCAGCTTGGCATCCAGCTCGATCATGCGCACGCCGAAATCCACGGCCCTGCGAAAGCCCGCCAGCGTGTTCTCGGGCGCCAGGCCGGCAGCCCCGCGGTGGCCGATGATCTTGGGCAGTTTCTTCATTGTTCGGGTCGTCCCCCCTCTCGTCTTGCGTTCCCCGTCCGCTCGACGGTGCGCTTCGGATACAGGAGCTATCACAGCCCTTGCCCCGGGTCCATGCCGTGAGCACGGCGCTCCCATGAAAAAGCCCCGTTCCTCGGGATCGGGAACGGGGCTTCGATCTCCGCGTCGGCGGGCGCGAGAGCTCAGCTGCTCGGCGTATCGGTCTCGGCTTCGTCCATGTCCTCGACCACAACCTCGACCTCGACCGAGCCGGCCTTCTCGAAGGTCAGGGTCATGTGGAAGTGATCGCCGGCGCGATACTCGCCCTGCAGGTCTTCCAGCACGATCTGCGCACCGCCGGGCTGCAGGGTCACCGACTCGCCGGCCGCGACGCCGATGGCCTCGACCTGGCGCATGCTGTAGCTGCCCTCGTCGTCCATAACCGGCGCCCGGAAGCTGGTGGCATTGGCGAAATCCACCTCGGCGCCGACCAGGCGGTCGTCCTCGCCGCCGGTGTTCTCCAGGGTCAGGTAGACGGCGTTGGCGTGGGCGTTGGCTGCGTTCTCCACGGTCCAGGCATGGCTGACGACCATGTTCTTGGCCGCCGAGCGCTCGCCGTCGTGATGGGCGAAGGCGGCGGATACACTTCCGGCAAGGGCCAGGAAGACGGTCAGGATGAGAATGCGCATGGGTCTTGTACTCCGGTCTTCTATTGCGAACAGCGACCTGAAATAGGGAGTAGGGCCAGGAAGTGAAACGCCGTCAGGCGCAGATCCAGTCTCCTTGTTCCGGACACACCCCGTCCCGGTCGGATGAATATCGTGTCCGTCATGGCAGGTCTCCTGACTTGCGGCTTGTCCGGTCCCACCGTCTTGCCTTCCCGGCCGCCTCTTCATCTCCGGCAGCCAGTGACTTTCGCGACGGAAACCGCACCGCTCACAGTTGCGGGGGCAGCCCCGGCTTCGCACCGGGTTCCCTTTTCATTTCCGACAGGACGAAGACCGACTCCGGCCCGTCGAAAAACCATGACGCGGAAGGAGAATTACAGAACGCCCCCGGGATGTCCAGCCCAGTCGGGGCAACGGCGTGTGGCTTCCCGCCCCCCCGGCCTCCCGGGCCACGCCGGCCGGGCACCAGGCGGGAGGCGGACGCAACGACCCGCCTGTGCAGGGGGTTGGCAAAGGCCCGGTCGAGCGCCTACATCGGGGACGGGCAGGTAGCCCACGCCCGCAAGAACGCAGCCAGGATCGGGTTGCAGGAGCCGGGCGCTTGCGCTAGGTTCCGCGCCTGCTCGACCGGGTCGCGCACAGGCTGCCACACAGCCCGGCGACCAGACACGCGGAGAGGTGCCGGAGCGGTCGAACGGGGCGGTCTCGAAAACCGTTGTAGGGTAACCCCCTACCGAGGGTTCGAATCCCTCCCTCTCCGCCAGATAACTAATTGATTTTATGTTATTTTTTGGTTCTTCCCCATGAACGGGGGATGGGCATTCATCAGACCCGGTTGATTATACCATTCCACCCGCAGAGGGCGAGCACCCTCATGCGGTAATTCTCGAAATTCCTGAATCCGAAGGCGCGGCGCGAGATCATCTCCATCTTGGTATGGAAGCCCTCGGTGATGCCGTTGGATTTGGAAAACCGCCACATTCGGACAATCGGCTCGAGCCAGGAGCGGAGCGTCGTGGCCAGGGCTTTGGCCGGGCTCTTGTCAAACTGCTCGAGGAGCGCCAGGAAGCGCGGCAGGACCTTTTTGGCGCGTTTGGCATTCAGGGTCTTCATCAGCAGGAACCGCATCAGGCGCTGCTTGGCCGCGTAGAGGGCCTTGAGCACCGGACGCTCCTCCAGATACTGCGCCAGACGCTGCTGCTGGTCGGCCTTCAGCGTCCACTGATGGCGCCGCATCAGGCTGAGCAGCCCCCGGTTCTTTCGGCCCTCGGGATCCTGCTGCTGCCACAGCTTCAGGAAGTGCTGGTTGACCAGGTGGACGACATGGAAGCGATCGGCCACGATCCGGGCGTTGGGAAAGTACCGGCGCACGAGTGCGCGGTAGGTCTCGGAGAGATCCATCACCACCAGCCTGACCTGCGTGCGCCCCGGCAGGCGGCTGAGATAGCGCTGCAGGCTGGGCTCCGAACGGCCCAGCACCACATCGAACACCTTATGGTTCTTGAGATCCACCAAGCTCGTGGCGTAGCCCTGTTTGCGGCTGAAGAGGTGCTCATCGATGCCCAGCACCTGGGGACAGCTCCGGCCGGACAGCTCCGAGACACGCTGGCGGATGAAGAATTGATACCAGCGCTCCACCGTGGCGCTGCCCACCGCGTGCGTCGTCGTCAGCTTGCGCTGGCTGACCCGCCCTCATGGGCCTCGAAGACCTCCAGGCGATAGGCCTCGGTGGCGCGCAGGCGCGGGCGAATGCCGGCAAAGCGGTGACGGAAATAACGCTGGCACCCCGGGCAATGATACTTGGGCACGCTCAAGTGCAGCACCAGCAGCTGGTTGCCCTGGCGGCTGTGCTTGAGCGTACGCCGGTAGGTGGCCTTGATCCGCACCGCCGTGTGCAAGCAGTGCACGCAGGCCAGGCGCTCCTTGGGCCTGGCCCAGACATGAATGTCTCGCCGCCGCTCCACCCGCTGAACGGCCAAACCTTCTATCCCAAGAAGAGAATCTGTCGGGGACATCGGTACCTCCTCCATCAAGCCTCGTTCCAAGAAAACCAAGCTTAATGAATACCGCTTATCCCCCGTTTATGAGGTAGAGCCCGCTGGTACCAGCTGAGGTGGCCCCTCTCGCGGGCCGTGCGGCCGAAACCCTGCGAGATGCGGTCGACCAGGATTGCGACAAGGACGACGCTGAGACCACCCTGTTTCCCCGGAATGACCCGAGCAGCCCTTCCAGCGCTCTCCTCGGGGGCAAGAAGAACCGTCCGGCCATCCGGAGATCCGGATCCCGGTGAACCCGTTTTCTTGAGTCCCAAAGGTAATACCTTTAAAGGGTCGTGGCGATATTTCCATGGCCCAATTAGTATTGGCCGATATGGTTGAAATCTAGGCTGGCATAGCAAAGGCAATCCGACCTTTCTTCTCCCGTTCTATTCCGCACTGGATGCCATACAACTCACATGTACTTCGTGAAAGGAATAGATCATGGGCTCTCCATTGCTCGCCATCCCCTTCGCGGCCCTCCTGTTCATGGCCAGTCCTTCATCTGCCAACGCAGAGCGCTTAAACATCGAAGGTTTAGAAGGTGTTGCAGGCATCGCCGATCTCGCCGAAATCGAGACCTTCGTGAAGAAAGAGGCAAACAGGATAGGAGATGTAGAAAACTCGAAAGGAGCACAAGAACTCGTCAAATCCGTATCGAGTGAGTTTAGTACTGCGTACAATTCAGATTTATTTAAAGTGATGGAATGCGGTCGGAGATGGAGCGAAATTACGGAGTCGTTTAGCGAAAATTTTGATAAGAAGTCTGCAAAGATGGAGGCCAATGAAGCAATCACCAATGAGGAGGCGGCCGCATTCAATGATCATCTGGCTATTGGCGAAAGGATAGTTGAGCTTCAGGAAGAGACCAATAACTCGCTGAAAGATAAACGATCAATGACGATCTGGGCCACTTTAATGTCCATGATCTTGAGCGACACTCTGGGCATAGAAAGACCAGAACCCAGGATACTTCAGGTGATGAAGGACTATCTGCGAAGCAAGGATCAGCTTTTTGAGTCCTATTCCGAAGGCATGGGCGCCTCCTATGTCCACCTGATGGAAAGCGAGTGCGAGGATCCGGAGTTAACGACCGCCATCACCCAATATCAATCGAACCGCGAGGAGTTCCTTGCCCTGGTTACCTCCGAAATGGAAAGCATAAATCAATTCCTGGAGCCCTGATCTTCCACCAGGAGATGAACGCGCCCAAGCGTGGATGACTAGGCTGCATACTCATAAACGGGATTCCCAAATTGGGTGATTTATGATTCCCCTTTGTCCTCTGTAGAGCAAGCTACGGAGGACAGATGAGCCGGCGGCGTTACGAACTGACGGATTACGAATG